>NZ_JBSFKF010000001.1:0-569724 GCF_053598415.1 Kitasatospora sp. NPDC001132 | reverse complement strand
CTGAGCGCCGCCTGATGCGACATCTCGGCAGGTCCCTGATGAGTCGCCGTCAGGACCAAGCACTGACCGATAAATGCTCACAGAACGCCCACTCACCAGTCATGGCGACGGCGGACGAGATGAAGATCAGCCGGCCGCGCTTCGCACGCAGCATTCCCCGGGCGGCGCGCTTGGCGGCCCGGTAGGCGCCGGCCAGGTTCGTCTGGAGGGTGGCCTCGAAGTCGTCCTCGGACATGCGCAGCAGCAGTGTGTCCCGGGTGATGCCGGCGTTGACGACGAGGATCTCGACCGGCCCCTGGACACCCTCGACCGCCGTGAACGCGGCGTCGACGGACTCGGTGGACGTCACGTCGCACTCCACGCCGAGGAGCCCCTCGGGGGCGAGCCCGCTGCGGGAGGCGACCGCCACGGTGGCGCCGTCTGCGGCAAGCCTCTGCGCCACTGCGAGGCCGATACCTCGACTACCTCCGACGATCAGGGCCGAGCGAGACATGGGGACTCTCCTTCGTGGTGTGGGTCGCCGAGCGGTCCGTCCGCAGCCCGGCGGCCCTCACGATGCCAGCCCTCGACGGGAACTCTCACTTCCAGAAGTACCAGTTCCGGAAGTCGGAGTTCGCGAACTCGGAGTTCCAGACTACGCGCGTAGATAACCCAGAGTAATTTAACGGATATTTTCCGCAACGCCCCAACTTTCACCATCACAGAAGCGGTCAGGGGCTATTGACGACTAGTCACCAGCCCACCCCAAACGCTTGGTCAAATGATGATTCATCACTCCAGAACGGGCTCTAGTTGAAAACAAAACGACTATGCCCACGATTGCGCCAATGTGGCTTTCCCCACACGCCTGTCGGCGCCGACCCGCCCGTCGGCGATGCCTAGAATCGGTTGCCATCAGCACCGACTTCGAGCGCCTTGCGGCTCGTGATCAGACGCTCGCCAGCATGGTCCAGTGCTGGCGTCAGCGGACAGATCCCAACTCCATCCCCGGCCTGGTCACGAGCCCCACCCGCCGCACACGGGAACTTTCCAAGACGGAGGTCGCCCGACTGGCCGGAATCAGCGTCAAGTGGTACTCGAAGCTGGAAGCCGGAGAATCCGCCCAATTCTCCGACGCAATTCTCGAACGTCTGGCTTTCACGTTCCGGCTCAATGATGCGGAACGCCTCGCCCTGTACCACCACGCCACTGGGCGCGCCCCCGCCCCGCGAGACACGGAGCCCGACGCCATGGCCGCCATGGACGCAGACATGCAGCGCCTTCTCGACAAGATGCTCCCCCACCCCGCGTACATATCGGACGTCGCCTGGAACGTCGTGGCGCACAACAATCCGTCCCGGGAGATGTACCCCTGGGTTTACGAGCGCAACATCATGCGGTGGGCGTTCCTCTACCCGGGAGCCCGCGAGCAGCTGGTCAACTGGAAGGAGAGTTGGGCTGTCCCCTTCCTCGCCCAGATCCGCACTGCCGCCGCCCAGTACCCCGACAACGAGCAGTTGAAGAAGCTGGTCGCCGACATCCTGGAGGGCTGCCCCGAGGCCCAGGAGCTCTGGGACCGGCACGACTTCTACGAGCCCCCGGACGGCGACATCAGGCACATGCGAATCCCGCACGGTGGCGCCGGCGAGGTCCCCGTCCGCATCATGGCCCTGGCCCCGCTGCGCAATCGGCAGCTGCGGTTCATCGTCGCCTTCCACGGCGTCTGACCGCAGCTCCGTGAGGTGCCGCTCCGAGGTAGCGGCACCTCACGCGACGCCGGCTTCCGCGGATGACTCGGGGGCGCCGAGGTCCACCATCAACTCGGCGGTGACGACCTGAACAACGTGGTTTCGGGCGTAGCCGGCAACGGCGAGGGACAGCTTCGGTTCCGCGTGGCCGGCGTGACGGGCAGTGGCCGCGAAGTGGTGCACGAGGCCGGGGGTGGCACGCCCCGGGCCTTGGAGGAGTCGCAGGTTGTCCTGCCCGTGCTCGTCCAGCAGGCGGGCCGCCTCGACCGGACCGGGCTTCTCGACCAGGCCGGCCATGGTCCGCACCGGCCCGACACCGGTGCACACGACGACGCCGTGCCGAGCGGCCTCCGCCGCGTCGAAGGGTGCCGTCAGCACGGCCGGATGCTCGGGGTCCGTCTGGTCCAGCAGGGTGGCGAGCGCGGAGTGGGTGAGGTCGATGTTGTCGGCGAAGGCGAACACCAGGTTGCCGGTGCGCAGGTGGGCGGACCCGTTGAGCACGGACGTGAGGTCAGCGTACCGTCCCCGCTGCGCTACGAACTCGACGTTCAGGCCGGCGGCCGGCGGCGGCCCGATCGGTCGCGTGCCGGCCGCCTCCTGGTAGCGCCGGTGGGCGTCGGGTGACAGCGCGTGGCAGGGCCAGGCGTAGAAGCCCGCGTAGTACGGGTGGTGCACGACGACCGCGCGCTCGGCACCGCCGGCCACCGCCTCTTCGAGCACGTGGAGCAGGCCGGGCTGTCCCCCGACCGGGCGAAACTCCTTGGGCAGCATTCGCGACCAGCCGGCCACACGGGTGCCCAGCCCACCGGCGGCAATGACCACGGGGATGGGGGAATTCTTCAACGGACCGTTCTCCTAGCGGTGTTGGGACGCGGTACGGTGCGCGCATGCATACACGTGTGACGGGCATCGCGGTGCGGGACGGCCAGATGCTGCTGCTGAACCAGGACACCGAGGGGCCCCGGACGTGGTCCCTGCCCGGCGGGAAGGCCGAGGACGGCGAGACGCTGACCCAGGCCCTGCGCCGGGAGATGCGCGAGGAGACCGGACTCGACGTCGAGGTCGGTCGCCTGTTGTACGTCTGCGACGTCACCGCGGCCGGCGTCGTGCACATCTCGTTCGAGGTCGAGGTGACTGGCGGCCGTATCGGCGACGTCGCGGACGGTGCCGACACCCGGCCGATCCGGGGCGTGGAGTGGGTGAAGGTCGATGACCTCCCCGGTCACGGCTTCTCCGAGCGGTTCGTGGAACTGGCCAGGGCCGGTTGGCCCGGTGCCGGCTCGTACATGGGGCCGAAGTCGAACATCGGGCTATGACCTCGTGCCGGCGGGCCGGGTGAGCACGTCCACCAGGAGGCTGTCCAGCTCGCCCGGCGTCCGGTCCAGCTCGTCGAGGTCGCCGATCCAGCCGACGATCCGCTGCGCGATCTCCCAGGCACCGAGCGCGTCAGCGGCGCAGGTGTCCGGGCCGCGCACCAGACGCACCCCGACGCCGCGCGAGGACCCGAGCAGGAAGCGCGACCGGTGTTCCTCGACCGTCCCGCTGTCGCCCGGGGTGTTCCAGGCGGAACCGAACAGGTACCGGCGAAGCGGGGGCTCGTCGCCGGTGTCCGGCCCGTCGGCGCACCAGATCTGGACGTTTCCCGTCAGGTGGTGGATCTGCGCGGTGCCCCTGCCGGGCTCCACCACCGAGGTGGTGTCTCCGAACGCATAGCCGGTGTTGTATCCGGGACCCGCCATGGCGACCGCGGCGAGGGCCTCCTCGCGGGTGGGCAGCCGTGCACCGTGCCAGGCTGCGAGCGCGGCGGCGCCCAACCACGTGACCCAGTAGGCGGGGTGTCGTTCGAACCCGGGGCTGGGCCTCCACCTTCGACCCTGGTCCTGGTGGAGGCGGCCGCCGCGCTCGTGCGGCATCGGATTGATCAGCAGGTGCGTGCCGTGCCGGGTGTTCTCCAGGCCAGCCTCCAGCAGGGCGTTCAGCAGGTCGGCCATCTCCAGGTTCGAGATCAGCAGATTGCGCCACATCACCGGGCTCAGCCCCGTGCGACGGTAGCCCACGCTCGGCGGCCGAGGATCCGCCGACGCCGGCGCGCCCGCAGGCCGCCGAGTGCGCTCGCGGGGCTCCCGCAGCTCGTACTCGTCGTCCCCGGCCAGCCAGTGGCTCGCGGTCTTCACCGTCGCCGCGTCCACGATCGCGGTGGCACGGGCCAGAGCGGTGGCGACGTGATGACGGACCAAAGCGGCGCTGCTCGCCGGAAGTTCGGCGACCAGTTCGCTCTTCGACCGGCTGGTGTCGAAGTGCCCGCCATCCCCACGCTTCGCCTCACCGGACGGTGTAGTCGGGCGGACGCCCAGGAATTCGGCGAGCCCGGACCGGACTTCCGCAGGCGCGGTGACGTGTCGCTCGTACGACAGGTGAGCAAGAGGACGTCCGCATCCGGCGAGGTCCGCACGCAATGCCTCGGCGAGCAGCAGGGCGTTGACGGCGATCATCCGGGCGAGCGCCACCGGCGGCTGCGGATCGTCCAGGGGCAGCAGCGGCGACCAGTCCCGCCATCGCGGCGTCCTGGCAGTGCGGGCCAGGCCGAGGTAGCGCTCCGCGTAGGCCCAGCGCCGCCACAGGCCACCGCGCTCGAACGAGGAGGCGATGCCGAGCGGTGCACGGGTGAGGACCAGGACTGGGGAGTCCGGCAGCAGCCCGGTGACCGACCTGTTCGCGAAGAACAGGTTGGTCTCCTTGACCGCGTGCCGATGCTCCCCGTGGAGGTCGTGGAGTGCGCAGGCCAGGTGGTGCCGATTGAGGGCGGTCAGCTCGGACTCCGGCCGTGGGTTCAGGGCCGACATCGGGTGCGCCGCTCCGAGTTGCTGCCGGAAGGGCTCGTTGTGCTGCTGCATCGAGGCTCGAAGCTGGTCGCTGACCCAGTTCGAGCCCACACGTTCGAAGGCGCCGAGGATCAGCAGCGGTGCGCTGCCCGTGCGGCCTGTGGCCTTCACGATCTGCTCCACCAGCGCGCCCTCCGCCACGCCGTCCCCTCGGGACGAGTCCGTTCGCGTCTCCTGGTTCACACTTCTCGCCTTCCAATGGGGCAACTTGGCGTCGCCGCCGTAGCCATGGCCTGCGCCTGCCCCCGCAGAACGGACACTGACGTGTGCCCGACCGAGACGAACGCGGCGGGGCGCACCAAGACCGAGAGCGGGTCGTTCCACCGGCTGGTCACCTGAGGGACGGAGAAGGTGGGGACCCTGGGGCAGACCTCGGCAAGACGTCACGAGGTCGCTGGGAGCAAGCAAATGAGGGGTGGCAATCCGCATCTGAGTCGATGCAGTGCGTCACCGCCATCAGGTTCCCGCCTCCCCCTCGCGCCGTCAAGCAGGTGACTGGCAAAATGCCAATTCTCTTGCCGCACATGTGCCGTGCACACGCAGCCGCTAAGCTGACGCATCGACAGAGCCCTTGGATCACGGCTTCGTGGAGGGATCGATGGCGCCAGCCGTCCCACAGCAGCCCCTCGCTGCGCGCAGCAGGTTCGGCGCCGACTTGCGGCGCCGACGCGAAGCCGTCGGCTGGACAGCCCAAGAGGTCGGCGACCGGATCGGGTGCAGCACTTCCAAGATCACGCGGGTCGAGACCGGCAAGCGCAGCGCCACCCCAGCCGACTTCGAGGCCCTCATGGACCTCTTCGACGTCTCGGAGCCGGACCGGGACCACCTGGAGGCGCTCTTCCGTCGAGGACGGGCGCGCACGGCCATGTGGTGGGACGCCTACGCGGACGTCCTCAGCAGCAGGTACACGGAGTTCATCTCCTACGAGCACGAGGCCGCCTCCGCGGCCGAGTACCAGATCGCGTACATACCTGCCCTGTTGCAGACCGAGGCCTACGCCCGCGCCGTCACCGAGGTCGGATTCGCGGCACTCGGCCCGGACCAGGTCGACGGCCTGGTCGAGGTCAAGCAAATGAGGCAGCGTCGCCTGTATGACGAGGTCCCCCTTCGACTGACGGCCGTCATCACCCAGGCGGCGTTGGAGTTCGAGGTGGGAGGAGCGGCGGTTCAGACAGCGCAGCTCCGTCACCTCCAGGACGTCTGCCGCTTGGAGACCGTGGACCTTCGAGTCGTCCCGTTCGACCGAGGAGCCGAAGGCGCCTTGACCGGCGCGTTCACCCTGTTCCAGGGCAACGGCCAGGATGCGCCGGACACCGCCTTCGCCGAGGCCGTCACGGGGACGATCGTGGTTGACGACGCGCTTGGACTTCGGCGTCTTGCCCGTCTCCACACCTACCTCCTGCGTGCCGCCCTCGGCCCCCAGGAGTCGCTGACGCTCATCGAACAGACCGAGAGAAGACTGACCGCATCATGATCGAAACGAACCGCCTCTACGCCGTCCCGCTCGACGACGTGCGCTGGCACAAGAGCAGTTACACCGCGAACAACAGCAACTGCGTCGAAGTGGCGGCCGTCCCTGGGTTGCCGGCCATCGCCATCCGCGACTCGAAGAACCCGGAGATCCCGGCGCTCCGATCCGGCGCCGATCAGGTGCGCTCGTTCGTCCGCGCCCTCGTGGCCGGCACCCTGGAAGAAGCGTGACGACGTACGTGCCGGCTGCCAAGGCCGACCTCTACACGCTCGACCTCCGCACGGCCCGGTGGATGGCGGCCCCGGGCAGCGATCCCGCGGACCGTCTGGAGGTAGCGCGCCTTGCGGACGGCGCCACTGCGCTTCGGCACTCGGCCACGGGGAAGGTGCTCTTCTTCACCTCGGCGGAGTGGATCGCCTTCGTCCGAGGATGCCAGGACGGCGAGTTCGAACCGGACCTCGACGAGGCCGAGCACCAGGCTGACCGACGTTGACGAAGGCGCCGGATCCGTTGCGACAGATGTAGGGAACCACTGGTTCCCTGTCCAGGTAAGAGATCTTCCCCGGGATGGAGACAACGAGCTTGTCCCCATCCCGGGTTGAGGGGGCCAAGGTGGCGGCACGACCCAACACGCTCCATCCGGAGCGTTCGCCTGAGGAGTGGCTGGGCAACGAGATCCGACAGTGGCGCACGCTGAGGGGCCTCGGTCAGGACGAGCTCGGCGAACGGGCCCACCTCAGCGGCGACCTGATCGGCAAGATGGAGCGCGGTGAACGCAGGTGCCTGCAGCATCACACCGAGGCGCTCGACGTCGCTCTGGACACCGGCGGAGCGCTCACCCGCAGCCTCGTGCTGGTGTACATGCGGGTGGACCCCCGTGGCGGGAGCGACCCCGCCGTCACGACGACGCCGACCCCCTCCGCGGGGCCTTCGAACGTCCCCGTCCCTGTCGTCGTCCCGACACCCATCGGTCCGGAGCCAGGGGCGACGGTGCGCCCGGGGGACGTGGCCCACGTACGATCCGCAGCCGCGGTCCTGCGTAGTTGGGACAACCTGCACGGCGGAGGCGGACTCGTGCGGGAGACAGCCGTCGCACAGCTCCGGTGGGCCGAGGCTCTCACCTCGGCGCCGTGCAGTGGCGCCTTGCGACCGGAGTTGCTCACCGCCGTGAGCCGTCTGGCCTCGGCCGCCGGTGCCGTTCTACTCGACGCGGGAGAGTTCGCCGAGGCCGGCCGGCGCCTTCGGTGGGCGACCGACCTCGCGGAGGAGGCAGGCGACTGGTCCGCACGCGCGGTCTCGTACAACCTGCGTTCCCGGCTCGCCACTTGGTGCGAGCACTACGACGACGGCGTCACCCTGGCGGAGTTGGGCCTCGTTCGGTCCGACCGGCTCTCCCCGGCCGAGCGCGCCATGCTGCACAACGCCGCGGCGCGAGGGCACGCCAGGTTGGGCAACCCCCAGGCCGCTCTCACGGCCATCGGACGGTCCGACGAAGCGTACGCCCAGCTCCAGGCCGCCGAGGAGTCGCGCTGGATGACTTACTACGACGACGCCCAGCACCACGGCGACACCGGTCACGCCGTCTACGACCTCGCACTCGCGGGGCACACGGTCGACGACGCCCTCGATCGGCTCAGGACGGCCGTCGACGGGCACTCCCAGCCGTTCGCCCGCTCCAGAACGTTCAGCCGTACCAAGCTCGCCGGCCTGCTGCTGGTCACGGGGTACCCCGACGCCGCGCTGCCGGAGGCCGAGCGGGCCGTGGCCGAGGTCGCCCAGCTCCGTTCGCACCGAGCTTCACGGGACCTCCAGGATCTGGCGAAGCTCGCGCTTCGGTACGGACAGCACACCAGGCTCCAGGTCCTGCGCCACCAGATCGCCGCTACGGTAGGCGAGTGACCCCTGCGAGCGACTCCCACGCCATCCTGCTCAGTGCGTGTGCCAACGCCGGTTTGGCCGCCGACGGCGCCGAGTTGATCAGACTGGGTGAGAACGCGTTGTGGCGTCTCCCTGACGGTGTGGTGGCCCGCGTCGCCCGGAGTGGCCAGCAGTCCGCGGCGGTGCAGGAGATCGCGATAGCCCGGTGGCTCCACGACAGCGGCCTTCCGGTCGTCCGTCCGCTGGAAGCGCTCTCCGCTCCCGTCCTCGTCGGCGACCGGCCCGTCACCTTCTGGCACGAACTGCCGCCCCACCGCCCGGGCACTGGCGCCGACATGGCGCCCCTTCTCCGCAGGTTGCACGACTTGCCGGTGCCCGAGGACATCGATCTCGGCCGCCTCGATCCACTCGTCCGGCTCGCCGAACGGATCGACGAAGCGGTCACCCTCCACGAGCACCAGCGCCGCTGGCTGCGGGGGTACCTCGCCGAGCTGCAGGCCGCGTGGGACGAGCTTCCCGCCGGCCGGCCGCTCTGCGTGGTCCACGGAGACGCCTGGGGCGGCAACACCGCGGTCACCGCGACCACCACGTACCTGCTCGACTTCGAGCGCTCCTCGCGAGGACGGCGCGAGTACGACCTCGCGACGATGGCGGCCGGCTTCACGAGCTTCGGCAGCGTGACGGCGAAGCAGTACAAGGCGATCTGCACCGCCTACGGCGACGACGTCACGGAGTGGCCGAGCTACCCGGTCCTGCGCGACATCCGCGAGCTGCGCGTCACCTGCTTCGCCCTCCAACTCGCCGCGGCCGACCCCGCGCGGCATCGCGACCAGGCCCACTATCGCCTCGCGTGCATCCAAGGCCGGGAGGGTGCTCGGCCCTGGGGCTGGACCGTCATCTGATCTCGTAGTCATCCGGACCGGGTTCCGACCGCGCCACATCGCCCGTTCGCCGATGAGGGTGGGATCGCGCCTCACTGCCCCCGGTTCGTGTCGGCCTTCGAGCCCACCCGGCTCCATTGATGGGGACAACCGGGGCGTCCCGGAGTTGTCCCCATCCACCCCCTCCCACTCCCACTGTCCCCTTGGCCACTCTGAACGTGTGGGAGACGCCACCCCGGCGATCCCACCGGGTCCCAGCCGATCCACGCGCTTCGACCCCACCCCCCACGTTCGCTCTGGCCAAGGAGGCTCACGTGTTGCGCCATCCGCAGTTCCTGAAGGACTTGGTCACCGGCATCGCCGGCACCATCGCCGCCATCCACGTCAGCCCCGAGGGGCTGGTCCTCGGCAGTTCACCCGGGGTCGACGAAGACGAGGCCGACCGCTGGGCGGCCGTCATGGCGGCGCTTCTCGCCGTGAGCAACCGCAGCGCCGAGATCATCGGCAGTCGCACCGCCCACCCCGGTCCCTGGGGTCACAGCGTGATCGAAGACCGGTCCGGCCGCACGCTGATCCTCGTCGGCGCCAACGACCACTCGATGCTCGCCGTGGTGTGCGAGAAGAACGCGCAGCTGGGCGATGTCGCCGCCCGGCTCGTCGAACTGGCTGACAGCGCCGTCGCCGTGGGGGCTGCGGCGTGAACCCGATCTCCCCCGCCAAGGGCCCCGCCCGCCCCCGACGCCCGCTGCCACTGCCCGAGGTTCTCGGCACCGTGCACATCCCCGACCCGCTCAGCCCCGGCATGGCCGGACTGGCCTCCTACCTCGCCCGGCGCCACGCCCGGGTCACGATCTCGCCCGTGCAGGCCTGCCTTCGTCCCGAGTGGGTCGAGCAGCTTGAGCGCCGCGGGGCCGTTCTCCGCGCGGCCGCCCCCGGTACGGCTTCCTTGATCTGGGGCGGCGACAACACCGTGACCCACGACATCACCAGCCACATCGCTGGCCACGGCCTGCCCATGATGGGCTACGCACGGGCCGTCGAGCTGCTGGCCGGCACGGCACCGATCACGGTCGCCGTCGCCGGTAGCCATTCGACGACCATGGCTGCCGCCGCGCTCACCTGCGCGCTCGTCAGCCGCGATCCCGGTTGGATCCTCGCGGAGGCTCCGAAGGGGGACTCCGCCGGCTACGACGGCGGCGGAGAGGTTCTGGTGGTGGACCTCTGCCCGGACAGCTCCAGCCACGAGACCTCACCGCCCGGTTGGCGCTTCCGAACCCTCGGCGAAGGGTTGAGCCCGACGGTGACGCTGGTCACCGCCGTGGATGCGGCGCCGCCGGCCTTCTGGAACCAGGAGGAGGCGCTGGACCAGATGGAGGCCCTCGCCAGGCGCAGCGACACCGTGGTGGTGTGGGCAGCCCAGCCCGGCTGCCAAGCGCTTGTGGACCGGCTGCACCGGCGCCCCGGGCCGAGGGTGGTGACCGTGGGTCGCGGCACCGACCTGGACGTGCAGGTCCTCGGGAAGTTCTGGACCGGGGACCACTACCGCGTCACCGTCCAGGCCGGCGGCGAGCAGCACACGTTCACCGTTCCGGTCACCGGAGCGAACGACGCCATGGCCGTGGCGGCGGCGTGGGCCGCGGGCTGGGCACTCGGCGTTCCCGGCCAGGAACTGGTGGACGGGCTGAGCGCGTTCGCGGGCGTCGAACACTCGCTGACCCGGCTCGGTTCGAACGGCGGCATCGATGTCGTCGAGTCCCGGGCTGTGCACCCTAGGGAAATCGCTGCCGACCTCCAGGGTGCCCGGATGCTCACCGAGGGCGCGGTCGTGGCGGTGTACGAGCCGTCCGGGCACCTTCGGTCGAACGCCCTTGCCGGTCTGATCGCCGAAGCTCTGGGCGCCGCCGACCAGGCCGTGCTGCTTCCCGTCCACTCGACGTTCCCCCGCGGTCAGAACCACGCCGACGGGAGCGAATCCATCCTCAACGCCGGTTCCACCGGCACGCTGATCCGCTTCGAGCCCGACCTGCACCGACAAGGCCCCGCGCACCTGGTTGCCGCCTCGTGCAACAGGGCGACCTCGTCCTGACCATCGGCTCCCAGGCCGCCCGGCGGATCGGCCCCTCGTTGCTGGCCGCTCTCGACCAGCCGAAGCCCGCTCGGTAGCCCCTGCCTCACCTCACACCCGTCACGACCCCGCTCCTGTTGGAGGTCCTCCATGCCCGCTCCCATCCCCACCAAGCCCGATCTGTCCGACGCCGATGTCCTTCTTCTGCGACAGGTGGCCTGCGGTGCCCTGTTCGGCGCGACCAGCCGCGCCACCGGAATCGAGGAGGCCAAGGTCGGTGCGGCAATCCTCGCCCTGCTGGCTAAGGTCGGTGCGAAGTCGCGCTTCCACGCCTCCGCCTTGGGCGCGGGCTGGGGCGTGGTGACGGACGTGCACGCGTTGAACCCCACCGGCAAGTCGCTGTCCGCGCAGCAGGTCGAGGTCCTCGCCGGTCTGGTCGGCGGCGAGGACGCGGCCACCATCGCACAGCGGCTGGGGCTGACCGTGAACACGGTGAAGACCTACGTCCAGACGATCCTGCGGACGCTCGGGGTTCGGTCGCGGGAGCAGGCGAGCGCGGCGGCCGTGCTGACCGGCCTGGTGTCGCTGCGGGCTCTGGGCGCCGACTGGCCGGACGTGAGGCTCGGCGAGCTCCGGCAGCCGGCGGGGGCGCGCTGATGCCGCGCCGCATCCGGATTGCCGGAGGTCCCAGGGTGCCGCTGAATCCCGTGGTCGGAGTGATCGGCTGATGCAGACGAAGGTGCCGCCCACGGCTCTGACCGCGCAGCAGGTCGCGGTGTTGGACAGGGCCGGCTTCGGGATGACGAACGCGGCGATCGGCGCGGCGATGAATCTGGGCGTCGATACCGTCAAGGGTTACCTGCGGCAGGTGTACGACCGGCTGGAGACGACGAACCGGGTCCACGCCTTCGTGCGGGCGTGGCAGTCCGGTCTGCTCCCCCGCTCGGCCCCGGTAGGTGCTGCTCCGGTGCTGTCGGACGAGCAGAAGTTGATCCTGCGGATCTGGGGGCAGGGTGGGAATCGCCGCGACGTCGCCCGCGCGCTGGAGGTCCGGGATGGCGCGGCGGAACTCTACGAGGATGCCGTGTTGGACGCGCTCGGTGCCTCCAAGCGCGTTGTCGCCGTCCGTCAGGCGCTCGAACACCAGCTGATCGATCCGGCCGGGGACACCCTGGCCGACCTGATCACGCCCAGGACGGCTGGTTGGGGCCAGTCCGGCACCGCGCAATACCGGACGAGGCAGGGCACCGGTGCGTCCGCGCCCGAAGGCGAAGCGCAAGCCGGACCCGAGCGCCTTGATCCACTGGAGCGCGCGGTCGCGATGCTGCGCTCCGCGCATGGTCTGGCCGTGCACCTCGGTGCGCTGGCGGGCCTGCCGGAGGTGCCGTCGCTGGCAGAAGTCCTGGCCGGGGCGCCGCCCCGCGGAGCAGCGTCGGCCATCGTGCGACTGGTGCACCAGGCGCTGGCCCTCGGTCTTCCATGCGCCCTGGTGCTCCCCTCCACGTCAGTCGATTCCGACCGTGCCGTCACGGCGGTAGGCCTGGGAGCGGCCTGGTCGTGCGCCGTCCGCCAGGGGGCATACGGGGGCGCCGCCGCCTATCTGGAAGCAGCCCACCTGCTCGGGACACCGATGGACGAACTGCTGATCGCGTGCACCGCCGACCAGGCGCCCGTGGCGGGAGAAGCCGGGTTCCAACGGATCCTGACGACCACGAGCATCGTGCCGGGCACCGGGCCCCGGCGCGCTCCGCAGCCCGAGTTGAACGCGTTGGAACGCCAGATCGCCGAACTGGCCGCCCAGGGGCTGAGCGTCACCGAGATCGGTCACCGGGTCCATGCCGGGGATTACCTCGTCCAGTCCCGCCTGGCCGACCTACGCCGACGCGCCGCCGCCGTGGACGACGCCCACCTCGTCGTCCGCCTGATCACGGCGGAGGCGATCAGCACCGAGCGGCTACGCACCGAGTTGCCCGCGCACCTGTCCGAACTGGATCAGGCGGGGCGGGCCGTGGCCGCCCTGATGTGTACCGGGACGCTGAGCGAGGCCGGGGCGAACGGCGTCGGACTGAGCCTGCGCACCGCCCGCGCGGTCGAGGGACGAGTCGTCCGTGCGCTCTCACGACGCGGCAGCCGCACCCACGCTGCGGCCGTCGCCGTGATCACCGGGATCGTCACCCTGGCCCCGGCGAGCCCCACCCACTACCTCGAGCCGACATGGCCGGTGGCGTGAACCCGGCCTTCGGCTACTGAAGCAGCCCACGCACACCCCTCCCGCCCTTGACCACCTCCCTCTCCACCAACACCAGGATTTCGCATGCCCGTTCCCCTCCCGATCGAGGGCTACGCCCCGGTCGGCAACGGCCGCTCCGCAGCCCTTGTCGACCTCCACGGCTCGATCCCGTGGTTGTGCCTGCCGGAGTTCGACTCGCCGGCGGTGTTCGCCAGCCTCCTCGGCGACCGGCGCCACGGCTACTGGTCGCTCTCTCCCACCTCCGCTCAGCCCCTCCCCGTCACTCACCGCGCCTACCGAAACGGCGGCCTGGTCCTGGACGAGGTCTGGGAGCTCCCCGAGGGCACCGTGCAGGTCACCGAGTTCATGCCCGCGTCCGAAGCCGAGCGCCCCTCCCAGGTGATCCGCATCGCCAGGTGTCTGCGCGGTCGGGTGAGCATCACCTCCCGCATCGTCGTCGCCCCCGACTACGGTCGCACCCACGCCGCCCTGCGCGAGGTCACCGGACCCGACGGCGCCCGACGCTTCACCGCCGAGCACCGGGGCGCGATCCTGTGGCTGGACGGCCCCTCCCACCGGTCCCGACGGCGTGGAGCCGCCGCTTCCGAGATCGTCCTGACCGAGGGACAGCAGGCCGCCTACGCCTTGACCTGGCAGAACGTCGGCGACCCGGTCCCGCCCGTACCCGACGCCGACCAGGCGCTCGCCGACACGCTTCGGGAGTGGGCCGACTGGAACGCCCGTGTCACCTACACCGGACCCTACCGCGACGCCGTCCTCGGCTCCGCGGCCGTTCTCGGATCCCTCATCCACCGGCCGACCGGCGCGGTCGTCGCCGCCCCCACCACCTCGCTGCCGGAGCAGATCGGCGGCGAACGCAACTGGGACTACCGCTACGCGTGGCTGCGCGACTCCGCGCTCACCCTCCGGGAGCTGCTGCGTGCCGGCCGCTTCCTGGAGCAGGCGCGTGCCTGGCGGACGTGGCTGGTCGACACGATCGGCAACCCCACCACCGCACGGATCATGTACCGGATCGACGGCAGCAGCGGTCTCACCGAGACCGTTCTGGACCACCTACCCGGTTACGAGGGCTCCCGCCCGGTACGGATCGGCAACGGCGCGGCCGGCCAGCTCCAGCTCGACGTCTTCGGGTACGTCGCGGACACCCTGCTGGCCGCCGAGGACACCGGCCTCGAACCCGATGCCGCCGCCGACGCGCTGCTGCTCGGGCTGGCCGAACTCGTCGCCGCCATCGCCCACGAGCCGGACCGTGGAATCTGGGAGATCCGCGGGCCCGAACGTCACTTCACCCACTCCAAGATCATGGCCTGGGTCGCGATCGACCGGACCGTCCGGCTCCTGCAGCGCCGGCCGGACCACGACCGGGCCGCCCTGGTCCGGCTGCGAGCGGTCGCAACGCTCCTCCACGCCACCGTCCTCGCCCAGGGCTACGACGAGGAGCGCAACACCTTCACGCAGTCCTACGGCAGCCGCGAACTGGACGCCTCCCTGCTGCTCCTGCCACAGACCGGCTTCCTTCCGCCCGACGACAAGCGGGTGATCGGCACCATCGAGGCCGTCCAACGTGAACTCGCCACCTACGAAGGCCTCGTGCTGCGGTACCGAACCCAGCCGAACGCCGACGCCAACGCGGACGGCCTCACCGGCGAGGAGGGCGCGTTCTTCGCGTGCTCGTTCTGGCTGGCCTCCGCGCTCGCGCTGATCGGTCGCACCGGCGAGGCCCGCGAGCGCATGGACGCGCTACTCGCCCTGCGGAACGACGTCGGCATCCTCGCCGAGGAGTACGACCCCGCTACCGGCCGCCAGCTCGGCAACACCCCGCAGGGGCTGAGCCACCTCGCGCTGGTCAACGCCGCCGTCGCCCTCCGCATGCCGTCCGCTCCTCCCCTTCCGAGTCCCCGGGGCGGCACCGTTGCCTCGTTCTGACGACCGATCCATGCCGACCGTCTCCAACAGCATCGACGGCGCCCGCGTTCACCACGCCGTCCAGGCGAGCCAGGTTCGTGACATCCACTTCCACAGCACCGCGCCGCCGCGGCAAGTGCCACGACAACTCGCAGCGGTCACCAGGGTGTTCACCGACCGCGAGCATGATGTCGCCGTCCTGGACGGGATGCTCGCCAGTCTGCCGGAGGGCACCGCTCCGGTGATCGTCATCACCGGGCCGGGCGGGATCGGCAAGAGTGCTCTGATCTCGCGCTGGGGCCACCACCAGGCGAAGCGCTACCCGGACGGACAGCTCCTCGTCCAGTTGCGCGCGGGAGGCGTCGGCGGCCCGGCGCCCGCAGCCGAGACCGCCCGTTCCCTGCTGCGCGGGCTCGGAGACCAAGACGTGCAACAACTCCCCTGACAGGAATCGGACTTGCAGGCACTATGGCGGTCCCTCGCCGTCACCCGGCGGCTGCTGGTGGTGCTGGAAGACGCCGCCACCGCCGACCAGGTGGTCCCCCTGGTCCCCGCCACCAGCGAGTGCCTGGTCATCGTCACCAGCCGTTCACCGTTGCCGGCACTCGCCGCTCTCGGTGCTCACCATCACCATCGGGGCCCACTCGCGCCCGCCCACGCTCTCCGGCTGCTCACCCGAATCCTCGGCGAGGACCGGGTGTGCGCCGAGCCGGCCGCCGCCGAGGCCCTCGCTCGTACCTGCCAGGGCATCCCCCTGGCCCTGGGCCTGGCCGCCGGCACGGCGGTCCTCAACCCAGCACGCTCACTCGCCTCCCATGCCGCGCTCGCCGCAAACGACTTGGACAGTGTCCCCGCTACCTCCACCGTCGCCCTCGCATCGCTACCCGACCCCGAAGCGCGCCTGCTCCGGGACACCGCACTGATCCCTTCGCCCGATCTCGACCACCTCGCCGTGGCCGCCGCCACCTTCACGCCCGCCGACCGAACCCTGCGACTGCTGCGCGAGCTCGTGGCCCGGCACCTGCTGGAACACACCGGCCACCAACCCGTACGCGGCGACATCTACAGCATCCGCCCCCACATCCGGGAACTGATCCGTGACCAGGCAGACACCCGGCAGCTCGTGGTGCAGCGCTACCTCGATCACCTGATCGCCACCGCCCAGGACACCGTCCAACGACTCACCCCGCACCACCGCGTCCTTCCGCGCCAACACCGCCACCATCCTGCCGAGCCGCTGCACATCACCGACGACCGCACCGCCCTGGAGTGGCTGGAGGCTGTCTCCCCCGCGGTCCTGCCCGCCCTCGCCGCTGCCCGCGCCCTCGGCGAGCACCAGGCCGCCACGGTCCTGGTCCACGACATGTGGCCGATGTTCCACCGCCTACGGCGTACCGACCTGAGCCTCGCCTGCCACAAGCTCGGGCTCGACTCCGCACGGATCTGGGGCCACCCCATGGCCATCTATGAGATGACCACCACCCTGGCGATCTCGCACAAACACGTGGGAGAACACGAGGACGCCCTTCGGCTCTACGCGGAGGGCCGTACCCTCGCCGTCGAGGATCAGGATCTCAACCGCATCGCCCAGTGCACGGCCGGCATCGGTGCCACCCTGTACGGGGCCGAGCGGTACGCCGCCGCCGAGCCCGAGCTCACCCGCGCCATCAAGCTGTACTCCGGCCTCGAGGACCGGCGTGGCGCCGGCCTCGCCGGAATCCTCCTCGGCTCCGCCACCGCCCGCCGGGGCGACACCGACCTCGGCTTCGCCCTGCTCCGGCGAGCCCTCGCCGACCTCGAATCACTCGCTCCACCCGACCCGCTGAACGTGGCCCGGGCGAGGGCCTTCCTGGGCGAGGCCCACTCTCTGGCCGACGAGCACGACCTCGCGGCCGGCACCATCAGCATCGCCGTGCAGGAATTCGTGCGGCTCGGTCACCGCCACTGGGCTGCCTACGGCATCGAGTTCCTCGGAGAGGCCGCTCAACGCGCCGGCCTGCCAAGGGTCGCCGAAAGCTGGTACACCGCCAGCCAGGCCCAGTACCGGAACCTGGGCAGCAGCCGCGACGTGGAACGCCTGCAGAGCCGACTGCTCGCGCTGCCACCCGAGTGACCTCCGCTCACCGCGCGGGGCGCCGCTCCCCACGCTGAGCGGCGCCCGCCCCACCGCTCCGGATGGTTCAGTCCAGAGCTCACGGAATGTGAATCCGCCATGTTCATCACCGTCTCACCCTCAGGCCGGAGATCAGGCCGCTATCTCGGCCCGCAGCCGCGCCAGGGCGTCGCTCGCACGATCCCGGACCTCGGGCAGGTGACGGCCGGCCCGCACGACGCGCTGGAGCTGGTGCGGCAGATGGTGGAGGGTCGCCCCGTCGACCGCCGTGCCGAGTTGCTGCGCCGCTCCGGTCGGATCCCCCTTCTTCAGCAGCACCTCCCCGGCGATGATCGCCGCGATGATCTGCCACTGGGAAGTCGCTGCCGGACCGGCGACCGGCGCGTGGTCGAGCTGTCGGACGGCCTCCGCGACGCGGCCCGTGCTCATGAGACCCCGGAGACGGACCTCGTGGAGGGTGAAGGCGGAGAAGAGGGCAGTGGGCGCCGCCTCGTCGAGGAGTCGGCGACCCTCCTCGATCGCGAAGTCGAAGACGGCGGTGTTCCCGGCGGCTCCGGCCGCGCGGGCGAGCAGGACGGCCGCCTCGGCTCGTTCGGTGGCGGTTCGAGCGGTGTCTCGGGCCTGCCCGAGCCGGTCAAGCGCACGCAGGTGCAGGCCGGCCTTGCGCAGTTCGTTGCCGTGGTGGCGCAGGGCATTGGCGTGCAGGCCGGGATCTCCCAGGCGCCGGGCGACGTTCAGGCCCTTGCCGGTCCAGCGGGCGGCGGTGGCCAGGCGCTCCTCCGGCAGGACGTGGCCGAGGGCGACGCCGAGGCCGACGCGGGCCCGGGCGAGCAGGCTCAGGGTGTCGAGGTCGGCGTGTCCGTCGGCGGCTCGGGCCTCCAGACGGGCGACCAGCGGCCACAGCTCGGCGACGGCGGTGGTGGCCTGGCCGGCCTGGCGGGCGATCTCGGCCAGGCGCAGCACGGATTCGGCGAGCTGGATCACGAGTTGGTGGTCTCCGTCCGCGTCGTCGGTGATGCCGAGGCAGTGCGGCGGGAGGCCGAGGCGTTCGGCGATGTGGCGCAGGGCGCCGAGGTCGGTGATGGTGCGCGAGCCGGTTTCGATGCGGGAGACGTAGCTGGTGGAGTAGCCGAGGAGGTCGGCGAGTTCCTGTTGCGGCAGGCCGTGGAGTTCGCGGTAGAGCTGGAGGATCTCGGGCAGGGCTCTGCGGCGCAGGATGTCCTGGGCTCTGGGGGTGGTCCAGTGCCAGCGGATGCCGCCGTACGGGTCGATCCGGGTCACCGGTCAGTCCTGGTGGTGCAGTTCGTACCAGCGGGCGACGGAGTCCTTGTACCCCTGCGGCATGACCAGGCCGGGCACCTCGTCGCGCTGGAAGAGCCCGGCTTCCTTGTGTTCGTGACTGACGACCGGGGCATGGTGCGCGTCGGTGGCGGTGCAGCCGTAGGTGACGATGAAGACCTTGCGGCCGGGGATCGGCTCGTACATCCACACGTCGAGGAGGGGGCCGGCGGTGGCCGTCCAGCCGCTCTCCTCGTGGATCTCGGTGACGACCCGTTCTTCGGGGGTCTCGGTGCCCTCCAGCTTCCCGCCGGGCAGCTCCCACTCCTGGCGTTCGTTCTTCAGCAGCAGCACGCGCTGCTGCGGGTCGAGCACGACGCCCTTGATGGAGATCGGGAAGGCCTTCGGCACGTAGGGCTGTTCTGTCGCGGTCATCGCTTCTTCCGGGGCGCGCGGGCGGTCACGGGCGTGTCGAACGTAGCAGTTGCGGACCGGCACGATGCCCCGCAGCCCGGTGATCACGCTTTGACAATCTGTCACTTTCCATCCGGTGGCTGCGGCGTGGAGAGTGTGTCGCCTCCCACCCGCTCGGTCCCACGAGGGAGCTTCACCATGCCGTCGTTCGACACCAGTGGCATCAGCAGCGACAAGTTCACCGCGGGCGGACTGGACGGATCGGTGCGCGAGCAGGCGGGTGAGGCGTTGCGCGAGGACGGCCTGCTGAGGCTCGCCAGGTTGGGCGGGCGAGACGATGTCCTTCTCGCGGCCGGCCGGTTGATGTCCTCGTTGTGGCAGCACCGGGATGCCGACCCGGACGGTCTCACCGTCATCCGCGACACCGGCCGCCACAGCGGGCGGCCGGGCTTCGCAGGCCTGGGGCGCGGCGCGCTGGCTTTGCACACCGAGTGCACGCAGCATCCGGATCCGCCGCGTCTGCTCCTGCTGGCGTGCGCGCGGGCCGGCGACAGCGGCGGTGAGACCCTGCTGGTGGACGGCCGGGCCGTCCTCACCGAGCTGGCCGTGCAGCACCCTGCCGCCATCAAGGCATTCTCCGCAGAACGGGCCGCCTACTTCGGCGGGTCGAGTGGCCGCTTCGCCCCGGTGTTCCAGCAGTTGCCCGCCGGGCGGTGGCAGTTGCGGTTGCGCCAGGACGACCTGGCCCGGTTCTCGCCCGACGCCCAGGCGCACCTGCCCGCACTGCGCCAGGCCATCGATCGCAACACCCAGCGGCTTCGGCTGGCCCCTGGACAGGGTGTCGTACTGGACAACCATCGTCTGTTGCACGGCCGCACCGGCTTCTCGGGTGAGCGGCTGATATTGCGGGCGCTGGGCGATCCGCACCCTGCGCTCGGTATCGGGCCCGGATTCCCCCACTCCTTCTGCCCAACAGCCTCCTTGCCCCTGACGGGGACCCCGCAGGAATTTCCGCGGGCTCGCTCGCCCTCGGAGGGCAGCCGTCCCTCGACCCGCGGCATTGCCGCCCCACCGACTCCTGGTGACGCGGGGCGCACCCGCGCCCCGGCTCCAGGTCCCGCAAGGGAGACCCTCAAGGAGGAGCCACCATGGCTCAGATGATCCCGGCCGAGACCACCACCACGGCCGTCGTCAGCGGCGACGAGTTCGACCTCGACGTGCGCACCGTCGAGACCGCCGACGCGGCCAGCCTGCAGGTCCTCACCGACGACGGCTGCGGCTCCACCTGCGGCGCCTGCACCACCGGCGTGCACTGACGCTCCCGGGTGGTTTCCCGGGACCTGCTCCTGGGGAACCACCCGCCCCCTCCCCGCCTCCGTCTCCAAGCCCCGAGGTCCGCAGCGATGCGCCCACCCGTTCCCAAGACCGTCTACCGCGCCGCCGACGTGGCGCTCGTACGCGCCGTCGCCCGTCCCGACCTGCCAGTGCCGGCGTGGCCCGACCTCTCAGCCACCGGACCCACCGCAGCCCTCCAACAGGCACAGTGGCTGCGGGCCCTGTGGGCCGACGCCCACCTCGCCCAGGCCCTCGAACTGGCCAGCCCGGCCCTCGCCGATCGCATCGCCCAACTGATCGACGGTCGCCGGCCCAACCCGCGCGAAGTTCGGCGTGCCGCACTCTCCACCGCCCGCTATCTCCTGCGCGCGGCCGGCCGCGCCACCCCGTTCGGACGCTTCGCAGGTGTACAGGCGGCGTCGTTCGGGCCGTCCTGCGTCGTGCGGTGGGGCGACGAACACCACGTTGTCACCAGTGTCTCGGAGTCCGTGATCGCACAAGCTGTCGGCCTGCTGGAGTGCGGCCCCGCTGTGCTGGCGCTGCTGGATGTGACGGCGAACAACACCGTCCAGGTGCGGGGCGATCGCCTCGTCGTCCCCCACCGACCGGTCCCCCGGGCCGACGGCAGCACGGCCACGACCGAGACGACCCTGCGTCGCACCCGCCCCGTCGCCTTCGCCCTCGGCCTCGCTCGCCTGCCGATCCGCTTCCGGGAGCTGATCGACAAAGTCCACACCGAGTTCCCCACCGCAACCGTCGAACAGGTCACCGGCATCCTGTCCGAACTCGTTGCCCAGCGTGCGCTCATCACGAACCTGCACGCTCCGGCGACGGACCCTGACCCGCTCGAGCACCTCCTCACGGTCTTGTCGAAGATCAGCGTCGAGCACGTCCCCGAGGCAGCCGAGATCCTGACAGACCTCCGGACCGCCGGCAGCCGTCGTCCGGTGCCCGCCGTCGACCTTCGGCTGGACGCCGACCTGGTCCTCCCGCGCTCGGTGGCCGACGAGGCCACCCGAGCCGCCCACCTGCTGGCCCGGCTCAGTGCCGCGCCCAACGGCACTGCGGCGTGGCGGTCCTACCACCAGCGCTTCTACGAGCGCTACGGCCGCGGCGCCTTGGTGCCGCTGCTCGATGTGGTGGCCGACAGCGGAATCGGCTGGCCCGACGGCTACCCCGGCGCCCGGCCCTCCGATCAGCCACGCTTCGACAAGCGCGACGAGTTGCTCGCCACCCTCGCCCAGCGGGCCACGCTCGACGGCGAGCGCGAGGTCGTCCTCGACGAAGCGCTGTTGGCCTCCCTCCAGCTGGGCCCGGACGAACCCCGCCTTCCTCCGCATCTGGAAGTCATCGCCCGCGTCCACGCCCGCAGCCAAGAGAGGCTCGACCGGGGCGATTTCCGGTTGGAGGTGGCCGCGACGTCCCGGGCCTCCGGCGTCTCGGTCGGCCGCTTCCTCCACCTCCTCGAACCCGAGCACCGGGCTACCTTCACCACCCTGCTGGCAGACCTCCCGACGATGGACGAGCACGCCGTCACCGCCCAGCTGTCGTTTCCGCCGCTGGACCCGGCCAGCGGGCACGTCACCCGCAGCCTGCCAACGGGCCGGCTGGTGATCAGCCTCGCCGAACACCGCCCCGTCACCGACCGCGCCCTCGGCCCCGAGGACCTGGCGGTGGGCTGCGACGGACGGCGCATGTACCTGGCAGCACCGACGCTCGGCGTCCGGATCGAGGCCACCGCCACCCACGCCCTCAACCTCCGCCACCACACCCCGCCGCTCGCCCGGCTGATCACCGAGCTGTCCCGCGCCCAGGCCGCACAGGTCACCCGCTTCGACTGGGGCTCGCTCCACACGCTGCCCTTCCGCCCCCGGCTGCGGCACCGACGCGTCATCCTCTCCCCCGCCATCTGGCGCCTCACCACCGCCGAACTTCCCACCAGTGACGCCTCGCAGCACCGGTGGGACGAGGCCCTCACGTCGTGGTTGACGCGGCGCCGAGCCCCGCGGCACGTGTTGCTGGCTGCCGACAGTCAGGGCCTGCCGCTCGACCTCGACCATCCCGGCCACCGGGCCCTGCTGCGCGACCACCTTCGTTCGACCGCGCACGTTGTCCTCGTCGAGGAACCTAACCCGGCCGACCTCGGCTGGGCCGATGGCCGGGCCCACGAGATCGTCGTCCCGGTTACCGCCACCCGGGCGCCGGCGTGGCCGCGCCTGCCCAAGCCCGCTCCGAGCCGGATCCTGCGGCGAGGTCACGGCGACGCCCCGGGCACCTCCCGCGTACTCCTCGCCTCCCTCTACGGCGCCCTGGACCGCCAGGACACCGTCCTCGCCCGGCACCTGCCCGACCTCCTGGACAGACTCGGCAACCCGAAGTGGTGGTTCGTCCGCTTCCGCGACCCGCGCAACCACCTGCGGCTGCGCATCGCCCTACCCGAACCGGTCGCCTTCGGCCCCGCCGCCACCGTGATCAGCACCTGGACCGCCGAGCTCCACCAGACCGGCCTGCTGTCCGAGGTCGTCTACCCCACCTCCTACACGGAGACCGGGCGCTGGGGCGAGGGACCGGCATGGGCAGCGGCAGAAGAAGTCTTCCGCACCGACTCTGCCGCCGTCCTCGCCCAGCTATCCCAGACCGTGCTGCCTGGTTGGCGGGCGCTGCTCGCCGCCCAGGCGGTCGCCATCACCGCAGGGTTCGCCGGATCGACCACCGCTGGACTGCGCTGGCTCGTAGACAACGTCCCTGCTCAGGCGCCGACCGCCGTACCCAGGTCGGTGTTCCGCGAAGCGGTGCACCTCGCCGACCCCGCCCGCGGCTGGGCGGCGCTGCGGGCCGAACCCGGCGGTGCCGCGATCGTGGACGCCTGGTCCGCTCGCCACCGGGCCCTCGACGCCTACCGACGGCATTTCCCCAGCCCGCGCACCGAAGGCGTGCAGGCGGACGACGTGCTCGGCTCCCTGCTGCACTGCAGCTTCGTCCGCGCGCACCGCATCGACTTCGAAGGCGAAGCCCAGATCCTCTACCTGGCCCGCGCCGCCGCCCTCGCCTGCCTCTCCCGGGACGGTGACCGGTGACCACCCCGCACCCTGCTCTTCGGCTGTCCGACCGGATCGCCGAACTTCTCGCCGACCCCGAGGCCGTAGCGTCCGCCTGGTCGTCACGCCCGCAGTGGCGCCAGTCCCTCGCCCACGGCGCACCCGGCATCGCCCTGCTCCACATCGAACGCGCCGCCACCGGCCGAGGCCCGTGGGAACCGGTGAGTGCTTGGCTGGCCATCGGAGTCAAGGGGCCGGTGACCAGCGGCCCGGACAGCTACCTGCACTACGGCGCTCCGGCCCTCGCACACGCTCTCGCCTGCGCCGCGCAGGCACGGCCCGGTTCCTACAGCAGCGCCCTCGCCCACCTGGACGAAGTCGTCGCTGGCGACGCCCTGCGCCGCTGCGATGAAGCCCTCGCCCGGATCACCCGGGGCGACCTACCGGCGCTGGCCGAGTTCGACGCCATCCGCGGCCTGGCCGGCGTCGGCGCGGTGCTTCTCCGCCGCGACCCGGACGGCGAGGCGATCCACCGGGTCCTCGGCTACCTCGTCCGCCTCACGGCCGACGTGAAGCACAACGGCCAAGCACTGCCGGGCTGGTGGACCATGGACGGCCCCTCCGGCACGCCGGACGAGCGGTACCCCGGCGGGCACGCCAACATCGGACTCGCGCACGGCATCGCCGGCCCGCTCGCACTGCTGGCTCTCGCACTGCGCCGCGGCATCGAGATCGACGGCCAGCGCGAGGCGATCCGCGCCATTCTGTCCTGGCTGGAGCGCTGGCGTGACGGCCACGCCTGGCCCTACTGGATCACACCCACACACCTGAACGACCTCAACCACAGGCCGCTGGCGCCGCAGCGGCCGAGCTGGTGCTACGGCACCGCAGGCGTCGCACGCGCCCAACAACTCGCCGCCCTCGCCCTCGGCGACCAGCATCTACGCCACGACGCCGAGCAAGCCCTTGCCACCACGCTGACTGACCCGAAGGCGCTCGCCGCGACCACCGACCTGTCCGCCTGCCACGGCTACGCCGGGCTCGCCCACATCGCCCACCGCGCCGCCGACGCCGCCCTCCCCCGCAACGCGGCCTGCCTGCGAACGGCCTCCGCACTGCTCCTCGATACCGCCCATCCGCCCCGCACCGACCCCGACGAACAGGCACACCACCTCCTCGCAACGACAGGGCCTGGATTCCTGGAAGGCGCCGCCGGTACGGCCCTCGCCCTGCTCGCCCCCACCACCGGCACCACGCCGGCGACCTGCTGGGACGCATGCCTCCTCACCGCCTGACCAAGGACTCCTTCGATGACCACCGGCTGGATCCAGCACGACCTCACCTTCGCCGACCCCGGCACCGTCGAACAGATCGCCGCCCACCACCTGGCCCCCGTCCTCGCCCACGCCCAGAACTCCGGCGTACTGGAGGGCTGGTGGTACATGCGGAAGAAGGGACTACGGCTGCGCTACCGCGCCGCCGCCCCCGCCCCCGTCGTCACCGCGCTCCTGGACACGCTCGCCGAGGAGGGGCTCGTCGAGGGCTGGGCCACCGTGGTCTACGAGCCGGAGACCGAGGCGTTCGGCGGCCCCGAGGCCATGGAGATCACCCACCGACTCTTCCACACCGACAGCCGGCACCTGATGGCCCGCGCCGCCAAGCTCGGCCCGCCCGCACTCGGCCGCACCGAGACCTTCGTCGTCCTCGTCTCCGCCATGCTCCGCGCCGCCGGCCCCGACTGGTACGAACAGGGCGACGTGTGGGCCAAGTTCGCCGCCGAACGCCCCACGCCTCCACCCCTCGCACCCGAACGGGCCGCCGCCCTGACCACCAGGATGCGCCGCCTCATGACCCTCGACACCCGCCAACTCTCCCGCCCCGGCGAACCGCTCGCCGGACACACCGACTGGGTCGACGCCTTCGAGGAGACCGGACAGGACCTCGTCCGCCTGGCCCGCGACGGCCGCCTCACCCGCGGACTGCGCGCCGTCCTCGCCCACCTGATGATCTTCCACGCCAACCGCGCCGGCGTACCCGTCGAGCACCAATCCGCGTCCGCTGCACGCGCGTTGGACACCGTCTTCCATTCCGGCGAGGTCCCCACGCCCTCACAGCCCACCATCCGCACAACCACTAGGGTCGCCCACGTGACTACTCTCAGCAACAACACTGCCACCCCCGTCGATCAACTGCGCGGCAGCCTCACCAACCGCCTGCTCGCCCAGGGCGCCATCCGCACCGACGCGGTCGAGGCCGCCTTCCGTACCGTCGCCCGCGAGCACTTCCTGCCCGGCTTCCCCCTGGAGGCCGCCTACGCGGACAACCCCACCTACACCAAGACCGACGGCTCCGGCACCCAGATCAGCGCCGCCTCCCAGCCCGCGATCGTCGCCCTGATGCTGGAGCAACTCGGCGCCCGGCCCGGCCAGCGCGTCTTCGAGGCTGGCGCCGGGACCGGCGTCAACGCGGCCTACCTGGCCACCATCGTCGGCCCCGACGGGCACGTGGTCGCCGTCGACGTGGACGACGACCTGGTCGACGGCGCCCGCAAGCACCTCGCGGACGCCGGGATCACCAACGTCGACGTGATCCTCGGCGACGGCGCCCTCGGCCACCCCGACGCCGCCCCGTTCGACCGGGTGATCGCCACCGTGAGCACCAGCGAGATGCCCACCGCCTGGCTCCAGCAGGTCAAGCCCAGCGGGCGGATCGTCCTGCCGCTGCGCCTGCGCGGCACCGCCTCGCGCACCATCGCCTTCGAGCGCGGCGAGAACGGCTGGGTGTCGGTCGACGACCAGCTCGCCGTCTTCATGCCGCTGCGCGGCAGCATGGACGACGCCCGCCGCACCGTCCCCCTCACCCACGAGGGCGACGTCATCCTCCAGGTCCACAAGGACCAGACCGACGCGGTCGACGCCGACCTGCTGCTCGGCGTCCTCGAAACCGAGCGCCACGACGTCTGGACCGGCGTCACCATCCCCGTCGGCACCACCTACGAGTACCAGGACCTGTGGCTGGCCCTCACCCTCCCCAACTCCCTCATGCGGATGAGCGTCACCGGCAACGCCCGCGAACGCGGCGTGAACCCCATGTTCGGCTGGGGCGCCATGGCCATCGTGGACGCCGGCTCCCTCGCCTACCTCACCCTGCGCCCCGGCAAGCCCGACGCCGACGGCCGCAAGACCTACGAGACCGGCGTCATCGGCCACGGCCCGACGGGCGCCGCCCTCGCCGACCTCGTCACCGAGCAGATCCGCACCTGGAACACCGGTTTCCGCAGCCGACCCCTGCGCTTCGAACTCCCCGACACCCCCGCCACCGCGGACCCGGCCGCCGGCCGCTTCGTCCTGAGCCGTCCCCACCACCCGATCACCGTCATCTGGGAGTAGCCCGCGTGCACCCGACCGGACCGATCGCCCAGCGCTTCCCGCTGGTCGCCCGCCACCGGCCCACGTGCCTGCCCCTGAACGCCCGTGTCGACCGGCTCTGCGAGCTGGCCGACACGGCCTCGCGGCAGAACGACCCGGGCCTAGCCTCCACCGTCTTTAACCAGGCTGCCCTCCTCGCCTCCGACCTCGGCCTCCCCGACTACGCCCGCGAGCTGTGCCACCGCCACGCCGCCCTCTACCTCGCCCCCGGCCCGCTCCCCGCCGGGAGCGCCATCCGCGGCCTCGAACCCATCGTCAACCTCGCCCGCCTCCACATCCGCGCCGGCCACCACCAGCATGGCCACCAGCTCCTCCTCGACCTCTACCACGCCGTCACCACTGCCACCGAGACCACCCTCGACGGCACTACCGTCCCCGCCCACCTCACCGAAACCGACCAACAGCGCCACGAAGTCCGCCAGTGGCTGTGGCGGGTCGTCATCACCGACGGCACCCGCGCCCTCACCACCGCCGGCCGCTGGGCGGACGCCCTGCGCCACATCGAGGCACACCACGGCATCGGCCGGCGCATCCTCGATGGCCGACAGGTTGCCGTCCTCGCCTGCGCCACCGCCAGCGACCCACCAGGAGCGCTCGCGCTGCTGGAGGACACCGAGCCGGGCGACTCGTGGGAGAACGCGGTCACCGCGGTGCTCACCGCGCTGTGCCGCCCCGGCGACCGGCACGCCGCCGAGACCGCGATCGACCATTGTCTCGCCTTCGAACCGGACGAAGGCCTGGCCGTCTTCACCACCCGCCTCGCCCTGACCGCCATCGACGCCGCCGGCCCGAACACACCCGCCGCCCGAAATCTAATCAAGCAGCTGTCCAGGCAAACCGGTAGAAGGGGCGACGGCTACGCACTGCGCGACCTTCTCACCCACCCCGGTGTCCGCGACCGCCTGGAACCCGGTCGGACAGTCGAACTCGAACAGGCGCTCGCCACCTGCGCACTGGGCTCTGCCGCCCTACCCAAGCCCATCCACGACCGATTGGAGGCCGCCCTCGCCATCGGCCGGGAGGTGCTCGAAAACTCCCCGCTGGACCCGGGCTCCCCCGAAGTCTCCCCCTTGGACCCCACACCTCGAATGCACCACGCCCCTGAACCACGCCCGCCGCAGCCGTAGTCACTCTCCCCGCGCTACCCAGGTAGTCTCCCAGCACGCTCCTGCCCGATACCGCCATAGCCCCGTACGGGTCCAGGGCGAAGGCACAGCGAGTCCGGGTTGCAGGTGCTGATGTCGCATGGTCCAAGTGCCCACGATCAACCGCAGCCCGGTGGTGTCTGGTACCGGGCTGCGGCATCGAGACCTACCCTTGTCGTGGCCTTGTTGTCGTGCCCGGAGAAGGCTGGAGCACAATTCGAGGCTCCGCACGCTCTCCGCGCGACGGCATCGCTCTTCCTAGCAGCCTCGGTCCGGGGCGCATTAGGCACACAGCGTGCGTACGACTGGCGAGATCGTCCACCGGGCCGTGGACGGCCAACTGACCGCCTTCCGCAGCCGCCTCCTGGACCACATCCGCTTCTCGTACACCTACCTCGACGCGACCTACTGCAAGGCCAGAGTCGAGCACCAGATCGTCTCCCGAGCAGTGGACATCGCCACCGGCATCACCGAGGACGGCGTCCGCGAGGTCCTGGGGGTGATGGTCGGCGACAGCGAGACCGAAGTGTTCTGGACCCAGTTCCTGAGCCACCTGCGGGAACGCGGCCTGAACGGCGTCCGGCTCGTGTTCGGAGACCACCACTCGGGCCTGGTCAAGGCCATCCGGAAGCTCATGCTCGGGCCGCCTATCAGCGTTGTCGCGTTCACTTCCTGCGCGATGTCTCCGGCGTGATCAGCAAAGAGGCCGCTGAGATGGTCGCCGCGACGATCCGCACGATCTTCGCCCGGCCCACCGCCGATGCGGTCCGCACCCGGCTCGACATCGTCGCCGGCATGCTCGGCACGCAGTTCCCGAAGGTCAAGGCAATGCTCCTGGAGGCGAAGGACGACCTGACCGCCTTCGCGATCTTCCCGGAACGACATTGGAAGAAGATCCAATCGACGAACCCTCCGGAGCGGATCAGCCGCGGGTCAAACGCCGCGCCGACATCCAGGTCTTCCCGAACGACGACGCGCTCCTGTGGCTGGTCACCGCCGTGCTCTTCGAGCTGCACGACGAATGGATCGCCTTCTCCCGCCACCCACCCGAGGGCAGCATGGACCAGCTCTACCCCACCAAGCTCCCCGAAAGCGCCCCCACACTACCCAACACCATCAACGAGCCCACCAACTGATCGGCTACACCACGAAGGGGGCAACCGAGCCGGCGACAACAGTGCGCGGAGCGGTGGCTCGACGCCCTGGAACTCCGCTGAAACCGGCCGACCCGGGATCTAGGATCTGCGGCATGGCAACACGACTTGTGCAGATCAACATGAAGGCCCAGGACGACGCCGCGCTCGGCCGGTTCTGGGCGGAGGCACTCGGTTGGGGTGTCGACAGCGAGGGCCCCGGCGTGACCAACCTCGAACCGGTCGGCTTCGACTACCCCGACCCTGCGGCCGTCTGCATCGACCTCATCGCCCGCCCGGAACCCAAGACGGTGAAGAACCGGGTGCACCTCGACCTGGTCACCACCTCGACGGCCCATCAGGCGGAGCTCGTCGCACGCCTGAAGGACCTCGGCGCGACGCTCGCCGACGTGGGGCAGGGCGACGTCCCCTGGACGGTCATGGCCGACCCGGAGGGCAACGAGTTCTGCATTCTGGAGCCCCGGGAGATCTACCGGGACACCGGGCCGATCGCCGCGGTGGTGGTCGACTGCACCGACCCGCGGGCGATGGCCCGGTTCTGGGGCGAGGCGACGGACTGGACGGTGCACGAGGTCGCCGACGACCACGCGACCATGCGTTCCGCCCACGGCGTCGGCCCCTACCTGGAGTTCGTCCGCACCCCCGACACCAAGAGCGGGTGGAACCGCGTCCACCTGGACATCAGCCCCTACCGCGGTGACGACCCGGCAGCCGAGGAGGCCAGGCTGCGCGCTCTGGGCGCCTCCGACCCGGGCATCGACCAGTCCGCCATCTCGTGGCGGATCCTGACCGACCCGGAGGGCAACGAGTTCTGCCTGCTCAGCCCCCGTTAGCCCCGCTCCGCCCCAGGGCGATCGCCTGCTCGACCACCGCTACGCCCGGGCCTTCCGGGCCTTCCGGTCGGACAGCCCGGAAGGCCCGGGAGCTTGGGTCCGTGTGAGGTTCTGATCAAGATCCAATCGACGAACCCGCTGGAGCGGATCAACCGCGAGGTCAAGCGCCGCACCGACGTCGTCCAGGTGTTGCCGAATAACGACGCACTGCTGCGGCTGGTCACCGCCGTGCTCTTCGAGCTCCACGACGAGTGGATCGCCTTCCCCGCCGCCACCTGCCAGAGGGCAGCAAGGACCAGCTCTACCCCGCCAAGCTCCCCGAAAGCGCCCCCGCGCTACCCAACACCACCAACACGCCCGCCGATTGATCGGCTACGCCACGAATGGGGACATGACCCCGCTCCCTGCTACGGCCCGGATCGACGGCGCCGGTCAGCTGGTGGTTGCTCCACCAGTGGCTGCCGTGCTACGAGGGTTCGCCGACCCGGCGGATGTAGCGGAACTGCTGGACGCGGTAGTACGTGACTCCGGAACTGGGATTGTGTCCTGGGCTCACGTGGGGGGCGCTACCTTCAGGAGCGCCCGCAGCCCGGACGGGGGGTGGGCCGGGGAGGCTGGGTTCAGGCCCGGGCAGGGTCGGTGCGGGTGTGCCAGGCGCCGTAGCCGCCGAGAAGGTCGGAGACGTCGGTGTGGCCGTGGTGGCGCAACAGGCTGGCGGCGATGGAGGAGCGGTGGCCGCTGGCGCAGTGGACGACCAGGGGGCGGTCAGTGGGGATCTCGTCCAGGCGGCTGGGGAGTTCGGTCAGGGCGATGTGCAGGGATCCCTCGATGAATCCCGTTTCGCGCTCGCCGCAAGTGCGCACGTCCAGGACCGTGGGGGGCTCCACGTCGGTGAGGGCGGTGCGGAGCTGGTCGGCGGTGAGGCGGCTGGCGGGGGTGACCTCGTCGGCGAGGGAGGGCAGGGCGTTGCCGGGGTTGCGCAAGTAGCCGGCGATGTGATCGAAGCCGATGCGGGCGAGGCGGGTGATGACCTCGCCCTCGCGGTCCTGCGGGGCGATGATCGCGATGTTACTGCCGGGGCTGAGGACCGTGCCGGCCTGTTCGGCGAAGCGGCCGTCGACGGGGACGTTGATGGCGCCGCGGACGTGTCCCGCGCCGAACTCCTGGGGACTGCGGGCGTCGAGGACGACGGCGCCGGCGGTGCGGGCCTCCTTGAAGCCTTCGAGACACAGGGGGCGGTCGGCGTTCGCGCGGTCGAGCAACGGGCGGTCCTGCCGGTTAAGAGCGGCGTCGTGGCCGAAGTAGGCGGGGGCGGCTGACTGGCCGGCGGTGACGATGCGGACGAAGGTGTCCTGGTCCATGGGCTGGCAGGCGTAGTTGGTCAGGCGCTGCGAGCCGATGGTGGACTGCTTCTCGGCGGAGAGGTTCTTGCCGCAGGCGGAGCCGGCGCCGTGGGCGGGGAAGACGCGAACCTGGTCGGGCAGGGCCATGAGCTTGCGATGGACGCTGTCGTAGAGCATCGCGCCGAGCTCCTCGGCGGTGACGCCGGCGGAGGCGAGCAGGTCGGGGCGGCCGACATCACCGATGAACAGGGCGTCGCCGGTGAGGACGCCGTAAGGGGCTTCGTCGGTGGCGTGCTCGAAGACGAGGATGCTGATCGACTCGGGGGTGTGTCCGGGGGTCTCCATGATCTGGAGGGTGACGTCACCGAGGGAGATGCGCTCGCCGTCGGTGAGGTGCCGGATGGAGTACTCGGTCTCCGCCCGGCGGCCGTAGCCGATCCAGGCGCCGGTGCGGGCGGCGAGTTCGAGGTGGCCGGCGAGGAAGTCGGCGTGGAAGTGGGTGTTGATGACGCCGACGACGGTCAGGCCGCGTGCCGTGGCGTCGGCGAGGTATTCGTCGACGTCCCGGCGCGGGTCGACGATCACGGCCTGGCCGGTGGTCTCGTCGGCGATTAGGTAGGAGGCCTGGGAGAGGCAGTCGAGGTAGTACTGGCTGAAGATCACGGGATGGTCTCCTCGTCGGGGTCTGGTGGTCTGGCTACGTGCTCAGTGTACCCCCGGGGGTATTTATTTCCGATCGGCCGAGGCCGTCGCGGCCGGCCAGGTGGCCGCCGACGACCGCCTCGCGCACCTGCCGGAACGGCCCCTCCACGGTCCGCTACCACGGGGCAGCGGCGCTGCCAAACCGCCCTTCCCCCTTGATATTCGGGCTCCGTGAGTTCGGTTGATCACACAGGAGGAACCCGTGCCCGAGCAGTTCATGAGCGCCAAGCAGACTGCGGAATACCTGAACATGTCCGTCGTGTGGGTATACCGCGAAGCACCTCGCGCGGGACTCGTTGCCTACCGGTTCGGTGGCGGGCGGAACGCGAAGCTTCAGTTCAAGGTGTCCGAGGTACAGGCGTGGGTGAGGCAGCAGCGACTGTCCGGCGCGTGACCCTGCGGGGCAGGCGAGGGGTCCGCCTGTGACGGGCACACCCCTCACGTGTTCACACGGCCAGGCCGAGGTCCAGGACCTGCGCCGCGCGGCTGATGGAGCCGGGCATGAGGTGGCGATAGATCCTGACCATCTGGCTGGTACCTCCGGGAATCTTGCTGACCTTTTGCTGACCCCGGATGGTCGATCACGCCCCTGAGCTGGGCGGAAACGTCAGACTCGTGATAACTGGGCGAAGTACACGGGGAACCCTCCTGGGCGGCGTGGGGCGCCACAGCGCCGTCTTGATACCCCCCGCGGTATATTTCCGAGCATACGGCTTCGGGAGCCGATACGGGCGGGGGTATGCCGAACGATTTCGATAATACCCCCCCGGGGTACTATGGTGGAGACATCGAGGGAGAACAGCCGCCGCCACACCCGGGCATCGAGCCGGGTCGGGCGGGGCCGAGGACGCGCCGGTCACACCGCCGCACCGGGCCACCGGGCCCGTGCGGACGCCCGCGCCCCCCTGATCCGCCGGACCACGCAGTCCGGTCTGCACCACTGGAGAACCGCATGTCTTTGCTGCCGCACGCCCCCGGGTCCGACGTCCACCGACACAGCGCCCCCGGGCAGACCACCCCCGCCGAGGCCCACGAGCTCGCCCGCACCGGCGCCGCCGTGCTGCTCGACGTCCGGGAGGCCGCCGAGTTCACCGCCGGGCACGCCCCCGGCTCACTGCACCAGCCGCTGATCGGGCTGGTCGCCGGCGTCCCGCTGCCGCCCGAGGCGGCCGGTCGGACCGTGCTGGCGATCTGCCGCTCCGGCAACCGCTCCCAGCGGGCGGCGGAGCTGCTCGCGCAGCGCGGCGTCCGGGTGCTGAACGTGGCCGGCGGCATGAACGCCTGGGCGCTGGCCGGGCTGCCGGTCACCACGCCCGGTGGCGGCGCCGGGCACGTGATATGACCATGCTGCTCCTGGCGCTCGCCGCCGGTGCGGTCGTCGGGCTCGCGCTGGGCGGGCTGGGCGGCGGCGGCAGCATGCTCGCCGTCCCCGCCCTGGTCTACCTGCTGGGCTTCAGCCCGGCGCTGGCCACCACCGCCAGCCTGGTGATCGTCGCCGCGACCTCGCTCACCGGGCTGCTCGCCCACGCCCGGGCAGGCCGGGTCCGCTGGCGCACCGGCGCGCTGTTCGCCGCCGCCGGACTACCCCTCGCCATGGCCGCCGGGGCGTTGTCCACCCATCTGCCGGGCGCGCTGCTGACCGGCGCCTTCGCGGTGCTGGCGGCGCTCGCGGCCTGGCGGATGCTGATGCCGCCCAAGGTCCAGGCGCAGGAACGTTCCGCCGCAGGAGTCGGCCGCTCCACGGCGGCGGGCGCCGGTCTCGGCGCCGTCACCGGCCTGCTCGGCGTCGGCGGCGGCTTCCTCGCCGTACCGGCCCTGGTCTCGGTGCTCGCCTTCACCATGGCCGAGGCGGTCGGCACCAGCCTGCTGGTCATCAGCGCCAACTCGCTCGCCGCCCTGCTGCCCCGCCTCGGGGCGACCGGCGCCATCGACTGGGCCGTCACCGCGCCCTTCACCGGCGCCGCGATCCTCGGCGCCTGGGACGGCAAGCGGCTGGCCGACAAGCTGAGCGGGCGCACCCTCCAGAGGGCCTTCGCCATCGCCCTGCTCGGCGTCGCCGCACTGATGCTGATCACCACGCTGGCCTGATCACCACGCCGACCTGAACCACGGCGAGCCCGGCCACAGCGCCGGGCACCCCCGACCTCATCCCCATCCCCACCGCTATCCCCCACCCCCACGCGAGAGGACCCGCACCCCATGACCACGCCGCTGACCGTCGAGCAGCTCCAGCCCCGCCTCGGGCAGCTCACCCTCATCGACGTCCGCTCCCCCGGCGAGTACGCCGCCGGCCACATCCCCGGCGCCCTGAACGTCCCGCTCGACCAGCTCGACCGCGCCCTGCCCGCACTGCGCGAGGCCGCCGGGCACGGCGAGATCGCCGTGGTCTGCGCCGCCGGGCCGCGCGCCGACAGCGCCTGCCGGCAGCTGGCCGACGCCGGCGTCCCGACCCTCACCCTGACCGGCGGCACCAACGCCTGGGCGACCGCCGGCCGGCCGCTGGACCGGGTGGCGGGCGCCCGCCGGGTGTGGGCGCTGGACCGCCAGGTCCGCATGGTGGCCGGCTCGCTGGTGCTGGCCGGTGTGCTGGTCGACCTCGCCCTGCCGGGTGCCCGCTGGGTCTCCGCGGCCGTCGGCGGCGGGCTGGCGTTCTCCGCGCTGTCCAACACCTGCGCGATGGGCTCGATGCTCTCCAAGCTCCCGTTCAACCGGCCCCGACCGGGCGCGCCGAGCCTGGACCAGACGCTCGCGAAGCTGAAGCACTGATCCCGGAACCCTCGTACGTGGAGGCCCCTGCCCACCCCCGTCGGACAGGGGCCTCCACCTCTTCTCCCGGTCACCTCCAGGAAGCCGTCACCAACCTCCAGGAAGTCGTCACCGCACATCCCGTTGACGCGACCGGACCAAGGATGTGAAATGTCACCCATCACATGCGACGCATCATAGCCCGCGTCTCGCGGATTTGAACGTTCAAAGACCATCTGCCCACCCACCGACCGAAGGTAACTCCGCCATGCCGCCCCGCCCCCGCGCCTTACCCACCGGTCTCGCCCTGCTGGCCGTCCTCACCGCCCAGGCCCTCGGCACCGCCCCGGCCCAGGCGGCCAGCGGCACGCCGCTCGTCGACGGCGGGAGCTACCTCCTCGGCTCCGCCCTGGACGGCTCCTGCCTCGGCCCGCAGTACGCCCAGGCCGCCCCCGGCACCCCGGTGGTCGGCGCGGCCTGCGGGCGACTGCTCAGCCAGCGCTGGCAGCTGCACCGCACCGGCGGCGACTACCTGCTGGTCAACGCCGCCGACGGCCGCTGCCTCACCCTCGGCGGCGCGGACCGCCGCGCCGCCACCGCCGACTGCGGCACCTCCCCCGAGGCCGAGCGCTTCACCGTCTCCCGCGCGCCGCAGGGCACCTACACCCTCACCGTCCGCGGCACCGGCGCCTGCCTGACCGCCGACCCGGCCCCGGTGGACCACCACTGCGACCACCGCCCCGCCCACCGCTGGACGCTCACCCGCGCCGAGCCGCTGGTGCTCGCCGACCCCGGCTTCGAGCAGAACCGCCAGGGCGAGGCCGCCACCGGCCGCACGGCCACCGACGGCACCGCCTCCACCCGGGGTGCCGCCACCACCGGCGGCTGGACCTTCACCGCCCACACCGGCACCGCCACCAACAACCCCCACGGCGGCAGCCGCCTCGCCTACCTCGACGCCGGCCCCGGCTACGCGGTGAGCCAGCAGGTGACCGCCGTCACCGCGGGCTCCTACGACCTGTCCGCCTGGATCGCGACGGGCGGCGCCGGCGGCAGCTTCTCGGTGAGCGTCAACGGCGCCGTGGTGCGCTCCCTCCCGCTGCCCGAGCAGTCCACCTACGCGAAGTACACCCTTCCCCGGGTGCCGGTCGCCCCCGGTGACCGGCTGACCCTCACCATCGGCTCCTCCCCCACCGGCTGGGTCAACGTGGACGACGCCGCCGTCGCGCCGTCCGCCCCCAACGACCCGGTGATCAGCTCCTCCGATCCCGAGGTCGTCGCCCTCTTCGACTGGGCCAAGACCAAGGCCAACAGCTGGGTGCAGCAGGCCGGCACCACCGGCGTCCGCGACCAGGACGAGAACCACCCCGGCGGCACCGGCACCACCACCTACGACGCCACCTACTGGGCCGGCTACCCGTTCCGGTCCGCCTTCTACAGCCGCGACTTCGCCCACCAGCTGACCGGCGCCCACCTGCTCGGCCTGGACGCCGAGAACAAGACCATGCTGCGCGGCTTCGCCGCCTCCGCCACCGAGGCCAACCGGCTCTACCCGGTCTGGGCGCTCAACCTCGACGCCCGCAACTACGCCGCCATCGACTACCGCGGCCCGGACCGCTTCGTCCGCGAGCTGCCCGCACCGTTCGAACTCGTCCAGCAGGCCGGCGAGGCCTACCGCTGGACCGGCGACCGCGACTACGCCGAGGACCCGGGCCTCGGCCGGTACGTCCGCAACACCCTCGGCCCGTTCATCGCCGGCCACCCCGGCCCGGTCGACAACGGCGGGGTGCCGATCCCCCAGGCCACCAGCCGCTCCATCTTCGCCGGCACCGCCAGCTACGCCGAGAACGCCACCCGCACCTACGCCGAGGCGGGCGACGCGGTCGGCTCCCAGTACCAGGCCTACCTCGCCGCCGCCACGCTGGCCGACGCCCGGGGCGACGCCGCTGCCGCCACCGACTACCGGAAGGCCGCCGACCGGCTGCGCACCTACGTCAACTCCACCTGGAGCGTGGACGGTTCACAGCCCGGCGAGGTCGTGCACGGCTACGACACCACCGGCAAGCCGATCACCGGCTGGGGCTACGAGGCGAGCGTGCTGATGCCGGTCAAGCGGCTGCTCGACCCGGGCCCGCGCCGGGACGCCCAGCTGGCCGCCATCGACGCCGCCGACTCCGGCCCGGAGCGCTCCGCCAACCTGGAGGCCTACACCTACCTGCCGGACGCCTTCTTCGCCGGCCACGACGGCACCACCGCCTGGAAGTGGATGCGGCACGTCTACGAGAGCACCGGCGAGCCGCACGCCAGCGGCGCGATGCTGAACGGCGACTACCCCGAGGTCCCGTTCACCCTGCTGGCCCAGACCGTCCAGGGGCTGCTCGGCGTCACTCCCGACGCCGCTGGGCACGCGCTCGCCACCACCGCGCAGCTGCCCGCCTCGATGGGCTGGCTCCAGGTCGCGGGCATCCCGGTGGGCGACGGCACGGTGACCGTCCGCCACGACGGCGCGCAGCGCAGCACCGTCACCAACACCGGTACCGGGCAGCTCACTTGGGAGGCCCGCTTCCCCGGGCGGCACGCCCGGATCACCGTCGACGGCGAGCAGCGCGAGGCCCGCGTCACGACCGTCGACGGCGTGGCCTACACCACCGCCACCGTGACGCTCGCCCCCGGCCGCTCCGCGACCGCGACCGTCACCGACTGACCCCCACACCGCACCACCGCGGCCGGCCGGCCCCACCCGGCCGGCCGCGCCGTCCCTGAGACCAAACCTGACACTCCGTCACACCTTCCCCCACCCTCAGGAGTGCGCACATGAGCCGAACCCGCCGCCGCGTCGCGGCATCCCTGCTCTCCCTCGCCCTCGCCACCGCCGGCCTCGGAGCCGTCGGCCTCAGCGCGGCCGCCCCGGCCGTCGCTCTCGGAGCCGTCGACCTCGCCCAGGCCGCCGCGCTCGGCAACGGCAACGCCCTGACCCCGCCGATGGGCTGGAACTCCTGGAACTCCCTCGGCACCGAGGTCACCCAGGACCAGGTCGTCCAGACCATCGACTTCATGACCTCCAACGGCCTGGTGGCGGCCGGCTACGACACCGTCACCATCGACGACGGCTGGTCGCTCTGGCACCGCGACGGCCAGAGCACCGACCTGGTCCGCAACGCCGACGGCGGCCTGCAGCTGTACGACGCCGCCGGGAAGCCGGTCAGCGGCACCGACGGGACCGGCAACGACCCCACCTCCGGCCACCTGATCCCGCGCCCCGACCACTTCCCCGACCGGGCCGTCGGCGGGCGCACCGTCAACGGCATCGCCTACCTCGCCCAGTACGCGCACAGCAAGGGCATGAAGTTCGGCCTCTACGCCACCGACACCTACCTCACCTGCCAGATGCACCCCGGCAGCCTCGGCCACGAGTCCACCGACGCCGCCGACTTCGTCTCCTGGGGCGTCGACTTCGTCAAGTACGACGACTGCCCGTACGGCCCGCCGATCACCGGCCCGGACGGGCACAACTACGGGACCCAGGGCGAGGGCAAGGAGCTGACCCGCTCGATCTACGCCCGGGTGCAGACCTTCCAGCGCGCCCTGGACGCCGCCTCGGCCGCCCAGGGCAGGCCCAAGGTCACCCTCAGCGTCTCGGCCCAGCCCGTCCACACCGGCCTGCCGTACCTGCTCGCCGCGGACGATCCGGCCCGCACCGACCCGGTGGTCCAGGCCGCCGGCACGGCCCCCTTCCACGCCCCCGGCTACGCGCCCACCGGCATCTGGTGCGGCCAGGTCGCGAACCTGTGCCGGATCGGCGGCGACCGGGACAGCGAGCTCGACGGGGTGCTCTGGAACGGGCAGTTGAGCACCGCGCTGGAGTACCCGGGCAACGTCCGCCCGGGCAGCTGGAACGACCTCGACCTGATGTTCACCGGCTGGCACGACGTCTACGGCCTGTGGGGCACCACCGACACCTGCGTCTGCCACAAGCCGTTCACCGCCGACGAGTCGCGGACGGAGACCTCCATCCTCGCCATGCTCGCCGCACCCCTGATCTCCAGTGCCGACCTGCGCACCGCCGCGCAGTCCCAGCACAGCGACCGCGGCTACACCTGGTCCACCGGGATCGACGCCGCGAGCCTGGCGATCCTGAAGAACCGCGAGGTGATCGCCGTCGACCAGGACGGCCTGGCCAAGCCCGCCACGCTGGTCGGCGCCCGGCCGGCCGACGGGCGCGCGCCGGTGGTCCTCAAGCGGCAGCTCGCCAACGGCGACACCGCCGTGCTGCTGGTCAACCAGGATCCGTCGGCCGGCCGCACGGTCGCCACCAGCCTCGCCGAGCTCGGCCTCGGCGGCTCGGGCTACCAGGCCAAGGAGCTGTGGACGGGCGCGGGTTCGACCGTCACCGGACCGATCAGCGCGGCGCTGCCGGCGCACGGGTCGGCCCTCTACCGGCTCACCCCGAAGACGCCGAGCGGGCCGTCGGGCGTCGTCGACGACGGGAAGTTCCACGCGCTGACCGGCAACGGCCTCGCCCTGTCGCTGCTCGGCTCCTGCACCGCGCCGATCGGCTCGATCACCGACCTGGAGGCGCAGCGCACCGGTGACCCGGCGCAGCAGTGGACCTTCACCACCAACCCCGACGGCACCGTCCGGATCACTGACAACTGCGACACCACCGCCCACCGGCACAGCGTGCTCTCCGCCGGAGCGTCCGCCGGCGACAGCGCCTACCTGCTCGACCTGGCGCCCGGCAACCCCTGGCAGGAGTGGAAGCTGACCCAGGGTCCGGCCGCCGGCACCGTCACCGTCACCAACGTGGCCACCGGTCTCGTCCTGGACGCGGGCGCCGGCACCGCCGGGTCCTACGTCACCACCCGCCCGGCCACCGGCCAGAGCTGGGCCCTGGGTTCCTGAGTCACTCCCGGGTGCCGGCCGTCCGCCGCACGGCGCGGGCGGCCGGCACCCGGACCAGCACCGCCACGCTCAGGCCGAAGATCAGCACGCCCAGCGGGACGTGGACCGACGGCACGTGCGCGATGCCGAGGACGACCTGCGCCGAGGCCAGCACGAGGAAGCCGGTGGCGTACAGGATCGGGCGGGGCGAGCCGCCGCCCGGCCGCCAGGCCAGCACGGCGGCGAGCACGTACAGCATCGAGGCGCCGTACATCACCCGGGCTCCGACGCCGTGCACCGTCTCGCCGTAGGAGGTGGAGAGCAGCAGGCCGGCCGAGACCGCCTGGAGGAGGACGGTCGCGGTCTGGAGCGCGACGGAGACCCGCAGGAAGGTCCGGGTGCGCTGTTCGACCGTGGCGTCCGTCGTCGCTCCCGCCGTCGTCCCGATGGCCATGATGTGCTCCCCTCTTCTGCCTCGCGGCAGCTGATCGGTAGTGTCCGCTCATCCGACGACACAGGCCGGCGAAGTGTGAGGCCCGCGGACGAGAGGAAGCAGGGAGTGGCCCCGACCATGAACATCCCGTCCGAGCCGGGGCAGCGGCGGTCCGTACCGGAGCCGGGCGTGATCGTCGGCGAGCGGCGGCAGCTGATCAACCTCGCCTACCGGCTGCTGGGTTCGCTGGCCGAGGCCGAGGACGCGGTGCAGGAGACGTACGCCCGCTGGTACGCGCTGTCCCGGCGGCAGCAGGAGGCGATCGTCTCGCCGGGCGCCTGGCTGACCACGGTGGCCTCGCGGGTCTGTCTGGACCTGCTCGGGTCGGCGCGGGTGCGGCGGGAGCGCTACGTGGGCGAGTGGATACCCGAGCCGCTGCCCGACCGTACGGAGTGGGCCGGCGGCGGCGGACCGGCCGATCCAGCGGACTGGGTGACCCTGGACGAGTCGGTGGGCATGGCGTTCATGGTCGTGCTGGAGACGATGAGCCCGGCCGAGCGGGTGGCGTTCGTCCTCCACGACGTCTTCCGCTACCCCTTCCCCGAGATCGCCGGGATCCTCGGCCGGACCCCGGCGGCCTGCCGGCAGCTGGCCACCTCCGCCCGCCGCCGGGTCAGGACCGCACAGGCCCCGACGGTGCCGACCGGCGCGCAGGCCGGTCTGGTGCGGCACTTCAAGGAGGCCTGGGAGGCCCGGGACATCGCGGCCCTGGTCGCCCTGCTGGCCCCGGACGCGACGATGACGGCCGACGGCGGCGGACTGGCCGGCGCCGCGCTCCGACCGGTGCGGGGCGGCGAGCGGATCGCCCAGTACCTGGTCCACCTCGCCGACCGGGCGCCCGGGCTCGCGCTCCTGGAACGGACCGTCAACGGCCGCCCCGGGCTGGTCGCCCGGCACGGCGGGCGCACCGCGACGGTGGCCGCGTTCGAGCTGGCGGACGGCCGGATCACCCGCATCTGGGCGGTCCGCAACCCGGAGAAGCTGCGCCCTTGGACGGGGAACGACCCACGCGGCAACTGAACCTCCGGCCTACAGGTCCTCCACCACGGCCACTCCCGGGCACTCCCGCGCCAGATCGGCGAAGAACCGCTCCCCGTCGATCACCGCCTCCGGCGGGTGCACCCCGGCCGACCGCACCGTGCCGTCCAGCAGCTGAGCCAGCCCCAGCCCCGCCGGGACGCCGGTGGCTTCCGCCATGTCCGCCAGCAACCGCTCCGCGCCGGTCAGTCGGGCGAGCGCCGCGGCCGGGCGGCCGTCGCGCGTTCCGGTGGCGGCGGCGAAGAACGGCGGGAGCGTGCCCGGGCCCCGCAGCCGGGGGGCGCGGGCGGCCGCGCGCAGGGTGCGGCGCACGGAGGGGCGGTCGAGGTCGGCGGCGGCGGTCTCGTTGGTCAGACGTCCGGCGTCGAGGTCGGTGCGCAGCACGTCCAGGTAGGCGGCGGTGCCGACGGTCACCACCATGAGGTTGGCCGCGTCGCCGCCGGGCCGCAGGCTGCGGTGCAGGGTGACGGGCTCGGGGTGGCCGACGGTGTAGGCGGTGCCGTGGTGGCCGCCGGGCAGGTCGAGGGTGACCGGGCGCAGCGGGGGCCGCCGGACCAGTCGGCCGCCCTCCACGGTCGCGACGGTGCCGCTGATCTGCTGCATCCAGTGCACGGCGGCGGCCGAGACCGCTCCGTCGGGGTCGCGCAGCGAGGCGTCCGGCTCCGGGCCGACGTCCACCGGCCAGGCGGTGTACACGTCTGTGAGGGTGTCCAGGCGGGCGGCGGCCCGGGCGGCGAGCAGGTTGCTGACGCCGGGACTGGCACCCATGCCGAGCACGGCGCGCACTCCGGCGGCGCGGGCCTGCCCGTCCAGTTCGAGCATCGCGACGGTGGGTTCCCAGTCGTCGCAGATGTCCAGGTAGTGGGTGCCGGTGCGGATCGCGGCGCGCAGCACGTCGAGGCCGTAGCGGTAGTACGGACCGACGGTGTTCAGCACGGTGTCGGCGTCCTCGAGGGCGGCGCGCAGCACCGGGCCGTCCGTGACGTCGACCCGGCTCGCGCGGACGGGCACCGGTGAGCCGGCGGCGAGCGCGCAGGCGGCGCGGCGGGCGGCGTCGAGGTCGCGGTCGGCGATCACCAGTCCGTGGACGCCGGGCAGTGCGGCCGCGACCCGGGCGGCGACCCGGCCCATCGCGCCGGCTCCGCCGAGGGCGAGCAGTCTCATCGTGGGTCAGCCCTTCCGGTGGTCGAGCGAGGTCAGGAAGTTCCGCATGCCGTCGAGGTAGCCGGGGGCGAACAGCGAGCGCGGGGCGGCGATGGCGAGGAAGGTGCTGCGAAGTTCGGAGTCCTCGACGTCCTTGGGCACGATGTTGTGGGTGGCGTCCGGGAAGCGCAGGACCCGGAGCAGGCCCGGGGTGGTGACGAGGCGGCGGTAGCCGGCCTCGGTGTCGTCGCTGTCGACGTTGACGTCCCGGCCGCCGAGGACGAGCTGCACGGGCACCCGCAGGGCTGCGAGGTCCTCGGTGGCGTCGGCGAGGTGGTTGCGCTTGTTGAACGCCCAGCGCTCGGGGGTCAGCCCCTGGACGTCGCCGCCGGCGGCCCGGTACTCCTCGAAGGTCCCGGCGGCTCGCAGGGCGGCCAGGTTCCGGTCGCTGTGGGCGACGGCGGCGGCGGTCTCCTCGGGCGAGGCGTGCCGTTCCCGGAGCTCGGCGAGCAGGTTGTAGCGGCCCTGCTGGAGCCAGTTGACGGCGGGGCCGACGGCGATCACGAACTTCACGTCCGGGGACTGCCGGGCGGCCTTGGGCATCACCCAGCCGGCCTGGCTGGCGCCCCAGAGTCCGATCCGGTCCGGGTCGATGCCGGGTTGGGTCCTGGCCCAGCGGATCGCGGCGAGGGTCTCGTCGGCACGGTCCTGGAGGCTCTGGTCGAGCCAGTTGCCGGGGGCGTTGTGGACGCCGGGCTTGTCCCAGGACAGCGTCGCGTACCCGGCCTTGGCCATGGCCTCCCAGAGCGGCCGGTAGAACGTGTCGTGGGTCGCGTCCACGGGGCCGTCGCCGTGGACGAAGACCACCAGTCCGTACGGTCCGTGGCCGCCGGTCGGGCGGGCCAGCACCCCCTGGAGCGGCTGCTTCCCGCCGGTGACGGTGACCCGTTCCTCGGTGAGGTCGTACTCGTTCTGGTACACCACCCAGCCGCCCGCGCCGGCCAGCAGCACGGCGACGGCCAGCAGGGATCCCAAGAGTCGACGGCGCTTCCCCGGCCGCTTCGTCGTCTTGGCTCTCGTCACCATCGTCGCTCCCATATCGTTCACTTCTAAATCGATCGTTTCGAGAACGACCGTAGCAGAGATGAGCGCACTAGGATGATCGTCATGCAGGAGATCCCCACCCGGGTACTGGTGGACGCGATGGTCCGCGCCGACGGCACGGTCGACTGCGGCGACCTCTACGCCGTGGCCGGCCGGCTCGGCATGAGCGACCAGCAGGTGCGGCTGACCATCAAGCGCCTCACCGCCGACGGCCGCTTCGTCCAGGAGGGCCGCGGCCGCCGGGCGCTGCTGCGCGCCACCGCCGCGACCCGGCGGGAGATCGAACCGGACGTCGGGTACCTCGCCCTGATGTACGCCCAGGACCGCGGCGAGGCCCCCTGGGACGGCGTCTGGCACCTGGCCGGATTCGCCGTCCCCGAGCGCGAGCGCACCGCCCGCGACGCGCTGCGCGAGGCCCTGCTGCGGCTCGGCGGCGCCCCCGTGCAGAACGGGCTCTACGTCTCGCCGCACCCCTGGGAGCCGGAGGTCCGGGAGGCGGCCGGCGCCCTGGGCGTCCTCGGCAACCTCACCCTGCTCGGCACCCGCGACCTGCACACCGGCGACACCGCGGACCCCCGGGAACTCGCCCGTCACTGGTGGCCGCTGGAGGAACTCGCCGAGGGCCACCGGTGCCTGGCCGCCTTCGCCGCCGAACAGCTCGCCCGGCTCGCCGCGGGCGGCCTGTCGGAGACCGAACTGCTCACCGTGGCCGTCGAGTTGGCCGCCGCCTTCACCGAGGCGAGCGAGCCCGACCCGCTACTGCCCCCGGAACTGCTGCCCCAGCCCTGGCCCGGCGCCGAGGCCCGCGCGCTGGTCGCCCGCTGCTGGGCCCTGCTGCTCGCCGACCGCAAGCCGGGCACGCCCCGGCTGTTCGACGCCTACGCGGAGGTCGTCGCGGCGGTCACCGGCTGACCGGTGCCGCCCCGGACCCCACGGGCCCGAGGCGCCGCGGCACGCCTTCGGGCGCACCCCGGGTGCCCGGAGGCCGAGTTGGACGCCTGCCGCCCGTGCGGTGTGGGAGGCTGGGGGCATGTGCGGTCGCTTCGTCTCCACCACCACGCCCCAGGACCTGGTCTCACTGCTCGGCGAGCTCCGGTGGGACCCGGCCGAGACCTTCGCCCCGAGCTGGAACGTCGCCCCGACCGACCCGGTGCCGGCCGTTCTGGAGCGCGTCGACCGGGAGACCGGCGAGATACTGCGCCAACTGCGCCCGCTGCGCTGGGGCCTGGTCCCGTCCTGGTCCAAGGACCCGTCCGGCGGCGCCCGCATGATCAACGCCCGCTCGGAGACCGTCGACACCAAGCCCGCCTTCCGCAAGGCGTTCACCGCCCGCCGCTGCGTGATCCCCGCCGACGGTTACTTCGAATGGCGCGAGGTCCCCGCCGGCGCCGGGACGAAGAAGTACAAGCAGCCGTACTACCTCAGCACCGGTGGCGTGATGCTGATGGCCGGCCTCTACGAGTTCTGGCGCGACCGCACCCGCCCCGAGGACGACCCGCTGGCCTGGCTGGCCACCGCCACCGTCATCACCACGGACGCCAGCGACTCCGCCGGCCGCGTCCACGACCGGATGCCCCTCACCATCGCCCCCGACGACCTCGCCACCTGGCTCTCCCCCGCCCACACCGACCGCACCGAACTCCACCACCTGCTGCGCCGCCCCGCCGACGGCGACCTGCGCGTGCGCGCCGTCCCCACCACCGTCAACAGCGTCCGCAACAACGGCCCCGAACTGCTGGCCACCGCCCCGGACCCGCTGGGCCTGGCGGACTGAGGCCGAACCCCGGAGACCACATGAACGGCACCCCCGCGAGCCTCGTCGAGGCGGCGTTCCGCCACTACCGGTCGCAGGACCTGGAGGCGGCCCTGCCGCTGTACGCCGAGGACTTCACGTTCACCAGCCCCCAGGACGACCGCATCGGCAGGGAGGCGTTCTTCCGCCGGTGCTTCCCCACCGCCGACCGGTTCACGGAGCAGCGGATGCTTCGGGTGACGCCCGCCGGCGAGGAACTCGTCTTCGCCTACTACGAGTACGAGCTGGCCTCCGGCGACCGCTACCGCAACGTCGAGGCGATCACCGTCCGGGACGGGCTGATCCGGGAGGTCCAGGTCTTCTTCGGCGGCCGGCAGACGGGGCCGTGAACCCGGCCCGCTTGACCGGCCGGACGTCAGGGTATCGACGGCCTGCACCGCCCGACCCCGATGTGTGCGGGACCATCTGATCCACGGCCCCCACCCGGGATCGCTCAGGGCAGCGGCAGCTGCCCCGGCACCGGGCCGCCGCGGCGGGTGAGGCGGCGCAGGAAGGTGGTGACGCCGGGGGTGCCGACGGCCCAGGCGCGGGCTTCCGTGTCGGGGCGGCGACCGGGCAGCAGCGGCCGGGCGGGCGGGCCGCCGGCCCGGGTGAGGATCAGCGCCGCCACGTCCTCGGCGGCCGCCCAGTGCCGGGCCTCGCCGGTGGCCACCGCGAGGTCCACGCAGAGGTCCCCGACGCCGGCGAGTCCGCAGCAGCGGAAGACCTGGGCGGTCCTCGGGGCGAGCGTCCGGCAGGTGTCGGCGGCGTCGGCGGCCAGGGCGATCAGCGCGTCGTCGTCGTACTGCCGACCGGCCTGGACCAGCAGGGTGCCGAGCCCGGCGAGCCCCCGGCACCAGGAGAGGTAGCGGCGGGTGGCCCCGGGCGCGCGGGCGGCGGACAGGATGCCGGGGAGGTCGGCGGCGAGTCCGTCCACGATCTCCCGGGCGGCGCGGCGGGACGCCTCGTCGGGCATCGCCAGCAGGAAGTGGGCGACGCCGGCGCGGCCGTGCGCGAAGCCCTCGGCGAGGGCCGCGGTGCCGGGGTTGGGCTCCTCCCCGAGGTCGTCCAGCGGCCGGCCGGCCAGTCGGGCGACGCACTCCGCGGCGGCCGCGCGATGTGCCGCGGCCGCCGGGCCGAGGGCGGCGAGCAGCAGGTGTCCGATGCCGATCCCGGCGGTGCCGGCGATCTGGTCCACGCCCGTTCCCTCGTACCGGCGGTGGGCCGGGGGCTCGGTGCCGAGCGCGGCGGCCGCCTCGGCGAGGAACAGGTCGACGCCGGTGCGGCCCTGGTAGAGCGAGCCGTCCAGGTGGTCGAGGGCCGGGTGGGCGGCCGTCCAGCGGGCCAGTTCGGCGGCGGCGGCCCGGGCGTCCGGGCGGCCCGGGTGCCGGAGCAGTTCGAGGCCGAGGCCGGCCGCGCCGTCGTACAGCGAGAGCAGGGTGCGGGGCTGTTCCGTGCCGGGGCCGGCGGCGACCAGCTCGCGGGCCATCCGGACGCAGGTGGTGACGGTGTGGTCGAGCGCCTCGGCAGCCCGTCCGCCGGCCCGTCCGCTGCCTCGGCCGCCGGGGGCGCCGCGCCGGACCGGCGCGGGCCCTTCCCGCAGCCGCGCCGCCGCGGCGGTGCGGTGCGCCGGGTCGAAGCTGAGCAGGCCCGCGATCAGTTCCGCCGCCGGGTGCCCGGGTTCGGGGAGGGCGGCGCGCAGGCAGGCGAGGGTACGGTCGCGGTTGGTCGCCGGGTCCGGGTCGATCACCACCGGGTCGAGGCCGGTGAGGGCGTGGTGCAGGGTGGCGCCCAGCGCGTAGTGGTCCTCGGTGGGGTCCTCGCCGGTGGCACCCGGCAGGCCGTAGCCGGCGGTGGCGCCCGGTGGGCGGTCGCCGGCCAGGGCGCTCACCCCGAAGTCGACCAGAGCGGGCCGGCCGTCCCGGTCGAGCACCACGTTCGCGGGCTTGAGGTCGCAGACCACCACGCCGCGCGCGTGCACCGCGTCCAGCACCCGCAGCAGTCCGCGCCCGAGCGTCCACCAGTCCCGCCCGCCGGCGGCACCGGCGTCGGCACCGTACGGGCCCGAGGTGAGCACCTCGCGGCGCAGGTCGATCCGCCCGCAGGCGGCGCTGACCAGGTACTCGTCGGTGCCGTGCCGGAAGTAGTCGACCAGGGCGGGCACGCCGGGCACCCCGGTGAGCGCGTCGAGCACCCGCTGCTCGTGCCGCAGGCGGCCGCGGGCGTCGGTGCCGGAGCCGTCCTCGGCGACGAAGGCCCGGGCCTGTTTGACCACCACCTCGCGCGCGGTGGCGAGTTCGACCGCGCGATAGACGTGGCCGCTCGCGGCGCGGGTGATGCCGGCGGTGATCCGGTAGCGGCCGGCGCCGACCCGGGTGGTCCCCGGCCGGGCGGGGGCGTCGGGCGCCTCGAAGGGGTCGCCCACCCAGGGCGGCCGGCGGTAGCGGGCCTCGGCCAGGCCGGGGAAGAGCGTGTCGTCCGGGCCGGTCATGCCGGCCCGCGCCTCGTCGTCGGTGACGCGGAACGGCCCGTAGCGGTAGTGCACCGGGGCGTCCGGCCGGACGGGGCGGTCGCTGACCACGGCCGGCCCCTCCCGGCCGGTCAGCGCCCGCGCCAACTCCAGTCCCAGGGCGCGGACTTCCTCCGGCCGGGGGTAGACCGTGACGGCCTTGCCCACGGCGGCGGCGCCGTGCCGGCCGCTGTTGAGCTCCCACAGCGCCGCCGTGCTCACCGCGAACTTCACGTCGCAGACCCGGCCGAGCAGGATCGGGAGCGCCGTGTCCAGCAGGGCGGTGAAGCCCTCGGGGCGGGCGGACAGGTGCAGCTTCCAGCCGTGGGCGAGGTCCGGCATCCGGGGGTCCCGGAGGTACCACCAGCGGCCGTCGGTGTGCAGCGGGCGGTGCGGCCCGGGCGCCCGGGCCGCCAACTCCTCGGCCCTGCACCGCAGTTCCTCGCCCGCTGGGTCCGACCGGCGGGCCTCGGCAGAGCCGGGGTCGGGCGGTGTGCTCATGGTTCCGTCCTTCCCCGGTCCGTCGTGGTCCGCCGGTCGCCGTGATCCGGCTGGATCAGGAGTTGAACTCACAGGGGAAGCGGGTCGGGACGTAGGTCACCCACGGGTCGGCGAGGCAGGCGACCGGGGTGAGGTCGGCGTCGAACTCGTCCTCGAAGAGGATGGCGTCCTCGTCGATCTCCAGCGGGCCCGCGTCGCGGATGTCGGTCATCAGGGCACTCATGGGGTCCTCCCAATGATTGGGGTCGGTGGGTCCAGCGCGCTGAGCGGGGCTCATGCTAGCCAGGCGCCCGGACCCGGGACAGAGCGCTGACAGACCCGCCGGATCGACTACGACAAAGGGAGGTTCCGTTTGTGGACGCCGCCTCCGCCCGCCGTCACCGGCGCGACACGGACCCCGCCCGACGTGGTCAGCCCCGCAGCCGGCGGGCCCGGAGGAACTCGCGGGCCAGCAGGCGCAGCGCGGCGGGCTTGGCCGGGCTCGCCGAGCGGCGCAGCAGGGCGCCGAGGTCGGCGCGGGCGGCGGCGCTGGTGAGCTGCTCCACGCCGACGATGCAGCCGACCATCGGCCGGTGGGCGGGCGGCACCCGGTCGACGACGGCCCTGCCCTCGGCGAGGGTGCGGTCGGCCCGGTCGAGCAGGTCCGCGAGCAGGGCCCGGACGGCGGGCAGGTCGCGGGCCCGCTCCAGGTCGGCGCGGGTGACGCCGTGCTCCTCGAGGGTCCGCTCGGGGATGTTCAGCCGGCCGTCCGCGAGGTCCTCGGCGAGGTCGTTGACGAAGTCGAGCCGCTGGCTGCCGTCGATGAAGGTGCGGCAGGCGGCGCGGTAGTCGCGCTGGTCGCCGTCCGGGCCGATCAGGCCGGCGACCACCATGAAGCCGGGCAGCGAGTACCCGTCGACGTAGGCCTGGTAGTCCTCCTCGGTGGCGAAGCCGGTGAAATCCAGGTCGGCGCCGGTCGCGGCGAGGAAGTCCAGCACCCGGTCCCGCAGGACGGGGTGGGCGTCGACGCTGTGCAGCAGCGGGCGCAGCTCGGGGTCGTCGGTGCGGCCGGCGGCGAGGCTGTCGGTGACCTGCTGCTGCCAGTGGGCGGACGCCTCCCGGCGTTCGGCGAGCGGGCCGCTGTCGAGCAGGGTGTCGGTGCGGTGCATGAAGGCGGCGGCGGCGATCACGTGCGGGACCATCCGGGCGGGCAGCAGCAGCTCGGTGGCGAGCGCGGCCTCCCGCCGGTACCGGGCCATCTGCTGCCGCTGCCGGCCGTAGTCGGCCCGCAGCCCGGCCTCCCGTACCCCGGCCGCGTCCAGCGCCCGCTCCCACCTGCCCATTCGGTCCACCCCATCGTTTGTTCGACGGGAACCGAGCGTAGCCGGTGGCAGCGGGCGGACCTATTCGGCCTCCGGCTTCCTCCCCACCGGTCAGCGGGGGCGGATCGCGGAGAAGCCGCAGGCCGGGGTGCAGAGGGTGACGATGCCGCTGTAGCGGTGGGTGGCGCGGCCCTGGTTGACGCTGTGCACGGTGTACTTCTCCCGCAGGTTGGGTTCACGGCAGCGCGGACAGAGGGCGCCGACCGGCTTGCCCCACGGGCGGTTCGGGTTGAGCTTGGCGATCGAGACCACCATCAGGACGGCGGCCAGGCCCGCTCCGCCGAAGCCGACCACCCGCCACACCCCGTTCGAGGACTCCCGGCGGTCGATCATCTCGTCGTAGGAGTAGGTGCCCCCGCCACCGCGGCTGGACCAGATCCGGCACTCGCTGTGCCGGGTCATGGTCTGGCCGTCGCAGGTCGGCGGGGTGTTCGGGTCCGACTTGCCGACCACCAGGGCCAGGAAGAACCCGAGTGCGATCAGCAGGCCGAACACGACCACGGCGACGGTCCGGCTGCGGCCGGTGTGCAGCCGTTTGCGTTCGTTGTACGCCGTGTCGATCACAGCCTGGGCCATGGTGCCCCCGTCGACCGCCACTGCTCTTCCCCCTCGTCGTCCGCGTCACCCGTCCGGCCCGTACTCCGGGCCGGAGGTCCCCCTCTTCCGGGGGGCGAGAAGAACCCACCATGAACGATGCGCTCTTGTACGGGACTTGGGAAGAGCTTGACCTTCAGTCGTGCGCCGAGCCGTCCACGGCGACCGACTCCAGGTAGACGGCCGCCTTCGCCGGGTCGAAGTACCACTCCTCCAGGTCCGCCGGGTCGCTGCAGGCGTTGGCGAACCGGTGGGCCACGGCGGGCCGCGAGACGCCGGCGCCGATGAGCCGGAGGACACGCGGGGGTGGCGGGGCGAGCAGTTCGTTGCTCCGGGCCGTGGAGGCGGCGGCGATCCGCCAGAACCCGTCGAAGGCCCGCCTGGAGTGGATACGTCCCGGACGGCGGCCCGCTCGGCCCGGTTCGGCCCGCACGGCCCGGCCGCCTCCGGCCTGCCCACCAGTCGCCGCCGTGCCCGTCCACGAGCCGGGCGCCCGCGCCGCACCGCCTGCCCTCACCCGGAGACGAGCTTGCGGCCGGTGATCTCCTCCGGGCGGATCCGCACCCAGCGAGGCCGGTCCCCGCCCGCCCAGGGGGCCGCGCCGGGCAGGCCGGCCAGCCGCTCCAGCTCGGCGGGGTCCTCCACGTAGTGGGCCGGGCCGAGGGCGAGCACGCTCCAGCCGCGTCCGAGGTACTCGTCGATGTGGTCGACCTGGAACGAGACCGCGGCCCCCTCCTCCGGGGCGGCGGCGCCGTGCTCGCCGGTGCGGTAGGCGAAGGAGCCCTGGTCCACCACGTAGTTGACCGGCAGCACCACCGGCCCCGGCTCGACCGGCAGGGCGATCCGGCCGATGCCGTGGCCACCGACCAGCTTCCAGCAGTCCGGCTCGGTGAGGTCGAGCAGCCGGGGGCGCGGGCCGGGGCCGCCCCGGCCGGGCGGTGCCTCGCCGAGGCCGGACTGCAGCTCATCGGGGGTGCTGTCGAGGGCGGCGGCGATCCGCACGAAGCCGCCCGGGTCGAAGCCGGGCCCGGCGTCCAGCAGGCATCGCAGATAGCGGGGCGCCATCGCGGCCCGGTTGGCCAGGGCCTCCTCGCTGAGGTCCAGCTGCTCGCGCCGTTCGGCGATCCGACGGGCCACGACGGCGGGGTCGGGGGTGTCGTTCACAGTGGTGACTCCTCGGCTTGCCGGGGGCCGTCCGGCCGCGCCCGGGCGTTGACCAGGCCGGACCCATCCAAGCGCCCGGCCTGCGGCAAGTCGAGCAAGGACCGGCCCCCGTGCGTGTCGGTACGACCGGCGGCCCCGGGGCGCCGCCCCGACCCCGCCGGAAGGCCACCGCAGAAGGCCACGGCGGAAGGCCACGGCGGACCCTGCCCGCACACCGTCGTCACGCCGCCCCCGCGCCCCCGCCGTCCCGGCGGCGGTCCCGGCCCGGACCGCCGGCCGGCAGGGCTCACCCAACTCGCGGGAACGGTCGGGCCGTTGCCCCGTCGCAATGCCCGCGCACGCCCCTGTCCACCGCCGGCGCCCGAGCGCATACTGGCCTGCGCGGCTCGCAGCGGGCGACGGGGCCACTCCGGTCCCCGGCCCGGTTGCGCCGTGACAGGGGGTCGGAATCGTGGCAGCTGTCGTGATCGTCGCCGTGCTGCTCCTGCTCTGGCTGGTGACCGGCGTACGGGTGGTGCAGCAGTACGAGCGCGGTGTGGTGTTCCGGCTCGGCCGGGTCAACGGGCAGGTCCGCGAGCCGGGGGTGAGCCTGCTGCTGCCGGTCGTGGACCGGATGCGCAAGGTCAACGTCCAGGTCGTCACCATGCCGGTGCCCGCGCAGGAGGGCATCACCAAGGACAACGTCTCGGTGAGCGTCGACGCGGTGCTGTACTTCCGGGTGGTGGACCCGGTCAAGGCCACCGTGGACGTCCAGAACTATTCCTTCGCCATGCTCCAGGTCGCCCAGACCTCGCTGCGCTCCATCATCGGCAAGAGCGAGCTGGACGACCTGCTCTCCGGCCGGGAGAACCTCCACCAGGGCCTGGAGGTGATGCTGGAGAGCCCGGCCACCGGCTGGGGCGTGCAGATCGACCGGGTGGAGATCAAGGACGTCAGCCTGCCGGACTCGATGAAGCGCTCGATGGCCCGCCAGGCCGAGGCGGACCGCGAGCGGCGGGCCCGGATCATCACCGCCGACGGCGAGTTCCAGGCCGCAACCAAGCTCGCCGAAGCGGCGGGCAGGATGAGCGAGACCCCGGCGGCGATGCAGCTGCGGCTGCTGCAGACCGTGGTCGAGGTCGCGGCGGAGAAGAACTCGACGCTGGTGCTGCCGTTCCCGGTGGAACTGCTGCGCTTCTTCGAGGCCTCGGCGGCCCGGGCCGCCGATCCGGAGGCATAGACCGGGCCTATGGCCCCACAGATCACCACCTCCTACTTCCCAGGTCATCCGTAGGGTTTGCTACAAAGGTTCAGACCACCTTGCGCCGCGCCCGACCGGAGGACCACTCGTCATGCCCCGCCCGATCCGAGTCGCGATCGTCGGAGCCGGCCCCGCCGGCATCTACGCCGCGGACGCCCTGCTGAAGTCCGACGCCGCCCAGGAGCCCGGTGTCTCGATCGACCTGTTCGAGCGGATGCCCGCGCCGTTCGGCCTGATCCGCTACGGGGTCGCGCCCGACCACCCGCGCATCAAGGGCATCGTCACGGCCCTGCACCAGGTGCTCGACAAGCCCCAGGTCCGGCTGTTCGGCAACGTCGACTACCCGAACGACCTCGGCCTGGACGACCTGCACCACTTCTACGACGCCGTGGTGTTCTCCACCGGCGCGATGGCCGACCGCGCCCTGGACATACCCGGCATCCACCTCGACGGCTCCTACGGTGCGGCCGACTTCGTCTCCTGGTACGACGGCCACCCCGACGTGCCCCGGACCTGGCCGCTGGAGGCCGAGAAGGTCGCAGTCCTGGGCGTCGGCAACGTCGCCCTGGACGTCGCCCGGATCCTCGCCAAGACCGCCGACGAGCTGCTGCCCACCGAGATCCCGCCGAACGTCCACGAGGGTCTGAAGCGCAACCGGGCCGTCGAGGTGCACGTCTTCGGCCGCCGCGGCCCGGCCCAGGCCAAGTTCAGCCCGATGGAGCTGCGCGAGCTGGACCACTCCCCCACCATCGAGGTGATCGTCGCCCCCGAGGACATCGAGTACGACGAGGGCTCGATCGCCGAGCGCCGCGCGGTCAAGCACGTCGACCTGGTCGCCTCGACGCTGGAGAACTGGGCGATCCGCGACGTCGGCGACCGCCCGCACCGGGTGTACCTGCACTTCTTCGAGTCCCCGGTGGAGGTGCTCGGCGAGGACGGCCGGGTCGTCGGCCTGCGCACCGAGCGCACCGAGCTGGACGGCACCGGCAACGTGCGCGGCACCGGCCGCTTCACCGACTGGGACGTGCAGTCGGTCTACCGCGCGGTCGGCTACTACTCCGACGAGCTGCCCAAGCTGCCCTTCGACCCGGTCTCGGGCACCGTCCCGCACCGGGCCGGGCGGGTCTTGGACGGCGACGGCTCGCACCGCACCGCCACGTACGTCACCGGCTGGATCAAGCGCGGCCCGGTCGGCCTGATCGGCCACACCAAGGGCGACGCCAACGAGACCGTCGCCTGCCTGCTGGACGACCACGCCGCGGACCGCCTGCCCGGCGCCGTCGAGCCGGACCCGGCGGCCGTCGAGGAGCACCTGCGCGCGCGGGGCGTGCGCTTCACCACCTGGGCGGGCTGGCAGCTGCTGGACGCCCACGAGCGCGCGCTCGGCGAGACCGAGCAGCGCGAGCGGGTCAAGGTCGTCGAGCGTGAGGACATGCTCCGCCACAGCGGGGCCTGAGCCGCGACCCGAGCCCGGACCGCGGAAGCGCCGCCGCCGAATCCCGCGGGAATTCCCTCCGGAACCCCGCGGGGTTCGCAACCCCACCTGTCAGGGGCGGACGATCGGCAGCAGCAACTCGTCCACGATCTCCGCCGGATCGAGCTGGACCGGGTCCCCGCCGCACATCTTGATCCGGTACAGCATCAGCGCCGGCACCAGGTCGGTGACCAGCGGGGTGACGGCCCCGGGGCGGACCTCGCCGCGCGCGGCGCCGCGGTCCAGCACCTCGGCGATCAGCGCCGTCGTCGGCTCCACCACCCGCTCCAGCACGATCTCCACGAAGGCGTGCGCCCGCTGGTGGTCGAGTTCGCTCATGATGGCCCGCACGGCGGCGCCCAGCTCGCTGACCATGGCGGCGCGCAGCCTGGTGACCACCTCCAGCAGGTCCCCGCGCAGGCTGCCGGTGTCGGGGGCCGGTCCGGACGCCGGCAGGCTGGCCCGCAGCGCGTCCATGACCAGTTCCTCCTTGGAGGACCAGCGGCGGTAGAGCGCGGCCTTGCCGGTCTGCGCGGCGGCGGCCACCCCCTCCATGGTCAGCCGGGCGTAGCCGTCGGTGGTGAGCTGTTGGAGGACCGCCTCGTAGATGGCGCTCTCCAGCGCCTCGCCCCGCCGCCGCAGCGGCGCGCCCGTCACCGGTCCGTGCCCGGCAGCCGTGTCAGCGGTCATGGTTGCGCACCTTCTTCAGTCGCCTTTCGTCGCTTCGTCGCTCCACGCGTCCGCCCGCGGACCTACGGGAGATCCCGGGCCGGGCGCGTCGCTGGTGAGGCATGTCGCCCCCCGGGATTTCCCCGTGCCCGGACATCACCGGGGGCTACTGTCGATGTTAGTGAACGAACCCGTTCCCGCCGCATCGCGGTCGTCAGCCGGAGCCGCGCTCCGCGGTGGACCTTCCCGCGCGACGGGACCAGCCCTTCCCACCCCGCCCCCCGACGCTGCACCCCCCGAACTGTCACTGACCCCGACTCACCCCGCCTCCCTCTCGGAACACCGTCTCGCCCCCGGCCGCCGGGTCGGCGCCGGGGGCCCTTCGGTGCGCGGGAGGGCCTGCCCCGCGCGCGGACGGCCCCGTCCTCATCCGCTCGCGGGCCGGCGCGGGAGCACCGCGTGCACCCGGGTGCCGTGCCGCAGGGCGTCCACGGTGCAGCTGCCGCCGATCTCCGCGGCCCGCTCGGACATCGACCGGAGCCCGACCCCCGGGTGCTCCGGGAGACCGTGGCCCGGTCCCTGCCCGTCGTCCTCGATGTCGAGTTCCAGCCGCCCGGCGTCCACCCGGACGGACACCGTGGCGCTGGTCGCCCGGGCATGGCGCAACACGTTGTTGAGCGCCTCCGCGGTGATCCGGTAGACCGCGACCTCGACGGCGGCGGGCAGCGCGGGCAGCGGGTCGGGCTCCAGGCGGGTGGCGACGGCGAGGTCCGGGCCGCTGAAGGTCTCGGCGAGCCGGCTCAGTGCCAGGGAGAGGCCGTAGTCGCCCAGCGCGGTGGGGCCGAGGCGGTCGGTGATCCGCCGGACCTCCCGGACCGCCGAGGCGAGGTCGTCCGCGACGCGGTCCAGCACGGAGGAGAAGAGCGCCGGGTCGTCGACCGCGGCGGCCGCCTGGAGACGGAGCCGCAACCCGGCCAGCATCGGGCCGAGGCCGTCGTGGATGTCCCGGCGCAGCTGGCGGCGCTCCTCCTCGCGGGCCGCGACGATCCGCTCGCGGCTGGCCCGAAGGTCCGCCATCAGCTGGAGCGAGGCGACGGCGGGCGCGGCCTGGTCGGCCAACGAGCGCAGGATGTCGCGGTCGCTGCCGTCGAGGGCCCGCTGGCCCTCGCGCGGGGCGACGGTGAGCCGTCCGATGCGGTCCCCGCGGTGCACCAGCGGGAAGCCCTCGCCGCTGCCCGAGAGTTCCCCGACGGCGGCCAGCGACCGTTCACCGCTCCGCGTGGAAACGGTCAACTCCACGCCGGGCAACCGCAGTTCCTCGCTGACCGTACAGCACAGCACGGCCGGCACCTCCTGCGGGTCGACGGTCTGGCTGACCCTCCCGGCGAGGCTGCGCAGCACCTGGTACGGCTGCGCGCGCGAGCCGTAGTACCAGCGGTCGACGACGCCGGAGGCCCAGCGCACGCCCCGGGGCAGGCCGACCGCTAGCAGGAAGACCGCGGCGACCACCACCAGCGCCCCGGGGCCGCGGCCGGGCATCAGCATGGTGGAGAGCAGACAGGCCACCACCACGAAGACCACGGCCAGCCCGGCGGCCACCAGCAGGCCGACCAGCACCCGCCGGGCGGCCCGGTCCAGGTGCCAGGAGCCGTCCCTGACCACGACGGCGGCCAGGGTGAGGGTCCACAGCGCCGAGGTGACGGCGAACGCGACGTACGAGGGCGTGCCCTGGTCGAAGTAGTAGGCGAGTTCGGCTCCGCCCCACAGCAGGTACGTCCCGAGGGCGATCAGGACGTTCTGCCGGCGGCGCCGGGACACGCCGCGGATGCGGGCGAGCGGGACGAGCACCACCAAGACGGTCAGCGCGGCGTACACGGCGACCTGGGTGTCGATCATCCGGTCGTTGAAGGCCTGCACCCAGTTCGCCAGGCCGCTGCCCGCGAACGGATTGGGTTGGCCGAACGCGGTGGGCTCGGCGACGTAGTAGCCGGCCGGGGGCAGCCGCCACAGCGCGAGGGCGCCGATCGCCCACCGCCACCGGCTGCTCGGGAGGGTCCCGTACGGCAGCCACAGCGGCAGCGCGTGCCACAGGGTGCCGTTGACGGTGTCGCACAGCGAGGACAGGACCACCACCGCCCCGACCACGTGCGGGTCGCCCCCCTCGACCCAGATCGGGGCCCCGGCGGCGACCGGAACGATCGACGCCGTTGCGTACACCAGCAGGACCCAGCCGAGTTGGTTCCCCGGCCGGTGGGCGTGCAGCAGCACCCCGCCGGCCACGGCGGCGAGGCCGTAGCCGAGGACCGCCAGATCGTGGGCGGGCACCGAGACCCCGGGGGTGCCGAGGTGGCTCACCACGTACCCGGCCCACAGGCCGCCGGCCACCAGGCAGACGAGCGCGCACAGCCCGGCCGCGGCGAGCTGTCGCTCGGCCGAGCCGGACCGTGGCCGCCATCGGGCTCTTCGCGTGCTCTCCGCAGCCATGTCCGCCCTTTCCCTCGCCGGGCACCTCCGGATCCCTGAAGTCTGCGCCACCTGTTGTCCCGGGCGCATGAGGCAGCGGCCCCTCCGGACTTCACGGCGGGCCCGGAGGGGAAGGGGCGGGCCCGCCGGGGTGGTCAGACCGGCGGGTTGGGGCGGGTCAGCCCGCGGTCGTAGGCGAAGATCACGGCCTGGACGCGGTCCCGGGCGCCGATCTTCGACAGCACCCGGCTGACGTGCGTCTTGACCGTCGACTCCGCCAGGACCAGGCGCTGGGCGATCTCGCTGTTGGACCAGCCGTGGGCGATGGCGACCAGGATCTCCCGTTCGCGGTCGGTCAGGGCGTCCAGCCGCGGATCCGCGGCCGGTGCGGCGCCGGGCGGGCGGACCGGCAGGCGGTGGGCGTAGGCGTCGAGCAGTCGCCGGGTGACGGCCGGTGCGACCACGGCGTCGCCCTCGGAGACCGCGCGGATGCCGGACAGCAGCTCCTCCGGCCGGGCGTCCTTGAGCAGGAAGCCACTGGCACCGGCGCGCAGCGCGGCGTGCGCGTACTCGTCGAGGTCGAAGGTGGTCAGCACCAGGATGCGGGAGCGCCCTCCGGTGGCGACGATGCGGCGGGTGGCCTCGATGCCGTCCATGCCGGGCATCCGGATGTCCATCAGGACGACGTCGGGGCGCAGGTCGGCGGCCAGCCGGACGGCCTCGCCGCCGTGGGCCGCCTCGCCGACCACCTCGGTGTCGGGCTGGCTCTCCAGCAGCATGCGGAAGCCGTAGCGCTGCAAGGGCTGGTCGTCCACGATGAGGACGGTGGTCACGTCGGGCCGCCTGTCGGGTCGTAGGTGGGCTGAGGGCCGGCGGTGAGGTCCGGGCCGGCGCTGGGGTCCGGGCCGGCGCTGGTGTTCGGCGTGGGGGCGGCGTCCGGGGCGGCGGCGGTGGCGTCCGGCCCGGGGGTGAGGTCCAGGACCGCCTCCACGGCCCATCCCGCGCCGGAGGTGGGGCCGGCCGTGACGGTGCCGCCGTACAGGGCCGCGCGTTCGCGCATCCCGGCCAGGCCGTGGCCGTACCCGTGGGTGCGCCCGTGCCAGCGGGAGCCGCCGGGCGGGCCGGTGTCCTCGACGCGGACCCGCAGGCGCTCGGCGTCGACGGTGAGGGTCACATGGGCGCGGGTCTCGGGCCCCGCGTGCTTGAGGGTGTTGGTGAGCGCCTCCTGCACGATGCGGTACGCCATCAGCTGGACGCCGCGGTCCAGCCGGCCCAGGGCGCCGGCGGCCGTGTAGACCACCTGCGGTCCGGCGGCGCGGATGCGGGCGCAGAGCCCGTCGAGGTCGGCGATGCCGGGCTGCGGGGTGTACTCGGCGCTCTGGTCCCCCTGGTCGCGCAGCACGCCGAGCATCCGCCGCAGTTCGCCGAGCGCCTGCCGGCTGGTGTCCCCGATCAGCAGCAGGGCCTCCCGGCCGCGTTCGGGGGTGGCCTGCGCCGCGTACGCGCCGCCGTCGGCCAGGGTGACGATGACGGACAGGTTGTGGCCGATGATGTCGTGCATCTCCCGGGCCATCCGGGCGCGTTCGGTGGCGGCCGCCAGCCGGCTGCGCTGGTCGCGCTCTATCTCCAGCCGGGCGGCCCGCTCCCGCAGCCCGGCGAGCTGGGCGCGCCGGACCCGCACCGCGATGCCCAGGGCCACGGCCGCCGTGGCGGCGCTGAACAGGAAGAACAGGGCGTCGCCGACCGGCAGCCCGCCGCCGGAGACGGCCACCGCGACCAGCGAGACGGCCACCGCCATGGCGGCGCAGGACCACGCCAGGTGCCGCAGCCGGCCGTGCAGCGCCAGGCTGTAGAGGGCGACCAGCAGGGCCGCGTCGGCGCGCAGCCCGACGTCCAGCGACCACTGCAGGACGAAGACGGCCATGATCGCGGCGAAGGCTGCCGTCGGCCGGCGCCGGCGCCACAGCAGCGGCAGCACCAGACCGGCCTGGAGGGCGAGGGTCTGCGGCAGCGGCAGCCGGGCGAGCACGATCCGGTGCTCACGCGGGCCGCCCTCGACGTGGCCGGGGAAGAGGTCGGGCAGGCAGAACAGCAGGAAGACGGCGGCCACCACCGCGGCGTCGAGTGCCCACGGGTAGTCGCGGTCCGCCTGCCGCAGCCGCTGGCCGATCCGGGCCAGTCGGGCGTACAGCGGGTACCCGGACAGGAGGTCGGCGGCCGGGGTGTCGGCGGTCCGCGGATCGGCGGACGAGGTGCCCGCGGCCGGGGTGCCCGCGGCCGCGAACGGGCTCGTCGTGGCGGTGGCAGGGTCGCTCACCGGTGGCACCTCCCTGGTCGGCCGGGCTGTCGTGGTCGTGTCCGCGGCGCCGGTGGCTCCCGGCGCCGCGGTGGCTGGACTCCCTCCGAGTCTCTCAGGCGTCGGTGCGTACCAGCCGCACGGCCGCCGCCCCGAGGGCGAGGACCGTCCAGCCGAGGAAGACGGCCAGCCCCGCCGTCGGCGAGAGCGTGGTCGAGTCGTGGTGCAGGGCGAACATCGCCTCGCCCGCGTGGCTGGGCAGGTAGGGGCTGAGGTGGCTCTGCCAGGAGCTGGGCAGCAGCGAGGTGAGCCCGGGGATCAGCATCAACGTGGCCACCAGCACCGCGATGCCGCCGGCCACCGAGCGCAGCAGGGCGCCGAGCGCGACGCCGATCACGCCGACCAGAGCGAGGTAGAGCCCGGCCCCCAGCAGGCCGCGGACCACCCCGGCGTCGGAGAAGGTCATCGCCACGCGGGTGCCGGAGAGCACCCCGCTGTCGGCGCCGAAGACCGCGAACACCCCGACGGTGCCGAGCACCAGCGCGATCAGCCCGTACACGGCGGCCTTGGACCAGAGCACCGGGAGGCGGCGCGGCACGGCGGCCAGCGTCGAGCGGATCATGCCGGTGGAGTACTCCCCGGCGGCGACCAGCACGCCGAGGACGCCGAGTGCCAGCTGGGCGAAGTTGGTGCCGAACAGGGACAGGCTCAGCGCGCTCGCGCCCGCGAAGTCCCGGTCCATCGGGCGGCCGGAGGTCATCCGCGACTTGAACTGGTAGGCGGCGATCAGACCGAAGGCGACCAGGAAGAGCAGTGCCAGCCCGAGGGTGATCCAGGTGGAGCGCAGCGACCACAGCTTCGCCCACTCGGAACGCAGCACCCGCAGGGGCGTCACCCGGTACGCGGGGCGGGCGGCCCGCACGCCGCCGGGGGCGGGGACCGGGCTCGGTGCGATGGTGCTCATGCCGCACTCCTCGAAGTCTCGGCGGCGGCGGTGCCGTCGGCGGTGGTGATCGCGCCGTGGTACTCCACGGCGTCGCGGGTCAGCTCCATGAACGCCTCCTCCAGGGAGACCGTCCGGGGGGTGAGTTCGAACAGGGCGATGCCCTGCTCGGCGGCGGCCAGGCCGATCTCGCGGGCCGTACGGCCGGTGACCAGCAGTTCCTCCGAGCCCGCCCGGCCGGTGACCTCCACGCCGGCGCCGGCCAGTGCGGCGCGCAGCCGGGCCGGGTCGGCGCTGACGACCTTGACCACGTCGCCGCCGGCCTGGCGGACCAGGTCCTGCACCGTCGTGTCGGCCAGCAGCCGGCCCCGGCCGACGACGATCAGGTGGTCCGCGACCAGGGCCATCTCGCTCATCAGGTGCGAGGACACGAAGACGGTGCGGCCCTCGGCGGCGAGCGAGGTGAGCAGGTTGCGGATCCACAGCACGCCCTCGGGGTCGAGGCCGTTGACCGGTTCGTCCAGCATCACCGTGGCCGGATCCCCCAGCAGGGCCGAGGCGATCCCGAGCCGCTGGCCCATGCCGAGCGAGAACGCCCCGGCGCGCTTGCGGGCCACCGAGGAGAGGCCCGTCAGCTCGATGACCTCCTCGACCCGGCGGCGCGGGATGCCGTGGGTGTGGGCCTGGGCCATCAGGTGGTTGAAGGCGGAGCGGCCCGGGTGGATCGACTTGGCCTCCAGCAGCGCCCCGACCTCCTGGAGCGGTGCCGCGTGCTCGGCGTAATGGCGGCCGTTCACCCGCACCGAACCGCTGGTGGGCGCGTCCAGCCCGACGATCATCCGCATCGTGGTGGACTTGCCCGCGCCGTTCGGCCCGAGGAAGCCCGTCACCGTCCCCGGCCGGACCGTGAAGTCCAGCTGGTCCACGGCCGTCTTCTCCCCGTACCGCTTCGTCAGCCGGTGCGCCTCGATCATCGCTCACCCCTGTGCTCCGGGGCCCGCCCTTCCGGCTGCCCTCGCGCACCACGCTACGTGCGGAGTCGGCTCCGATCCGTGGTACCTGGGTCCGATCATCGGCGCGCCCGTAGTACCGCGGTACCACCCCGGCGCCCCACCACGGCGAGCGGTGGCGTCAGGGCTGCTCCGCCAGCACCGCCCTGACCTCGGCCAGCAGCGTCCGGTGGTCCTCGCCGTACGTGACGACCGCCGCGAACACCGCGTCGACCGCGGCCCGCAGCGGGTCCGGCTCGGCCGCGCCGAGTACGGCGGGCAGCGCCATGTGCGGCTGCGACACCGGCAGGTCGGGATCGAGCGGGCCGCGGACGAGGCGGGCGGTGCGGGTGACGGCCGGCTCCGCCCCCACGACGGGCGGTGCCGGGGGCTCCGGCCGGTCCGTCACCGTCACGGTGGAGAACACCGGCTGGGACCCGGACACCGACGCGAACACCGGCGACGGGGCGTCGGGGTCCACGTGCGGCGGGTGGAAGGGCTCGCGCCCGGGCGGAACGGCCCGGCGGACCGTCCGGGCGGGGACGCGCGGGTCGGCGGCCAGGGCCAGCCAGAGCGCGGCCGGGTCGTCGAAGGGCGGCGGCAGCGGGCGGTCCTCGTCCAGGGCCGTCAGTGCGGCGGCGACCCAGTCGAGCCCGGCGAGGCCGGCCGCCGCGCAGGCCCGGCGGGCGGCGAACCGCGCCACCGTGCGCTGGGCCCGGGGGCCGGCGTCGTCCAGGGCGTGCAACAGGGGCGCGTCGAAGTCCAGCAGGCCCCGGACGTTGCCGACCACGCCGCGCAGGGCCTCGCTCGGCCGGCGGCCGCCCCACTCCCACAGCTCGGCGGCGGCCGCGTTCTCCCGTGCCACGCGCTCCCGCGCGAGACGGGCCCGGAGTTCCTCCGCGGCGCGCTCCTCCGGCGTGGGGGGCGGCGGCAGCTTCCGGGCGTAGTCGTGCCAGTACGCCGCCTTCCGCGAGGTCTGCCGCAGGACGCGGTCCGGCTCGGGCGGGGCCGGCCAGAACTGGAGCAGGTAGCGCTCCGCCCCCGGTTCGTCGGACGTCCGGGTGTCCAGCCGGTGCCCCTCGTCGAGGCCCGAGGCGCAGTAGCGCACCCGGTGGTCGCACCGCGCCAGTGCGAGCTCCCGGGTTTCGCCGCCGCCCCACTCCACCAGCAGGCTGGAGTCCGTGGCCGGACGGAAGGAGACCTCGACCACGTCCTCCCAGCCCTCGTCCGGCGGCGGGGCCTGCTCGTGCACCTCGACCGTGAAGCCGACGGCACCGGTGTGCAGCCCGGTGGTCAGCCAGAGCGCCCCCGGGACGGCCGCGCCGCAGAGCCCCGCGCGCTGGCCGGCGAACGCCCTCGCCAGGTCGGGCCACGGGCCGTCGGGATCGCTCTCCACGTAGATCTGTCCGTAGTGGACCCGGACCTCGCCGTCCACCGGCCTGCGCACCTTCACCACACCCTCCCCGAAGCAGTACGGCCCGAGCGTAGGCGGCAGCACCGACACCGCGCCGCGGTCCGCTCCGGGAGGCGGCGGGCCCGGCGCCCGTCGATACTGGGGCCGCCCGGACTCTTGTGGAGGAACCATGGACTACGGTCTCGGCGTACGGCTCGACCGGCCGTTCGCGCAGGCGGTGGAGGCGGTCACCGCCGCGCTCAGGGAGCAGGGCTTCGGCGTCCTGACCACCATCGACGTCCGGGCGACGCTGCGCGAGAAGACCGGCGCGGAGATCGAGGACTACCTGATCCTCGGCGCCTGCAACCCCGCCCTCGCCCACCGCGCGCTCGAGGCCGACCGCCGCATCGGGCTGCTGCTGCCCTGCAACGTGGTGGTCCGGGCGGACGGCGACTCCACCGTGGTGGAGGCCGTCGACCCGCAGACGATGGTCACCCTGGCCGGGCCGGGGGGCGGGCTGGGCGAGGTCGCCGACGAGGCGGCGCAGCGGCTGACCGCCGCCCTGGACGCGCTGCGCGGATGAGGAGCAGACCATGACCGCACCCGTCGTCGTCGGATTCGACGGCTCGCCCGAGAGCCTCGCCGCAACCGAGTGGGCCGCCCACGAGGCGCGGCGCCGCGCCTGCCCGCTCGACCTCCTGGAGGCCTGGCCGTGGCCGCACCGGGACGTGGTCGGCAGTGAGGAGACCTACCGGCACGCGCTGGGCCGACTGGAGCTCCGGGCGCAGGAGTTGCGCCCGCTGGCCGGGGACGGGCCGGTCACCTCGGCGGTCGTCCCGACCGACCCGGCCGAGGCGCTGGAGGCGGCCGGGGACTCGGCCTCGCTGCTCGTCCTGGGCTCGCGCGGGCTGGGCGCCGTGCGCGGTTTCCTGGTCGGTTCGGTGAGCCAGGAGGTGCTGCGGCGGGCGAGTTGCCCGGTGGCGCTGGTCCGGGCCGAGGCGGTCGAGTCCGACGGCCCGGTGCTGGTGGGCCTCGATCTGGCGCATCCGATGGACGACGTGCTGGCGTTCGCCTTCGACGCGGCCGCCCGGCGCCGGGCGCCGCTGCGGGTGGTGCACGTCTGGTCGCCGCCGGTCGCCAGCGAGTACATGGCGCTGCAGGCCGTGGGCGGGCTGAAGGGCGAGCTCTCGTCCGTCGAGCGGACCCGCTTCGCCGAACAGCTGGACCCGTGGCGCGAGCGCCGTCCGGAGGTGTCGGTGACCGCGGACCTGATCCAGGGCAGCCGCTCCGTCGCCTTGGTGGACGCGGCGGCCGAAGCCCGGCTGCTCGTCATCGGCCGGCGCCTGCGCCGCACCCTGGTCGGCTCCCACCTCGGCCCGGTCGCGCACGCCGCGATCCACCACGTGCGGTGCCCGATCGCGCTCGTCCCGCACGGCTGACCGGCCGGCACCCGGGCCGGCGCCGTTCGGGGCCGTCGGCCACCGAGCCTCGCCGCGCTCACCGCGGGGTTCGACCTGTACCGCGCCTTCCCCAGGACGCCCGGGACGACGCCGGGTCCGCCGCCGACCCCGTCGACACACCGCCGCCGTACTCCGCGGCGACCGCGAGGGCGGCGACATCGAGGCCTACGCCCGGGGCTTGCGGGCCGCGGGCGTCCGCGACCTCACCACCACGGTGGTCACCGATGCCGGGCACTTCCCCCAGGAGGAGCAGCCCGCCGCGGTCCGGGCCGTCCTGCGTGACTTCGCCGCCGTGCCGTCGACGCCGTGAGGGACGCCGCCGGCGCACGCGAGACGGCCCGGCCGGGGGCGGGCGGCCCGGGGGCCCGCTGTTCGGGTTTCCGCTCGGCCGCATTCGGTTTCAGAGCTCCCCGGACCTGAACCGGGCGGCCTCGTCCTCCAGGTCCTCCAGGTCGGGTGTGCGGTGGCGGATGGCGCTCACCCACTGCTGGGCGAGCACCTTGAGGTCGGCGATCCGGCCGGCGACCGGGCCGCCGAGGAGGGCGAGGAGTCCGGTCGCCGCCGGGTCGCCCTCGTCACAGGCGGAGCAGAGGGCGGCCTCCTTGAAGCCGGTCACCGGCTTCCCCGCCTGGTTCGGCCAGGAGTGCGGGTAGCGGGCGGTCAGAAGGGCGGGGATTCCGCAGCGCCGACAGGGCGGGAGGGCGGCGGTACGGACCTCGATGGCGTTCTTGGCCTTGATCCTTCCGAAGGTGTTCACCCGTACGGTCTACCCCTCTCGGCCCTGGTCGATGACGCGGCGGACCGCGCGAACAGACCGGCGGCCGGCGGCACCGGGGGCGGCGCCGGAACGGACGCAACCTTTCACCCGGGTCACCGCATCCAAGTGATGTCAGGACCGAGGGCGGGGGCGGGGGCCGCACCCGAAGTAATTCCGACGTGTTCGGACCGTCGATTTCCCCACATCCATACAGTTCGCATGCGACTTGACCCGTCGTGGTCGAACTCCACATCTGTTGCACAGCCGTGACGATCCGACAGGAAAATCCGTTCGACCAGCAGGTTCGGCGGGCTAGCATTCCGGAATGGAATCGAACCTCCCGCCCATATGGAATTCCTCCGATGACGCGAATGCCGCAGATGCCGCGGATCTCCGCCCGTCCCGCCCCGCTCCGCTTCGGCTGGCCCGCCTCGGTGCGACCTTCATCGGCGTGAGCGTCGTGTCCGGCGTGCTGCTGGCGGGCATCGCCCTGCCCGCCGCCGGCGGCATCGGGCTGGCCGCCAAGGACACGGCGGAGGGATTCGAAGAGGTTCCCGACGACTTCAAGACCCCGCCGCTGACCCAGGCGACCCAGATCTTCGACGCCAAGGGCGGCCTGATCGCCAAGGTCTACGAGCGCGACCGCACCGTCATCACCGCCGACCAGATGTCGCCGTTCATGCGACAGGCCCAGGTGGACATCGAGGACGCCCGCTTCTACGAGCACGGTGCCGTCGACCTCAAGGGCGTGCTCCGCGCGATCAGCAAGAACGCGGAGAGCGGCACCACCGCGCAGGGCGCCTCCACCCTGACCCAGCAGTACGTGAAGAACGTCAACGTGGAGCAGGCCGGCGACGACCGCGACGCGGTCCTGGAGGCCCAGCGCAAGACCCTGGGCCGCAAGATCCAGGAGCTCAAGGTCGCCATCAAGCTGGAGGAGGACCTGCCGAAGGACCAGATCCTCACCAACTACCTCAACATCACGTACTACGGGAACGGCGCCTACGGGGTGGAGGCCGCCTCCCGCCGCTACTTCGGCAAGAGCAACAAGGACCTGACCGTCGCCGAGGCGGCGATGCTCGCCGGGCTGGTGCAGAACCCGTCCCAGTACGACCCCAAGCTGCACCCGCAGGCCGCGCAGAACCGCCGCGACACCGTCATCGACAAGATGGTGGAGAACAGGCACATCACCGCCGACCAGGCGAAGGAGGCCAAGGCCGCCCCGCTGGGCCTCAACTACCAGGCCCCGCAGAACGGCTGCATCACCGCCCAGGCCGGCATGGGCTTCTTCTGCGACTACGTCCGCCACGTGGTCAAGCAGGACCCGGCCTTCGGCAAGAGCGCCGACGAGCGCAAGAAGGTCTGGAACACCGGCGGCCTGAACATCCACACCACGCTGGACCCGGACAAGCAGGCCGCCGCCCAGAACGCGGCGACCTCCAACGTGCGGGTCACCGACAGCGTCTCCGCCGCCGTCTCCATGGTCGAGCCGGGCACCGGCAAGATCCTCGCCATGGCCCAGACCCGCCCGTACGGTCTGCTGAAGGAGAAGAACCAGACCGTCGTCAACCTCAACGTCGACTCGGCCATGGGCGGCGGCAACGGCTTCCAGCCCGGTTCCACCTTCAAGCCGGTCGTCGCGGCCGCGGCGCTGGAGGCGGGCCTGCCGGCGACCCAGGAGTACTCGTCCCCGAACAGGCTCGAGTACCCGACGATGAAGACCTGCGAGGGGACCTGGAAGAACGAGGCCCGGCCCAAGACGGTGGTGCCCAACGAGTCCGCGAACGAGAAGGGCCCCTACCAGCTGAAGGAGGCGATGGCCCTCTCGGTCAACACCTACTTCGTGCAGATGGAGCAGGAGATCGGCCTCTGCGCGGTCAAGCAGATGGCCAACAAGCTCGGCATCACCACCCGGGCCAGCGGCAAGCCCCTGGAGGAGGTCCCCGCGATGGCCCTGGGCGTCGAGGAGATGAGCCCGCTCACCATGGCCAACGTCTACGCGACCTTCGCCGCCCAGGGCACCCGCTGCACCCCGATCGCCATCAACAAGATCACCACGGTGGACGGCAAGGACGTCCCCGTCCCGGCCGGCCACTGCGAGCAGGCGTTCTCCGAGTCGACGGCCCGGGCGCTGAACACCGTCCTGAACGGCGTGACCGAGAACAACGGCACCGGCGCGGGGCTCAACCTGGAGGACAACCGGCAGATCGCCGGAAAGACCGGCACCTCGGACCACAAGAAGGCCGCCTGGTTCAACGGCTACACCCCGCAGCTCGCCACCGCCGTCTGGCTCGGCGGCCCCGACGGCGGCGTCGAGATGCGCGACATCACCATCAACGGGAAGCACCGCACCGAGGTGTTCGGCGCCGACGGCCCCGGACCGATCTGGCGGGACGCCATGGACCAGGCGCTCAAGGGCACGCCCAAGCAGTCCCTGCCGATGGCCGACATCCCCGACCCGGCACCCAGGACCAACCCCACCAGCACCGGGGCCACCACGGCCCCGCCGGCCACCACCCCGCCCGCCCAGCAGCACTGACGGGGGCCCACCGGGCTCGTCCGCTCCCCTCCCCGGTCGGCAGCGGCGTGCCGTCCGGCTCCGTCGCAGTCACACCACTGCGAAGCAGGTCACGGCGGGCATGGAAACATGCACGGGACCCCGGGCGGGAGCAACGAGCGCGTCCGCACGACCTGGTTCGACCAGGCCGACACCGAGGCCCTGCGCACCACCCTCGACGGCGTCGTCGCCCACCTCCACGGCGGCGACGCGTAGCGCGAACACTCCCGAGCCGTCGGCACCGAGAGGGCCGACGGCTCGGGGCGCGGACGGGTCGCGCCGTATCACGTCCGGCTGACGACCGTTAGCATGACGGGTATGGCGCCGGAGGTTGGCGCCGGTTCGCACAGATTCCACAGCGGTGTTGAGGAGTTGACGATGAGTCGCGCATTCCCTCTGGTCCGGAGGCACGATCCCGTCCCCGAGGAGGAGCGACGCACCATCCTCGCCGCGCCGGGGTTCGGGAAGTTCTTCACCGACCACATGGCCTCGGCCACCTGGACGCCCGCCGACGGCTGGCACGACCGCAGGGTCTCCGCCCTGGTGCCGTACTCGCTGCACCCGAGCGCCGCCGTGCTGCACTACGCCCAGGAGATCTTCGAGGGACTGAAGGCGTACCGCCACGCCGACGGCAGCGTCTGGCTGTTCCGCCCGGAGTTCAACGCCCGCCGCTTCGCCCGCTCCGCCGAGCGGCTCGCCCTGCCGGTGCTGTCGGAGGAGGACTTCCTCACCAGCGTCGAGGAGTTGGTCCGGGCCGACGAGGCGTGGGTGCCGGACTCCGCCGACGAGAAGAGCCTCTACCTGCGGCCGTTCATGTTCGCCTCCGAGGCCTTCCTCGGTGTCCGGCCCGCCGAGCAGATCGCCTACTCGGTCATCGCCAGCCCGGCCGGCCCGTACTTCGCCGGCGGTGTCACCGGCATCACGCTCTGGGTCAGCAGCAACTACACCCGCGCCGGGCGGGGCGGCACCGGCGCCGCCAAGTGCGGCGGCAACTACGCCTCCAGCCTGGCCGCCCAGTTGGAGTCCCGGAAGCACGGCTGCGACCAGGTGCTGTTCCTGGACGACACCGGCGGCGAGGGCGACCTGGAGGAGTCCGGCACGATGAACCTGTGCCTGGTCACCTCCGACGGCGAGCTGGTCACCCCCGCGCTCGGCAACATCCTCGACGGGGTGACCAGGGACTCGATCCTGTCCCTGGCGGGCGAGTTCGGGCTGACTCCGGTCGAACGCTCGATCACCCTCTCCGAGCTGCGGTCCGGTGCCGCCGACGGCACGGTCACCGAGGTGTTCGCCGCCGGGACGGCCGCGGTGGTCACCCCGATCGTCGGATTCAGGGGCGAGGGCTACGAGTTCACCATCGGCAGCGGCTCGCCGGGCAAGCAGACCCTCGCGATCCGCGAGCACGTGCTGGACATCCAGTACGGGCGTGCCGAGGACGTCCACGGCTGGATGCGCCGGGTGGTGTGACCACCCCGGGCGGCCCCGCCGGGCCGCCCGGCTCCCGAGCCCGCTCAGTTCACGAGCCGGCCCGCCTCCCCCTCGGGCACGACGACCTCGCGCTTGAGGATCTTCCCGGTCGGCCCCTTGGGCAGGGCGTCCACCGTCCAGACCAGCCGCGGGTACTTGTACGGGGCCACCCGCTCCCGGACGAAGCCGCGGATCTCCTCCGGGGTCGCCGACGCGCCCTCGCGCAGGACCACGGCGGCGGCCACCTCCTGGCCGTGGGTGGGGTGGGGGACGCCGACCACCGTGGCCTCGGCGACCGCCGGGTGCTCGTACAGCACGTCCTCCACCTCCCTCGGGTAGACGTTGAAGCCGCCGCGGATGATGACGTCCTTGCGGCGGTCGACGATCCGGAAGTCGCCGCGCTCGTCGCGGGTGCCGAGGTCCCCGGTGTGCAGCCAGCCGTCCCGGACGGTCCGCGCGGTGGTCTCCGGTCGGCGCCAGTAGCCCTTCATCACGTTGTGGCCGCTGATCACCACCTCGCCGACCGTACCGTCCGGCACCTCCTCGCCGGACTCGTCGACGATCCGCATCCGCACCCCCTCGATCGGGATGCCGACGGTGCCCGCGATCCGCTCCCGGTCGCTGCGGTTGGCGCAGGCCAGCGGCGAGGACTCGGACAGCCCGTAGCCCTCCAGCACCACGCAGTCGAATTCGGTCTCGAAGCCGCGCAGCACCTCCGGCGGCATCGACGCTCCGCCGCCCAGGCACACCCGCAGGGAGGAGACGTCGTGCCCGGCGCGCTGCGGGTGGGCCAGCATCAGGGTGTACATGGTCGGGACGCCGAGGAAGACGCTCACCCGGTCGCGCTGGATCACCGAGAGCGCCCCCAGCGGGTCGAAGCGCGGCACCAGGGTCAGGCAGGCGCCGACGGACACCGCGCAGTTGAGGCCGAGCACCTGGCCGAAGGAGTGGAACAGCGGCAGCCCGCCGAAGATCACGTCCCCCTCGACCAGGCCCAGGACCTGGACGCCCGCCCGGATGTTGCCCACGATGTTGCGGTGGGTCAGTTCGGCGCCCTTGGGGGCGCCGGTGGTGCCGGAGGTGTAGAGGATGACCGCGGTGTCCTCTCCCCCGCGTCCCCCGTTCCGCGGCGGGCCGGCCGGCTGCCGCGCGAGCGCCGCGGCGAGGTCGGCCGGCTCGACGGGGACCAGCCGGGTGCGGGTGCGCCGCGCGCCCTCGACCGCCTGCTCGGCGCCCTCGTGCCAGGCGAGCAGCAGTGCGGCCTCGGCGTCGGCGAGGCAGTGCTCGATCTCCCTGGCCTTCAGCAGCGGGTTCATCGGGACGACCACCGCCCCGGCGCGCAGGATGCCGTAGTACAGCACCGCGAACTCCGGGACGTTGGGCAGCAGTACGGCGACCCGGTCGCCGGGCGCGACGCCGAGCGCGGTCAGCCAGTGCGCGGCCCGGGCGCTGCGCGCGTCCAGTTCGGCGTAGCCCAGCACCTCCTCGCCGAGCCGCAGGACGGGGTGCTCCGGACAGCGGGCGGCGGTCGCGGTGAGCAGGTCGGGAATGCCGTGCGGCAGGTCGGGAGCGCCGTGCGGCAGGTCGGGAGCGCCGTGCGGCAGGTCGGCGCTTCGGTCGGACGGGACGGGGCCGGCGGACATGCGGACGCTCCTCGGGGCGGCGGGGCTCGGTCTGATCCTCATACGGTCGGGCGGACGCCGCCGGGCGACCCGGCGGCACCGCCGGCGCCCGCGGCGTCTTCGGCGCCGGCCGTCTCACCCGCACCCGCGGCGTCTCCGGCACCGGCGGCGGCGAGCATCCACGGGGCGATCCGCTCCACCAGCCCGCGGTTGTGCCGGATCCAGCGGAAGTGGTCCAGCGGGCGCCCGTCCGCCCGCTCGGAGGTGTAGCTCCAGCGCTCCAGCCGAGCCGAGCGCAGCTTGGCGCACAGGTGGTCGACGGCCCGCGGCGGGGCGAGCTCGTCGCCCTCGACGTCCACCGCCAGCACCGGCAGGTCGACCCGGGCCAGCGCCCGTTCGTAGTCGGTGACGGCGCCGCGCGCCCGGTAGTGGCCGGTGCGCATCTGCCGCGCCCAGTCCCGCATCAGCCGGGCCGACTCGCGGCCGCCGAAGCCGAAGCGCTCGCCCGGCCAGTGGCCGACCGCCGCCGAGGCGACGACCGAGAACTGGCTCAGCGCCAGTCGGCGCAGGCCCGCCCGCACGCCGAAGGTCCGGTACCAGGCCGATCCGCCGGCCACCAGCACCACGCCGGCCAGCCGGGGCCGGAAGACGCCGCAGTGCACCAGGCCCAGCTGCCCGCCCAGGCTGTGGCCGAGCAGCAGGCGCGGCGCGCCGGGGAACGCCTCGGCCACCGCGTCGAGCACCGCCCCGAAGTCGTGCTCGACCAGCTCGCGGAAGCCGAAGGCGACCCCCCGCCGCGGCACCGGGCGGCTCTCGCCGTGGCCGCGCAGGTCGCAGGTGGCCACGCTCAGGCCGGCCGCGTGCAGCGCGCGGACCAGCGGGGCGTAGTGCCGGGCGGCCGTTCCCATCGCCGGCAGGACGGTCACCACCGGGGCGGCCGGCTCCGGCCGGGCCAGCGCCCGGACGGTGAGCCGGGCCCCGTCGGGCGCGGTGATCTCGGCGATCACCGGGAACCGGGGCGTCCTCACGTCCGCACCTCCCGCTCGGCCCCAGCGCCCGGCCGCCAGCCGATCACCCCGGCGCCCCAGGTGATGCCCGCCCCGAACGCGGCGAGGCCGAGCAGCCGGGGGCCGTCCAGCAGGCCCTCCTCGCGGGCGTGGGTCAGGCCCAGTGGGATCGAGGCCGCCGAGGTGTTGGCGACCCGGTGGACGTTCAGGTACAGCCGCTCCGGGGGCAGCCCCACCTCCTTGCCGACCGCCCGCACGATCCGGGCGTTGGCTTGGTGGGCGACGAACAGGTCGAGGTCCTCGCAGGTCAGGCCGCGCCGGTCGAGCACCTCCCGGGTGGCGGCGGACATCTTCTCCACCGCGTGGTCGAACACCTCCCGGCCGTCCATCCGCAGCTTGCGGTCGTCCCGGTCGGCGTAGAGCAGCGGGATCTGCTCGCCGTCGCTGCCGAGCGAGAAGCACGGGTCGGGCGCGCCGGGCACGTCGGCGACCACGGCGGCGCCGGCGCCGTCGGCCAGCAGCACCGCGGTGCCGCGGTCCTCGTGGTCGGTGATCCGGGTCAGCGCGTCGGCGCCGCAGACCAGCACCGCCTCGGCCCGGCCGGTCTCGATCAGCGCGGCGGCGTGGTCCAGGCCGTAGACGAACCCGGCGCAGGCTGCGTGCAGGTCGAAGGCGGTGGCCCGTGGCATGCCGAGCCGGGCGGCGACCTCCACCGACACGCCGGGGGTGACCCGGTCCGGGGTGATGGTGGCGACCACCACGTGCCGGATGCCGGCGGCGCCGCGCCCGGCGTGCCTCAGTGCCCGCTCGGCGGCGGCCACCGCGAGGTCGGCGAGCCGGCCGTCCGGCGCGAGGAAGCGGCGCTCCTCGATGCCGGTCCGTTTGACGATCCACTCCGGGGAGGCGCCGATCCGCTCGAAGTACGCGTTGGGCACGACCCGTTCCGGCAGGGCGGCGCCCACGCCGACGATGGCGGGCGTCATGCCGCGCCTCCTTCGGCGAAGGCCGGGCCGGTGCCCATCCGGACGGCGTGCATCCCGCCGTCGGCGTGCAGGATCTCCCCGCTGACGGTGGCGGCGAGGTCGGAGAGCAGGAACAGCACGGGGCCGACCACCACGGCCGGGTCGGTGCGGTCCCAGCCGAGCGGGGCCTCGGCCTGCCAGCGGTCGGCGATCCGGTCGAAGGTGCTGATCGCCTGCCCGGCGACGGTCTCCACCGGGCCGGCGGCCACCAGGTTGACCCGGATGCCTGACGGGCCGAGGTACATCGCCAGGTAGCGGCAGACCGCGCCGAGGGCCGCCTTGCCCACGCCCATCCAGTCGTAGCCGGCCCAGGCGCCGCTGGCGTCGAAGTCCAGCCCGACGACGCTGCCGCGCCGCCCGTCCGCGCCGAGCAGCGGGGCCAGGGCCGTGGCCAGCGAGTGCAGGGAGACGGCCGCGGTGCGCAGCGCGAGGCCGGCGGCCTCCGGCGGGGTGGTGAGGAAGTTGCCGCTCAGCGCCGTCTGCCGGGCGGCGGCGACCGCGTGCAGCACGCCGTCGACCCCGCCCCAGCGCCGTTCCAGTTCCTCGGCCAGCCGGGCGAAGTCCTCGGGCCGGGTGACGTCCAGCTCCAGCACCTCGGTGGGGCGGGGCAGGACGCCCGCGGCCTTCTCGGTGATCCGCCGGGCCCGGCCGAAGCCGGTGAGCAGGACCTCGGCGCCGGCTTCCTGGAGCGCCCTGGCGGTGTGCCAGGCGATGGAGTCCTGGTTGAGGACGCCGGTGATCAGATAGCGGCGTCCGTGGAAGCCGAGCATCACTCCTGGCCTTTCGTCGTACCGGTCGTACCCGTTGCACCGGTTGGACTGGTTGCAGTGGTCGCAGTGGTCGCAACGGCCCTCCCGGCCGGGGCCGGTGCCTCGGCCGCCGCCAGCACCAGGGCCGCGTTGTGCCCGCCGAACCCGAAGGAGGTGGAGAGCCCGACCCGGCGGCCGCCGGGCAGGGTGGGGGCGGCGAGCGGGGTGGCGCGGCGGATCAGGTTCAGCGGGCCGAGCCGCTCGTCCGGCCGGCGCAGCCCGGCGGTGGGCGGGGCTGTGGCGTGGCGCAGCGCCTGCAGGGTGGCGATGGCCTCTACCGCGCCGGCCGCGCCGAAGAGGTGGCCGGTGCCGGACTTGGTGGAGGACAGCGGGACCTCCTCCACCGCCGGTCCGAGGGCCAGCCGCAGCGCCTCGCACTCCGCGCGGTCGTTGAGGACGGTCCCGGTGCCGTGCGCGTTGAGGTAGCCGAGCTGCCCGGGGGTGACGCCGGCCGCGTCGAGGGCCAGGGTGACGGCCCGGGCCGCGGGTTCGCCGGTCGGGTCCGGGGCGGTGAGGTGGTGGGCGTCGCAGGTGGCGCCGTAGCCGAGCACCTCGCCGAGCACGGTGGCGCCCCGCGCGGCAGCGCCGGCCGCGGTCTCCAGGACCAGGATTCCGGCGCCCTCGCCGATCAGCAGGCCGTCCCGGTCGCGGTCGAAGGGCACCGACCGGCCGCTCTCGGACAGCGCGCCGGCCGTACGGAAGGCGGCCCGCACCAGTTCGGAGGTGGAGGCCTCGGCGCCGCCGACCACCACCGCGTCGGCGGCGCCCGCGGCGAGCAGCAGCAGGGCGGTGCCGATCGCCTGGGTCGCGCTGCTGCAGGCGGAGGCCAGGCAGAGCGCCTCGCCGCGGAAGCCGTGCTGCCGGGCGATCTGCGCGGCCGCGGCGTTGGCCATCATGGCGGGCACCATGAGCGGGGAGACGAACTCCCCGCCCTGCTGCCGGTGCACCTCGGCCTGGCGCTCGAAGCTGGCCGTTCCGCCGAGCGCGCAGCCCACCACGCAGGCGATCCGTTCGGCGGGGTAGGGCGGCGGGCCGTCCGTCCAGCCCGCCTGGGCCAGGGCCTCGGCGGCGGCGACGAGCGCGAGCTGGGTGAAGCGGTCGGTTCGGCGGAGCTGCTGGCGCGACAGGTGGTCGGCGGGCCGGAAGTCCCGGCACAGCCCGAGCCCGTCGGCGAGTCCGCTCTCCCCGGCCACCGCCCGCCGGTGGAGTTCCTCGGCGCCCACGCCCAGCGGGGTCACCGCGCCCAGGCCCGTGACGACGGCCCGGGGCCTCACTCCAGCCCGGCCTTCCGGCAGCACAGGGCGAGCACCTCGCCGACGGTGTACAGCTGGTCGAAGTCCTTGGGCTTCACCGGGATGTCCAGCTGCTTGCGGATGGACTGGCTGAGTTCGACCAGGTCGAGCGAGTCGATCTCCAGCTCGTCCAGGGCGGCGTCGTCGACGATGCCCTCGCGGTCGACGCCGAGGTCGACCAGGGCGTCGACGACGAAGGTCTCGATGGCGGTGCGGTCCGGTGTGTCGGGCATGGCTCTCCTCGTCCGCGCGGGGCGGCGGTGGCGGTGCGGGGGATACGGGGCGGGTGGCTGTGGGGGCTCAGGCCTTGGTGGCGTGGTACGGGGCCCAGTGCCACTGCCGCCAGTAGCTCTCGGCGATGTCCAGCCACTGCTCCAGCCGGGCCGCGTCGTCCAGGAAGCGGTTGGCGCTGACCACCAACCAGCTGTAGACGGCCTGGCTGTCCCGGCAGCCGCCGCAGTCGCCGGAGGTGCAGCAGAACTGGAGCGACTCGTAGTCGGCGCCCCAGACGTTGAAGCCGGGGATGACCGGGTTGCCGTTGGCGACGCGGTCCTCGTGCTCGGGGGCGTCGACGCTGAGGCTGGGGCAGACGTCGTAGCCGAACCTGCCGCCCCAGTGCGTCCGGCCGGTCACCAGGGTCCGGATGAAGTACGGGTGGCTCACCACCGCCTGCGGGTACAGCTCCTTGACCCGCAGGGCCTCGTCCAGCACCCGCCGCTCGTCGGCGATCCTCAGCGGGGTCTCGGTGCCGTGCTCGCTGTAGAAGTTGAAGGTGACGATGTTGCCGTTCTCGGCGATCTTCCGCACGGTGGGCTCGATGTGCTCGACCCCGGCCTCGGAGAGCGCGTAGATGAACAGCACCCGCTGGTCGTCGCGGTAGTGCGAGAGCGCGGTGTCGAACAGGCCGGTGAACTTCGAGCCGTTGACCCGGATCGCGCGCAGGTCGTCGTCGAGCGGGCCGCCGCCGAAGATGCTGACCGCGATGGCGATCTCCTCGAAGCCCTGTCTGGGCATCGGGCGCAGGCCGTTGGTGGAGATGGTGACGTACGGAAGCTGTTCGACGAAGGCCTCGATCCGGCGCGGGACGAGGGTGGGTTCGCCGCCGATCAGGGTGGCCTGGTTGACGCCGTCGTCCGCGAGCTTCCGGGCGAAGGCCCGGATGCGGTCCAGGTCGGACAGTTCCCTGACGGCCGTGTCGAAGCCGCCCTCGAAGTACCAGCAGCCCTTGCAGCGGATGTTGCAGGTGTTGGTGAGGTGGACCTCGCAGGAGCGGACCTCGCGGCCCAGCCGGCGCAGCCGGTGCAGGCGCTCGGCCAGGTCGGGCCGGTCGGCGATGAGTTCGGCGGTGCGGGCCTTGGCCTCGCGTCGGCTCAGCGGGCGGCGTTCGATGGTGACGGGTGTTGCCATGGGCGGTGGGCTCCTCGGAGTCGCGGGATCGGCGTGGTGCGGTGGGCGTGTCCGACGATCGGCGGCGCACCCGGCGGGAATCGTCGGACACCCCCTACTCCGGGAGGCGCAGACCCAGGTTCTTGATCCGCGGGGTGACCTTCTCCCGCCACAGGTCGCAGGCCTCGCCGTTGGTGGTCTGGCGCAGGCCGAAGCGGACGGCCAGCTTGGCCCGCTCGGAGCGCGGGCTGCCGAAGATCCGGACGAAGGTCGGCCACAGCCGGTCCAGGGCCTGCTGGAGCTGCTCGCGGCCGTCGTCGGTGGCGGCGAGGTTGCGGCACACCCGGGCGCCGTGGGCGATGTGCACCTTCTCGTCGAGGATGATGGTGCGCACCGCGTCCGCCCAGGGCCGGTAGCTGCTCTGCGCGAACTCGGAGATCATCACCATCGCCGTCTCCTCCCCGATGTAGGAGAAGATCCCGCGCTCGGCCCAGGTGGTGCAGTTGTGGAACTCCTGGGCGCGGAACAGGTTCCGCTCGGCCAGGGTCTGCGTCTCCATGTAGCTGGTGTCCACGCCGACCTCGGCGAGGACCCGCTTGCCGATCTTGTAGTGGTCGTACTCCTCGGCGGCGCGCTCGGCGCAGACCTGCCGCTCCTCCGCGTCGGGGGCCAGCGGCAGGAAGACCTGCACGTAGTCGTCGCCGCCGGAGAGCTCCCCTTCGGTGTTGACCACCATGCCGCGGATCGCGATCTCGCGGTACTCCTCCGGCATCGCCAGGAACTCGTCGGGCGTGCGGACCACCACCGCCTCGTCGTCCGGAATGGAAATCCCCATGGCGCGACACCCCGTTTCTGAAGCAGGACACGGACGCGGGTGGGCAGCCGGGGGCCCGCTTCCGCCGAGGCCCTCGATGACGACCGCAAGGAAAGAGACGCCGCCCCCCAGCGGCCGGCGGAGCTCCACACCGGCTCCGCTGAACTTGCTCGGAGCGTAGGTGCTGCATTTTGGGCCGAACAAGGTCCCTCACGAATCATGCCGAGCGGATCCGGCCATCCGGGGCCTCCGGAGCGGCTGGTTCCGGCCATGCCGGCACCCGCACGACATGCGCGATTCCCCTTCCCTCAACGGATCTTGGCGTTTGACCACGGCGAACGAAGCTGGCCGGAAGCAGGCCTGGAGCGCCCCGGGCGCACCGCCGGACCGACGGTTACGCTGACCCCCATGACCACCGACGCGAACACGGCGGTCGCCACCGTCGACGTCCTCCTGGGCCCCGGCCGGCTCAATGCCCTGATCGCCGACCAGTTCCCCGACTACGCCGCCTGCCGGGTGACCGAGGTGGACGGCCGCGCCCTGACCATGGCGGTGGACGGCGACCGGCTGCGCGTCCGCCCGGGCGGCACCGTCTCGGGCCCTGAGCAGGCCGGCCTCTGCGACCTGGCCGCGTTCCTGCTGATCAACGCCCGGCTCGGGCCCACCCTGATGGCGCTGACCAGCTCGCTGCAGATCAGCTTCCTCAACCGGCCGAGGCCGGGGGCGCTGCGCGTGCACGCCAGGACGGCCAAGTTCGGGCGGCGGCTGTGCGTGGTGCTGGCCGAGCTGCTGGACGCCGACGACGTCCTGGTGGCCACCGCCACGCTGACCTACGCGATCCCGCCGGCCCGGCCCGGGACGGCCTGACGGCACTCCCCCTTTCCGGCCCCGTCCCCCCTCTCCGGCCCCGTCCGCACAGCCGTCGCTCCGACCCCGACGGCGGGACGAATCCGACGTCACAAATACGGGGTGGGGTATATTGGGGCGGTGGCCCCGACCCCTGGGGGCCGGGAGAACGGAGAACGACATGTGCCGACGAGTCGCCTGCCGCACCTGCGGGAAGCCGACCTTCGCCGGATGCGGGATGCACGTGGAGCAGGTCCTCGCCGGAGTGCCCGAGTCCGCCCGCTGCGACTGCGCCGAGCAGGGCCGCGCGGGCAAGGGCTGGCTGGGCAAGCTCTTCGGACGCCGCTGACCCGCGCCTCCTTCCCGTCCGCACACCAACAACCGGCCAGGATGGCGCGAAAGATGACAGTAAGTCGGCCGAGTCCACGATCTTTTGGACATGGAATGATCAAAGTATTGATCTAACGCCCGTTCACCTCTAGGTTGCGGTGCAATGTCACACTGAACCGCCATATATGGCGTGCCCGGGGGGACTACCGTGCCGGACACCGCAGTCGAAGCACCGCACCAGCCCGCGAGCAAGTTGCCCCGGGTCTTCTACCGGCTGGCCGCAGGCGACGCCCTCTCCACGTACGGGAGCCAGCTCGACCTGGTCGCGCTGAGCCTGTTCGCCTACGAGGCCGCCGGGAACGCGCTCGGCACCGCCGGGTACCTGGTCCTACGGCTGGTCGGCGGCCTCGGCGGCGGACTGGTCGCCGGGCGGCTGGTCGCCCGACTGGACCGCCGCCGGCTGATGACGGGCTGCGCCGCGGCCCAGGCGCTGGCCCTGGTCGTGGTCGCCCTCGCCCCGGCCTCGGCGCGCATTCCCGTGCTCTACCCGCTCGCCCTGATCCTCGGCGGCGCGGCCGCGGTCTGCGCCGTCGCCCTGCGCACCAGCATCCCCGAGATGGTCGGCGCCGACCGCCGCGCCCGCGCCAACAGCCTGATGGCGAGCTGCCGTTCGACCGCGATGGTGCTCGGATTCGCCTCCGCCGGCGTGGTGGTGGCCTGGGCCGGTTTCCGCGCCGCGCTGCTCATCGACGCGGCCAGCTTCGTCCTGTTCGGCGCGCTGGTGCTGCGGCTGCCGCTGCCCACCCGCGCCGCACCGGCGGACGCGCCCGCGGCCGAGTCGGGGCAGCCCGCGGCGGAGGCGGAGCGACCCGCGCCGACGGCCAAGGAGCGCCGGCGCCGCTGGCAGGCACTGATCGTCCTGCGGGCCACCCCGGTGGTGGGCGCCATGGCGGGCATCCGGCTGCTGGACGCCTTCGGCTCGGCCGCCCACAACATCAGCCTGCCGGTGTTCGCCAACCAGTCCTCCCCCGGCAACCCGGCCGCGCTGCTCGGCACCTTCTGGGCCACCTGGGCGATCGGCAACCTCGCCGCCCAGCAGCTGGTCTCCCGGTTCATGCTGCGGCGCGGCATCGAACCCGGCGAGCGCGGCTTCGCGCTGGGCACCTGCCTGATGTCCGCCTGCTTCATCCTCGTCTTCACCGACCTGCCGACCCCGCTGTTCCTGGCGGTCGCGATCGGCGCCGGCCTCGGCGACGGCTTCACCGAGATCTCCTACACCACCCGGATCCAGGCGCTCGCCGACGAGCGGCGCGGGGAGGCCTTCGGCATCCTCGCCTCCGCCGAGAACGTCGGCATGGGCACCGGGATGCTGCTGAGCGGCTCGCTGCTGGCGCTGCTCAGCCCGCTGACCGTGGTCGGCGTCTCCCACGCCGTCCCGATCGTGCTGGCGCTCGGCTTCCTGGTACTGGTCTCCCGCACCCGCCGCCGCTGAGCACGCCTCCCGAGCACGCCTCCGCACCACTTCACCCCGCACCGCCGCTGCTCCGCACCCCGGCGCCCCCGCGCCGTCCGCGCCACCCGTCTCCGCACCCCTCCCTGCCCCGGGGCGGCCCACACCCGCGCCCCGGCACCGATCCGAAAGGTGCCGAACCTCATGAGCCCCACCGGTCCCGACCACGGCCGGCTGCGCACCCTCGAAGCCAGACTGCTGCTGCACCCCGAGATCGCCGACTGCGCGCTGCTGCCCGTCGAGCACGAGAGCGGCCGACCGGGCCTGCTCGCCTACCTGGTACCCGCCGTCGACGGCGACCCCGAGGCCCTGCGCCGCCGGGCCGCCGCGGCGCTGCTGGACGCCGACCCGAGCGCCGAAGTGCACGTCCTGGACGGCATCGTCCGCACCGCCGAGGGCGAGCCCGACGCCGCCGCACTGGCCGCGGCGCTCCGCCGGGAACCCGCCGCACCCGGCCCGGCACTGCGCCACCTGCGCGAACTCACCGACCGCTGGCGCCCGTTCGGCGAGGCGACGGCCTCGCCCGTCGCGAGCGCCGCCCCGACGGACTCGACGGAGCCGGCGGAGCCGGCGGCCGCAGCCGAGGAGCCCGGCACGGAGGCCGTCGGCACCCCCCTGCCCGTCCCCGCACCGGACGCGCCCCGGACCCTGCCCGAGGCGCTGCTGCGCGCCGCCGAGCTGCACCCCGACCGCGGGCTGCACCTGGTCCGGGCGGGTGGCGAGGCGACCAGGCTCACCTACCGTCAACTCCTCGCCCGGGCACGCGAGATCCTCGCCGCGCTGACCGCCGCCGGGCTGCGCACCGGGGACCGGGCGATCCTCCAGGTCCCGGAACCGGAGTTCTACTTCCCCGCGCTGTGGGCCTGCCTGCTCGGCGGGGTGCAGCCGGTGACGGTCGCCCGCCCGCCGGACTACCACGAGCGCAACCCCGTCCTGGAGAAGCTCTGGCACGCCTGGCAGACCCTGGAGGAACCGCCGGTCCTCGCCTGCGGACCGGCGGTGGCCGGCCTGGAGCGGCTCGGGGAGCTGTACCCGGCGCCGGGCCTACGGGTGATCGCCGTCGACCGGCCCGCCGTGGACCAGCCCGTCCACCAGCCCGCCCCCGCCCACGCCCCCGACCCCGGCGACATCGCGTTCCTCCAGCTCTCCTCCGGCAGCACCGGGCGCTCCAAGGCCGTGCAGATCACCCACCGCGGCATCCTGGAGTACGTGGCGGGCTCCGTCGCCACCGGCAACGACCCGGCCGACACCACGGTCAACTGGCTGCCCCTGGACCACGTCGCCGGGCTGCTGATGTTCCACCTGCGCGACGTCGTACTGGCCGCCGACCAGGTGCAGATCCCCACCGAACTCGTGCTCGCCGACCCGCTGGTCTGGCTGGACGCGCTGGAGCACTACCGGGCGGCGCACTCCTGGTCGCCCAACTTCGGCTACCGGCTGGTCGCCGAGGCCGTCCGGGCCGCCGGGCCGGACCGCCACTGGGACCTGTCCGCGGTCAAGTCGCTGATCAACGCCGGGGAGCAGTGCACCGAGGCGGTGCTGGACGAGTTCCTGGCCGCCACCGCCCCGTTCGGCGTCCGCCCGGAGCACCTGCTGCTGGCCTGGGGCATGGCCGAGACCTGTACGGCGATCACCTACAAGCGCTACCACGAGGACGGCGCCCGCCGACTGGTGCGCACCGACTCGCTGACCGGCCGGCTGGAGCCCGCCGACCCGGACTCGACGGAGCGCGGCACCGCCTTCCTCAGCATGGGACGGCCCGCGACCGGCACCCGGATCCGGGTGGCCGACGACGCCGGACGGGCGTTGCCCGAGCTGCGGGTCGGACGGCTCCAGGTGCACTCCGGCCGGGTGACGCCGGGCTATCTGAACAACCCGTCCGCCAACCGGGAGGCCTTCGTCGGCGACGGCTGGTTCGACACCGGGGACCTGGCCTTCCTGGTCGACGGCGAGGTGGTGCTCACCGGCCGTCGCAAGGAGATCATCATCGTCAACGGCGTGCACTACTTCTGCCACGAGCTGGAGGACGTGGTGGCCTCGGTGGCGGGGGTGCGCTCCGGGCACGTCGCGGCCTTCGGGGTGCCGGACGAGCGCACCGGTACCGAGCAGCTGGTGATCGCCTACGTCCCGAGCGACCCGGACGCCGCCGCGCCGCCCGTCGCCGCCGAGGTGCGGCAGGTGCTGGCGGCCCGCCGGCAGCCGGCGCCCGCCCTGGTGCTCCCCGTCCCGGCGGCCGAGTTCCCGCGCACCACCAGCGGCAAGATCCAGCGCACCGCGCTGCGCGGCCGCCTGCTGGACGGCGAACTCGACGACCACATCGTGGCGTTGGACCTGGCCGAGGCCAACTCCCGGACACTTCCGGACTGCGTACGGCAACTCGGCTGGGAGGCCCGCCCTGCGGCGGAGGCCCCGGTCGAACCGGTGGCCGAGGAAGCCACGGCAGAGGAAACGATCCTGCTGCTCGGCCCGTCCGGCCCCGGCACCCTCACCGAGGCCCTGGCCGCCGCCCTGCCGAACGCCCGGGTGGTGGACCACCCGCCGACCGCCGACCCCGAGGAGTGGCTGCGGGCCCTCGGCGACGGGACGGCCGACCGGCTGGTCTACCTGTGGAGCGCGACCGGCGGCGACGACGGCTCGGCCCGCCCGGACGAGGCACTGCTCGCCCTGCTGCGGGCGCTCCCGGGCCGGGCACCGGTCCGCGAGCTGGTCTCCGTCAGCGCCGGACTGCACGCCGTCCTCCCCGGTGAACTCCCCAGCCCACAGGGAGCGTTGACGGCCGCGCTGACCGCCGGGGCACGGGCCGAGCAGCTGGTGCCCGCCGCCCGACACCTCGACCTGCCCGGCGACGCGCCGGCCACGGACCAGGCCGCCGCGCTGCTCGCCCTGCTGGCCGACCCCCGGCAGGAGCCCGAGGCCGCCTGGCGCGCGGGCCGCCCGTGGGTCCCCCGGCTGGGACCGGTCGAGGCCGCCGCCCCCGGCGAGGCGGGCTGCTCGCTGCTCACCCCCGGCGCCCACTACCTGGTCACCGGCGGCCTCGGCGGGATCGCCGCCGAGCTGCTGCCCGGGCTGCTGCGCGAGTACGGCTCCCGGCTGCTGATCGTCGGCCGGAGCGACCTGGACGCCCCGACCGCCGAGGCGGCCGAACGCCGGGCCGCGCTGCGCCGACTGGCCGCCCAGGGCGGGCAGGTCACCTACCGCCAGGCCGATGTGACGGATCGTCGGCAGCTGGCGGAGGTGATCGCCGAGGCCGAGCGCGAGTGGCGGGCGCCGCTGGACGGTGTGCTCCACCTGGCCGGCGGCTACCGCCTCGCGCTGCTCGCCGACACCGACACCGAGGGCTGGCGGGAGGCCCTGCGGACCAAGACGGAGGGCACCGACCACCTCGTCGAGCTGGTCCGGCAGCGGCCCGGGGCGCAGTTCGTCGCCTTCTCCTCGATGATCGGCCTCCAGGAGGCGGTCGGCTCCACCGGGTACGCCGCGGCCAACCGCTACCTGGAGAGCACCGTCGAGCGGCTGCGCCGGGAGACCGGCACCCCGGCCTGGACGATCTCCTGGGGCCTGTGGAGCGGGATCGGCATGAACCGCGACACGGAGAACGAGCAGGCCGCCGCCGGACGGGGCATCGCCGTGCTGAGCGCCGCGCACGGCCGCCGGCTCGCCGCGCTGCTGCTGGCCGGCGCCCCGGGCCACCGGTACGCGGGCCCGGACCCGAGCTCCCCCGCCGCCCGGCGCCGGCTGCTCGCCACCGCGCCCCGCCCGGTCACCGCCGCCGCGCCGGCCGCGCCCACCACGCCCGCGCCGTCCGCCACGACCCCGGGAACCCCGCCCGCCGTACGGCCCGAGCCCGAGCGGGCCGCGCCGTCGGGGCTGCGCCGGCTGGTCCTGGACGCCTTCGAGTCGGTCCTCGACACCCCACTGGACCCGGGCCGCCCGCTCGCCGAACTCGGCATCGGCTCCCTGCAGTTGATGCGGGTCCACGGCACACTGAGCGCCGCGCTGCCCACGCCCCCGGCGCCCACCGAGCTGTTCCGCCACCCCACCGTGGACGCACTGATCGCCCACCTGGCCGCCGAGCCGGCCGCGCCCACCGCCCCGCTCGTCTCCCCCGGAACCGACCCCGCCGGCCCCGGCGACGACCGCCGGGTGGCGATCGTCGGCCTGGCCCTGCGCCTGCCGGGCGCCGACACCCCCGAGCAGTACTGGCGGAACATCGTCGAGGGCGTCCGGAGCACCACCCGCTTCACCGAGGAGGAGCTGGCGGCCGCCGGGCTGCGCCCGGAGGAGTACCGCCACCCCGACTTCGTCCCGGTCACCGGCGCGCTCACCGACATCGACCGGTTCGACGCCGAGGCCTTCGGCATCAGCGGCGCCGAGGCCGCGTTGATGGACCCCCAGCAGCGCCTGCTGCTGGAGATCTGCCGGCAGGCCCTGGAGGACGGCGGCTACGACGCGCCGGACCCGGAGCGCCGGGTCGGGGTCTTCGCCGGCACCGGGATGACCCTGTACGCGCTGCGCACCTACTACCAGCACGCCCTGGCCACCACCGCCGACCCGACCGAGCCGGTCGCCGCCCTGCAGACCGCGATCGGCAACCAGGCGGACTTCGCCGCCACCCGGGTCGCCTACCGGCTGGGCCTGACCGGTCCGGCGATCGGCGTGCAGACGGCCTGCTCCACCTCGCTGGTCGCGGTCCACCTGGCGGTGCAGTCCCTGCTGGCGGGCGACTGCGAGCTGGCGCTGGCCGGGGCCGCCGCCCTGCACATCCCGCAGGCCACCGGCTACCGCTACGAGGAGGGGTCGATCCTCTCCCCCGACGGCGCCTGCCGCGCCTTCGACGCCGAGGCGGGCGGCACGGTCGGAGGCAACGGCGTCGCCGCCGTCCTGCTCAAGCGCCTCGACCGGGCGCTGGCCGACGGCGACACCATCCACGGGGTGATCCTGGGCTCGGCCGTCAACAACGACGGCGGCCGGAAGGTCGGCTACACCGCGCCCAGCGTGGACGGGCAGGCCGCGGTGGTCGGCCGGGCACTGGACCTCGCGGGCGTACCGGCCGACAGCATCGGCTACATCGAGGCCCACGGCACCGGCACCCCGCTCGGCGACCCGATCGAGTTCCGGGCGCTGGCCCAGGCGTTCCGCGCCCGGACGGAGGCCGCCGACTTCTGCTCGCTCGGCTCGGTCAAGCCCAACATCGGCCACCTGGACACCTGCGCCGGCCTGGCGGGCCTGATCAAGGCCCTGCTGGTGCTCCGGCACGGCACCATCCCGCCACTGGTGAACTTCACCAGCCCGAACCCGGCGCTGGAACTGGCCGGCAGTCCGTTCCGGCTCGCCGCCGAGCGCCGGGACTGGCCCGACGGCCCCACCCCGCGCCGGGCCGGGGTCAGCGCGCTGGGTGTCGGCGGCACCAACGCCCACCTGGTGCTGGAGCAGGCCCCGGCCGCCGCCGCGACGGTGCCCGCACCGCGGCCGGCCCCGACCGTGCTGCCGCTGTCGGCCCGCACCGCCCAGGGCCTGACCGAGCTGGCCGGGCTGCTCCGCGAGCGGCTGGACGCCGAACCGGCCCTCGCCCCCGGCGACCTGCCGCTCACCCTCGGCGCCGGCCGCCGCGCGCTGCGCCACCGGCTGGCCGTCACCGGGCCCGACCCGGCGGCCCTGCGCAAGGCCCTGGACGCCTTCCTGGCGGGCCGGCCCACCGCCGGCGCGGCCCACCGCGAGACGGGCCGCGGCGAGATCCGGCCGGTGCTGCTCTTCACCGGCCAGGGCGCCCAGTACCGGGGCATGGCCGCCGAGCTGTACCACGCCTTCCCGGTCTTCCGCGCCGTCCTGGACGAGTGCGACCGGCTGCACCGCGCGAACTGGGACGAGCCGCTGCTGCCGCTGCTGCTCGACCCCGCACCCCGGGATGCCGAGGACAGCTGGACCACCGAGGCGGCGCAGCCCGCACTGTTCGCCCTCCAGGCGGCCTACCTGCGGCTCTGGCAGGAGCTCGGGGTCCGTCCGGCGGCGGTCGCCGGGCACAGCGCCGGGGAGTACGCGGCCTTCCACGCGGCCGGCGCGCTCGACCTGGCCGACGGGATGTTCCTGACCGCGCTGCGCGGCCGGCTGATGCACCGGCTGAGCGAGCCGGGCGCCATGACGGTGGTCTCGGCGGGCCTGGACCGGCTGTCCGGGCTGGACGACTGGCTCCCGGGCGTGGACCTGGCCGTGGTCAACGGCAGCGGCCAGTGCGTGCTGGCCGGCCCGCCGCGCGAGATCGCCGCCGCCGAGGCCGTGCTGGCCGCCGACGGGGTGACCACCGAGCGGCTCGCCACCGACCGGGCGTTCCACTCCCGCCTGCTCGACCCGGTGCTCGACCCGTTCCGCGACCAGCTGGCCCGGCTGCGCCTGCGGCCGCTGGCCGTACCGCTGGTCAGCAACCTCGGCGGCGAGGTGCTGGAGCCCGGAACCGTCCCGACGCCCGAGTACTTCCTGCGGCAGACCCGGGAGACCGCCCGGTTCGACCAGGTGCTCGCCGCCCTGGACGGGCAGGGCCACGAGCTGTACCTGGAGATCGGCCCGCACCCGACGCTGACCGGCATGGGCCGCCGGGAACTTCCCCAGCGCCACTTCGTCGCCGGCGGCCGGCGCGGCGCCTCGCCGGAGCAGCAGTTCGACGCCGCCGCGGTCGCGCTCTGGTCGCACGGTGTCCCGCTCGACTGGGCCCGCTTCGCCGCCGCCCGGGACTGGCCGGACGGACCGGCCCGCCGCGTCCCGCTGCCCACCACCGTCTACCAACGCCGCCGCCACTGGTTCACCGCCCCTGCCCGGCCGACCACCGAGGACCCCGCCATGCGCCAGGACCCACCCCAGCAGACCGCGCCGGCCGAAGAACCGGCCACCGCACCGGCCCTGACACCGGCCGCCGCACCCGCCTCTGCACCCGTCTCGGCACCGATGCCGAGCCCCGAGGAGCTCGCCGAGCAGGCCGTGCTGCGGCAGGTCGTCGAGCAGACGGCCCGCCAGCTCGGCTACGACGAGGCCTCGGTCGGCGCGGACGAGCCCTTCTTCGACCTCGGCGCCGACTCGCTCTCGATGATCAACATGATCCGGGACCTGGAGCGCGCGTTCCGGGTGCGGGTGTCGATGCGCGAGCTGTTCGAGGCAGCCGACACCCCGGCCCGGCTGGCCGGGCTGATCGCCTCCCGGCTGGAGCCGGCGGTGCTGGCCACGCTGCTGCCGGCCGCCGAACCGGAGCCCGTGGCGGCCCCCGAGCCCGCGCCCGCGCCTGTCGCGCCTGTCGCGACTCCGACTGCCGTGCCGACGGCTCCGGTTGTCCAGGCCACCCAGGCCGCCCCGGCCGCCCCGGTTGTCCGAACCGTCCCGGCGCCCGTCCAGGCCCCGGCGCCCCAGCCCGTCCTCGCCGCACCCGCCGTCGCCCCGCCGGCCGCCGCCGCGCTGCCCCCGGTGACCGACGGCACCGGCCTGATCGAGCGCCAGCTCGCGCTGCTCGGCCAGTTCTCCGACCTGATGCGCGACCAGCTCGGCCTGCTGGCCGGCGGCACGCCCGCGCCCGCAGTCCTCCCGCCGGCACCCACGCCCGCCGCCCTGTCCCCGGCCGCCGCAGCCGCAGCCGCACCCGCGGTCGCGCCCGCCCCCGCAGTCGCAGTCGAAGCCCCCGCCGCCGAGGTACCCGCCGCCCCGCAGGTGCACGGCCCCCGGGTGACGGTCTCCCGCGAGTCCGGCATGGCCTCCGGCGGCCTCACCGACCAGCAGCGCGCCCACGTGGACGAGCTGGTCGCCCGCTTCACCGCCCGCACCACCGCCTCCAAGGCGATCACCCGCCGCCACCGCCGCACCCTGGCGGACAGCCGCGCCGTGGTCGGCTTCCGCTCCGGCACCAAGGAGATGCTCTACCCGCTCGCCGCCCGCAGCGCCCGGGGCTCCCGGCTGGAGGACGTCGACGGCAACCCGTACGTCGACATCACCATGGGCTTCGGCGTCCTGCTCTTCGGCCACGACCCGGAGTTCGTCTCCGAGGCCGTCCGCGAGCACCTGGCCTCCGGCCTGCGGCTGGGCCCGCGCGGTCCGGAGACCGGCGAGGCCGCCGAGCTGCTGGCCGAGCTGACCGGCTCCGAGCGGGTCGCCTTCGCCAACTCCGGTACGGAGGCGAACGCCGGGGCGATCCGGCTGGCCCGCGCGTACACCGGCCGGGACAAGATCGTCATGTTCGAGGGTTCGTACCACGGCCACTTCGACCACACCCTGGGCCGGACGCTGGGCCACGGCGCCGACCGGGAGACCGTCCCGGTGTCCATCGGCATCCCGGGCAGCGCGGTCGCCGACCTGCTGGTGCTGCGGTACGGCGACCCGGAGAGCCTCAAGGTCATCGAGGAGCACGGCGACCGGATCGCCGCCGTCCTGGTCGAGCCGGTGCAGAGCCGCCACCCCGGACGCCAGCCCGTCGACTTCGTCCGCTCGCTGCGTGAACTGACCACCCGGCTGGGCATCGTGCTGGTCTTCGACCAGATGCTCACCGGCTTCCGGCCCCACCTGCGGGGCGCCGAGGGCTTCTGGGGCGTCACCCCGGACGTCTCCACCTACGGCAAGGTGCTGGGCGGCGGCTACCCGATCGGCGCGATCGCCGGGCGGGCCGACATCCTGGACGGGATCGACGGCGGGCACTGGGACTACGGCGACGACAGCTACCCGCCCAAGGACACCACCTTCTTCGGCGGCACCTACATCCAGCACCCGCTGGCGATGACCGCCGCGGGCGCGGTGCTGCGCCACCTCAAGTCGGCCGGCCCCGGCCTCCAGGAGCGGCTGAACGCCCGCACCGACGAACTGGCCGCCACGCTGAACGGCTTCTTCGAGGAGGAGGAGTTCCCGCTGCGGCTGGCCCACTTCGGCTCGCTCTTCCGCTTCGAGCCCCGGGCCGACATGGAGCTGCTCTTCCCGCACCTGCTGACCCGCGGGGTCTACGTGTGGGAGTGGCGCAACTTCTTCCTCTCCACCGCCCACACCGACGGCGACGTGGAGTTCGTGATCGACGCGGTCCGCGAGTCACTGCGCGACCTGCGGCGCGGCGGCTTCTTCCCGGCCTCGCCCGGCGTCCGCCTGCCCGCCCCGCGGCCGGCCGCCGAACTCCCCGTCCCCACGCAGACCGTGCGCATCCAGGCCGAGCCGATTCCGTACCAGCCGGTCAGCGACCCGCAGCGGCCGGTGGACTTCAGCCTCTACTTCTTCGGCGACTACCCGCTGGACTCCCCCGAGGACGAGAAGTACCGCATCGTCCTGGAGAGCGCCCGCTTCGCCGACCGCAACGACTTCCACTCCGTCTGGCTGCCGGAGCGCCACTTCCACTCCTTCGGCGGCATCTTCCCCAACCCCTCGGTACTGGCCGCCGCCCTGGCCCGGGAGACCAGCCGGATCCGGCTGAACGCGGGCTGCGCCGTGCTGCCGCTGCACCACCCGGTGCGGGTCGCCGAGGAGTGGTCGGTGGTCGACAACCTGTCCGGCGGCCGGGTCGGCCTGGGCTGCGCCAGCGGCTGGCACCCCAACGACTTCCTGTTCTTCCCGGAGAACTACGGCAGCCACAAGGAGCTGATGCACCGGCAGATCGACACCGTCCGGGCGCTGTGGCGCGGTGAGCCGTACCGGGGCCGCAACGGCAACGGCGAGCCGATCGAGGTGACCCTCCACCCGCGCCCGCTGCAGGACCTGCCGCCCATGTTCACCGCGATCGTCGGCAACCCGGACAGCTTCCGCGAGGCGGCCCGGCACGACCTGGGCGTCATCACCAACCTGATGACCCAGGACGTCGCCCAGCTGGCCGAGAACATCGCGATCTACCGGCGCACCCGGGCCGAGCACGGCCTCGACCCGGAGGCCGGCCGGGTGGTCGTGCTGGTCCACACCTACCTGGGCACCGACCTGGCCACCGCGCGCGAGCAGGCCTACCGGCCGTTCTGCAACTACCTGCGCTCCTCGCTGTCGCTGTTCGGGCAGATGGCCAACAGCCTGGGCCTGACGCTGGACTTCAAGAACGCCCGCGAGGACGACCTGGAGTTCGTGCTGGAGCGCGCGTACGAGCGGTACTGCGCCTCCCGCGCGCTGATCGGCACCCCGGAGAGCGTCCAGGGGGTGCTCTCCGAGCTGCGGGCGGCCGGCGCGGACGAGATCGCCGCCTTCGTGGACTTCGGGCTCTCCCCCGAGCTGGTCGCAGCCGGACTGCCGCAGCTCGACGTCCTGCGCCGGGACACCCAGCGCGGCGCGCCGCTGTCCTACGCCCAGCAGCGGATGTGGTTCCTGCACCGGATGCTGCCCGACGGCGGACAGTACAACGAGGTCAAGGCGATCGAGCTGGACGGCCCGCTCGACCCGGAGGCGCTGGACGCCGCGCTGCGCGGGCTGGTCGAGCGCCACGTCGCGCTGCGCACCGTCTTCCGGGAGCAGGACGGCGAACCGTTCCAGGAGGTGCTGGCGCCGCCCACCGGCCCGGTGCTGCAGCGGGTCACGGCCGACGCGGCCTCACCGGACGCCGTCGCCGACCTGGTCACCGCCGAGGGCGCGCACCGCTTCGACCTGGCCGAGGGCCCGCTGTTCCGGGCCCTGCTGCTGGAGCGGGACGCCGACCGGCACGTCCTGGTGCTGTCGATGCACCACATCGTGATCGACACCCTGTCCACCGTGGTGATCACCCGCGAGCTGGGCGAGCTCTACCTGGCCGCCCGGGAGGACCGGGCCGCCCGGCTGCCGGTGCTCGCCACCGGCCCGGCCGCCGAGGCCGCCCGGGAGCGGGCCCGGGTGGCCGCCGGCGAGTACGACGAGAGCCTCGCCTACTGGCGCAAGGTGTTCGGCGGCGGCGACCTGCCGGTGCTGGCCCTGCCCACCGACCGGCCGCGCCCCGCGGTGCCGGACGGCCGCGGCCGCTCCTTCGTGCACCATCTGCCCGCCGAACTCTCCGACGGCCTGAAGGAGTTGGCCCGCTCCAGGCGCTCCACCCTGTTCATGGTGCTGCTGACCGGCTTCGCCGCCGTACTGCAGCGCTACGCCGGCCAGGACGAGATCGTGCTGGGCACCCCGGTGGCCAACCGGACCGAAGGCACCGAGGACCTGGTCGGGTTCTTCGTCAACACCCTGGCGCTGCGCCTGGACCTGTCCGGCGAGCCGGCCTTCGCCGAGGCGCTCGGCCGGGTCCGCTCCACCGCGCTGGACGCCTACGAGCACCAGCAGCCGCCCTTCGAGGTGCTGGTGCAGGACCTGAACCCGGAGCGCGACACCAGCCGCAACCCGCTGTTCCAGGTCATGGTCGAGTTCGAGAACCACATGGTCTTCGAGCTGGACCTGCCCGGGGTGACGGCCCGCCCGCTCGACCACGTGGCGGACCGCGCCGCCTTCGACCTGACGCTGTTCCTGACCAGCCTGCCCGACGGCATCCGCTGCCACGTCGAGTACGCCGAGGCCCTCTTCGAGCGGGCCACCGTCGACCGGCTGCTCGGCGCCTTCGAGCGGCTGCTGACCGCCGCGGTCGCCGACCCGCAGCGCCCGCTCGTCGAGCTCACCGCCGTGCCCGCGGCCGAGGCCGACGCCGACCTGGAGTGCGGCCCCGCGGCCGCCCCGGACCCCGAGCACCCGCTGGCCACCATCGCCGCGACCGCGGCCGGCCGGCCCGAGCAGACCGCCGTGGTCGCCCCCGACGGCGCCGAGACGGACTACCGGACGCTGCTGGCCCGGGCGGACGACCTGGCCGGCCGGCTGCTGGCGGCCGGCGTCCGCGAGGGCAGCCGGGTGGGCGTCCTGCTCCCCCGCTCGGTGGACCTGGTGGCCGGGCTGCTGGCCATCCTGCGCCTGGGCGCCGTCCACGTCCCCGTCGACGTGCTGCAGGGCCCCGAGCGCTGCCGGCTGATCGTCGAGGACAGCGCGCCCGCTGTGCTGCTCACCACCTCGGACGCCGCCGCGGCGGAGCTCGGCCTGACCGTGCCGACGGTGCTCACGGGCGCCGCCCCGGCCGACCCCGCCGTCGAGCTGCCCCCGCTGCCCGCCCCCTCGGCGCAGGCGCCCGCGTACCTGCTGTACACCTCCGGGTCGACCGGCCGCCCCAAGGGCGTGCTGATGCACTCCCTCGCCCTGGCCCACTTCGTGGCCTGGAACGTCGCCGACCACCCGGCGGCCCGCACCCTCCAGTACGCCTCCTGCGGGTTCGACGTCAGCGTCCAGGAGATCCTGACCACGCTGGCCGGCGGCGGCACCCTGCTGCTGATCGAGGAGGAGACCCGCTACGACGTGACGGCGCTGGCCGCCGTCGTCCGGGCCACCCGGGCCGAGCGGATCCACCTGCCGTACACGCCGCTGGCCGCCCTGACCGACGCGCTCGGCGAGGAGCCGGTGCCGCACCTGCGGGAGCTGATCTCGGGCGGCGAGCAGGTGCTGCTCACCCCCGCGCTGCGGGCCTTCCTGCGCCGCAACCCCGGCTGCCGGCTGATCAACCACTACGGCCCGACCGAGACCCACGCGCTGACGGCCGGCGAGATCGACCGGGACGGCGGGGAGTACGCGCCGATCGGCCGCCCCACCCCGGGCAGCCGGATCGTGCTGCGGGACGCCGCCGGACGCCGGGTACCGCCCGGCGCGGTCGGCGAGATCCACGCCCTCGGCGTCCAGGTCGGCATCGGCTACGTCGGCCGCGACGAGGAGAGCGCCGCCGTCTTCACCGACACCCCCGACGGCCGCGCCTACCGCACCGGCGACCTCGGCCGGTGGCGGCCGGACGGCCGGCTGGAGTTCCTCGGCCGGGCCGACCGCCAGGTCAAGGTGCGCGGCTACCGGGTCGAGCCGGGTGAGATCGAGACCGTGCTGCTCGGCCTGCCCGGCGTGCACGCCGCCGCCGTGACGGCGCGTCGCACCGCGGCGGGCACCGTCCTGGCCGGCTACGTCGGCTGCCCGGAAGCCGAACTGCCCCGGGTCGCCGACCAGTTGGCCGACCTGCTGCCCGACTACATGGTGCCCGGCCTCTGGGCCACCGTCGACGCGCTGCCGTTCAACACGAACGGCAAGCTGGACACCGCCGCCCTGCCGGAGCCGCGCCCGCTCGGCGCGGACGAGCCCGAGGCCGCGCCGGTCACCGACCTGGAGCGCACCGTCCAACGGCTCTGGGAGGAGGAACTCGGCCGCCCCGCCGGGGTGGAGACCTCCTTCTTCGACCTGGGCGGGCACTCCCTGGCCGCCACCCGGCTGCTGAACCGGGTCCGCGAGGCGACCGGGCTGCGGATCGGCGTGCTGGACTTCTTCCGCCGCCCGACCGTCCGCGCGATGGCCGCCCACCAGCCGGCCGCCGAGCAGCACCAGGCCCCGGCCTACGAGGAGGGCACGCTGTGAGCGCGGCAGAGGCTGCGGCAGAAGCTGTGGCAGAGGCTGCGGAGGACGACTGGGCGCGGCTGCTGCGCCTGCTCGACGAACGCGAGGTCGTACTGCGCACCACCGGCGACCGGATCGGCTACCTGGCCCCCGCCGGGGCGATGGACGAGGAGCTCACCGGCCTCGTCCGGGCCCACCGCGAGCGGCTGCTCGCCGTCCTGACCGGCGACGGGACGGCCCTGGCGGCCGCGCCGACCGCGGTGGGGCAGTGGCGGATGCGCAAGGCCCACGCCGGGTCGGCCGATCCGGCGGTGTGGAACATCACCCAGCGGATCACCGTGCGCGGCCCGTTGGAGCCCGAGCGGCTGGCCGCCGCGCTGACGGCGGTCACCGAGCGGCACGAGAGCCTGCGCACGCGCTTCCCCGACACCGAACTCGGGGTGCTCCAGCAGGTGCTGCCGAACACCCCGCTGGACCTCCCCGTCGAGGACCTGCGCGGGCTCGCCCCGGCCGAACGGGACGCGGCGCTCGCCGAGGCCCTGGACGCCGTGATCGCCCGCCCGTACGACCTGACCGCACCGCCGCTGCTGCGCGCCCGGCTGCTGCGTCCGGCGGAGCAGGAGTGGGTGCTGCTGCTGTCCGTCCACCACATCGCGCTGGACGGCTGGTCGCTGGCCACCGTGCTGGCCGACCTGGGCGCGCTCTACCGTACGGGCGGCCCGCTGCCGGATGCCCCGGGCCGGATGACCGACTACGCCTGCTGGGAGCGGACGGTGGTCACCCGGGCCGCCGTCGCGGCGGCCACCGACCACTGGGCCGAGGTCCTCGACGGCGCGCCGCTCTCGGTGGACCTGCCCACCGACCGGCCGCGCCCCGAAAAGCGCTCCGGGCACGGCGAGACCGCCGAGTTCCGCATCCCGGCGGCCGTGGCCGAGGCGGTCGGACGCTACGCGGCGGCCCGCTCCGCCACCGCCTCCGCCGTCCTGCTGGCAGCGCTCGCCCGGCTGCTCGGCTCGCTCAGCGGCGCCCCGGCGCCGCTGGTCCTGCTCTCCAACGCCAACCGCACCCGGCCGGCCGACGAGAAGGTGGTCGGGCTGCTCACCAACAGCGTGCCGATCCTGGTGCCGACCGGGGGCACCGGCGGGTTCGGGGAGCAGGTGGACCACGCCGCGGAGGCGATCGCCTCCGCCCTGGACCACTCGGTGACGGCCTTCGGGCTGCTGGTCGAGCCCCTGCGGGAGCGCGGCATCCTGCTGCCCCCCGTGTTCCCGCAGATCCTGCTCGCCGTCCAGAGCACCCCGCCCATCACCCTCGACCTCCCCGGCCTGACCACCGAGATCGAGGACGTCGCCGGCCCCTCCGCCCGCGCCGACTGCTCGTTCAGTCTCACCCCGGACGCCGACGGCTACGCCGGCCTGGTCGAGTACGACGCCGACCTGTTCGACCCGGGCACCATCCGGGGCTGGCTGGACGCCCTGGTGGCCGACCTGGCCCGGCAGTTGGAAGTCCCGCTCGGGTGACGGCCGAGGGGCCCCGGCGGACGGCGTGCCGTCCGCCGGGGCCCCTCGCTGTCCGCCGCGGAGAACCCGATGGCGGCGGCGGGGCCGCCGATGGTAAACATGTGACATGTTACAAGGCACTCACATCACCCTCCGGGCCCGCCACGACGCCGACCTGCCGGTGCTCCTGGCCGAGCTGTACGACGACGTGGCGACCCGCGCGCGGGCCGACTCCCGACCCTGGCGGCCCATCCCGCCGGGCTCGCCGCACTCCCCGTACGTCGTCCCCGGTCCTTCCGACGAGGCCGCCTGCTTCTCCGTGGTCGAGACGGCCACCGGCGAACTCGCCGGCGAGGCCCTGCTGTGGGGCATCGACGCCCACAACCGCGGCGCCCACGTCGGCCTCGCCCTGCTGCCGGGCCACCGGGGGCGCGGGTTCGCACCGGACGTCCTGCGGGCGCTCTGCCACTACGCCTTCCCGGTGCTGGGCCTGCGCCGCCTGCAGCTGGAGACCCTGGCGGACAACACCCCGATGCTCCGGGCCGCCGCCGGCGCCGGCTTCACCGTCGAGGGACGGCTGCGCCAGGCCGCCTGGGCGTACGGGGAGTTCGTGGACCAGGTCGTGCTCGGACTGCTGGCCGAGGAGTGGCGGAAGTGAGCGACGGCCCGTCCGGCCTGCGGCCCCTCCCGCACGGCTACACCAACCGCACCGCGGGTGACGGCACGGTCGTCGTGAAGCGCTACGAGGGGCCGGACGCCGAGCAGCGCGGCCGGCGCGAGCACCGGGCGCTGACCGGGCTGCGCGGGCTGCTGCCGGTCCCCCCGGTGCTCGGCACCGAGCCGGGCGCCATCACCCTCGGCCACCTGCCCGGGGTGCCCGCGCAGGAACTGCTGGACACCGGACACGGCCCGGAGGTCCTCGCCGCCTGCGGGCGGGTGCTGCGCCGGCTCCAGGCCCTCGACCCCGAACTGGCCGGCGACGGGCCGGCGCCCGCCGGATCGGTACCGGTGCACGGGGACTTCGGGCCCCACAACCTGCTGCTGGACCCGGCCGACTTCGCCGTCACCGGCCTGCTGGACTGGGAGTTCGCCCACCCGGGCGAGCCGGTGGAGGACCTGGCCTGGTGCGAGTGGATCGTCCGCACCCACCACCCGGCCCAGGCGGGCGCCCTGCACCACCTCTTCGACGCGTACGGGCAGCCGGCGCCGCCCTGGCCGCGGCGCCGGTCCGCCATGCTCACCCAGTGCGCCCGGCTGGAGGAGTTCTGCCGCCGACGCGACCCGGACGGACCGGGGGCCCGCCAGTGGCAGGAGCGCGGGCGTCTGACGGCGGGCTGGCCGGAGCCCTCCTGACCGCGGCGGCGCGGCGCTCCGGGCTTGCGCACCACGGCTTGTGTCGTCATGCACGCGTCCAACCTGCGGGACGCGGCGACGCGGGCGCGCTCTGATCGTTCGTCATCGTCTCACCGACCGCCCGGGTGGCGGGTACCGGCGGAGCACAGCCGAATGCAGCACCCGTCCGCCGCCGCACCTACCGGGCAGGTGGGGCGGCGGACCGGGCCCCGATCAGCCGAGCGGGCGGCAGAGCAGGGCGGCCGGGGCGCCGTACTGGAGGCGCTGCCAGGTGGAGGCGACGCCGGCCAGGTACTCGCCGTCCGCGCACTGGCCCTTGTAGCGGCCCGGCGCCCAGTCGCTCGCCACCGAGCCGCCCGTGGCGGGCCGGTTGTCGCCCCGGTCGAACCAGAGGGTGCGGCCGGTCAGCGGCAGCGGGGCCGCCGCGGGGGCGCAGAGCAGGGCGGCCATGCCGTTGTTGCGCACGCTGTAGCCGACGGCGAAGGTGCGGTCGGGACACTGGAGCTTGTCGTAGCCGGACGCCCAGTCGCCCCCGGTGACGTAGCGCTCATCGGTGACGGTGATCCAGTCGCCGCTGCCGCCGGCCGGTTCGCCCGCGTCCGTGCACAGGGCACGGCTGTCACCGCGGGCGAGGGCGGTCAGGCGCTGGCCGTCCGGGCAGTCGCCCTTGCGGTTGCCGGGGCTCCAGTCCGCGCGCGCGAGCATCCGCCGGGAGAGGTCCTGGTCGGCGTGGTCGAGGCTGAGCATGTTCCAGTGGCCCACCGCGGGCACCGGGCCGCTCACCGCCGGGGCGCCGACCAGCTTCGTCCAGTCGGCGGCCCGCCAGTCGCCGGGGTCGGTGAGGCCGGTCCTGGTGCCGTCGGGGCCGTAGGAGAGCAGCGCCCAGGTGTCCAGCGGGCGGCCGGCGGTGTCGGCCCAGCCGACCAGCGGCCAGATGGCGAAGTCGGTGTCGTTGCGGACCAGGATGTCGGTGAAGGCGTGCAGCCAGGCCTGTTCCTTGGCGTCGGTCGAGCCCCGGCCGCCGGCGCCGAACTCGCTGATCCACACCGGGGCGGTGAAGTGCTGGCCGGAGCGGGCGACGAACAGCGCCTCGTCGTCCACCACCTGGGCGAGCTGCTCGGGGGTGAAGTCCTGGTAGCGCGGGTCGCCGGTGGATCCGGGGCCGCTGCCCGCGCCGGTGTTGGCCGGGCCGGTGTAGCCGTAGAAGTGCGCGGCGTAGACCAGCTTGCCGGAGTCGATCAGGGTGTTGGAGAGGTTGCGCACCGGGGTGAGCATCGGGCGGCCGTGGCTGAACCCGGCGGCGGGGATGCCGTACCAGTTGATGCCCTCCATGACGACCAGCATGTCCGGGTCGGCCTGGAGGATGCGGTTGCCGGCCTCCTCGAAGGCGGCGTACTCGTCGTGGGCGTCGCCCATCCCCCAGTTGGGGTCGTCCCAGACGTCCCGGCGGACCTCGTTGCGCAGGTCGGCGCCGACCACCCGCTTGTCGGCCTTGTAGCGGTTCACCATGAACAGCCAGTCGTCCTCCCACTGCGCGGTCGACTGGCCGCTGTTCCAGCGCTCGTTGCCGTCCAGGCCGCAGCAGAAGCGGTAGCTGGTGGTGTGGTTGTTGAGGATCACCGCGAAGCCGTCGGCGGTCAGCGCGGCCACCACGGCGTCGAACACCTGGAGCGGGGTGCGTCCGCGCAGCTCGGGGTTGGCGGCGACGGCGGAGTCCGGGACGGGGACGGTGTCGTGGATCAGCGCGTTGGCGAACGGCAGCCGGATGCTGTTGAGGCCCAGCCCGTGGAAGTCGGCCAGCAGCCGCGGGATCGGCACCCGGTCCAGGCCCAGCGGGATGTTGTGCGACACCTGCCCGGCCTGATTGTTCGCCGGGTCGTCGGCGCTCCCACTGCCCTGCCAAGTACCCTGTGCACCCGCCCAGTTGGCCGCCTTCAGCTTGAAGCGCCGACCGTCGGCGTCCACGACGTAGCGCCCTCGGGTGCTCAGCGGGCCGGTCCAGGACGCGGCCAGGGAGGCGGCTGCCGTGGCCCGGTGCTCCTCGCCGGGCGCCGCGACACCGGGGCCCGCCACCAGGACGGCGAGCACCGGCAGGGCCGCGGCCAGGGCGAGCAGACGCACCGCAAGACTCTTCATGGACATCCCCGCTGTGGTGAGGTGGCTCAGGCCGCGACCGGGCACACCGGAGCCGTCGGCGAGGACAGACGATATGACGGAACCTCAGGCGCGGGAAGGGTGCGTGCTGTCCTCCAGGGGAAATCCGGGTGAAGATCAGCGGCCGCGCGGGCCGGGGGCTGGTCGCAGAATTCAGGTGCCCATCAGCGGAACTCCCGGCGGTGCGGCCGCTGCCGCCCGCCGGAGACCGCTGATGGGCACCTTCCTGTGCCTGATCGGGCGGTGTACCTGCTGCTCTTCAGCGAGATCTGCCCCGGCCCGTACGCCGAACTCACCGACTCGTCGAGCAGTACATCGAGCAGCAACAGCGGCCCGCGTGACATGCCGCGACCCGAGGGCGGTTCGCTCCACACCTCGGGCCGTACGGGCTATCGGCCCTGAAGGACCGGGCTTACGCCCGAATCAGTGGGTCACTGCCCGGCCCAGGCCACGGTGATGCCGAGCTGACTCTCCACGACGGTGATGTCGGACATCAGGGCCCTCGTGCCACCCGAGCGGTTCCCGGCCCAGAGCAGACCGACCGCGGTGCGGGAGCCCCGTTCGAGCACCAGGGAACCGGAGTCGCCGCCCCTGGCGAAGATCCCGTCCGGGCATTGCCGACCGGACCGGGCCCTCCCGGACTCCTCACCGGCGGCCGACCGCAGCGCGCGCCCGGCCTCCCGGCGGGCGTGACGCCCACGCTCCCTTGTTCCGCTGTGAGCCCGGGAAACGCCAGTGGCCACTGCGCCAGCAGCCGCTCCCGGGCACTCGTCCGACGGCCGTCACCCGGGTGCCGGGCCGTGGTGGCGGCGCCGCCCCGCGGCCAGCACCGTGGTCAGGGGGCGGCGATCCGCAACACAGTGACCCACAGGACGGTGCAGATGAACGCGAACGACTCCGCGCCCCGCGTCGTGGTCGGCGTCGACGGCTCTCCACCGTCGTACGCCGCGCTGCGCTGGGCGGCCCGGTACGCCACGGTGACCGGCGGGATGGTCGACGCGGTGGGCGCCTGGGAGCCGCCGAGCCACTTCGGCTGGTCGGCGCCGGTGGTCGACAGCACCTTCGACCGGGAGCTCGCCGAGCGGCGGTTCGCCGAGGAACTGCACACGGTGCTCGGCGACGACTGCCGGGTGGAGGTCCGCCAGACGATGGTCATGGGCGACCCCTCCGAGGTCCTCCTGGAGGCGGCCCGGGGCGCCGACCTGCTGGTGGTCGGCAGCCACGGCCACGGCGGCTTCGCCCGCAGCCTGCTCGGCTCGGTGAGCACCCGCTGTGCGCAGCACGCCGCCTGTCCGGTCGTCATCGTCCGGGCCGCCGTCACGGAAGGGAAGTGAGTCGCCCATGGCGTACATCACCGTCGGCCAGGAGAACTCCACCCCGATCGAGCTCTACTACGAGGACCACGGCTCCGGCCGACCGGTCGTCCTGATCCACGGGTTCCCCCTCGACGGGCACTCGTGGGAGCGGCAGAGCGCCGCGCTCCTCGACGCCGGGCACCGGGTGATCACCTATGACCGCCGCGGTTTCGGCCGGTCCTCGCAGCCGACCACCGGCTACGACTACGACACCTTCGCCGCCGACCTCCACACCCTGGTGGAGACCCTCGACCTGCGGGACGCCGTGCTGGTCGGCTTCTCCATGGGCACCGGCGAGGTCGCCCGCTACGTGTCCGGATACGGCTCCGGCCGCCTCTTCAAGGTGGCCTTCCTGGGCTCCCTGGAGCCGTACCTGCTGAAGACCGACGACAACCCGGAGGGGGCGGGTCCGAAGGACTTCTTCGACGGCATCGTCGCCGCCGTGAAGGCCGACCGGTACGCCTACTACACCGCCTTCTACCGGGACTTCTACAACCTGGACGAGAACCTCGGGAGCCGGATCAGCCCGGAGGCCGTCCGCAACAGCTGGAACGTCGCCACCTCGGGCGGTGCCTTCGCCGCTGCGGCGGCACCGTCCACCTGGTACACGGACTTCCGCGCCGACATCCCGCGCATCGACGTGCCGGCGCTGATCGTGCACGGCACCGCCGACCGCATCCTGCCGATCGACAGCACCGGACGCCCGTTCCACCGGGCGCTGCCCTCCGCCGAGTACGTGGAGATCGAGGGCGCTCCGCACGGCCTGCTCTGGACCCACGCCGAGGAGGTCAACGCGGCGCTGCTCGCCTTCATCGGGGGGTAGCCCGGACGGCGGTTGCCTCCGTGACGGCTCGCGCCCGGGGCGCGGCCGTCACGGGACGCGACGGTCACGGGATGCGGAAGCCGCGGAAGGTCACCGGCCTGCGGGTCTCGAAGCCGAGGCGCTCGTAGAGTGCGACGGCGCCGGTGTTCGCCTCGGCGACGTGCAGGAAGGGGCGTTCGCCCCGCGCCAGGATGCGCGCGACGAGCGCCCCGACCAGGCGGGCGGCGTGGCCCTGCCCGCGCGCCTCGGGGATGGTGCAGACAGCGCTGATCTCCGTCCATCCCGGGGGCCGGAGCCGTTCGCCCGCCATCGCCACCAGGGTGCCGTTGTCGCGGATGCCGAGGTAGGTGCCCAGCTCGTGGGTGCGCGGCCGGAACGGACCCGGCCGGGTCCGCTCGACGAGGTCGAGCATCTCGGGCACGTCCTGCGCTCCCAGTTCGACCACGCCGGTGTCGGGCCCGGCACTGATGTGGTCGGGCCGGCCGCTGCCGGTCCGGATCATCTGGCGGCCTTCGAGGGAGAAGACCGGCTCCCAGTCGGACGGCGGGGTCGCCGGGCAGCTGAACATGTCGGCGAGCTCACCGCGACCGAGCAGCCGGACGAGCTCGGCCCACTCCCGGGGGCCCGCGTCGGCCGGGAGCGCCGCGAAGGTCGAGACCTCCGGCAGGTAGGTGGCGGCTGCTCCGATCCGGCGGGCGAGGTGCGCGTGCCGGCCGCGCAGTGATTCGCCCACCGGGTCGTCGAGTGCGACGGCGTCGCGGTTCACCATCGTGCTGGTCCTCTCGGGTCGTGCGGTGCGGTCGGCCGACAGTGTGCCACTCGGCCCGGGGACGTCGCCGACCGGTGGCCCGACGGGAGCGGGTCACGGGCCTCCTCGAATGCGAAGTCGCCTGTCCCGCTTGTGACTTCCGCGGCGACCGACCGTCCTCGGATGGGCTCGGCCTCCCCGGTCGACGGCTCCTGTCGACCGCGGAGCGGCGGGCCACCTCCCGAAGCAGCGGCCCCGGGGTGCATGGACGCCGCCCGGGTGGGCACACGCGGTGACCGAACCCGTCCTCCTCCCCACGGAAAGGCCGATTCCGATGCTCGCGCTCTTCCTCGTCCTCCTGCTGGTGCTCGTTCTGGGCGGCGCCGGCTTCGTCATCCACGTCCTGTGGTGGGTCGCCCTCGCCGTCCTGGTGTTGTGGCTCCTCGGCTTCGTCTTCGCCGCACGCGGCTCCGGAAGCCGCGCACGGTGGTACCGGTGGTGACCGTCCACCGCCATCAACGCAGCAGAACGGCCAGCAGCTCCGCCAGGGTCGGGCCCGCGTCGGCCGGGTGGCGCAGTTGTTTGCCCGCGATCACGTGGTAGACGTTGGTGCGCCCCTGGCGCTCGTGGCTGAGGTAACCGGCCTGCTCCAGGTCGACGATGATCCGCTGCACCGCCCGCTCGGTGAGCAGGCAGCGCGTGGCGATGTCGCGGACCTTGATCCCCGGATCCCGGGCGATCTGCACCAGCACGCGAGCATGGTTCGTGAGGAAGGTCCATCCCGGGCCCGCCGGCCGGTCGTTCACGTCAGCACGCGGTCCGGACCTCGCCGTCGGGACCGGCCGCTTCTCCGCACCCCGCAGACGGGCCCCGTCGCGCAGGCCCGGCCGCCCGGTGGCCCCGGTCCCTGAGGAACCGGGCTCACCGGGGTCACCGGGCGATCGGACGGAGCTCAACCGGGGCTCACCCGGCCCCGCCAGCCGCCCTCCCCGCCTCCGCGGCGCTCGATGAAGTCCTTGAAACGCCGCAGATCCCCCTTCACCCGCCGGTCGACCATTCCCATCGCGGCTCCGGCCTTCTCGGCAACGCCCTCGGGCCGGAAGTCGATGGCCATGTTGACCCGCGTGTGCTCGTCGTCGAGCCGCTGGAACGTCACCACGCCGTGCTGCTTCACCTCACCCCCGACGGTGCGCCAGGCGATCCGCTCGTCGGGCAGCTGGTCGACGATCTCGGTGTCGAACTCACGGGTGACTCCGCCGATGCTCGTCCGCCAGTGGTTGTGGCGGTCGTCCAGCTGGGTCACCGAGTCGACGCCCTCCATGAAACGCGGGAACTCCTCGAACAGCGTCCACTGGTTGTAGGCGGTGTCCAGGGGCACGTCGACGTCGACCGATTCCTTCACCATGCTCATCCGGGGCCTCCTTGCTCGGCACGGCCGGGATCGTCCCGACCGCCCCCGCGCCTGCCCGCCGGGCGCCGGATCAACCCTGCGACCGGGCGGATCGAAGCCCGTGTTCGGGGTAGACGCCGGTACGTCCCCACCAGCCCCAGGACCGAGGAGGAAGCCATGCCCGCCGGTTCGAGCAGGAAACGTGAACGCCAGTACGAGCACATCAAGGAGAGCGCCCTGGACCGCGGCGAGAGCGAGAAGCGGGCCAAGGAGATCGCCGCCCGCACCGTGAACAAGGAACGGGCCCGGCACGGCGAGTCGAAGACCGCCAGCCGCTCCTCGACCCACGACATGTCCTCCTCCCGGCGCGGCGGTCAACGCTCGCACTCCGGCGCCCAGGGGCCGACGAAGGACCAGCTCTACAACGAGGCCAGGCAGCGCAACATCCACGGCCGCTCGAAGATGAACAAGAAGCAGCTCGAAGACGCACTCGGACACTGACCCGCCAACCGGACACTGACCCGCCGACGCCCGGCCCGGCCCGCACCACCGCGGGCCGCCCGCCCCCGGAAAGGAGCGAGCGAGGGGCCCGCTCATGGTGTGTACCTCCGGACGGGCCCGGTCAGGCGATGAAGATCATGGCGACGAGCATGACCGATACGGCCAGAGCCAGCCCCACGATCACGACCGCGGGCCAGATGCCCCAGGCCGTGCGCAGTTCCTCGGGTTCGGGATGGGAGATGCCCGATGTACCGCCCTCCGCCGGCGGGGTGTCCCCACCGGGCAGGGCGCCGTGTTCGTCGAGCGCCGGAGTGCGGTCCGGGTCGGGGTCGGGTGTCGTCATGGTGAGTCCCGGGGAGAAGTGGGATCCGATGCCGGGCGGCTTCCCCGGGCCGGGGGCCGGAAACGTCACACGCCTGGCGAACCGCCGCCTGCGTCCCTGCCGGGACCGCCCGCCGTTCGAAGGCCGGAGGTCGGAGGTCGGAGGTCAGCGGTTGGACCACGGTGCCGGCCCTCACCCGCCCCGGCCCTGGGGGTGCCATTCGGCGAGGAGGATCGTGGCGTCGTCGCGGAGCCGGTGGTTCTGGTGCGCGAGCAGCGAGTGGGTCAGGTGGCGCAGGGCCTCGGGGGCGGGTTCGCCACTCGCCATGTGCTGGACGAGGGTGTCGGTCAGGCGTTCCTCTCCGAAGACGTCGCCGGTGGGTGAGCGGGCGTCGGTGACGCCGTCGGTGTAGATCAGGACCCGGTCACCGGGCTGGAGCCTGGTGTGGTGGACGGCTTGCGGGCCGCGGTCGTGGTAGCCGAGTCCGAGGGGCAGTTCGGGCCGCCGTCGCAGGGCGCCGGCGACGACGTGCCTGCCGCGGATGAGCAGCGGCGTCGGATGACCGCAGTTGACCCAGGTGAGCTCACCGGTGGCGGAGTCCAGGTCGGCCACGACGGCCGTCAGCAACCGCTCGGGGATCCAGCGGCCCAGCGTGCGGTCGATGGCCTGGGCGATGGCCGCCAGGTCGCCGCCGGCCCGGCGGGTGCTGCGGCAGGCCGCCAGGGCGACCGAGCTGGCCCCGCCGGAGGCGAGGTCGTGCCCCATGGCGTCGAACACGGACATGTGCAGGCGTCCGCCCGCCACCGAGTGGTCGAAGGCGTCGCCACCGACCTCGTAGGCGGGTTCGAGGACCGCGCTGGAGGTGAAGTCGCGGGTACCGATGGTGCGCGGCGGCATGAAGGCCCACAGGAGTTCGGCCTGCAGGCTCATCGGCCGGTCGCGCGTCGTGCGGACGATGACGTCGCTGTACGCGGATTTGGAGACCGTCAGCAGCGCGACGAGCGCGGCCAGGGCCTCCCAGCGGTCGGCCGCCTCCAACCCGGCCGCCGGGGCCTCGATCCGCAGGACGCCGATCCGTTCGATGCCGTCGACGAGCGGGAACCAGCCGACCTGCGGCGGCCCGGTGGAGATCCGGGTCCGCTGCAGCCGGTAGGCCCGGCCCGCGAGCGTGGTCTCGATCTCCTCGGCGGCGACGTGTTGCGGGGGGTCGTCGCCGTGGACGAGCAGGGGCACGAGGTTCCGCTGCTGGACGTCGGCGAGGTAGATCCGGGCGTCGGCCGCGCCCAGCTCGCGGGCCGCTTCCTCCAGGAGGCCGGGCAGGTCCCTGGGCCCGCTCGCTCGCGCACGCGCCAGGAGCCGGGCCAGCACCCTGCCCAGCACCGCTTCGTCGCATCCGGACACGCCGGGCCTCCTCTCGCGACGGTCTGCTCGCGCGCCGCGCCCGGCCCGGCGCCTGTGACGACGGCCGGAAGGGCCGATGGAGCGTTCGTGCTCCCATCGTCGTACCGTGCGGGAGTCCGGTCCACCGACCGGCCTCGTCCGCGCTTGCCGGGCCCTGCTACAGCCCGGGGGTGTAGGGGGCGACACCGACGATCAGGATGTCCCGCCGGCCCTCCTCGCCGTCGCCGCCGAGCCGGACCGGGCCGACGTAATGGCTGACGCGGCAGTCGTGCACGCCGTAGCCGTCCAGCGGCTCGGTCAGGACGAAGCGGTCGTGGACGGCCTCGGGCGCCAGCGCGTCGGGCTGCCGCCCGGCACTCTCGGGCGTCGCGACGACGTTCTCGCCGCCCTCGACGTTCCGGCGGCCGATCAAGTGGGCGAAGGTGAACGTGGCCGGTGAACCTCCGTCCTGGTGCAGGCAGTCGGGCGAGGACACCGCGACCTGCTGTCGGCCCCGCACGCCGAGCGAGATCAGGTGCACGCCGACGTAGACCGGGACGCGATGGAGGTCCTCCAGCCACAGGGCGTGGCCCAGGTCGGCATGGATCAGGGCGTCGAGCAGCCGGTTGTGGTGCAGGGCGGGCGGGATGTCGGGCAGCCTCCGTCGCACGCGCGGGTACTCCGGGTTGTGCTCGTCCTGCCAGTACTCGGTGACGGTGCCAAACTCCTCGTCGGGCGCTCCGGGGATGTAGGACAACTCACCGGTCCACGGCAGGTACACGGCGTGCGAGTAACGGCGGAACCGGTTGGTCGCCCGCGCGTACGGATCCCGCGGCAGGTCCCGGTAGGCGGCGGCCAGCTCGGTGAAGTCCTCGGCCAGGGCTCCGGCGTCGACACCCAGGTCGGCGGGGCCCAGCCGGGCGTAGCCGTCCCGCCGGACCCTCGTGGCCTGCCCGGCCGGCTGGACGCCGCCCACCCGGCCGGACGTGTTCGCGCTCTCGTCCATCGGCTGCTCCCAGCGCTCCCGGCCGGGATCCGGCACGGGTCCGATTCCCCGCTCCTGTACGGCCGTGTCCCTTGTACGGCCGTGTCCCTCGTACTGCCGTCTCCCTCCACGCTGGCACGCCCCGGGCAGTCGCACCGCCGTGGCGTCCGCCGTGCGGGCGAACACGGGCCGGCGCGGCGGCCGTCTCCGCGGCTCAGGCGCCGCCCCGGGCAGCCTGGTGCCGGGCTCGGGCACCGGGGCCCGCGAACCGGGTCGGGTGGGTGGATCCGGCTCTGCTCACCGTCCCGGATCAGACCTCGTCCTCCAGGCGGATCGCGTGCTCCAGGTCCCGCCTGGCCTCGTCCCGGTTGCTCTCCTCCTCCGCCAGGAGAGCGGCCGCTATGGCGTCGAGCTTGCGCTGGATCGCGTGCTCGGCCCGGCGCTCGGCGTTCTTCAGCAACGCGAGCAGCAGCAGCGTCACGGCCGACATCGTGTCACCGACGAGGAGTTGCCACGAGAACGGGAGCCCCGCGACGTGGACCGCCACGAAGGCGGCCACGAGCAGCACGCACATCGCGTAGAACACCGGCGAGCTCGTCAGGTTGGACGCCCGGTCCGCCAGCCGCGCGAATCCTCCCCGGCCCCGCTCCACCGGGTGGCTCAGTGTCATGTCACTCTCCGCCCGTCACTGGCCGAACAGGTGCCGGATGCGGCCGCCCCTCGCCGGCCCGGCCGCCGGCCCGCCACGGCCACCCTGCTCGGCGGCGCGTTCCGCCGGCGGCGCGACCGGCTCGTCGACGGGTTCCACCCGCCCTGCGGGCCGCGTCGGGTCGGCCTCGCGGCGCACCGCGGTCCCCGCCCCGGGGCGGACCGCTCGTGGGCTCCGTCGGGCGAGCCCCGTCAGCGCCAGCCCCAGGCAGAAGATCAGGCCGAGCGCCACACCGGCCAGGAAGACGCCCAGGCTGCTGAGCGTCACCAGGTCGTTCCCCAGCACCGTCGCCTGGTAGCCGGGCCCGCCGGAGAGGTTGTCCGCGATCAGTAGCCCGATGAAGGCGCCGGATGCCGACATCAGCAGAATTCCCAGCAGCAGCACCGTGCTCTCCTTCCGTCCCGGTCCGGTTCGCGTGGCCTCCCGTCTACCCGGCTCGTCCCGGCCCTAACGCTCCGGCGCGTGCAGCCGGTAGACCGCGAACGCCCGCCCGATGACCGGTTGCGCGACGTTGCGCACGCGCACGCCGCACGCCGTGAGACCGCGCTCGGTGCCGAGGTGCGCATGGCCGTGGACGGCGAGGTCGGCGCCGCCCGCGTCGATCGGCGTGCCCCCCCGGGCTCCACGGCCAAACTCCGACCGGCGGCGTGGAGCAACGGCGCCGACCGCGCGCCGCGCCGGTACCGTCCGGGTGGCTCCGAAGAGTCCTTCGGGCGGTTCCCTCCCCCCGGTACCGGGCAGAAGCCGAGCACCGCGTGCGCAACCCCGTCGTACGGCGACCGGCATGAGACGGAGGCCACCATGAACGGTGCCGAGGGCTTCCCGAACCGGCTGTCCGCCGAGCACCGGGCCATCGAGGCGCTGTTGCGCCAGCTGGCCCGCACCACCAACCGCGTCGGTGCCCCCGACGGTGAGGCCCTGCGGCTGTTGGGTTCCCTGCGGCGGCTGCTCAGCCCCCACCTCCTGGTGGAGGAGGCCCACCTGTATCCGCTGGCGCGACGACGTCTGCCGGCCGGTGACGCGCTGGCGGACGCCGCGGGCCGCAGCCACACGGCGATCCGCCGACTGCTCGACCGGGCCCAGGACGAACGGCTGTCCGCCGGCGGGCGCCGGCACGCCACGGCCGTCCTGGTCGTCCTGCTCCGCGCGCACCTGCGCGGCGAGGACGAGCGGCTGTTCCCGGCCCTGCGCGCCCGTGCCGCGGCGGAGGAACTGCGGAGCTGCGAACGCCGCATGCACGAGGGGCGGGCCAGACGGCCGGGCGCACCGCTGTGGGGGCTCCCGCCGGGGACCGGGGCGATCGCCTCCCTCCGGGACGACGTCAGCGGGCACGACACCTCCGGGCACCAGCACTCGCCGTGACGTGCGTCGGTGCCCGTCGGCACCCGTCGGCCGGCGCCGCCCCGGCACTCAACGCGGGCTGACCGCCTCGGCCCGGGCGTGCAACGCGGCGTCGATGCCGCGTAGGAAGTGTTCGAGGTCGCCCGGGTTGCGCGAGGTCACCAGGCGCCAGTCGTCGGTGTCGTCCGTGACCAGCGGCTCGTCCGCCCAGGTGGCGCCGGCGTTGGCGAGGTCGGTGCGCAGGGACGGGTAGGAGGTGAGCCGCTTGCCGTACGCGACGCCTGCCTCGACCAGCAGCCAGGGGCCGTGGCAGATGGCGGCGACGGGCCGCCCCGAGGTGGTGAAGGCGAGCACCGTGTCGACGGCGGGCCGCTGGAGCCTGAGGGTGTCCGCGTTGACGGTGCCGCCCGGGATGAGGAGCAGGTCGTAGCCGGTGGCGTCGACCTCGTCGAGGGTGAGTGTCGGGCGCACCGTCTCGCCGGGTTCCTTGTCCCCGACCAGGGTGCGGATGTCGCCCCGGTCGGGGGCGGCGATGTCGACCTGGACGCCGTTCTCGCGCAGGTGCCGTGCGGGGACGAGAAGTTCGTCCTGCTCGACACCGTAGTTCGTCACGATCGCCAGGACCTTGCCGTGCCGGTGCATGTCTCCTCCTGGTCGTGTCGGTTCACCGGGTGCGCTTGCGCACCCCCGGGCTCGGCGGGTACCCACCGATCCCCCAGTCATGCCGGGTTCACCGGCGTCGGTCCGGGTAGCCGCCGGGCGACGGGCGGGCCGTCCGCACCCGCCCCGGGACCCGAGGAGGCGGCGGTGGGTGTCGGACGACGTTCCCGCGACGCGCGGCGGGAGCTGGTCCCCGGCGAGCGCCGCGGGGCCGTGCCCACCCGGGCGGGCGCGGTGACCTGAGGCGGGCGCGGACCGTGGACCCGGCGCAGGCACTGCGAAGGATCGCCTTCCTCCTGGAGTGGAAGGGCGCCTCCCCGTACCGGGTGCGGGCGTTCCACACGGCCGCCGAGGCCGTCCGCGGCCTGCCGCCCGGCGTGGTGGACGCCGCCGGCGTCCGCCGCCTGCGGGGCGTCGGACCGGTCACCTCCGAGGTGATCGCCCAGGCGTCGACCGGTGCGACGCCGCCGTACCTGGCCCGGCTGGAGGCCGAGGCCGGGCCTGCGGCGCTGGCCGGCTGGGAGCTGCTGGCCGCCGCCCGGGGGGACTGCCACCTGCACTCCGACTGGTCCGACGGCGGCCACCCGTTCGAGGAGATGGCCGACGCCGCCCGCGGGCTCGGGCACGACTGGGCGGTGCTCACCGACCACTCGCCCCGGCTGACCATCGCCCACGGCCTCAGCCCCGAACGCCTGCGGCGCCAGCTCGACGAGGTGGCGGCCTGGAACGCCGCCCTCGACGGTCCGTTCCGACTGCTGACCGGGATCGAGTGCGACATCCTCGAGGACGGCTCGCTCGACCAGGAGCCGGAGCTGCTCGACCGGCTCGACCTGGTGGTGGCCTCGGTTCACTCGAAGCTCCGCTCCGAGCCGGGACCGATGACGGACCGGATGCTGGCCGCGGTCCAAGCCCCCCGCACCAACGTCCTCGGGCACTGCACCGGCCGGATCGTCACCGGGCGCGGCCGGCCGCCGTCCCGCTTCGACGCCCACGCGGTCTTCGCTGCCTGCGCCGCGAACGCGACGGCGGTGGAGATCAACTGCCGCCCCGAACGCCGCGACCCGCCCGACGACCTGCTGCGCCTGGCCGCGCGGATGGGCTGCCTGTTCGCCGTCGACACCGACGCCCACGCACCCGACCAGCTGCACTGGTTCGGCTCCGGTTACGCCCGGGCGGCCCGGTTCGGTCTCGAACCCGAGCGGCTGATCACCACCTGGCCACGCGAACGACTCCTCGCCTGGACCGGACGGACCAACGGCTGACCGGCCCTCCGCACGGCTCGGCAGGCCCACTGCTGACGGGCACCCGCCGCGGCCGGTACAGGCTCGTCCGGGCTCCCCGGTGCCCCCGGCCAGCCGTCGCCGCCCTGCGTTTCGCCCCCGCCGTCCGGGGCAGCCGCGCCGGCGTAGACCCCTGGAGGAGCCATGACCGCCGTCGTCCCCGATCTCCCGGTCCGACCTGCCGTACCCGAGCACCGGTACCGCACCGAGCGCCGGGCCGGCCTGGTCCGCCGCGCCGCCGAGCGCCAGTGGCCGGCCAGGTCCCGCCGCGGGATCCACCGGGCCCTGCCGGCCCGCGCGTGACGGGCCGCGACCGCCGCGCCGGGAAGGAACCGCCATGCTCCTGGTCCGACCGCCCGGGGTCTACCCGCCCCAGGGCGACACCGAGCTCCTGGCCTCGTGCGTGCTCAGGGAAGCACTGGACGGCTCCAGCCGGGTGCTCGACCTCTGCACCGGAACCGGCGCCGTCGCGCTCGTGGCGGCCCGGACGGGTGCGCGGGTCACCGCCGTGGACCTGTCCGCCCGGGCCGTCGCCACCGCCTGGGTCAACAGCCGGCTGCACCACCGGCGTGTCCGGGTCCGCCGGGGCGACCTGCTGGCCCCGGTCGCCGGACGGAGCTATGACCTGATCACCGCGAACCCGCCGTACGTCCCGGTCCGCGCCACGGCGGCCACCGCCGGCCGCGGCGCCGCCCTGGCCTGGGACGCCGGACCGGACGGACGGCTGGTGCTGGACCGGATCTGCCGCGAGGTGCCCGGTCTGCTCGCCCGCGGCGGCGTGCTCCTGGTCGTGCAGTCCTCGCTCGCGGACATCCGCGCCACGCTCTCGCAGCTGCGCGCGGGCGGGCTGCGCACCGGTGTCGCGGCACGGCGGCGGCAGGCGTTCGGACCGGTGATGACCGCCCGGGCCGCCCTGTTCGAGCAGCGCGGGCTGATCCGGCCGGGCCGGCGCGAGGAGGAACTGGTGGTGGTCCGTGGTGTCCGCGAACGGTGACCGGCCGACGACCCGGGTGGTCGTCGTCCCCGGCGGCCCGCTGCTGGTGGAGGGGCCGGTGGAAGTGGTCCTGCCGAACGGTACGGTGCGGGTCTGCGAGCGCCCGGTGGTGGCGTTCTGCGCCTGCCGCCGCAGCCGCAACTACCCGTTCTGCGACACCAGCCACCGACGGCACGGCCGCCCGGCCCGGGGATCGCGGGAACGCGGAGCGGGCGAAGCAGGCGGAGCGGGCGAAGCAGAAGGACGGGGAGCGCGGGAGCGGAAGGCGGACGGGCGGGAAGAGGCGGACGGGCGGGAATCAGACCGGATCGTCGGGCAGGGGTGAGCGCAGCGAGGTGCGCCCGGCCCGCCAGCGGTCGAGCAGGTGGTCCGCGAAGCGTCCGTCGACCACCCCGGCCGCGGCGGTGCCGAACGCCACGTCGCGGGCGGACTCCGGCTCGGCGGCGACCAGTTCCTCGATGACCCCGCGCCGCACCAGCTGCTCGTGGACGGCGTCCGCCTCGATGTGCTCACGGTAGAAGAGGGTGCCGTCCGGTCCCCCGCCGAGCCGCTCCAGCGCCGCCGCCAGGCGGGCCGAACCGGGCGAGGAGGTGATCTCGACGGTGGCGAAGTGGCCGACGGCCGCGCCGCGCAGCGCCCGGTGCAGGCCGAGGAGCGTCATCAGGTTGACCACCGCCAGGGTCGGGGCCGGGACGAGGTCCAGATAGTGCCCGTAGCCGGGGTCGAGGTCGAAGGCGGTCATCATCCGGGCGAACAGCACGGCGTGGGCCCGTTCCGGCCGTCCGGCGCCGTACTCGTCGTAGAGGATCGCCGTCAGCACCGCCTGGGCGGACCCGTGGATCCTCGGCAGCATCCACAGCTGCGGATCGGCTTCCTTGAGGTGGTAGACCGAGCGGTGCACCAGGTACTCGCGGGCGTGCCGGCGCTCGCCCTCGGCGGCCAGGAAGTGCGAGGGGCCGGTGCCGTCGGGTGGCTCGGTGAGCAGCGCCTCCAGGGCTTCCCCCAACGGCGGCACGGGTTCCGCCTCCGCGCGCACCGCGGCCAGGAACGGGCGCTCCAACTCCTGGCGGAACCGGAGGAGTTCGGGGTCCCACTCCCAGTCGTCCGACACCCCGGGCAACCCCCGGTCGTGCAGCTCGTAGCACAGGTGGAGGGCGAGCTGGTGGTCCTCACCCCACGGCTCGGCGAGGGAGCCGGGCGCAGCGCGCAGGCGGCCGGCCCCGGGCGGTCCTGTGGTGAGCAGGGCCAGCACCGACGCCGACAGCGGTCCCCGCGGAGCGGGCAGCCCGCTCACCGCGACCTCCCCCGCCCGTCGGCGCAGGCACAGAGCACCGCGAAGGCGATCGCGAGCGTCAGCGCCCAGCAGCCGCTGAACGCCCACAGGACGGGCGCGGAGGACGTCCGCAGCCCCGCGACCAGCAGGCCTAGCGAGAGCAGGGCGAGCCCCAGGACGGCCCGAGGCCGTACCCCGCGCATCAGCTCCCAGCCCCTGGCGCGCAACCCGAGCCCGAAGCCTCGCAACCGGGCGTCGAGCGCGCGGTCGCGCCGCAGTCCCCGTTCGATCCCGAGCAGTTCCTCCCGCTCCCGCCCATCCATCGTCTCCTCCTGCCTTCGCGGTCCGCCCCCTGCTTCGTCCGGGGCGGGTGCCCGGACGGCGCGCCCTCTAACCCGCGGACCCGGCGTCCGGTGAGGCGAGGTGGCCCACGCCACTGCGCGTGGGCCACCTCCGGGGCCTCAGCCCTCCTCGGGCTCGTCCGCCCAGCCGGGGGCGCCGCGGTCCTCCAGCTCCTCCCGCAGCCAGGCCAGCGTGGCGCTGAGCAGCCGCGAGACGTGCATCTGGGAGACCCCGATCCGCTCCGCGATCCGGGACTGCGTCCAACCGTCCCAGAACCGCAGCTTCAGGACGGTCTGCTCGCGTTCGGGCAGCCGGGCCAGCAGCGGCCGCACCGCGATGCGGAAGTCCACGAGCTCGATACCGGGATCACAGCCGCCGAGGCGGTCCAGGAGGGCACTGCCGGCCTCGTCGGTGTCCCCGTCACGCAGCGCGTCCAACGAGTTCGGGCGGCAGACCCGGCCCGCCATCAGGCCCTCGGTGGCCTGTTCCACGGTGAGGTGGAGATCCTCCGCGATCTCCCCGGGCTGCGGGAGGCGGCCGAGTTCCTGCTCGAGCCGGTCCGAGCCGCGGGTGACGGACAGATAGAGCTCCTGCATGCTGCGCGGCACCCGCACCGGCCACGAGGTGTCGCGGAAGAACCGCTTGATCTCGCCGGCGATGGTGGGGATGGCGTAGGTGACGAACTCGACGCCGCGCCGCGGGTCGTAGCCGTCGACGGCCTTGATCAGACCGATCGTGCCGACCTGGAGGATGTCCTCCATGTCCTCGGCGCGGTGCCGGAACCGGGCCGCGATGAAACGCACCAGCGGCATGTTCAGCTCGATGATCGTGCCGCGGACGTAGCTGTAGGCGTGGCTCTCCCGGGCCAGCCCGGCCAGCCGCCCGAACAGCGCGTCGCTCAGCTCCCTGGCCTCGGACTTCCCCATGCGGCGCAGTGCAGCCGCCGTCGGCCGTCCCGGCAGGTCCGCCGGCAGCCCCGCGGGCACCGGCTCCCGGTCGGTTGTGGTTTCCAGGTGGGTGGACACGTGATCGCTCCAGGACATCGGGGTGGAACACCCCGCAACGCCTGCGGACCCACGCCCGCGCGCTGCGGACTTCTTCCCCCAGGACCTGTGCCCGGCTTCTTCAAGCGCGGTCCCGGTGCACCCCAACCGGGGTGCGGGACGACCGGACCGTCGACACGGTCGCCACAGGAGGGTTGTACCCGACATACGACATTGAATTCACGTTTAACCCGCTTTGTTACCGTCCAGCCCGAGTGCACGCACTCGCACCACCGCTCCGGAACGAACACGCCGGCCGGCGGGTCCGAGGGAACCGCCGCGCCGCAAGGTCGTCCTTCCGAAGGTCGTCCTTCCGAAGGTCGTCCTTCAGGGCGCGCTCCTTGGCCCGGCCGTCCGTACGGCTGCCACGGCTCGGGCGAGGGCCAGCAGCAGCACCCGCTCGACTCGCGGGATCAGGGGCGGCGCCGCGACGGCGACGGCGATCGACGCGGCGACCCCGGCCCAGGCCACCGGCCCGAGCGGGGTGCATCCGAAGAACCGGCTGACACCCGGGGTCTGGACGACGGCCGCCAGCACGGCGGCGGAGCCCAGAACGGTCACGAGGACCAGCGCGCTGCGCCGTCGTCCGGTGAGGGTCTGGGCGAGCTGGGCTCCCACGACGCCGCACAGGGCCATGGTGCTGGTGCGCCGGGCGGAGCCGGGCGTGGAGGTGCCGATGAGCCAGGCGGTGGTGGCGCCGAGCGCGGTCACCAGACCCCGGTGGCGGATCTGGCGGGCCAACGGCGCGTCGAGGGCGGCGGTGCCCGCTCGTGGGGCGCTCTCCCCGTTCGGCGGGTCGTCCCGTGGGGTGACCGCGACGGCCATCGCCGGGAACATGTCGGTGAGCAGGTTGACCAGCAGGATCTGGCGCGTGGACATCGGGGCGCGCCCGGACAGCAGGGTGCCGAGCAGGGAGAAGCCGATCTCGCCGGCGTTGCCGCCGATCAGGATGGTGATCGCGTCCGCCACGCTGCGCCACAGCGCGCGGCCCTCGTCCACGGCGCCGGTCAGGACGGTCAGCTCCTCGTCGGTGATCACCAGGTCGGCCGCGTTGCGGGCCGCCGCCGAGCCGCGCGCGGCGATGCCGATCCCGATGTCGGCGGAGCGGATGGCGGCGGCGTCGTTGGCCCCGTCCCCCACCATCGCCACGACGCGTCCCGCCTCCCGCAGCGCCTCGACGACCAGCACCTTCTGCTCCGGGGCGACCCGAGCGACGACGCCGCAGTCGCGCAGCCGGCGGGCGCGGCCCGTACGGTCGAGTCCGGCCAGCTCCTCGCCGGTGGCCAGCTCGACGTCGTCCGGCCAGCCGAGCGCGAGCGCCACCGCCCGGGCCGTGGCCGGGTGGTCGCCGGTGAGCATGACTGGCCGCACCCCGGCCTGCCGCAGTCCGGTGACCAGCGCCGCGGACCCGGCGCGCGGGGTGTCCGCCAAGGCGACGAAGCCGACCAGGTCCAACCGTTCCAAGGGGGCGTCGATCGTCTCGCCGCCGTCCGCGACGGGCCGGGTGGCGACGGCGAGGACCCGCAGGCCGTCCGCGCCGAGAGCCGCCACGGTCTCGGCCTCGGCGTCCCCGGCACCGGCGCAGGCCGGCAGGACGCTCTCGGGCGCGCCCTTCACCACGTACAGAGCGCGACCGTCCTCGTCGGCCCCGGTCGCGGCGGCGTAGCCACGGCTGGCCTCGAACGGAAGCTCCCGGTCGGGTGTCCAGCCGAGGTCGTCCGGTGCCGCGGCGAGGACCGCCTCGTCGGTGGAGTGGGCGTGTACGGCCGCGCGGTCGTCGGCGGGCGGGCAGGCTCGGGCCGCCAGGCGCAGGACGGGCACCGCCTCGGGAGCGTCGGCGGAGTGCACGGCCCCGTCGGCCGCGGCGACGCGGGTGACCCGCAGGCGGTTCTCGGTCAGCGTGCCGGTCTTGTCGAAGCAGACGGTGTCCATCCGGCCGAGCGCCTCCAGCGCCCGCGGAGTCCGCACCAGCACGCCGTGCCGACTGAGCCTGCGTGCCGCGGCCAGTTGGGCGACCGTGGCCACCAGCGGGAGGCCCTCCGGCACGGCGGCGACCGCGACGGCGAGTCCGCCTCTCACGGCCTGGCGCACCGGGCGGCCGCGCACGACGGCCAGGCCCGCGACGGCGGCTCCGCCGAGCAGGGTGAACGGCAGGCTGCGGTTGGTCAGTTCGCGCAGCCTGGCCTGGACGCCCGCCGCCGGTGGGGTGCGGGCGGCGAGGTGGGCGGCCCGCCCGGCCTCGGTGTCGTCCCCGGTGCCGACCACGGCGGCCCGGGCCTGGCCTGCCACGACCGTGGTGCCCTCGAAGACCATGCACCGGCGGTCCGCGACTGCCGCTTCCGGCGTGGCGTCCACCTGTTTCACGGTGGGGAGGGACTCGCCCGTCAGCGACGACTCGTCGACCTCCAGGTCGTCGACGTCGAGCAGCCGGGCGTCTGCCGGAACCACGTCGCCGGTGTTCAGCTCGATCACCTGCCCGGGCACCAGATTCGTGGACCTGACCCTGCGGATCCGGTTCCCGTCGACCACGTGAGCTTCCTGATGCTGCGTCACCTCCAGGGCTGAGAGCGCACGTTCGGCTCGCATCCGCTCGACCGCCCCGATCAGCGCGTTCATCGTCAGCGCTCCGGCGACCAGCAGCGCGTCCACCGTCGAACCCAGTAGGGCGGACGCGGTCGCCCCGACGAGCAGGACCGGTGTCAGTGGGTCGTCGAGTTCGGAACGCACCGCACCGATCAGGCGGCCCGTCAGGCGCGCCGGGCCGAAGGCCGGCAGCGCCCCCACACGCCGTACGGCGCCCGACAGGGCCCGCAGGCCCTCGGAGCGCGCCGGCCGGCGGACGGCCTTGAGCCGCGCCAGTGCCTCCCGGGGCGCGAGAGCGTGCCAGGGTATGCGCGGTGGCGGGTGGGGCGCACTGCGGGCGCTGACGCGCAGGGCGGCCCGCCAGCCCGATACGAGGGCCGCGGCGCTCGCCACGTTGACGGGCGAGAGGCGGATCCCGACCGGGAAGGCACCGTGGGGCCGGCGCCCCCGGGTGAGGACCAGGAGGCCGGACAGCGCGGCGCTCGCCTCGGCCAGGGTCTTGGCGTGCCGGGACACGGTGCGGGCGGCGGGAATCGCGGCCAGCAGCCGCCACGCGGATTCGAGTCCGTTCAGCACGAGGAGGTCCGCGCCCCACACCACCGCGCTGTCGTCGTCGGTGACCGCGACCGCGAGGTCGCTGCGCAGCAGTCCGGCGAGCAGCTCTCGGCCGCTCGGTGTCAACTCCGCTGCGCCGTCTGCCGGTACGCGTACGACGGCGAGCACCACCCGACCGCTGCGCTGGAGTTGACGCACCACCTCGGCCAACGGCCGCTCGTCACCGATCAGCTGATCGGCGAGGACGCCGAAGTCGCCGAGCGTGCCGTCATCGGCCAGCACGACGCGCAGTCCGGCCCGCCGGGCGGCGTCCAGCGCGGCTTCGGCGAGCGGGGCGATCTCCCGACCGACCAGGACGGTGCCGACGTCCGTCCCGCCGGCCGCCGCGATCATCAGGCCCGTCTCCGGGCCCTTCCCGTCGGGCGCGTCCAACTGGTCCGGCACCGGGCGCAGTTCGATGCCCGGTCCGCTCCCGGACGGGTCCAGTGCGGCCGCGGCGGCCTGCCACAACCGGTCGTGGTCCCAGCCGGGTGCGTTCGGATTGACCTCCAGGACCGTCCTCCCCGTGCCGCGCAGGGCGTCGGGGTGCAGGACGAGGGTGTCGACCAGTTCCAGCCGGCGCAACCGCTCCACACGGCGGACCAGGACACCCTCACGGGCGAGTTCGGTGCCCAGCACGGCGGTGAACGCGGCCGGGCCGTAGCGCGCGGCCTTGGGATTGCCGGCCACCAGCCCCTCGGCCGCCTCCGCGCTGTCACGGGTGAACAGCAGGGCCGCAGCGGAGCCGAGCAGAGTGCCACCCACCGCCTGACCGGCGAACTCCTCGCACGGCAACGGGCGCAACGCCGGGCGAGCGACGCCCTCGCCCGCCAGACTCAACCGTGCGGGCGCGCAGACCGTGTCGTGCGCGGCGTCGAAGGCGGCGGCACCGGCGATCGTCTCCATCAGCCGGCCGGTCCGCAGCACCGCGTCCAGGGCCAGCGCGGTGGGCGACCGCCCGACGCCGTACGCCGCCACCCCGGCCGCCGCCAGCACCAGGTCGGCGCCGGAGTCACCGAGGCGGCGGCGCAGCAGCGTGCGCACCCCAGGGTCCTCGCGCACCAGGCCGGTCACGGCGGTGGCCAACCGGGGTGCGGCCTTCAGCGGGATCACCCGCGCGCCCACGGCGGTCGCGATACCCACGGCGTCGCACCCGAGGGCTAGGGCCTGCGCGCGCACGCTGCCGGTCCGGCCGGGGTGCGCGGACTCCAGGACGTCGTCCTCCACCCGCTCCAACCGCTGCTCGGCCGCGAGTTCGGTGGCACGTTCCACCACGCGGTCGGTGGCCGCGTCCTGAGCCAACTGCACCACCAGCCGGGCGAGTCCGCCGTCCCAGTAGGCAGCGACCACATCCGGCCGCTGGGCCAGCCCGAGGGCCACCCTTCGCGCCGCCGCCTCCACGTCCCGCACCCGACCGGCAGCGCGAGGGCGCAGCGCCAGCTGAATCCGCGTGCCCGCCTGCCAGTACCCGCGGCCGGCCTCTGCCGCGCCACGGGTCACCCGGCCCACGCGGCGCGCCGTTTCGGCGGTGGCGGTGGCGGTGTGCGCCGTGGCGCGAACTCCGGCGCCGGCGGCCTCGACCGCCACCCGGGCAGCAGTCCGCGCCGTGGGCAGCGCCGCGCGCGCGAGGACGACCGGCGCGGCCAGGGTCACTCCGATGCCGAGCGCCGGCAGACGGGTCAGTGTACGCAGGGCCATGGTTCACCTTCGGGCGGCCGCGTCACGCAGCCTTCCGCTCGGCGGACGCGGCGGCGGTTGCACGGCGCTTGACCGGGGCCTTCCCGCTCGGCTTGGCGGCCGACTTGCCGCTCGGCTCGGTGCTCGTCCTGCCGCTCGGCCGGGAGGCCGCCTTCGACGCCCGCGACGTTCCAGCGGTCGGCTTCTGCGCCGGCTTGCCCGCCCTCGTACCGGTGAGGATGCGTGCTCGTTCATGGTTGTTTCCGATCAGCGCGTTCGAACGTGCGGACCGACTCCCGAGGGCCTGCGTCCGCTCGTCCCGGTAGGGCGTATGCCCGCTGGGACCCGGCCAAACAGGGCTGGATCCCGCGCCGCCGCGCACGGGGGCTTAGCCCGGCGCGGCTTCACCCGGCCCGGCTTCGCATATTTGACCGCCTCTTGTCCGGAACGCCCCCGTGTGCCAGTAATGAACGACTGTGTTCCCTATCTGCCGGGGATACCGTCGGTAGGGCTGAACGGATCCGTCTCCCCTGCCCGCCCTTGACCCCTCACCCATAGGGGGACCTGCCATGGCCACCTCGCGCGCCCTGGCCGAGGCTTCGCCCGGGACCGCACGTCGGGGACAGCACCCGGGGTTAGCACTCACCGTCATCGCGGCGACGCAACTCATGGTCGTTCTCGACATCACGATCGTGAACATCGCGCTGCCGCACATCCAGCAGGCGCTGCGGTTCAACACCACCGACCTGTCCTGGGTCATCAACGCCTACACCCTCACCTTCGGTGGGCTGCTGCTGCTCGGCGGGCGGGCGGGCGACATCCTCGGGCGGCGTCGAGTGTTCATCGTCGGCGTCCTCGTGTTCGCCCTGGCCTCGCTGCTCGGCGGCGTCGCGCAGTCCGCCGGCTGGCTGCTGGCCGCCCGGGCGTTCCAGGGCATGGGCGGGGCCATCGCCTCGCCGACGGCGCTGGCGCTGATCGCCACCAACTTCAGGGAGGGCCAGGAGCGCAACCGGGCCTTCGGCGTCTACTCCGCCGTCGCCGGGGCCGGCGGCGCGATCGGGCTGCTGCTCGGCGGCATGCTGACCTCCTGGCTGTCCTGGCGCTGGGTGCTGTTCGTCAATGTGCCGATCGGCAGCGCGATCGCCCTGCTGGCGCCGCTCTACATCAACGAGTCCGAGCGCCACCCCGGCCGCTTCGACCTGCTCGGCGCCTTCGCCGCCACCGCCGGCATGGTCTCGCTGGTGTACGGCTTCATCCGTGCCTCCGACCACGGCTGGACGGACCCGGTGACGCTGACCTCGTTCGCCCTCGCGCTGGTCCTGGCCCTGGTGTTCGTGGCGAACGAGCGGCGCGCGCGGCAGCCGATCACCCCGTTGCACCTGTTCCGCAACCGCAACCGCTCGGGCGCGTTCGGGCTGATGCTCTGCGTGGCCGCGACGATGTTCAGCATCTTCTTCTTCATCACCCTGTTCGTGCAGGAGATCCTCGGATTCAGCCCGCTGAGGGCCGGTTTCGCGTTCCTGCCGATCAGCGTCGCGATCGTCGCGGCCGCCCAGTTCGCTGCCCGCACCCAGCTGCGCTTCGGGCCGAAACCCTTCCTGGTGACCGGCTCGCTGCTGGTCCTGGGCGGGGTGGCCTGGGCGACGCGGATCGACGTCGACAGCAGCTACGTCGGCGGCGTCCTCGGGCCGACCATGCTGTTCGGCCTCGGCATGGGATCGATCTTCGTCCCCGCCACCCTCACCGTCGTCTCCAGGGTCTCCCCGCACGAGACCGGCGCCGCCACCGGCATGCTCAACACCAGCCAGCAGGTGGGCGGCTCGCTCGGGCTGTCGATCCTGGTCACGGTGTTCGGCACGGCCAGCCGCAACGAGGCCCGGCAGCAGGTCGGGGCGTTCCTCCGGCAGGCCTCCCCGCAGCAGGCCGCCCAGTTCCGGGCCACCGGGCGCCTCCCGGCGCCGTACTCCTCGCAGATCCTGGTGCACGGCATCGCCGGCGCGTTCCAGATGGGCCTGGTGTTCGCGGCGCTGGCGGTGACGATCGCGGTGTTCGTCATCAAGGTCGTCCGTCTGCCGGTGCCACCCGCCGTCAGCCCTTCGAAGGGCGGCGCTTGACAGGGCGTCAGGGTGACCGGGAGAGTCTTTCTTGAAATGGTTTTCATCTTCGATAGCCGTTGCGGGTGAGCGCCGCCCGTACGCAGGTCGGTGCCGCCCGCCACGGGTCGAATCCTCACGCCTCCCCGAAAGAGGACACCCATGTCGCTCGACGTCTCCCCCGCTCTCCTCGCCCAGGCCCAGCAGGGCCGCGTCGACGAGGCCGACTTCCTCGACACCGTCCGCGCCTCGCTCCCGTACGCCTACCGGGTCGTCGCCGGACTCAGCACCGAACTCGCCGCCAGTGGGCAGGAGTTCACCACCGACAACACCACGCCGAGCGACGAGGAGCGGGCCCAGCTGCTGCGCGCGCTCGCCAGCAACGCGATCCGGGGCAGCCTGGAGAGCCACTTCGGGGTGAAGCTCGCCTTCGTCAACTGCCACCGGGTCGGCGCCTTCCGCCCCGGCACCGAGGACGGTGCGGCGTACCGCGAGTTCACCTCGCTGCACAACCAGATCCGCAACCAGAGCCCGGAGCTGCGCAGCTGCTGACCGCGGCCGGGCACGGTCAGGACGACTGGTCCGGATGCCACTCGGATGCTGTTCGGCGGTGATCCGATCGCGTCGGCTCCCGCCTCGCTCGACGGGGCGGGAGCCGCCGCACGTGACCCCGCATTGCACCCGCGTTGCGCCCCGTGGCGGCCGGTGTCCGGATCGCGCGTCGATCTTGTCGGGCGGCGCGGCGGCTGCGTACGTTCGGAACGCACCGCCCGCCCGGCCCGCCCCTCACCACGTGGAGCCCACGATGTCGCCGACCCCTCGCCCGCTGCGGAAACTCGGCTTCCTGACCATCGGGCTCTTCGACGAGACGGACCCCCGCCGGGGCCACGAGTCCACCCTCGACCTCATCACCCTCGGCGAGCGGCTCGGCTTCGACAGCGCCTGGCTGCGCCACCGCCACCTCCAGTACGGCATCTCCTCGCCGATCGCCGTGCTCGCCGCCGCCACCCAGCGCACCAGCCGCATCCAGCTCGGCACCGCCGTCACCCCGCTCGGCTGGGAGAACCCGCTGCGGCTCGCCGAGGACCTGGCCACCGTGGACGTGCTCTCCGGCGGCCGGCTCAACCCCGGCTTCAGCGTCGGCCCGCCCACCCACTACGACCACGTGCGCGGCGCGCTCTACCCCGACACCGGCGAGCAGGAGGACTTCAGCCCCCGGCGCGCCGAACGGCTGCTCGCCCTGGTCCGCGGCGAGGACGCCTCCGGCTTCGCCGGCACCGAGGGCATCGAGGAGTACTCGCGCCGGGTCCAGCCGCACTCCCCCGGCCTGGCCTCCCGGCTCTGGTACGGCGCCGGCAGCCTGCGCTCGGCCCGCTGGGCCGGCGAGCGGGGCATCAACCTGCTCACCAGCAGCGTGGTGAAGCCGGAGGAGCAGGAGGGGCCGCACGACTTCGCCGCCATCCAGGCCGCCCAGATCCGCGCCTTCCGCGAGCGCCACCCCGACGGCGAACGCGCCCGGGTCTCCCAGGGCCTGGTCGTCGTCCCCACCGACAGCGCCACCCCCGAACAGCGCGCCAAGTACCGGGCCTACGCCCTCGCCCGCACTCCGCGCACCCTCGCCCCGCAGGGCCCGGCCCGGCTGCTGTTCGCCCCCGACCTGGTCGGGACGACCGAGGAACTCGTCCAGCGGCTGCACGCCCACGCCGGCTACCGCGAGGTCGACGAGGTGGCCTTCGCGCTGCCGTTCTCCTTCGATCACGAGGACTACGTGCAGATCCTCACCGACCTGGCCACCCGCCTCGGGCCCGCGCTCGGCTGGCGTCCGGCTTCGGTTTCTGCTTCGGCTTCGGCTTCGGCAGCAGGCCCCGGGGAGCGCTGACCGGGCGGCCTCGCGGTTTCCCCAACCGGCCTACCGGGCAAGGGAATCCGCAGCAACCACGGCGTCCGGCACGGCCTCCCGTACCGATTCGTCCTCCCAGGCCGGTACGGCCTCACGGGCCGGTACGGACGGACGGGCCAGTGCGGACGGACGGCCGCCCGGCCGGACGCCGACACGGGGGGAGACCGTGATGGGCCCGTACCAAGCCGCACCCGCACCGCCGCCGACCCTGCACCCCTGCCCGAGATGCCGGCTCACCGACCAGGTCCGCGGCGTCCCGGCCGTCTACCACGCCGGGCGGACGAGGGTGATCGTCCGGCCCTCGCAGCAGGGGGCCGGCAGCCACCGGACCCGCGAGGTCGTGTCCGACCTCGCCCGGGCCCTGGCACCCGCACCGATCCGCGAACAGCCACCCGGCCGCGTGGCGACGGGCCTGGGCGTGACCGCCCTCGCGATCGCCTTCTTCACGTTCTTCGCCGGGGCCTTCGCACGGCAGTTCAACGACGACACGCCCGCCTTCGCCACCCCGGTCCGGGACCACCAGGCCTTCGAGATCCCCGTGGCGATCCCGGTCACCGCCGTCCTCGCCGCCGCCGTCCTCCTGGTGACCGCCGCCGCGCTCCGCGCCGCCGCGAACCGCGAACTCTCCGACCGTGCCCGGGCCGAACAGCTCTGGGCCCAGGCCTGGTACTGCGCCCGCTGCGGCACCGTCCACTTCCCGCCCTCCCCCGGCCAGGCCTCCACCGCCCTCAGCCTCCCGGAGTTCCGCCGCCTCGTCTGGACGGCCGGCGGCTACGGCCACCTCGCGGACCGGTACTGACTCGGAACCGTCGGTCCACCAGGATCTCGGTCCCCACGGGGCGGGGCCTACGCGGCCGACCGAGGCCCGGCACCTGCCGCGTGCGGCAGGTGCCGGGCCACCGGCTCAGAGCAGGCGCTTGATCTCCCCGCGCGCGCGGTAGAAGCCGCCCGAGGCGGACTCCCGCACCTCGGCGACCAGGTAGCGTGCCCCGGCTATCCGGATGTCCTTGGGGAACTGCACCCGCCACGACGAGTCGTAGCCCTGCGAGACCACCCGCATCCGCAGCCGGGCGCCGTCCTGGACGCACTCGACCTCCACCTCGCCGCCGGTCCGGGCGGTGGCCACCGTGACCGTCTCCAGCCCGGCGCCGGCCAGCACCGGCTCCCAGCCCGCGCCCTTGACCTCGGCGGTCTTCGGCAGCGTGCCGTTCTCGGCCGCCCGCACCGCCTGCTCGCTCGCGTCCAGGCAGGCCAGCGAGCCGTCCGTGGTCACCAGGTAGAGCCGGCCGTCCCGGTACTGCATGCTGTACGCCGAGCCGCAGCCGGTGGCGAGCTTCCACAGCCGGGTGCCGTCGGCGGCGAAGCAGTACACGGAGGAGTGGTTGTCCCCGGCGAAGACGTACTCGCCGTCCGGGGAGGCCGCGCAGGAGAAGACCGCGGCGTCGCAGCGGTAGGCGGCCACCTCGGCGCCGTCCGACTTCCGCAGCCGGTGCACCCAGCCGCGCGCGGTGCCGGCGAACACCTCGTCGGCCTCCTGCCAGCCGAACAGCACCTCGCCCTGGGTCGGGGTGTGCCAGCGCTGGTCGCCGCTGCGGTTGTCGTAGCGGGCGACGCCGCGCGAGTGGCCGTGGTAGACACCGTCGGCGTCGCAGCGCACCATCCAGCCGGCCCGGCCGTCGGCCTGGCGGCGCCACTGGAACTCGTCCTCGTGGTCGACCGTGGTCAGCCCGCCGCGCTCGTCGGCGACGCCGAGCACGCCGTCGTGGATGTCGAGCCAGAAGATGTCCACGTCCTGGGCTATCTCGTACGCGACGCGCGGAACCTTACCACCCAGGTCGTACACCTTGCCGTCGTCGCAGCCGGCGTAGATCCACCAGTCGTCGGCGACGATGCACTTGACGCCGTCCGGCAGGCCGTAGCGGCCCGTCACCTCGCCGTCGTGGGTGAGGGTGTAGACATCGCCGCGCTCGTTGCCGACCCAGGCGTGCTCCTCGCCGACGAAGATCCCGAAGGCGGGCGAGCCGGAGCGGAAGCGCCACAGCAGCGGCGCCTGGTTGGCGGTCGAGCGGGTGCTGACGATCTGGCGCCTGGTCACCGCCCGGCGCTGGCGCACGCCCTGGACGGCCGGGGCGTAGCCCTTGCGGACCTTCTCGCCGATCTTCTTGGCCGCCGACGCGGCCGCCTTCTCCGGGCTCGGGTACGTCGTCGACTTGCTCTGCCCGGGCTCGCCGATCCGCCCGTACCGCACCGTCACCACCTGGCCGGCGAGCCGCACCTCGTAGAACTTGTGCGCGCTCCCCTCGTCCTCGGACAGTTCGAGGTACGTGACCTGCTCTTCCACGGCGACGGACACGGTGCGGTCCCCTTTCGGGCATCGGAGATGGGGTGCCGGCGGGGAGGCCTGCCGACACCTCCAAAGCTACGGCCCGTCACTGACAATCGGCTCCGCGGGGGGGCTGGGGACTGGAACGCCGAGGTCGGTACAGCTCGGCCAGGAGGGCGCGCAGCCGCTCGTCCTCGCGGACGGTGTGGTACGCGAGGCCGGAGGTGACGATCAGGCGGTCGCCCTCCGTCGAGCAGCGCTTCCAGCCGGGGTGTCAGGCCCTGCTGGTGCCGTACCTTCGAGCCCGGCGAGGGCGGCGGTGAGGTCCATGGGCGCGATCCTCGCGGGCGGGACCGACAACTCCCCTGCCACCATGGGGTGGACGCACCGCCGGGGCACCCGCTGATCGCGGGCGGTCCGGGGCGGTCCGGGGGCGCCGCGGCCCCGTGCCGGTGGTGCTGGCAAGCTGGGGAGATCGGCGCCGACCGGCGCCGCACGGCGAGGGGGTACCGGTGATGGGTGGGTCGGCGGTCGGGGGCGTGCCTCCGCTGGATCCCGAGGTTCGGGCGGCGCTGGCGTCCGCCGGCGACCGGGCGCGGCAGGTGCTCACCCCGGAGGACCTGACGGCCTGGCAGCAACGCGACCTCGCCGCCCGGCCCCGCCCGACCCCGGACCAGTTGCGCGACGGTGACCGGTTCGAGGTGACGGAGCTGCGCGTGCCGCGGGCCGACGGCGGGGGCGAGATCACGCTCGTCAGCGCGCGGCCCGCCGGGATCCGCGAGGAGCTGCCGCTGCTGTACTACCTGCACGGCGGCGGGATGGTGACCGGCAACGCCTGGTCCGTCCTGCCCCGGCTGCTGCGCGGCTGGGCGCTGCCGCTGCGGCTGGCGGTCGTCTCCGTCGAGTACCGGCTGGCTCCGCACACCCGCTTCCCCGGCGCCGTCGAGGACTGCTACGCCGGACTCGTCTGGGCGGCCGAGCACGCGGGCGCGCTGGGCGTGGACGCGCGACGCGTGGTCATCGGCGGCAAGAGCGCCGGAGGCGGGCTCGCCGCGGCGCTGGCCCTGCTGGTCCGCGATCGGGGCGGTCCGGCGCCGCTCGGCCAGCTGCTGCTGAGCCCGATGCTCGACGACCGCGGCGACACCTTCTCCAGCCACCAGCTCGCCGGCCACGACACCTGGGACCGCACGTCCAACGCCACCGCCTGGCAGGCGGTGCTCGGCCACCGGTACGGTGCCGCCGACCTCTCGCCGTACGCCGCCCCGGCCCGCGCCACCGACCTGTCCCGACTGCCCGCGGCGTACGTCGAGGTGGGGTCCGCCGAGACGTTCCGGGACGAGGCCGTCACCTACGCCGACGCGATCTGGCGAGCGGGCGGCGAGGCCGAACTGCACGTGTGGCCCGGCGCCTGCCACGGCTTCGACAGCCTCGCCCCGCACGCGGCCATCAGCCGGGACGCCCACGACGCCCGCACCCGCTGGCTGCGACGCGTCCTCCAGCGGTGAGGCCGGCCCGGCGGGCTTTCCGCGCGGTCATCGGCCGGCTCGTCAGTCCACGGCCGCCGCCCGCTCCCCGTCCAGCAGGCGCACCATGTGCAGCTTCGCGACCGCCCGCCCCTCCACCAGGACCGCCCTCGGCTCCCGCCCCCACACCTCGAAGCCGCAGGCGGTGTAGAGCCGCAGGGCCGGCTCGTTGCCCTCCGAGACGGTCAGCAGCACCTGCCGCAGCCGCCCGTCGTCCGCCGAGGTGCGCAGCACCTCCCGCACCAGGGCGCGGCCGATCCCCCGGCCGCCCGCGCCGCGGGCCACCGCCATGCCGTACAGCGTGCCCTTGTGCCGTTCCTGGCTGCGCTGCGAAACCTTCAGCCCGGCGGTGCCGACCAGCGCGCCGCTGCCGTCGAAGGCGCCGATCAGGGCGCCCGGACCGTCCTCGGCGCCGGCCAGCCGGCGCAGCGTCGCGGACAACGGCTTGCCGGCCTCCTCGGCGTGGCTGGAGGTGAAGGCGCTCGGCGTCTCGCGCAGCGCCGCGAGCCGGAAGGCCCGGTACGGTTCAGCGTCCGCGACGCCCAGGCGGCGCAGCAGCACGGAGTTCGCCACGGAGCGCACCACGGGCCGCCGGTCGTGCTCAGCCGAGACGGACACGGGTGCACCTCGTCACGTACGGCAGCGCGATCTCGTCGCGGCCCGCCAGGTCGGGGTGGGTGGCCAGGAGCTGCTCGACGTCGGCCAGCAGGCGGACCCGCTCGTGCTCCGGCAGCGCGATCACGTAGCTGCGCGAGGCGACCATGTCGACGATCCCGGCCCGGGTGGTGAGGTGCTCCCAGCCGATCTCCAGCCGCTCGGGCGCGCCGAACGGCGCCGGGAGGACGGGCCTGGTGTCGATCCGCTGTCGCGCCGAACGGTGCATCAGCACCCCGAGCGCGGCGGCCCAGGGCTCGCTCTCGTCCCGGACGTTCCACACCAGCGAGAGCGTCCCGCCGGGGGCGAGCACCCGGGCGATCTCCGGCAACGCGGCCGCCGGGTCGAACCAGTGCCAGGCCTGCGCCACCACCACGGCGTCCACGCTGCCGTCCGGCAGCGGGATGCGCTCGGCCGAGCCCGCCCGGACGGCCGCCTTCGGCACCGCCGCGGCCAGCCGCGCCCGCATCCCCTCGTCGGGCTCGACCGCCACCACGTCCAGGCCCGCCTCGACCAGCATCCCGGTCAACTTGCCCGTTCCGGCGCCCAGATCGAGCACCCGGCGGGCCTCCCGGGGCACCGCCGAACCGATCAGCGCCCGCGGATAGCCCGGCCGACCGTGCTGGTACGCGTCCGCCGCCACCCCGAACGACCGCGCCCGCAGCCGCCCGGCCCACCGCCTGGTCGCCCCCTGTCGCGTCATCCCACAGGCCCGCCCGATCTCCTCCCAGGTCGCCTCCCGCCCTCGCCGCAGCTCCTCCACCAGCTCCGTCCGCCGCTCCTCCAGCGCCTCAACCACCCCCGACAGCCGCCGCAACCCCTCCACCCCGCCGCCACCGGCCACATCCTCCGCCACCCGCCGACCAAGATCACCCGTCTCCATGGCCCGGCACTGTACGGACCGCCGACGGAGACCGTCAACACTTATTGCCCCGTCATGCAACATCTGTTGCCTCAGAGCCATGCCACCGGCCCCGGCCGTGATGCGGCCGGGGCCCGTCAACGACCCGCCGTCACAAGGGTCGGAGGGTGAGCACGAACTGCGGAAGCGCCAGCAGGAGCAGCACGGTCCCGGCCTCGATCCAGCGGTACTTCGCCCGGATGATCGCACTGGTACCGGCCAGCGCCGACAGCAACGGCCCCGCCGGATCGCGCCCAACCCGCTCGAATGCCCGGCGCAGCCCATCCGAGCACGCCCCCGGGACGATGTGCTCGAAGTACCCCGGCCCGGCCGCCCCGCTGCTCCGCCCCTTGCGGTGGCGGGGCACCAGCGCGGAGACGAAGCAGCCGACTGCCAACAGGGCGCTGACCACGGCGCTCCACCGCAGGAGCGGAGCCAGCCAAGCCGGGGAGCCCGAACCGGCGCCGCCGTCCAGGGGGACGAAGGTGGCCAACACCGCCCCGGTGAAGGCCAGGAACACGGCGGCCTTGGTGTCGGCCCGGACGAGCTCCGCGCTGTTGGCCGCCATCAGGCGCTCCATCGCCGACACGGAGGACGTATGGGACACCGCTATCGGCGCAGCGGACCGGCGGGGCCGCCGAGGGGTCGGCCTCCGAGGGCTTCTGCCCACGGACCGCCTGCGGGTCCCGCACGGCGGCGGCTCGCGGCGTACGGCTGCCCGGGTCATCGCGGCACCCCGTTCGGGACTCCGTTCGGGACACTGCCGGCCCAGCCGTTGACGTGGGTGTGGAGCTTGGTGAAGCCCGGCCCCGGAGGGTGCGGAGGCGCCGGCGGCTGCTGGGCAGGCCCGGGGACCTGCCGCCCGAGGGCGACCAGGCGATCGCGCAGGAGCCTGGACAGCTCCTCCTGTTCCTGGTCCGTCACCTTGCCCAGCATGAGCGCCATCTGGTCCTGCCAGGTGGTCTCACCCCGGAGCAGGTCGGCGTGGTTGACCACCCAGTCCAGGACGTCGCGCACCTCATCGGGCTTCCTGGCGAGCCACAGCCCCGCGAGCGCGAGCGGACCGTCCTGGACCGCTCGCCGGCAGAAGGCGTACTCCTCCTCGCTCTTGACGGTCCAGTCGAACGGCACGTCCGTCGCGTCAGGCTCCCCGAGCCGCAGTTCGTTGCCGCGCTCGCGCGCGGAGACGTCCGTGACGCGGTAGCCGAGGCCGCAGTGGGGCAACACGTACGGAGCCGCGAGGTACTGCAGCAGCTCTTCGGAACCCAACCTCGCCCCCGCAGTGGCGAACTGCTCCTTCAGGTGGTGCAGCCGTCCGTCGATGTCCTTGCGGACCGGCAGCCCGCCCTGGCTGGTCCGGGTCTGCACGACCCGGGCGGCGTCGTGGACCCACCACAGGAAGTGGACCTCCAGCGACTCCGTGCCGTACGAGGTACGGAGACGGACCGCCCTCACCCCCGGCCGCTCCGCGAGGTCCACCAGGAACGCCTGGTCGAAACCGCGCAGTCCCAGCCGGGCGCCGACCCCGCGTTTCTCCCCCAAGGCCGCCACTCCCGGACGGCCCTTCCCCAGCTGCTGGTAGAGCCCGTGGCGGTCCCCCACGACCAGGGCGCGGTCGCGCCGCCCGGACCAGCGGTGCCAGAGGACCTCCCGCCAGGGGGCGCGGGTGGCCTGGGTGTAGACGGGCGGGTCAGTGTCGAGGGTCATCGGGTCCTCCGAAGGCGGGGGTGGGCTGGTAGGGCTGGGGCTCGCCCCGCCGCCAGGCCTCCAGGGCGCGGCGGGCGATGTCGCGGCCGACCAGGCCGGGGTCGTCGCTGCGGTCGATCGCGGTCAGCAGCCCCAGCTCGCCGGGGCGCATCTTCTGGGCGAGCGCAATGAGCAGCGTCTCCACGGGTGCGCGGAGCGGTTCGTCCCAAACCGCTTGCCGGCACCAGTCGAGCAGCCTGCGGCTGACACCGGCGAACATCCGTTGGTGGTTCAGGGACCGGCGGACGAACTCGACCACGCCATCACCGAACTCGCCGTCGGGGCCCAACTGTTGCAGGAACCAGAACGGGGCATGGAGCAGGTTGAGGAAGGCGATGAGGGCGAGTTCGGTGTCCGGCCCCGGCCGGTCCACCCAGTCCATGAGCTTCCGGAACACGGCCGTTTGGTTTCCGCCGTCGAAGAGGCGCTGAAGTGACCAGACCACCGTCGCGGCAACCTCGGTTTCCTTCCCGTCCTCTCCGCGGAAGCAACGCCGGAGCAGAGAGAGCGCGAACTCCGGCCGGGCTGCTCCGAAATCTCCACCGCAGGCACCGGCCGCCGTCCACCGGAGTTGCCAGCCGCCGTTGACGCTCCAGCTGTTGAGGCGGTGCTTCACCTCGCCGACGAGAATCGGGTCCTGGGCCGTGATCCCCAGCGCGTACACGGCGATGCTCCGGCTCCGCGCCTGTTCTGCCTTGGCCAGAGTGCCGATGTGGGTCAGGGCCCGACGGGCACCGCTCCAGCCCGCAGCCATACCCACCACACGGCCCATCGGGACGGCCAGGTCGGACTCGGTGGCGGGAACCGTGTTGATCCACTCGGTCAGCAGTCCCGACACCTGCCCGTACTGGCGCCATACGTGCCGCAGCACCGTCTCCGCCTGCCGATGGCGTTTGAACCGGATCGGTTCCACCGTGTAGGCGTAGTTCGACGTCCTCCGCGTCCCGCCCGGAGCGCATTCGGCCCGCACAGTCGCCAACAGGTCGTCCAGCGACCGCCGGAACACGAATCGGGGATTCGGCTGCAGGGCCTCGCCCGGCGTGAGCCGACTCTGCTCGCTCTGCCCTTCCGGGCCCGCCCCGAGCACAGCATTCAGGCGGCCGTCGGCCAGTGCCAGCAAGCGGTCCGTCTCGTCCCGGATGATCCGGTGGTCGACACCCTCCAGGACGCTCGTCACCAGCAGGAACGCGAGCGCGTCCGGGTCCTCGCGAAGCGCCTTCAGGAGCTCCGGGACCTCCTCCTCCGCGAGGAAGCTGAGCCGCTGGCCGAGGTCGACCGGGTCGGGTCCTTCATCACCGGCCCGGCTTACCTCGTCGACGAGTTCGGCGACCTGGGCCGGCACCAGCTCAGGGGCCAGCAGATCGTCCAGATCCGCTTCCAGCCGGGCCAGCAGCGCCTCGCGTCGCTTCGCATCGGGCACCACCGCCTCCAGACGGGCGTCGAAGACCGCACGCGGCGACGGGGGTGTGTAGCGCACCGGGCTGACGTCCAGTTCGCGGACGACACCGCGGAGACGGTCCGCGTCATGCGGCAGCAGGACCACCATGACGGCCTTGGCCTCCTCCAACCGCTGGCGCAGCTTGGCGACCGCCGCCGGCCCCAACCGCACCGCAGGCGACAGACCGTGTACCAGGTACCCGCGCGCCTCGCTGTCGGTGGGCCGCCAGGACGTCAGGTCCGAGTCGCTGTCAAGCGCGCGCAGGGCGAGGCTCTTCCCGCTGCTCTCGAACAGCAGGTTGAGGGCAGTGGTGCGACGCCCGGTGCCCGGTTCACCGGCGAGGAAGAGCAGGCGGGTGCCGAGCGTCCTCAGCGCCTCGGGGAAGCAGTCCGGCTTCGCGTACCCGGTCCGGGCGGCCAGGATCTCCGTCTCCGAGATGGGTCCGTCCTGCGCCTCGACCCGCTCGCCGCTGCCCGGCGCCGCTCCGGCGGCACCGTTCTCGACGCGCTGGTCCCCGTGCACCGATCCGGTGTTGATGTTGCCGTTCGGTGCGAAGATGAACTGGCCGCCCGGTCCCCAGGCGGCGAACCGGCCCGCGAACTCGTCGTCGAAGTCATCGAAGTCGGGGCCGGGGCCGGAGCCCGGCACGCCAGGCGGCCCTTCGATGGCCGGGCGCTCGTCGGGCCTCACCGGTGGTGCTCGTTCTTGTCGCCGTGGACGGTGTCCTTGTTGCCCCGAACGTAGTCGCCGCCGAAGCCACTGATGGAGTCACCACGCACGTTGGTGATGTTCTGCCCACCGTGCACCGTGCCGCTGTTCAGGTTTCCTCCGTCGGCCCGCTGGTTCACGACCGTCCTCGGCGCCCGACGCCCCTCCGCCGGCCGGTCCGCCTTCCGGCCGTCCCGCCCCTCCTGTTCCCCGACGACGGCGTCGCCGAGGATCCGGCGGTCGTAGAGGTTCCCGGACGGCGCGGGCACGTAGAGCCACGCCTGCTGGTCGAAGCGCTTGCCCTCGACCGTCGCCGGCACCTCGATGAAGTGGTCGGGGTGGCGCCCGGTGTAACCGCCGGCCACCGCGTCCTGGTAGCAGCGGTCGGACAGGATGGCCGCGACGTGGGTGATGCTTTCGTTGGACGCGGCCAGCACGGCCTTCACCGGCCGGGAGTCGAGCAGCCGGTGGGTGTCGTTGCGCGGGGTGCCGTTGCCGTCGAACTCGCCGCCCGCGTCGGGGAGCGGGCCGATGTTGAGGCTGACCCTCAGTCGGATGCGCACCGTTCCGACCGAGTGCACGTTGAACTCCGTCAGCACCTCCTGGAGGGTGTTCAGCCAGGGGTGGATCAGGAAGGGCATCCAGCCCGGGTCGAAGCCGAACACGTACCCGTCGCCGGTCGAGTCGGGGAACCGCCGGTCCTGCCAGACCTCACCCAGTCCGGCCCGCTCGAAGGACCACTGGAGCACCTGCGGCACGGACCTGCTGATCACGCCGTGCTCGATCGCGGGGTACCCCGTGAAGTCCTTGGCGTCCACGGCGACGATGCCCCGGTACGGCGGGAGGTGTCGGCTGCGGCTGTACGGCAGGGCGCTGGCCTCGGGCATCGGCTGGTCGAACTCCGTCATCTCTGCTCCTCGCGGGTTCCCGTACTGACCTTGCGTCACCCAGCTTCGCGACACAGCGTGCTCCGGTGTGCTCGCTCAGTGCAGAAAACATGTGACGAAGGACACATCGAGGAGTTGGCTCTTCAGTCCACAGGCACCGCCGCTCGACGGAGGGCGGGGAGGTCGGCGAGGGTGATGGACTTCCGGCCGGTCTCGACGCGGTGGGCGGCCAGGGCGGCGAGGGCCGTGGTGACGGTGTTGCGGGAGACGCCGAGGTGTTGGGCGAGTTCGTCGCGGGTCAGGGCGAGTTCGATCCGGCGGCCGACCGCCGGGACGGGGCCGGCGGAGAGATCGGCGAGGGCCACCAGGGCGGCTGCCAGCCGGGGGACGATGTCACCGCCGGTGCGGGCCAGGTCGGACTCGCGCAGCCGACCCATGGCGTAGCGGACCATCACGGGGAACAGCTCACGATCGGCGACGAAACGCAGGAAGGCGGCCTTGGCGAGGACCGCGACCGTGCAGTCCGAGATCGCCTGGACGCTGGCCGAGCGGACGCCGTCGTCCAGGACGGCCACTTCCCCGAGCAGTTCGCCCGGGCCGCGGAAGGCCAGCAGCCGGACGCTCCCGTCGCGCTCCCGGCGGCTGACCTTGGCCACTCCGGCCAGCAGGGCGAGGACGTGGGTGCCCGGTTCGCCCTGGCGCAGGAGGGTGGTGCCGATCGGGTGCCTGCGCTCGAACGCGCCGTCCAGCATGCCCGTCCAGGCCGCGTCGCCCATGAGGTGGCGCAGGGTCCGGCCCAGCGGGCCGGGTGTGCGGCTGTCGTGATCGTCCATGCGACGACCCTAGGGCGTGTTTCGAAAGTGCTGGTCACAGCCACTCGTTGATGGCTGCGATCAGCACGGTCGCTTCGTAGCGGACAGCGAGTTTGTCGTATTTCGTGGCGACCGCGCGGTGGCGCCGAGGCGATTGATGCCGCACTCCACGGCATGGCGCTCGCGACAGTCGTCCTTGTCGAACTTCGGCGGCCGACCGCCGCGGGAGCCGTGCTTCCTGCGGTTGGCGATCTGGTCGCGCTTCTCCGGGATCGTGCAGCCGATACGACGTCTGCGCAGGTAAACGCGGTTCGCGCGGGAGCCGTACGCCTTGTCAGCACGGACCTTGTCCGGCCGGGTACGAGGGCGCCCCGGGCCGAGACGCGGCACCCGGATGCGGCCCAGGACGACCTGAAACTGCGGGGAGTCACCCCGTTGTCCGGCGGTGATCACGAGCGACATCAGCTTCTGGGTCTGCTCGACGGCCAGGTGGATCTTGGTGGTCAGTCCACCGCGAGAGCGTCCGAGTCCGTGGTCATCAGGCTCGGCGAAGACGCCGCCGGGTGGCTCGACCTGTAGATCCCCTTTTTGCGCGCGCCGGCCGCGTGCTGGTGCGCGCGGGCGATCGTGGAGTCGACGGAGATGTCCCAGGTGATCAGGCCCTTCGCATCGGCGCGGGCCTGCAGCTGCTCGGGGATCGGTGCCACGTGCCGTCGCGCTGCCAGCGACGGAAGAATCCGTACACCGTCTCCCACGGCCCGTACCACTCGGGAAGATCCCGCCACGGTATGCCGATGCGTGTGCGGAACCGTATGCCGTTGATCAGCTGCCGCTTGGTGTGCACCGGCGGCCGACCGGCCTTGACGCCCCGTGGCAACAGAAGTTCCAGCACCGCCCACTGCGCGTCTGTCAGATCTCCCCGGGCCATGGTACGTGATCACCGCACGACCTTGATCCACTTCTGAACAGACCCTAGCATGCGTGGGTGAACCTTTCGCATCTCGGCGTGCCGATCGGGCCGATGACCCGCGTCCATGGCGGGTTCGCCAACCGGATGCACCGGCTCGACACCGACCAAGGGTCGTTCGCCGTGAAGGAGTTGAACCTCGTCGACCGTCGCTGGACCTATCGCGTCGAGGAGGTGTTCAGGTTTGAGCGGACGGCCTTCGCCGCCGGTGTCCCGATGCCGGAGCCGATCTCGGCCAGCCACGACACGCTCGTTCACCGATGGGTCGAGGGAGAGAAGGTGCCCGAAGCACCGGTGTCGGCGGCGTACGCGTTCGAGATCGGTGAGATCCTCGCGCGCATCCACGCGCTCGACGTCGCGTGGACCCATGCGTCGATCGAGGACCCGACGCCACGGGACTGGCCCGAGCTCGCCGCGCGGGCGGTGGCGACCGGACAGCCGTGGGCCGACGAACTCGCCTCCCGCGTCGAGACGTTCCTCGCGATCGCCCACTTCGTCGACACCTGCGAACGGCCAGGCCCCGTCGTGCTGACCCACGGGGACATCCAGCCGTGGAACCTGCTGGCCCGAGAGGGTCGGCCGGTGGTGCTCGACTGGGAGCTCTCGGGGATGCTCGACCTGTCCGGTGAGCTCGGCTCCACTGCGCTGAGCCTCGCCAAGGGGCCTGGCTTCGACGACATCAAGCCCGCCATCTTCCGCTCGGTCCTCGACGGCTACGTCGCGGGGGGCGGATCGCTGCCCCCGTCAGGTCCAAGCTGGTTCGCGTACATGATCGGCGGCTGGCTGGGGCACACGAGGTGGAACATCCTCCGGTGCCTCGCCGCTGTCGAGGCAAGCACCGGCCCTGACCTCGCGCTGTCGCACGAGTCCGCGCGCAACGGCGTGCGCGGCCTCCCGGTCCTGTTCGGCCGACTTCCGGAGCTCGAGGCACTGCTCGTGTGACAGCGACCTGAGTCGCTCTGGGAAGACAGGACTCCCGTCCTCACCGATCCATGGATGCTGGTCCGGCTTCTGGCCGACGGGTTGCCAGACAGCATGCGCCGCAGCGAACTTCACATCGCCGCGGCCCGTGTCCGCTGGTGCCGTGACGATCTCGACGACGGAAACGGTCACGCCACGGGCCTCTTCGGGAAGGCGCATGAGCGCGTACCAAGCACCTTTCCGCACCTCTGCCGGATGCGTTGGTCATCGGAACGGCTGGCGCACGGCGCGGTGCCGTAGGACCGGCCGCGCCAACCGAACACGTCGGGGCCCATCCGGACCTCTGGCTCGGTGGCCACGGCTCCGTGCACGGTGACCTGGGCGAACCGCGCCCACCGACTCGTCTGGCGCAGCAGCCTGTATTTCCCCTCCACGGTCCACATTCTCCCGCACGCTCCTGAGTGCGGGTCCCACAAAGATCACTTCTGAAACAGGCCCTGGGAGGAACCCCGGACCGCACGCATCCGAATGAAGGCCTCCTGGTGCGGCTCACCCCGGACCGGCCGCGGCCGGTGTCCCACGTGCGGGTGATTGCCGGGACCACGGTTGACAGGAGTTGGCCGCCGTAGCACGAACTCGCGGGCGGGTGGCCGGACTTGGTGTGGAAACCCTCCGCATGAGCGAATCCGGGGCGGGTCGGCGGCGCGCGGGCGGCGGGGCGAGAAGCCTGGTGGGGCGAGGGTGGCCGGTCCGGGTTGCGACTGGTGTGCGGGATGTCGGTGTTGTCCGACAGGTTGCGACAAGTCGGTTGAGAGACAGTATTTTTGACTTTCGGTCAGGATGTCCTGAACTTGGCTATGCTGCACCACCACGCCTCCGGAGCCGGTCCCCCGTTTGTCCCCCGTACTGTTCCGATTGTCTGAGGATGCTGAATGCTTCGAGCTGGATCGTCGCCCACCAGACGGCGCCGAGCGCCCCTGCTCGGCTGGCTGTTGCCGACGGCCGTGATGGCGGCGGCCGTGGCGGTCGCCGCGGCGGTGGTGTCCGCCGGGGCCCGGGCCGAGGTGCTGTGGTGCGGGGCGACGGGCACCGTGCTGGTGGCCGTGGTGGCCGCCGAGTCGGCCCGCCGCGGGCGGGCGCTGAGTGAGTCGCGCGATCGGCACGCCCGACAGGTCGAGGACCTCCAACGCCGGCTGGTCGGGCAGGAGGACGAGCTGGACCGGCTCGCCCGGGGCGAGATGCGCAGGGTGGTCGCCGGGGCCCGGTACGGCTACTCCTTCGACATCCTGACCCGCCCGTTGGAGGAGGGCGACGCACCCGTCTCGCCGAGGTTCCGCCGCTCCCTGGTGGCCGTCGCCGAGGGCGTCGCCAAGGCCGTCGACGACGAGGTCAGCCGGCGCGACTCGGCCGAGCGGGCCTTCGTCAACATCTCCCGCCGGCTGCAGGCCATCATCCACCGGCAGGCCAAGGACCTGCGGGAGATGGAGGACCGGCACGGCAACGACCCTGCGGTCTTCGACGACCTGCTGCGCCTGGACCACGGCAACGCGCTGACCGGCCGCCTCGCCGACAGCATCGCCGTCCTGTCCGGCGCCCGCCCCGGCCGCCAGTGGACCCGTCCGATCGCGCTCTACAGCGTGCTGCGCGGCGGCATGTCCCGGATCCTGGAGTACCAGCGGGTGGACCTGCACCCGGTGGCCCAGATCTCGGTCACCGGACCGGCCGTCGAACCGCTGATCCACGCCGTCTCCGAGCTGCTCGACAACGCCACCCGCTACTCCCCGCCGCACACCCACGTGCACCTGAGCGCCTCCGAGGTGCAGAGCGGGATGGCGATCGAGATCGAGGACGGCGGCCTCGGCCTCACCGACGAGGCCCGGTTCCGCGCCGAGCGCTCGATCCGCGAGGCCATGGTCTCCAAGGACTTCGACGACCTCACCGAGTCCCCCCGGCTGGGCTTCGCCATCGTCGGCCGGCTCTGCCAGGCCTACGGCTTCCAGATCTCGCTGCGCCGCTCCGCGTACGGCGGCGTGCGGGCGGTGCTGGTCGTGCCGCAGGCCCTGCTCACCACCGCGCCGCCGACCGGGCGGGCGCACGGGATCGGCGCGTTCTCCGGCCCCCGCCCGCTCCCCCCGAACCCGCCCCGGCACGCGGCCCCCGGCCGCCCCTGGGGCGCCCGGACGACCTCCGCCGGCGTCGGGCCGTCCTACGGCTCGACCAACCCGTGGGGCCCCTCCGGCCCGGGCGCCGGGGACGACGAGGTGATCGTGACCGAGTGGACGCCCAACGGCCTGCCGCAGCGCCGGCGCAGCCGCCCGCTGGTGCCCCGGGGCGGCTACGGCGGGGCCGCGCGCGCCGCCGCCCAGCCCGCCGGGCCGATGGCCGGGTCGATGCCCGGTCCGTCGGCGGGGCCGACCGCGGGACCGCCGGCCCAGGCGTCGCGCCCCGCCAGGGAGCCGAAGCAGCCCGGCCTGTGGCTGGAGGAGTTCATGAACGGCATCAAGGGCACCGGTCCGAGCCCGTCCGGGCCGGGCGGCACCGGACGCGGCACGGGATCCGGACACACCGGCGCCGCAGACACCAGTGAAGACACGGCAGGGAAAGGCGAGCAGTGATTCCGCACCGCAGCAACATGGACTGGATCCTCAACGACCTCGCGCACAGCGTCCCGTGCGTGCGCCACGTCATCGTGCTGTCCGCCGACGGCCTGCGGATCGCCCAGTACGGCACCGACCCGGACACCGCCGACCGCCTCGCCGCCGCCTGCGCCGGGCTGCAGAGCCTGGCCGGCGCGATCGGCCACGAGTTCCCGCACGGCGACGGCTCGATGCGGCTGGTGGTGATCGAGGTGGACGGCGGCTACTTCTACCTGATGGCGGCCGGCGACCGCGCCTACCTCGCGGTGCTCGCCGAAGAGGGCGTGGACGCCGGGCTGGTGAGCCACCAGATGCGCGACCTGGTCGCCCGGATCGGCGAGCACCTCTCCACGCCGCCGCGCAACCCCGAGGCGGTCGCGTGAACGGGCGCCCGGACCGTCCCGCCGCGACGGGTTCCGGCGGCGGGACGGGCACATGAACGAGCACAGTGAGGCGGTGGCATGACGGCCGAGCAGGGTGGCTGGGACGGTCCTGAGCCGGACCGGCTGTACGTGATCACCCGGGGCCGCAGCGGCCCCGCCGGACCGGGGGTCTTCGACCTGGTCACCCTGATCGTCTCGCGCGCGGAGCCGACCCCCGCCCACCAGCCGGAGCAGGCCGCCATCCTGCGGCTGTGCCGCTCCCCGCTCTCGGTCGCGGAGGTCTCCGCGTACCTGGAACTGCCCGTCAGCGTGGTCATCGTGCTGCTGGCGGACCTGCTCGACGACGGGCTGATCGAGGCCCGCAGCGCCGCCGTGCCCGCGGCGGAACTCCCCGACCGTGCCCTGCTGGAGGCGGTGATCCATGGACTTCAACGACTCTGAGACGGTGGTCGGGCCGGCCGGCGCGGACGTGCTGCCGGACACCGTCACCATGGCGGTCAAGGTGGTGGTCGTCGGCGGCTTCGGCGTCGGCAAGACGACGCTGGTCAGCTCGGTCAGCGAGATCCGCCCGCTGACCACCGAGGAGACCATGACCCAGGCCGGGATCGGGGTGGACGACCCGACCGGGGTGGAGCAGAAGACCTCCACCACCGTGGCCATGGACTTCGGCCGGATCAGCCTCAGCGACCGGCTCGTGCTGTACGTCTTCGGCACCCCCGGCCAGGAGCGGTTCTGGTTCCTCTGGAACGGCCTGTTCGAGGGCGCCCTGGGCGCGGTGGTGCTGGTGGACACCCGCCGGCTGGAGGTCAGCTTCGAGGTGATCGGGCGGCTGGAGGAGCGCGGCGTGCCCTTCGTGGTGGCCGTCAACGGCTTCGCGCAGGCGCCGGCCGTTCCGGTCGACGAGCTGCGGGGCGCGCTGGACCTGCCGCCCGAGGTGCCGATCGTCACGTGCGACGCGCGCAGCCGGGAGTCCAGCCGGGACACCCTGATGACCCTGATGCACTACCTGTACGAGCTGGCCGCCCCGTCAGTCCCGGCGCCGTCGGCCCCGGCCCCGTAGCCCGTACGACCGGGCGAGCGTGTGAGCGTACGACCGCCCGTCACCGAACCCCATCCGCGACCGGAGACCCCCTTGACCACCCCGTACCCCGAACCCGCCGGCCCCGCCCACGCGTCGGCCGCCGTCCCGCCGCCCGGCTGCCCGGCCCACGCGGGCGGCGGCGCCGTCTCCCCGACCGGCCCCGGCGGCCTGCGCCGGCTGTACGGCCCGGAGGCCGAGACCGACCCCGCGGGCCTGTACGAGAAGCTGCGCGCCGAGCACGGCGAGGTGGCCCCGGTGCTGCTGCACGGCGACCACCGGGCCTGGCTGGTGCTCGGCCACGGCGCCAACATCACCGTGATGCGCACCCCCTCGCTGTTCTCCCGGGACTCGCGCCTGTGGAGCGCCTTCCGCAACAACGAGGTCCCGGCGGACTCCCCGCTGCTGCCGGTGGTCGCCTGGCAGCCGATCTGCGTGTTCGCGGACGGCGACGAGCACCGCCGGCTGCGCGGCGCCCTGCTGGACGGTCTGAACGGCTTCGACCGGCGCGGCATCCGCCGCCACGTCCGCCGCTTCACCACCGACCTGGTCCAGGTGGTCGGGCCGACCGGGCGGGCCGAGCTGATCTCCCAGTTCGCCGAGCACCTGCCGATGCTGGTGATGACCAAGCTGCTCGGCATGCCGGACGAGTACGGGCCGCAGCTGGTGACCGCCGCCCGGGACCTGATGAAGGGCACCGAGACGGCGATCGCCAGCAACGAGTACGTGGTCGCCGGTCTGCGCCGGACCATCGCCATCAAGCGGGAGAGCCCGGGCGACGACCTGACCAGCCGCCTGCTGGCGCACCCGGCCGGGCTGACCGAGGACGAGGTGATGGAGCACCTGCGGGTGGTGCTGCTGGCTGCGAACGAGACCACCGTCAACCTGATCGCCGACTCGCTGAAGATGGTGCTCACCGACCCGCGCTTCCGCGCCCACCTCTCCGGCGGCCAGATGACCCTGGGCGAGGCGCTGGACCAGGTGCTCTGGGACTCCCCGCCGATGTCCCTGGTGGCCGGCCGCTGGGCGACCGCCGACACCGAGCTGGGCGGGCAGCGGATCAGCGCCGGGGACCTGCTGCTGCTCGGGCTCGCGGCCGGCAACGTGGACCCGGTGGTCCGGCCCGACCTGACGGCACCGCTGTACGGCAACCGCTCCCACGTGTCCTTCGGCGCCGGGCCGCACGAGTGCCCCGGCCAGGACATCGGGCGGCACGTCGCCGAGGCCGGGATCGACATCCTGCTCACCCTGCTGCCGGACGTCCGGCTCGCGGTGCCCGAGGAGGAGCTGACCTGGAGCTCGGCCTGGATCTCCCGTCATCTGACGGCGCTGCCGGTGGAGTTCACGGCCCGCGACATCGAACCGGACCCGGTCTCGGTGGCGGAGGCCGAGCAGGCGGAGGCGGACCAGGCCAGGGCGGAGCAAGCGGATGCTGCACCGGGCCGGGCGGACGCGAACCGGGCGCACGCGGACCGGCCGGACGCCGCGCCGGAACCGGCCGTCCCGGCGGCCCGGGGTGCCGAGCGTGCCGGGCCGTCGGGGCAGGGGGCCCCGACGGTCCCGGCGCAGCGCCGCGGTTGGTGGGCCGCGCTCACCGGACTGTTCCGGCGCTGAGCGGCCCGGTCGCACGGGTCGGCAGGGACGGGCCCGGTCAGCCGTCCGTGCGGCGCCGGTACAGGGTGAAGGTGTCCACCGGGCTGAGGTCGCCGTGCGGCCCGTCGAAGGTGTAGTAGGTGACCTTCATCGTGGTGGTGCCGCCGCGCCGGTCGCCCGGGTCGACCTCGAAGGCCGCGAAGCCGTGGGCGTGCTCGCGGTCCTGGACGGCGGCCCAGGGCGCGTCCTCGGTGAGCCAGATCGACTCCCGGTACGGCGCACCCGGCTTCGGCTCCTCCAGCCCGACCACCACCCGGCCCCTGGGCTGCTGGAAGAGGTCGTCCTGGGTGGTGGCGGTGTTGCCGCCGGCGCCGATGATCATGTGGACGGTGCCACGCCCGGTGTCGATCAGGTCGGTGCGGGTACCGGTCGGCACCGGGGTGCGGGTGTCGTTGGGCAGGGTGCCGCGCACGGGGTGGGAGCGCTCGTAGTAGTGCTCGTGGCCGCACACCACCAGGTCGACCCCGTAGGCGTCGAACAGCGGGCCCCAGGCCTCCCGGAGGCCGAGGTCGCTGCCGGAGCCGTGCATGGAGCTGGAGATCATCGGGTGGTGCATGCAGACGACTATCCAGTCGATCCCCCAGTTGTTCCGGGCCGACCGCAACTCCCTTTCCAGCCAGCGCCGTTGGGCGCCACCGGAGTAGCCGCGCAGGTAGACGTCGCCGGAGTTCTGGATCGCCTCGTCGTCGTTGGCGAGGCTGATGAACCGCACCGAGCCGACGGTGAAGGCGTACCACATGCCCCTGGTCTCCTCGTCGGAGGAGGCCGAGGACTCGGGGAGGTCGAAGTAGGCCTGGTAGCCGAGCGCGCCGATCGGGCCGTTGCCGCCCTCGTTCTCGTGGTTGCCGACGCACGGCATCCAGGGCCGCAGCCGGGTGGACCGGCTGTTGCTGATGAACCAGTCGGCCCAGGTCGCGGTGCGGCTCTGGCCGTGGCGGCCGGCGTAGGAGGAGTAGCAGAGGTCGCCGTTGACGAGGTTGAACAGCGGCCCGACGCGCTCGACGGCGGCGACGATGTCGGCGGAGGCCGAGGTGCCGACCTGGCTGCTCATGTACACCGGGTACTTGCCGAGCGGGGAGGGCATGCCGTCGGGGAAGGTGATCCGGCGGCGGAGGTTGGGCGCGCCCTGGTCGCCGAAGCTGGTGAAGGTGAAGGGGGCGCGGCCGCGCGGGGCGGTGGTGAAGGTGCCGGTCTCGGCGGTGGCGCCGTCGTGGCCGGCGCTGTAGAGGTAGGTGGTGCCCGGGCGCAGGCCGGTGAGCCGCGCGTGGTGGACGTACACCTCGACCTTGTCGATCGAGTCCCGGTACGTGCGGGTCTCGGCCTGGACGACCCGGCCGAGGCCGCCGTCCGGTGAGCCGTACCGCACCTGGGGGCGGCGTACGGACTGCGGGGTGAGCCAGGAGACGGTCATCTCCGTGCCGGCGTCGGTGCCGAACTGGAGGTGCAGTCCGGCCACTCCGGCCGTTCCGGCCCGGTGCGGGGTGGCGAGCAGCAGCGGGCTGGTAGGGGCGTCGTCGGCCGGTTGGGCGGCCGCGGGTTGCGCGGCCGCCGTCGTGCCCGCCGCCACCAGGGCGGCTCCGGCCGCCGAGGTGCCCTTGAGGATGGACCTGCGTGCAATGGTCATGAAAACTCCGCCTGTCGAGTGGGGGGTTCGACGGGCAGTCACTTTAATGACATGTTCACGCAAAGACGATCGTTTTGACGGATCGATTTGACGGAACGTCAGAAACGGTGGGCTTCGACTACGCCTTGCGACCGACTCCTCCGTACACCCCGACCTCGTCGCCGCCCGGGGCCCCGGCGGATTCCGGGTGCCAGCGGTTCACCGGCACGACGCCCGGGTCGTCCGGCTCCAGCCCGGTGAAGAAGCGCTCGACGCGCTCCCGCGAGCGGAAGTGGAGCGTGATCCCGGCCTCCGCGTAGCGGCGGGAGGCGATCTCGGCGCGCTCCGGCGCGAGGTCGGCCGTCGCGGCGGAGAGGGCGAGGAAGCTGCCGGCGGGCAGGGCGTCCATGAGCTTGCGGACGGGCGGGTGCACGGCCTCGTCGGAGAGGAAGTGGACGATGTTGATCAGGGTCAGGGCGACCGGCCGGCGCAGGTCCAGGGTGGCGGCCACCGCCGGGTCGGCGAGGAACCGTTCCGGTTCGCGCAGGTCGCCCTGGGCGTAGGCGGTACGGCCCTCGGGGGTGCTGGTGAGCAGCGCGCGCGAGTGGGCGAGCACGATCGGGTCGTTGTCGACGTAGACCACCCGGCAGGCCGGGTCGACGGCCTGCACGACCTCGTGCAGGTTGGGCGCGGTGGGGATGCCGGTGCCGACGTCCAGGAACTGGCGGACGCCGTGCACCTCGGCGAGCCGGCGGACCATCCGGTGCATCACGGCGCGGGCGGCGGTGGCGTCCGCGCGCACGCCCGGCAACTCGGCGAGGACCCGGTCGCCGACCTCGCGGTCCGCCGGGAAGTTGGTCTTGCCGCCGAGCAGGTAGTCGTAGACCCGGGCGGAGTGCGCCCGGTCGGTGTGCAGGTCCACCGGCGGCCGCTCCTCGAACCCGGGCTCGGTCAGCCAGCTCTCCGACAGGTCGGCCCCCGGCGCGCAGTCGTCCGACAGGTCGAAGTCCGGCAGGTCGAAGTCCGGCAGGTCGAAGTCCGACATGCCGTCACCCGGTGTGCCGTCACCCGGTGTGGTGGTACCCGATGTGTCGGTACCCGATGCGTCCGTGTCCACGCTCGCCCTCCCCGCTCAGCGATGGTCCGGACCACTCAACCACAGCGGATGACCGTCCGTCAGGCGGTTCCCGGTGTCCGCTGGACCGCCCGCTCCGCCCCTCGGACGGCCGCCGCGAAGGACGGCACCCTCATCGCCGTCAGCAGCGCGACGGCCGGGCCCGCCGTGCAGACGGTGACGTACACCGGGATGACGCCCAGCAGGTTCCTGGAGCCCAGCCACTCGGCGAGCAGCGGGAAGGTGCCGCCGAACGCGGCGATGGTGGCCGCGTTGACCACGCCGAGGCCGACCGCCCGCACCTCCGTCGGGAAGAGCAGCCCGGTGAAGACGTTGAGCGTGCCGAGCACCGTCGCCACCAGCATCCCCAGCACCACGGCGACGACCTGGAACGGCAGCCAGCCCTGGCGCAGCCCCGCGAGCAGCACCCCGACCAGCGGGATCGGCAGGCCGAATCCCAGCCGGGCGATCGGCAGCAGGCCGAAGCGGTCGGCGGCGGCGCCGGTGAGCAGCATGGTGACCAGCACGACGCAGAGCACCACGGTCATGAAGGAGGCCGCCTCCTCCTTGGCGATCACGTGGTAGGCGGCGGCGTACTGCGGCAGGTACGCCAGCGCGAAGTAGTAACCGACCGTCCCGCCCAGGGTGTTGAGGAAGACGGTGAGTGCCGCCCAGCGGTGCTCGCGCAGGGTCCGCAGGATCGACGGCCGGGCGGAGCGGCGCGCGCGCTCCCGGGCGCGGCGGAACTCCGCGCTCTCCGGCGCCCACCGCCGCACCCAGACGGCGGCCAGCCCGAGCAGCGCGGCGACCACGAAGCCCCAACGCCAACCGCCGTTCTCCAGGCCGGACTTGCCGACGGTGTGGAGCAGCAGGGTGAGCAGCCCGAAGGAGAGCAGCGAGCCGATGATGATCCCGCCGTAGGAGACCGAGCTGAAGGCGAAGCGGTGCCGCGGCGGGGCGGTCTCGGTCACGTACGCGGCGACGCTGGGCGCCTCCCCGCCGAAGGCGAGGCCCTGGACGATCCGCGCGAGCACGGCCAGCAGCGCCGCCCAGATCCCGATGGTGCCGTGGCCCGGGATCACGGCGATGCCCAGGCTGGCGACGGCGATCACCGCCATGCCGAGGCTCAGCGCGAAGCGCCGCCCCCGGGTGTCGCTGATCCGCCCGATCAGGTAGGAGCCGACCGGCCTGGCGACGAAACCCACCGCGAAGGTGACGTACGCGCCGAGCACGCCGCTGACGCCGTGCTTGCCGTGCCCGAAGAGGTCCGCCGCGAAGTAGGGCGCGAGGACGGCGTAGATGCTCCAGTCGAAGGACTCGACCACCGAGCCGACCGTCGCCGCGGCCAACTCCCTTCGCCGCCCGTCGGCTTGCGCCTGCTGACGGAGCGGGGCCATCGCACTGCTTTCTGTCATGACCTCAGCATGGCACCGTTCGGACCCCCGGGGAATCACTCCTCGCACCCGGGTGCACGACGTCGCGCGCCGCCCTTGCGGAGCACTCTGAGAATCCCATGTGACTGACGTGACGGGCAGGTGATATTTGTGTGCGGTGCACTCCATGATCACCCGTACCCCGCGGCGCGCCCTGCCCGCCGCCGTCGCAGCCGTCGCCACCGCCGCCCTGCTGGCCGGTTGCACCGGCGGGGGCGGCACCGCCGCACCCGCGACCACCTCGGCCGCCGCCACGACACCGAGCGCCGCCGCGGCCCCGACCCCGACGGTCAAGCCCACCGGCGCCGCCGACCCGGCGCTCAAGGCCTTCTACGGCCAGCAGCTCGCCTGGGGTCCGTGCGCGAAGGACGCGCGGAACGAGGCGGACACCTCGGCGCTGCAGTGCGCGGCCCTCAAGGTCCCGCTCGACTACACCGCCCCCGCCACCGGCACCCTGGACGTCGCCGTGGTCCGCAACCCGGCCACCAAGCCCGACCAGAGGATCGGCTCGCTGCTGATCAACCCCGGCGGCCCGGGCGGCTCCGGCGTCCAGATGGTCACCTTCGACCCCAAGGGCTTCGACGGCCCGGTGCACGACCGCTACGACATCGTCGGCTTCGACCCGCGCGGCACCGCCGGCACCAGCCCGCTCAACTGCCTGGACGACCAGGCCCGGGACGGCTGGCTGGACACCGACCAGGCCACCGCCGACCACGGCAAGCAGCTGGCCGACGCCTGCCAGGCCAAGTACGCCCAGGTCCTGCCGTTCGTCAGCACCCGCAACAGCGCCCGGGACATGGACGTGCTGCGCGCCGCCCTCGGCGACCAGAAGCTCAGCTACCTCGGCCTGTCCTACGGCACCTACCTCGGCTCGCTCTACGCCGAGGAGTTCCCGGACAAGGTCGGCCGGGTCGTCCTGGACGGCGCCACCTCGGCCTCCACCTCGCTGGTCCAGCACAACATCGAGCAGCAGGCCGGCTTCGAGCGGGCCCTGAAGGCCTTCGCCGCGGACTGCGTCACCAAGGACGCGTGCTCGCTCGGCAAGGACCCCGACCAGGCGGCGGAGAAGCTCGCCGCGTTCCTCGACGGGCTGAAGGACAAGCCGCTCAAGACGGAGAAGGGCCGCACCCTGACCTCCAGCATCGCCTGGACCGGTGTGCTCAGCCGGCTCTACGGCGGCGAGAAGGCCTGGACCGGCCTGCGCAACTCCATCGGCTGGGCGATGGTCCGCGGCAAGGGCGACTACCTGCTCGACCTCGCCGACGGCTACAACGGCCGTGACAAGGACGGCCACTACAGCCCCTCGGCGGACGCCTACACCGCCATCCACTGCGCCGACGGCGCCACCGACGCCCCGGCCGGAGAGGCCCTGCAGGCCGCGCTGACCGACCTCGCCGCCAAGGCCCCGCTGGTCAGCCGGCACGACCCGACGGCCGCGCTGTTCGACCCGGACTGCCGGATCTGGCCGTTCCGCGCCACCGAGAAGCCGCACACGATCAAGTCGGCCGCCGCCACCCCGATCGTGGTCGTCGGCACCACCGGCGACCCGGCCACGCCGTACGCCTGGGCCGAGAAGCTCACCGCCGAGCTCGGCAACGCCGTCCTGCTCAGCCGCGACGGCGAGGGCCACACCGGGTACGGCGCGAGCAAGTGCATCCGCGCCTCGGTGGACGCCTTCCTGCTGGACGGCACCGTCCCGGCCGCCGGCATCCACTGCCCGACGGACTGACCGCTCGACCCACCCAGCGGCGGCGGCGCCGGGCCTGCGAGCCCGGCGCCGCCGCTTTCGCACTGCTGCACGGAACCTCCAGGAGTCGTCTCCGGACACCTCGCCCGACGCCGACGACGCTGTCGGACGCGCCCTGGGCCCCGGCGCGGGGTGCCGCGCCGGGGCCCAGGGGGGTGTGACAGGTGGAATGGCCGGGTCAGCAGCCGAAGTTCACCTTGCGGAAGGTCACGTAGTGGTCGGCGGTGTAGTAGTCCTCGTGGTACTGCTTGCCGGTGACGATGCGGCGGGCGCCGCGGGTCGGGGAGCCCGGGGTGACCACGGTGTACTCGTGGTAGTAGCCGGACGTCTGCGCGGGCAGCACGCGCTCCCGGTTCTGGAAGACGACGCCGTCCTGGCTGTACGGGAAGGGACCGCCGGAGGCGATCAGGTCGAGGGTGGTGTGGGCCTGCGAGGGCAGCGCGGAGAGGCACACCGAGCCGCTCACAGCGGCGTGCGCCTCGCTGGCGACGGCGATCGGCGCGAGGGTGACCAGGGCGACAGCGGCGGTGGCGGCGACGCGGGTCTTCCACGCGCGTAGAGTTCGGGTCATGACCATCAGGATGGCGACCGTCCCGGGCCATCGGAAGCCCCGTTCCGATTCTTCATCTCCGGTCAACTCGGCGTACCCTCCGGTGCCTTGACCCGGTCAGCCGCCGGGCCCTGATCCGGCCGCCGCGCCGGCCTCAGCCGCGGGAGAGCACCAGGGACTGCACCGACGGGAGCCGGCGCCAGTCGCTGGAGACGATGCTCGCGTGCGCCTTCGCCAGCTGCTCGGTGCGGGCCCGCGCCTGGTCGGCGGTCGGGTCGGTGGCACTGATCTCCGGGGCGACGAGGTGGGAGTCCGTCATCACCAGCAGGTAGTGGGCGTTGTCGTACCAGGCGGTGTCGATGGTCCTGACGTAGGTCGAGGCGTCGCCGTCGAAGACCACGAACCAGGGCCGGATCGACGTGTCGCCACCGGTGTACTGGCCGCGCGGGTCGCCGGTGGCGGCGCCGAGCACGGACGGGAACACCTCGGCCTGGCCGATCCGGCCGGCCGCCGCGAGGTCCCGCAGGTGCCGGCCCTGCTCAACGTCGGTGTGCAGGGTGTCGAAGGGGTTGCCCAGCTCGACCGTGCCCGGGATCGCGTACAGCAGCACCTTCCCGGCCAGCGCCGAGCGGCTCGGCCAGTTGCCGGCCCGCACCGCCTCGTCGACGTTCGGGTACGAGCCGCCGCCGGGCTTGGCCAGCAGGTCGGCCGGGCGCAGCACGGCGGAACCGAGGTGCTGGGCGATCAGCGCGTCCAGCTGGTCCGGGCCCATCCCGAGGTTGGCCGAGTAGCCGAGCTTCAGCTCCAGCTTGATCACCAGCGGTCCGGCGCCAGGGTGCGCGGCGAGCCAGACCCGGACGTCGTCCAGGCAGCTCTCCAGGTTCTGGTCGGTGCCGCCCGTGTAGAGCTGCCCGGGGGTACTGGCGGCGGTGCAGTTGTTGGAGTTGCCGAACGGGTTGGAGTGGCTGACCTGCCACTGCTTGGTGATGACGTTCGGCCACAGGTCCAGCTCGATCATCCCGGTGCCGGTGTCCAGGCCCTGGGCCAGGTACGGGAAGGCGGCCGGGTCGTAGGTGTTGTGGATGCCGACGGTGGTCGCGGAGCCGAACGGCAGGTCGCCCGGCCCGGCCGTGGTGGCGTCCGCCGGGGCGGTCGGGATCAGCGCCGCCGCGGCGGCGAGCAGGCCGGCGGCCAGGAATCCGGTCAGGGTGCGGCGTACGGTCATCGGAACGGTCCCCCCAAGTCGTGGGATGCCGGCCGCCCTGCTCCCGGGCAGCCTGACGAAGCATCGCCCGCCGGGGCGTGCTCCGGATGAAGAAGGCACGACAATAGCGTGACGGCTGCACAGCTTCTCCCCCGCGCCCCTCCCCTTCCTCCACGCGCTCCCCGCCCGTCGCACCCGCCACGCCCACGGGACGGTGACGGACCGTCAATGCTCCACGACACCTGGTTAGCGTGTCCCGCGAGCGGGGTGCGGGCGGCCGGTCCGAACCCCGGCACCAGCTGCGGAGGAAGCGATGTCCTTGGTCCGGGTCCACAACTTCTCGATCTCCCTGGACGGTTACGGCACGGGTGAGGGGCAGAGCCTCGACGCGCCGTTCGGCCACGCCGCCGACCGGCTGCACACCTGGTTCTTCCGCACCCGGGCGTTCCGGCGGATGCAGGGCAAGGAGGGCGGCGACACCGGCGTGGACGACGCGCTGGCCCGCACCTGGGGCGACGGCATCGGCGCGGAGATCATGGGACGCAACAAGTTCGGCCCGCAACGCGGCCCCTGGCAGGACGAGGAATGGCGGGGCTGGTGGGGGCCGAACCCGCCGTTCCACACCCCGGTCTTCGTGCTCACCCACCACCCGCGCCCCTCGCTGGAGATGGAGGGCGGGACGGTCTTCCACTTCGTCGACGCCTCACCCGAGGAGGCGCTGCGCCGGGCCCGGGAGGCGGCCGGCGGACTGGACGTGCGGATCGGTGGCGGCCCTAGCACCGTCCGGGCCTTCCTGGAGGCCGATCTGGTCGACCACCTCCACGTGGTCGTGGTGCCGGTGCTGCTCGGCCGGGGCGAGCCGCTGTGGACCGAACTCGAGGGGCTGGAGCGGCGCTTCCGCACCGAGGCGGTGGCGAGTCCGAGCGGCGTCACCCACCTGACCTTCACCCGGCCGTAGGGCCCGGTCACGGAACGACGGCGGCGGCCTCCCCGCGGGTACGGGGAGGCCGCCGCCGTCGTGGTGCGTCGCGTCGCTACCGGATCACAGCCTCCGGATCACGACCTCCGGATCACGGCCTCCGCAGCGGCGCTACCGGGTCAGACCCGGTCGGCCGCGATCAGCACGTACTGGAAGGAGCCGTCCTTGTAGGACTCGATGAACGCCTCCTCGATGCCGGTCACCAGCGAGGTGGTGTTCCGCAGCTCCCAGTAGGGCAGGGTGTCCGGGGTCAGGTCGATGACGGCCTGCGGCACCAAGCGGTTGTCGGCCATCGCCCGCAGGTACTCGCGGCGGGAGTGGATGTTGCACTCGAAGTGGGCGTTGATCTGCGAGACCCACTTCGACGGCTGGCCGTAACGCGGGTTCCAGCAGCCGGTGATGGTGACGTACCGGCCGCCGACGCTCAGCACCCGGGAGTGCTCGGCGAACAGGTCGTGCAGGTCGACGTACATGCTGGACTCGTTGTTCCAGGAGCCCGCGACCGAGCCGGTCTCGATCGGCATGTTCAGCATGTTGGCGACCCGGGAGCGGACGAACCCGCCGATGCCCAGCTCGGCGGCGCGCTTGTTGCCGAAGTCGGCCTGCTGGGCGGAGAGGGTCAGGCCCTCGACCCGGCAGCCGAAGCGCTGGTGCGCCATCACCATCGAACCGCCACGGCCGCAACCGGCGTCGACCAGGGTGTGGTCGGCGCGGATGTCGCCCAGGTGGCTCAGCAGCACGTCGGCCTGGGCGGACTCCAGGCGGTGCAGCTCGGCGATCACCTTCTTCTCGCGCTCGCTGTCGGCCGGGTCGCCGATCGCGGCCTGGTCGATCGCACCGATGCCGTAGTGGTGGTGGTAGAGGCCGTCGACGTCACCCAGGCGGAGATTGACCGGACGGGCCTCGTGGTCCCAATAGCGTGCGATGTCGCCCTGGTACGGGGTCGCCGGGCCGGGGATGGCGTTGCCGGGGGTGGTGATGTCGTCGGTCACGGACATGGGTCAGCTCCTAGCGGATGGTCAGGGGATCGGTGGTCAAGGGATCGGTGGTCAAGGGATCGGTCGTCAAGGCAGTCGCGCCGCCGGTGGGGGTGGGTCCACCGGAAGGGGTGGTGTCACCAGAAGTCCGGCAGCGTGTAGCGGTAGGTGTTGGTCTGGTGCCAGTAGTGGTTGCCGTCGAGCCACGCGGCCACCCCGCGCAGGAACCGTACGAGCGTGGGCACGGGGCAGGACACGGCCAGGGCCGCCGCCTCGGCCTCGAAGGCCAGCATCAGCTCGTTGTGGACCTCGACCGCCTTCAGGTAGCCCTCCTTGCGGGAGACGCCCTCGCGCTCGGAGATCACCACCGGCAGGTTCAGGTGCAGTCCGGGGCTGGCGAGCTCCTTCGTGTACGAGTACAGGTCGTTGACGATGGTGGTGGCGTTGCCCGCCAGCGCGATCACCCGCTGCATCGCGGGCAGCGCGTGCAGCTCGGCCGGCAGCTCGTAGCCGCCGACGGTGTCGGTGATCGTCGGGCAGGGGCGGAAGTTGTTGAACTGGCGCATGGCCAGGTACTCCCACACCTCCGGGACGTGGTCCGCCTGGTCCCAGGAGGCCTCGGCCAGGTACCCGAGGTGCAGCCGCGCCATGTCGTGCCGGAACCGGTCCGACTGGGAGGGCGTGGCGGCCCGGGTGAAGTACTCCATCGCGGAGTGGTAGGCGCGCCGGGGCGCGTCCGAGGAGAGCGAGGCCTCCCAGTGCGGGTGGTACTCCGTCGTGGTGTGCAGCGGGTCCAGCGCGGTGTGCGCGAGCAGCAGGCGGCTGCCCAGGCCGATCGGCGAACCGCCGAGGTCCTCGCAGTAGCAGTCGTCCACCGCGTTCTCGGCCACCATCAGGCGGGCCGCGAGCATCAGGTGGTCGACACTCGGCGCGTCCGGGTGGCAGGCCACCATGTAGCGCCCGGTGGAGAACCCGTCGAAGTCCTTCTCCCACTCCGGCGGGTAGAGCTCGACCTCCTCCATCGCCCAGACCTTGAGCTCCGCGCTGAGCGCCTCCACCCGCACCGGGTCGGGCTCGGCGATCGGGTGGTGGTACAGGCCGGGGATCGGGTCGCCGCTCTTCGGCTTGCCACTCGTGGCCGCGGCGGCCGGGCCGTGGACGGTCGGGCCCACCCTGGCCGGACGCGGCGTCGCGGTCAGCGCGGACGGGACGGGCAGGACGTGGCCGGATGGCACCTGGAACCCGGGGATCTCGGGCAGCGAGACCTCGGGCGCCGCGATGTCGGGCGCCGCCGCGATGTCGGGCGCCGCCGCGGTGCCGGGCGCCGCGGCACTGCCGGGAACCGCGGTCTCCGCAGCCGAGACCGCGAGCTCGGGCACCCCGGCCGCCGGGGCGTCGGGGGCCGGGACCTGCGGCCGGAACCGCAGCCCGGAGGTGCCCAGTCCGGTGGGCCCGCCCAGGATCTGTTCGATCGCCGGCGAGCTCATGGGCCCACCACCGGAGCGGTGACGGGCCCGGATGCCGTGTCCGGTCTGGCACGCAGGGGCATGGAGCCTCCTCTGGAAAGGGGTCGCACAATATGACGGGACGTCAGATTCCCCGTCGCGAAGGGGAAAACCGGTTTCCGGACCCCGTCTCGCTCGGTTCCCCACCGTAGGCGCGAAGGCCGGTTCCGCATCGCAACGGACGATCTTCCTCACCCGATAGGGTGAACGTTCGCGCTGACGGCGTTTGGATGCGCCACAGTCGTGCATCGCCCCGCCCCACGCCTTGGCGCCCCCGGCCCGACCCGGCCGCCCGACCCGGCCGCCCGACCCCGCCGCCACTCGCGTCAACCCGTCGAAACCCGGCCGTGTCCCGCTCCGGCCGACGGCGTCGTGCCCCTCCTGGCGGTGGCTGTTCGAATGCGACATGACCGGCCGGCGGCGCCTGCCACGTGCTGGTCGCACATCCACGGGGCCTGACGCCCGCGCCCTGGGAGCCCCGTACGCCGGGACACCGCGGGCCGAGGCGCCGCCCGGCCTCGGCCCGCAGCACGGACCGGTCGGTCAGCTCCGGGCCCGGTGCACGACCGCTCCGGTGCGGGGGACCAGAATGGGCGCGGCGCCGTGAGCACGGGGCCAGGAAGGAAGACCAGCGCATGGAGAGCCAGGCCCGCAGCCGCACCGCACTCGTCGAGGCGCTCATGGAGCGCTATCCGGACGTGCCCCGGGAGGCGGTGATCAAGGAGGACCTGCTGCGCGGCGGCATGGCCTTCGACGAGTCCGCGCTCAGTGGCAGCGCGGGCGCCGACGGGGGCGGCGACGTCAAGCCGAAGTCGTACTTCATCTTCTCCTTCGACCACCGCACCCTGCCCGAGCTGGGCGCCGCCGCGCTCAACCGGCCGCCGGAGGAGGTCGTGCTGACCGGCGGGCCGTACGGGCTGCGCCGCACGGTGGTGTCGGTGCGGGTGAACCCGGACTCGCCGTACCGGGTCGGCGCCGGGGACGACGGCACGCTCGGCCTGTACCTGGACGGCGCCCGGATCGCCGACGTCGGCCTGCCGCCGATGCCGGACTACTACCGGCACACCCTGGCCAACGGGAAGTCGGTGATGGAGGTCGCCCCGACCATCCAGTGGGGCTACCTGATCTACCTCACGGTGTTCCGGGTCTGCCAGTACTTCGGTGCCAAGGAGGAGTGCCAGTACTGCGACATCAATCACAACTGGCGCCAGCACAAGGCCGCCGGCCGCCCGTACACCGGGGTCAAGCCGGTCGAGGAGGTGCTGGAGGCGCTGGCGCTGATCGACCAGCACGACACCACCCGCGCCTCCCAGGCGTACACCCTCACCGGCGGGGCGATCACCTCGCACGTCGGCGGCCGGGACGAGGCCGACTTCTACGGGCAGTACGCCAAGGCCATCGAGGAGCGCTTCCCCGGCCGCTGGATCGGCAAGGTGGTGGCCCAGGCGCTGCCGCGCGAGGACGTCCAGCGCTTCCACGACTACGGCGTGCGGATCTACCACCCCAACTTCGAGGTGTGGGACAAGCGGCTGTTCGAGCTCTACTGCCCGGGCAAGGAGCGCTACGTCGGCCGGGACGAGTGGCACCGCAGGATCCTCGACTCCACCGAGGTGTTCGGCCCGGAGAACGTGATCCCCAACTTCGTCGCGGGCGTGGAGATGGCCGAGCCGTTCGGCTTCACCACGGTGGACGAGGCGATCGCCTCCACCGAGGAGGGCCTGCGCTTCTTCATGTCCCACGGCGTGGTGCCGCGCTTCACCACCTGGTGCCCCGAGCCCACCACCCCGCTCGGCAAGGCCAACCCGCAGGGCGCGCCGCTGGAGTACCACATCCGGCTGCTGCAGACCTACCGGGCGACCCTGGAGGAGTTCGGCCTCTCCTCCCCGCCCGGCTACGGCCCGGCCGGCCCGGGCAAGGCGGTGTTCTCGGTGAGCTCCTTCATGGACTCGCTGACCGGCTGAGGTACGACCTGGTGGCGCCGGCCCGGGCGGGCCGGCGCCACCGGGATCCGGCGGCTCCCGGATCCGGCGACTCGCCTTCAGCCGGCGGACGGCATCGGACGGACGGTGAGGATCTGCTCGGCCCGGCCCAGCGGCCCGCGGACGTCGTGCAGCACGGTGCTGGTGACGCCGTGGCCGGACGGGCCGAAGCTGACGCTGGTGTCCAGGCCGGTCCAGCTGCCCTCGGGGCGGCGGTGGAAGTGGATCGTCAGGTCGGTGTTGGGGAACATCCACTCGGTCGGGTCCTGCCGCACGGCGATGCCGTTGGCGGTGTCCACCATCATGACGAAGGAGGCGTGCGGCCCGCTGGGCTCCCCCGCGACCAGCTCGACCGGGCTGGAGATCCAGGCGGCGGCGCGGCCGGGGGCGGTCTCCCGGCGGCGGACGTCGATCGAGGCGATGTAGCCGCCGCCCCACAGCCCGGCCATCGCCCAGGGCTCGAACTCCTCGGGCCCGGGCAGCGGCTGGTCGTGGGTGCCGGCGACGGCGGAGGTGTCCAGCTCGGCGAGGAACCAGGCGCGGGCCCGGACGACGGCCCGACCGCCGATCACCACGGTGGCCTCGACCAGCTCGATGGTGCGACCGGGGCGGACGGTCTCCACCGTGATCTCGAACTCCTCGAGGGCGATCAGGCCGAGTATGTCGTAGCTGATCCGGGCCAGTGCCAGGCCGTCGGCTGGGCGGCCGGCCCGCCCCTGGTCGGCCTGCTCCTGCCCCGCCCGCTCCTGACCGGTCCGGTGGCGGTCGGCCCGGTGGCGGTCGATGGCGTGCACGATCAGGCCGCCGAGCGGGCTGAAGTGCTGCTCGTCCGCGTGCCAGGCGCCCTGCGCCTGCAGGGTGGGCTTGTAGCTGTGCTCGCCGGTGCGCTGGTAGTAGCTGTCGGGCGCGGCGGTGGGGGTGGTCACGTGCGCTTCTCCTCTGGCCGGATCGCTGGCTGCCGGTTCGGCCGCCGCCGTGGTACGACGGCGGCCGAACTCGGCGTTCAGGATCGTAGGGGGCCGAACCGCCGACGTGGTGTCACGGGTGACGCATCCCACACGCCCGGGGGGTCAGGACCGTCAGCGCGCGGCCAGCGGGTAGTGGTCGGAGAGGTCGGTGTAGGTGTAGCTCTTGCCCCAGCTGCTGACCGTCCAGGGCGCGCTGTGCACCCGGACCACCTCGTTGGTGTACTGCTGCGGGCGGGCGTGGTCGGCCCGGTAGAGGACGTAGTCGAGGTCCTCCTTGGGCTCGCCCGGGTAGCGGTAGGCGGCGACGGAGTTGTCGACGGTGTCGAAGGAGTACGGCCAGCCGGTGCGGGCGGCGGCCGGGGCGAGGTTGCCGTTGGCCAGCAGCGCCTGGTACTCGGCGCCGTGCGAGTCGATGTTGAGGTCGCCCGCGACCAGGACCGGCTCGTCGGCCGGGATCCGCTTGGCGTCCAGGAAGGAGCGCATCGCGGTGAGCTGCCTGGCCCGGATGTCCGCCGCCTGGCCGCTCGCGCAGCCCGAGTCGGTGGACTGGAGGTGGGTGCCGACCACGTGGGTGCGGCGGCCGTTGACGTCCAGCACCGCGTAGACGAAGCCCTTGTTGGAGAACCAGTCCGAGCCGCAGGCGTCCTTGTAGACGTACTGCTCCTTGCGCAGGACCGGCCACTTGCTGAGCAGGGTGACGCCGCCGTCCTCGGGGGTGGTGGAGCTGTAGCTGCCGGAGGTGGCGTCCCAGCCGTTGGTAGAGCGGCCGACCACCGGCGTGTGGTACGGGTAGGCGGCCGAGGCCTTGGCGGTCAGCGCGTCGGAGGCCGCGTTGTCGAAGGCCTCCTCCAGCACGACCACGTCGTGGCCCTGGAAGAAGTCCGCCGAGGCGATGGCCTGCGCCCGGTACTGCTGGCCCCAGTTGGGGTAGAGCGAGGTGCTCATCAGGAACGTGTTGTAGGTCAGCACGTCGAGCGGGGGCGCGGTCGTCGGGGCGGTCTCGGCCGAGGCCGGGACGGCGCCCAGCACGGCGAGGACGGTGGCGGCGGCGCCGGCGGCGAGGGCGCGGCGGACGGACGACAGGGGCATGGGGCCTCCGTGAGGGAGCGTTGTCGTGGACCCGACGGATCGAGGGATGTTGTGCATCCAACTCGGCTGTCGACACGGCCCGCAAGACATCCGGCGAGCATTCGGTGAACTCGCCGGTAACTCCCTCGGCGAACTCCTGACGACCGGGGCTGCCGCCCGCCATCCCCTGCGGGAGGCGGGCGGTCGGAAGGTGGTCGGACGGGCGGTCAGAAGGGCAGCGGGTGGCGCACCAGGACGTCGGCGCGGGTGCCGTCCAGGGCGCCGTACAGCAGGGTGGTGCCGAGCGCGTCCACGGCGGGCGCGGCGGACGGGCCGACGGCCTCGGCGACCCGCTCCACCCGGCCGGTCCACAGGTCCCGTCGGAAGACGTCCGTGGTGCCGTTGGTGTCGCCGGGCACCAGCCCGGCGTCGTCCGAGGGGAAGTGGACCCAGCGGTCGTCCGCCGTCATGACGGCGGGCTGGGTGCCGGCGGGGGCCACCTCCGTCACCGTGCCCGTTCGCAGGTCGCGGGCGTAGAGCGCGACCCGGGAGGCGCCGCCCTGGTCCGGCTGGAACACCCGGAACAGCGCGAACCTGCCGTCGGGGCTCAGCCGCCCCTGGCGGGCGGCGTCGCGCAGGGTGCCGCTCGGGTCGACGCTCGCGCCCTCGATCCGGCCGGTGGCGGCGTCGTAGACGTAGAGCGGGAAGAGCTGGCGGGTGGGCGGCGGCTTCAGCGCGGTCGGGGCGGGGGCCGTCGCGGTGGGGGCCGTCGCGGCGGGGGCCTTCACCGCGGGAGCCGTTCCGGCGGGGGCCGTCGCGGCCGGGGCCAGGAGGTTGGCCGCCTTCGAGCGGAAGGCGACGGCCCGGCCGTCGGCGCTGAGCGAGGGCTCCACCGAGCCGCCGTCGGCGGGGGCGCCGCCCTGCCCGGCGGTGACCAGCCGGGTGGTGCCCGTCCGGCGGTCGGTCAGGTAGATGTTGGCGGTGCCCGCCCGGGCCCCGGGGGCGAGGTCGGCGCGGTCCGAGGAGTAGGCGACGAAGCGGCCGTCGGCACTGATCGCGGGGCTGACCGAGTTCCCGACGCCGGTGCCGGCGGTGAGCAGCTCGGTGCGGCCGGTGCCACGGTCGCGGACGTAGACGTCGGTGCGCCCGCTGCCGTGCCCGGGGACGGCGTTGGCGGCGTCGCTGCTGAAGGCGACGTACCGGCCGTCGGCGCTGATCGCCGCCTGGCTGCTGGAGCCGTCCAGCTGGGCGCCGTCGTCGGCGAGGCTGACCCGCTCGGTCCGGCGCGTCCACAGGTCGCGGACGAAGACGTCGTAGAGGCGGTTGGTGTCACCGGGCACCAGGTTCGAGGCCAGCGAGGTGAACAGGGCGTACCGGCCGTCGGCGCTCAGTCCGAGCGGCTCGGACCAGTCGTCGGCGGGCGCGCCGTCGGGGCTCACGTTCACCCGCACCGTGTCGCCGCCGGTAGCCGCGAGCGCGGGCGTGGACCCGGGTGCGGACGCGGGCGCGGGCCGGGCGTGCGCCGTCGGCGCCCCGGTGCCCGCCAGCAGCGCGGCCGCCAGTGCGCAGGCCAGCCGTACCGTCCTCTTCATGGGTTCCCCTCCCCTTTCGCCCCCGTCTGCTCCCCGTCGCTGCGGCCGAGCCAACCGCCCGGTCGTGGCCTCGGTCAACCCGACCGACCCGACATGAGCACGATTTCGCCAACTCCCGCACACAGCGGGCCCGCACCGTGCGCACGGACCGGTCCGGGAACCGCCCCGCCCGGGAGGCCTCACCGGCCCCACGTCGCCCGACCCCGACCGCCACGGGCGCCCCGAACCGGTGGCATCCGCGCTAAACACGGACCAACACGGGCATCCCACCCGTGGCTGCCTCACGGAGGGGCAGCGCCCGTGCCGTCGAGCGGAAGGCAGCAGCGATGAGCATGATCCAGACCGGCAAGCTGGAGCTGAACTCCACCAACGCCTCGGAGTTGACCGGCGGAGCCACGACGACCTTCACCCAGGTCACCTTCCCCACGCCCTTCCCCGACGACGCGGCAGTGATCGTGGTGCCGTTCGTCCAGACGTTCAACGGCCCCGACACCCCGGGCCTGCGGATCGCCGACGTCACCACCACCGGCTTCAAGATCCGCTTCAACGAACTCGTGGGCAGGGGCAGGGCGTTGTCCGACGGACCGCACACCTTCGAGACCATCGGCTGGATCGCGGGCACCGTGTAGCCCGGAGGTCCCCGCGGCGGCCGCACCGACCTCGCCCGAGCGGCAAAAACCGAGGGACACGATCGGCCGCCGGGGCGCGTCGAACCGCGGGCGCGGCTCTGGGACAAGGTGTCCCCCGTCGTGATCGGCCTGCTCCTCGGCGGCCTCCTGGCCGCCGTGATCGCGACGCAGTTGCGGTAGTGCCCGGCTCCACCGCGCCACCGGCTCCCGGGGTGGGAGCCGGGGCCCGGGCTCAGTCCGCCACGGGCAGGCACTCGGCGAGCAGGGCGAGGACGTCGCGCCAGGCCCGCTCGGCGTGCAGCGGGTGGTGGCGGACGCCGGGCAGGACGGCGTGCTCGACCGACGGGTGGTGGAAGGCGTGCTCGGCGCCGCCGTAGACCACGAGGCGCCAGTCGACGCCCGCGGCCTGCATCTCGGCGGCGAAGGCGTCCCGCTGTCCGGCGGGCATGATCGGGTCCTCCGAGCCGACCCCGGCCCAGACCGGACACCGGATGCGGGCCGCCTCACCCGGTCGGCCCGTGACGAGTCCGTTGACCGTCCCGATCGCCCGCAGGTCGACGCCGGCGCGCCCGAGTTCCAGCGCGATCGCGCCGCCGGTGCCGTAGCCGACGGCGGCGATCCGGTCGGGGTCGGTCCGGGGTTCGGCGCGCAGCACGTCGAGGGCCGCACCGCCGATGTCCCGCATCCGGTCGGGGTCGTCGAGCAGCGGCAGCACGCGGGCCAGCATCTCCTGCGGGTCGGCGAACCAGTGCCCGCCGTGGAGGTCGAAGGCCAGGGCCACGTACCCCAGTTCGGCGAGGGCGTCGGCCCGGCGGCGCTGGAAGTCGTTCAGGCCCGGCCCCTCGGGGCCGATCAGGACCGCGGGCCGGCGGCCGGTTCCGCCGGGCAGTGCGAGGTGCCCGATCATCGTCAGTCCGTCGGCGGGATATTCGACCGTGCGGGTCGTGACCATCGTCATGGGACAGGACCGTAGTACCGGTCGCGCCCCCGTCGGCCCGGTCTTCGCCGTCGGCAGAGGAGCACCCCGCCACTCACCGTCCGGTGCTACGCCGGTCGGCTGCCGGTGAGTTGCTGCCACCGGTCCTTCGCCGCCTCCAGTTCGAGACGGGCCTGGGGGATGCGCGGGTCCGCCTTCTGGCGGGCCAGGAGTTCGGTGAGCCGCTGCCGGGCCTCCTCCTGGCCGGCCGTGTCCGCCAGCGCGTCGCGCAGTTCGGCCTCGGCCTCGGGTACGAGCGCCTGGCGTTCGACCGCGGACGCCTTGGCGTCGGCGCCGGCGTTGAACACCTCGACGACGAACTTCCGCACCTCGGCCTCGGGCGTCTTCTCCAGCGCGACGGTCACGATCGCCTGACGACCGGTCGGCAGCGCCACGTAGACGTGGCCCTGCTCGTCCGAGTAGTCGTCGCGGACCGAGACCTCGTGGAGCGGGTACTCGGCGGTGCGGCCCTCCGCCGTCACCTCCAGCGCGTGGTCGTACAGCCGCAGGCCGTCTCCGAGCGAGGACCGCAACTCGCCCCGGCCCGGCGAGCGGAGCCGGTCCAGGTGTGCCCGGGCCCGGTCGACCCGCTCCCGTTGGGCCTGTTCGGCCGCCGTGACGTCGGCCCTGGCCCGGTCGCGTTCGCGTCGGGCCTCGCGCTCCAGTGTGCGGAGCTTGGCGCGGGCGGCGTCCAGGTCGCTCCGGTTCTCGGCGTACTGCGCGGTGAAGGCGTACCGCCATCCCCCGGGGTAGCGCAGCATCAGCCAGACCACCGCTGCGGCGAGCGCCAGCACGATCACCGCGATCCAGCCCACAGGCCCCATCGATCCCCTCCCGCAGACCCACCGGTCCGGCGGCCACTCCAGCGGACCCGGACCGAGCCGATCGTAGGGACGGCGGCCGGTTCGCGTGGGGGAATCCGGGAATTCCCCGGCTGCCCACCGACGGCGGGACCGTGCCCCGCTCGGTGGGCTTCCGGCGGAGGATTTACGACCTTTGGTCATGGTTTTGGCCAATGTGGTTAAAGGCCGGGCCAAGAATTGGCATGCCCTCTTGCCGATAATGTGATCACATGTGCAGGCACTGTGGCGTTCGCGCGTCACAGGGGAGGGAGCGGTCCGCTTCACCGAGCGGGCCCGATCAACAGGAGTCGCACCATCAACACCGCCATCCGCAAGGCCGCCCGTGGGGCGATGCCCGTCGCCGTCACCGCCTCCGTGCTCGCCACCGGCCTCACCGCCTGCGGCACCGTCCAGCAGCTGTCCGCCGCGCAGAAGGTGTCGAAGGCCTTCGACAAGGTCCGTGACGGCAAGGCGGCCGGCTTCACCCTCTCCATCGACGCCACCCCCGAGCAGGTCGTCGCCTTCGCCAACTCCGGTGACCACAAGGCCGGCAGCGGCCTGATCGGCTCCGCCCGGGGCGGCGAGCACCAGATGGACGAGAAGACCGCCAAGGCGATCTCCGGCCTCTCCGTCTCGGTCTCGATCTCCGCGGACAAGCCGCTCAAGGACATCGAGGCCTTCAAGAACGCCGGCAAGGGCGGCGACGCCGGCAAGAACGGCGACCTGACGCTCGACAAGTCGGTGCGCGTCTCCTACCTGCTCTCCGACCGCAGCGGCACCGCGCTGCTGGAGTACCGCCAGGTCGACGCCACGGGGTACCTGCACGCCGACGCCAAGGGCCTGATGAAGCTGACCGGCGAGGACCCGTCCACGGTCGACGAGATGCGCAAGGACCTGCCCGAGCAGCTGAAGCCGCTCGGCGACGTGCTGGCCGGCAAGTGGGTGTCCTTCGACCTCCAGTCGCTCGCGGACCAGGCCAAGGAGTCCGACGGCAAGAAGGCCGCCCCGAGCGCCGCGCCCACCGCCGACCCGGAGCTCGCCAACCAGCTCCTCAACTCGGTCAAGGACGTGATCGGCCGCACCGTCACGTACGAGGACAAGGGCAAGAAGGACGGCGCCGAGCACCTCTGGGTCAGCGCCCCGGCCCGGCAGCTGGTCGACGAGATGTACAAGGCCGTCAAGCCGCTGTCCGCCAAGTTCCCCAAGCAGCTGGGCGACTTCCCCGACCAGGCCCCGAGCGACGTGCCGGACCGCAGGATCGGCGTCGACCTCTACCTGAAGAACGGCGCCTTCTCCTCCGCCACCTTCGACCTCGCGCAGCTGGCCGACAAGGTACAGCCGGGCGTCAACTTCCCGGTGAAGCTCGCCTTCAGCCAGTCGGCCCCGAACGTCCAGGTGCCGGCCGACGCGGTCAAGGTGACCGACGACCAGCTGATGGACGCGGTGCTCGGCCTGGCCACCGCGGGTGCCGAGGACGACCTCGACCCCGAGGACCCGGCCGGCGGCGTCCCGGACGCCCCGACCGCCCCGCCGCTGACCGACGCCCAGCTCAAGGAGCTCGCCGGCCTCGGCGTCACGGAGATCGAGGCGCGCGCCTTCAACCGGGCGGGCTTCACCTTCGAGGAGATCAAGGAGATCGCCCTCAAGGACGCCCCGGCCAAGGCCTGACGTCCACCCCTCCGGCTCCCACCGGACCGGCGCGGCACTCCCGGCTCCCGAGAGGGGGCCGGAAGTTCCGCGCCGTCGTGCGTCCGGTGGCCTGCCGCTCGGGGTTCGTCAGGCGTGGGCGGCGGCGCACTCCGGGTGGCCCCAGGAGCCGCCGACCTTGGTGATCTTGTCGCCCTTGGCGTACGGGCGGCTGCACGGGCAGGTGCCGGGGAAGCGGGCGTTCAGGGTGCGCGAGCCGCCGCTCCGCCGGGCGGTGCCGCCGCTTCCGGCGGCGGAGGAGCCGGCGGACACGGTACGGGCGGCGCGCGCCCCGGGGGCCTTCGTGGCGGCGGCCGGATCGGGGACCGGCAGGTCGGCGGCGGTGCCGGAGGCGTCCTGCTGGGTGCGGGCGGCGTCGCTGGCGGCCTTGTCGGCGATGGCGTTCAGGGGGTCGCCGTCGACCTGGTGGGCCGGCACGTACACGAAGGTGACGTCCCGGCCCTCCAGCAGCGCGTCGATCGCCTGGATCAGCTCCTGGTTGGCGACCGGCTTGCCGGCCGCCGTCTTCCAGCCGTTGCGCTTCCAGCCCTTGAGCCACTTGGTCACCGAGTCGCGGGTGTAGGTGCTGTCCAGCCGTACCTCCAGCGGGACCGCCGGGTCCGTCGAGGCCAGCAGCTGCCGCAGCGCCGTCAGCTCGCCCACGTTGTTGGTGCTGTGCCCGAGCGCGCCGGCCTGCCACCGCTGGGGCACCCCGGCGGCGTCCGCGACCACGTACGCCCAGCCCGCCGGACCGGGGTTGCCCTTGGCTGCTCCGTCACACGCTGCAATGACTCGTTCGACCATGCCCCGATCATGCCTGGTCGCGGGCCCGGAGCCAAAGCCGCTCGGCCCGCTCGGCCCGCTCGGCCTGCTCGGCCCGCTCGGCCCGCTCGGCCGCTCAGCCCCGCAGCAGGAGCAGCAGCAGCGCCGCCGACCAGCTGAAGTTGGTCGAGCTGTGCCCCTCCCCCGTCAGCGGGTCGTAGTTCTCCCGCACCGGGCCGTCCCCGGCCAGCCCGGCGGCGGTGGCCAGCAGCCGCTCGACCGTCCGCCGGGCGTCCTGCTCCCAGCCGTACCGGCGCAGGCCCTCGATCGCGAAGTAGGTCTGGTCGAGCCAGGCCAGGCCGCGCCAGTAGCCGGCCGGGTCGAAGGACGGCGAGCTGCGGGCCACGGTCGGGAACGGCATGGCGGTGCCGAACTCCGCCGGGTCGAGCAGCAGCCGGCGGACGGTACGGGCCTGGGCGGCGGTCGCGGTGCCGGACCAGAGCGGGATCGCGCCCTCGATGCCGCGGCCCCGGGCGGTGAGCCGGGCGCCGGTCGCCAGGTCGGTGTCGTGGAACCAGCCGCCGGCCGGGTCGTACATGGTGTCGCGCACGGCGGCGTCGATCCGCTCGGCGCGGGCGCGCAGCCGCTCGGCGACGGGCCGGTCGCCCAGTTCGGCGGCGATCAGCGCCAGGTGGCGGTGGTCGGCGGCCAGGTAGGCGTTGAGGTCGACCGAGCGCTGGTCGAGCGACCAGCCGAGCAGCGTCCCGTTCGCGTCCTGGTTGGGGACCACGCCGGCGGCGTCGAAGCGCGGGGCGTTGTCCATGCCGGACTCCCAGGCCGCCGCCTCCACGCGGTCCTGGGCGGTGGCGTTGGCAGGGTCCACGGTGGCGCCGTACTCGCACAGGCCCTCGCCGAGGTGGTCGCGGGTGCGGTACCACCAGTCCTGGTAGGCGGTCAGCTTGGGCAGCAGCTCCCGCAGGAAGGCGCGGTCGCCGCTGCGCCGGTAGACCTCCCAGACCGCCCAGGAGGCCAGCGGGGGCTTGGAGTTGCGCTCGTTCCAGTTGCCGCCGCCGGTGCTCGGGTCGTTGTAGAAGACGCAGTCGGGGACCATGCCGGCGTCCGGCGCTCCGGCCGGCGCCTGGTGGTCGAACACGGCCCGGATCTGGTCGGCGGCCAGCGCGGGGGCGAAGGCGGCGGTGCCGACGGCCTGCTTCCAGGTGTCCCAGGCCCAGACTCCGCTGAACCACTTGTAGGAGAGCGTCGGGGTGACGGCGTCGTGCCGGATCCGCCCGGCCGGGCCGCGCCAGTTGGTGACCAGGGTCTGCACGCACTTGGCGGCGGTGCGGCGGCGGGCGGCGGGGACGCCCTCGGTGGCCCGGGTCAGGTACCCGTGCCAGCGGGCGGTGCCCTCGGCGGCGACCCGCTCCGGGGCGCGCAGCGCGGCGTCGGCCTCCTGTGCGGCCCGGGCGTACTCGGCCTCGGTGAAGGTGTAGCTCTCGGTCCAGTCAAGGCTGCGGCTCTCCCCCGGCGCCAGTCGTACGGGCTCGGCGAGTTCGGTGCGGTGGCCGTCGCCGTCGGCGCTCAGCTCCACCCGGACGGGCCGCACATGGCGGACGGCGAAGCGCTCGGTGCCGTCGGTGAGGTAGTCCCAGGTCTGCCGGACCCTGGCGAACCGCACCTCCACGCCGCGGTCGGCGGCGACCAGTCGCGGGGCCTCGCGCTGGGGGCCGGTGGCGGGGCGCAGCAGCCGGCCCGTCCAGGCGACGGCCAGGGTGCGTACGGCCGGGCCGGTGTTGGCGAGGCGGGCGCGGATCAGGGCGGTGCGGTTGCCGGCGAAGCGCAGTTCCAGGGTGAGGGCGAGGCCGGCGCCGAGGTCGTGGGTCAGGCGCAGCAGGCCGGGCAGCGAGGTGCCGGCGGCGGGGGCGCCGGCGGTGAGGTCCAGGGGGCGGCCGTGTTCGGTGAGCTGGAGGCGGGTCAGGCCGTCGCTGAGCCACCAGGGGTACTCCTGGGCGAGGTACAGCGGGCCGGTGAAACCTCCTTGCGGGTCGGCGGGGCGGGGCAGGGCGTAGGCGTGCCAGGCTCCGAGGTCGGCGAAGACGTTGATCGGGTTGTTGCCGTGGGCGTCGCCGGGGTAGGCCTGGGCTGGGGTGCCGTGGAGGTCGAGGAGGTCGGCGTAGCGGTCCTGGGGGCCTGCCAGGTCATGGAGGGCTGCCGGGTCCTGGGGGGCGGCCGGGTCCTGGGGTTGTGCGGCGGCGGCCGGGGCGGCGGCGAGGACGCCGGCCGCGGCGAGGGCGGCGGAGCCTGCCAGGACGTGGCGGCGGGTCAGCGGGTTCATGCGCGCTCCTGGGCGGCGGGGAGTCGGAGGACGGCGGCGCCGAGCGGCGCGAGGGTGACGGCCGCGGCGGCCTCGGTGCCGGTGAGCAGGTCGGTGCCGGGCGCGTCGAGCGGCACCCGGCGCTCGACGGGGCCGTGGTTGAGCAGGAAGAGGTAGCCGGTGCCGTCGGCGGCGTGCCGGCGGGTGGCCTCGACGCCCTCCGGCAGGCCGGGGAGTTCGGCGCCCACCCCGGCTTCGGCGAGCACCGGGTCGAGCACGGCGCCGAGGTCGGTGCCGAGGTGGCAGCTCAGGTACCATGCGCTGCCGGCGCCCAGGCGGTTGCGGGTGACGGCGGGGAGGCCGGCCAGTGCGCCGGAGTCGTAGCGGGCGAGGGTCTCGGCGGTCTCGGCCTCGATCCACTCGCTCCAGCGTTCGGCGCGCAGTTCGGTCCGCGGCTCCGCGGGAGGCTCGGTGCCCGCCGGGGTGAGGGTGGTGGTCGCGCCGTCCGGGATCGGCCAGTGCTCGTCCACCACGATCCCCAGCAGCTCGCGCAGCGGCCCGGGGTGGCCGCCGGGGTGGATGTGGTCGTGCCGGTCGGTGATGCCGCTGAACGGGCCGCAGACCAGGCGGCCGCCGCCGCGCACGTAGGCGGTGAGCCGGTCGGCGGTGGCGGTGTCCAGCAGGTAGAGGTTGGGGGCGAGCAGCAGCGGGTAGCCGTCGGGGTCGGCGGTGGACGGGACGAAGTCGACGGTGACGCCGCGCTCGTACAGCGCCGCGTACCAGGGGCGGAGCAGGTCGAGCCAGCGCATCCGGGCGGAGGGGTGGTCGTCCAGTTCCAGCGCCCACCAGCTGTCCCAGTCGAGCAGGACGGCCACCTGCCCGCGCAGCCGGGAGCCGGCGAGTTCGCCGAGGCGGCGCAGTTCCGTACCGAAGCGGACGGTCTCCTGCCAGCCGCGTGCGGCGGTGCCCCGGTGCGGGAGCATCGCGCTGTGGAACTTCTCGGCTCCGGCCACCGAGGCGCGCCACTGGAAGTGCAGGACGCCGTCGGCGCCGCGGGCCAGCGCCTGGAGCGACCAGAGGCGGTGCAGGCCGGGGGTCTTGGGCACGTTGACCGGCCGCCAGCTGACCGCGGAGGGGGCCTGTTCCATCAGCAGCCAGGGGCGGCCGCCCTTGAGCGAGCGCATCAGGTCGTAGTTCATCGCGGCGTTGACGTGGGCGCGCGGGTCGGCCGGGTCGGGATAGGCGTCGTCGGAGACGAAGTCCTCGTGCCGGCTCCACTCCCAGTAGTCGAGGGCCTTGAGCATCGACATGAAGTTGGTGGTGACCGGGACGCCGGGCGAGACCTCGTCCAGGACGGCCTTCTCGGCCCGGTGCAGGGCGAGCAGCGCGTCCGAGCAGAACCGGCGCCAGTCCAGCAGCTGGGTGGGGTTGACCGGGCCGGGCGCGGTGCGGGGAGGCTCGATCTGCTCGAAGGAGTTGTAGTGCTGGGACCAGAAGGCGGTGCCCCAGGAGCGGTTCAACTCCTCGATGTCGCCGTGTCGTTCGCGCAGCCAGCGGCGGAAGTCGGCGGCCGAGGCGGGGCAGAAGCACTCCTGGACGTGGTCGCCGTACTCGTTGTGGATGTGCCACAGGGCGAGCGCGGGGTGGTCGCGGTAGCGCTCGGCGAGTGCCCGGGTGAGGCGGACGGCGGCCTGTCGGTAGGCGGGCGAGGAGGGGCAGTAGTGCTGGCGCGAGCCGAACTCCAGCCGTACGCCGTCGGCGGTGACGGGCAGCAGCTCGGGGTGGGCGCGCACCAACCAGGCCGGCGGGGAGGCGGTGGCGGTGGCCAGGTCGACGGCGATGCCGTGCCGGTGGACGAGGTCGAGGAGCCGGTCCAGCCAGCCGAAGTCCCAGCTGTCGGCGTCCGGTTGGAGCCGGGCCCAGGAGAAAACGCCGACGGTGACCAGGTTGACCCCGGCCTCGGCCATCAGCTTCACGTCCTCGGCCCACACCTGCTCGGGCCACTGCTCGGGGTTCCAGTCCCCGCCGTACAGCAGGCCGGGCACCCGGGTGAGGCGGTCCGTGGTCACGGTCGTGGTCATCCCTTCAGGGCTCCGCCCAGCAGGCCGGCCACGAACTGCCGCTGGAAGAGCAGGAAGAGCACCATCAGCGGGAGCGTGGCCAGGAAGGAGCCGAGCATCAGGCCGGAGTAGTCGACGTGGGTCAGTCCGGTCAGCGTGTTGAGCGCGACCGGCACGGTGTACCTGTCCTCGGTGTTGAGCATCAGCAGCGGCCAGATGAAGCTGTTCCACTGGCCCATGAAGGTGAAGATCACCAGTGCGCCCAGCTGCGGCCGCACGCAGGGCAGGACGACCCGGTAGAAGGTGCGCAGCTCGCCGGAGCCGTCGATCCGGGCGGATTCCAGCAGTTCGTCGGGGAAGTCGAGGAAGCCCTGGCGCATCAGCAGGATGCCGAAGGAGTTGGCCAGGAAGGGCACGATCACGGCCTGGTAGCTGTCGATCCAGCCGAGGCTGGCCATCATCTGGAACAGCGGGACCAGCAGCACCTGCAGGGGGATCATCATGGTCGCCAGCACCAGGCCGAGCAGCAGGCCCCGGCCACGGAAGCGGTACTTGGCGAGCCCGTAGCCGCACATCGCGGACAGCAGCGAGCTGAGCACGGTGTAGACGACGGCGATGCCGAGGCTGTTGAGCAGCACCCGGCCGAAGCCGATGGTCTCCTGGAGGTGCGCCAGGTTGCGCAGCAGGTTGCCGCCGGGCAGGAACGGCGGTGGGGAGTGGAAGAGTTCGGAGCTGCTGTGGGTGCCGGCGATCAGCATCCAGGCGAAGGGCACCAGGCTGACCACGGCGCCGAGGGTGAGGGCGGCGAGGACGGCGGCGCGGCCGATCCTGGCGGGCAGCGGGGTGCGGCCGGGCCGGGCCGCCGGCCCTGTCGTGGGGATGCTGCTCATCGGCGGCGTTCCCTTCCGTAGAGCCGGAACTGGATCAGCGAGACCGCCGCGATGATCAGCACCACCACCCAGGCGATGGCGGCCGCGTAGCCGAAGTCGAGCTGCTGGAAGCCGACCTTGTAGAGGTAGACCACCGGGGTGAGCGTCGCGTCGCCGGGGCCGCCGCGGGTCAGCACGTAGTTCTCGTCGAAGAGTTGGAGGGTGCCGATGGTGGAGGTGATGACGCAGAACAGCACCACCGGGCGCAGTTGCGGCAGGATGACACCGGTGTAGGTGCGCACGGCGCCGGCGCCGTCGAGGGAGGCGGCCTCGTACTGGTCGCGGCCGATGGCGTGCAGCCCGGCGAGCAGGATCACCGCGTTGTAGCCGGTCCACCGCCAGGTGACCGATCCGATCAGCGAGATCCGGGCCCAGGTGGGCGAGTTGAGCCAGTCGACCGGGCCGAGGCCGAGCGCCTGGAGGAGCTGGTTGGCGAGGCCGCCGTCGGTACGCAGCAGGACCTGGAAGACCACGGCGTAGGCGACCAGGGTGGTGATGGCGGGCAGGAAGAACACCGCCCGCCAGCCGGCCCGGAAGCGCAGCCAGGACTGGTTGAGCAGGACGGCGAGCACCAGGGCGAGGCCGATCATCACGGGCACCTGGACGGCGAGGATCAGGCCGGTGTTGACCAGGGAGTGCAGGAAGGCGGGGTCGTGGAACATCCGCCGGTACTGGTCCAGGCCGACCCAGACGTCGACGCCGTCGCGGCGGGCGGTGAAGCTCTGGTAGAGGCTGGCGCCGAGCGGGTAGGCGAAGAAGGCGACGAAGAGTGCGGTGGTGGGCCCGGCGAACAGCCAGGCCGCGGTCCGTGGGGAGCGCCGGCGGCGGGCGGGGGTGGCTCGGGCCGTGACCGCCGGTTTGCGCAGGGACGCCGGAGGACTGGTCATCGGGCCCGCCCCTACGCGACCGTTTGGCGGCCGGTCGCGGTGGCGATCTGGCGGGCGGCGGAGCGCAGCACGGCGCCCGGGTCGGCGCCGTTGTGCAGCACCTGGTTGACGGCGGTGTTGACGATGTCGCCGGCCTTGGAGTCGTCCGCCGTGAACTCGACGGTGGGGACGCTCCGGGTGAGCCCGGCGAACAGCTGCATGGTGGGCTGGCCGCCGTAGTAGGGCGCGGGCTGCTGGAAGTACGGGTCGTCCAGGGCGGGGAGGTAGGCGGGGAAGAGTCCTTCGTGCTGCATCATCGAGGCCTGGTTGGCCTTGTCGGCGAGCAGGAAGGAGAGGAACGCCCATGCTGTCTCCGGGTTGCGGCTCTGCGCGGTGACGCAGAGGGTGGAGCCGCCGCTGTTGGAGGTGCGGGTGCCGCCGGGGGTGAAGGCGGGCAGCGGGACGACGCCGAACTTCCCGCTGAGGTCGGCCATTTCGGCGGTGAGGGTGCCGTCCCACCAGGCCGCGGTGGGGGTGGTGGCGGCCTTGCCGTCGTGGGTGCCGGAGACGAAGCCGTCCCAGCCGTTCTCGAAGTCCACCAGGTCGCGGTCGACGAGCTGTTTCATCAGGGTGAGGGCGCGTTCGGCGGCGGGGGTGGCGACGGCAACCTTGCCGTCGGTGAACCAGCGCTGGCCCTGCTGTTGGAGGAGCATGGCGAAGAGGCTGTCCTGTTTGGAGTCCAGGATGAGCAGCTTCTTTCCGGTGGCGGCCTTGAGGGTGGTGCCGGCGGTGAGGTAGTCGTCCCAGGTGCCGAGGTTCGCCGGGTCGATGCCGGCCTGTCGGAAGAGGTCGCGCCGGTAGAACAGGGCGCACGGCCCGCTGTCCCAGGGCAGCGCGAAGACCTTGCCCTTGGCGTCCGTCACGGTGCGCCAGGAGGCGTCCGCGTACTGGGACTTGAGGCCGGCGAAGCGGCTGGTGAGGTCGACCAGGCCGTTCGGGAAGTTGCCGATGTAGGTGGGCAGTCTGCTGCCCTCGACGGTGAGGATGTCGGGCAGGCCGCTGCCGGCCCCGAGCCCGACGGTGATCTTGTCGTAGGCGTTGTCGTAGCCGATGTCCACCACCTCGACGGTCGTTGCGGGGTGGGCCTGCTCGAAGGCCTTGCCGAGCCGCTGCATGGCCTTGGCGGCGACGTCCCAGGACCAGATGGTGACCTTCCCGGCGAGGGCGGCGCCCGGGCTTCCGGTGAGCTGCTTGGCGCTGGTGCCGCCGGCCCCGCCGGTCGCGCAGCCGGTGGCGCCGGTCAGCAGTAGCGCGCCGCCCGCAAGTCCGGCGGAGAGGATCCGCCGGCGGGCCGGTCGGCCAGTGAATTCGCCCTGATCACCGGATAGTTGGGGATGTTTTTCGGGCCGGGTTGGTGCGGACATCTTGCCTCCCGACTGGTGAATGCCGAATGCTGTATACAGAACTCAGCATTCACAACCCCGTCAAGGCTTGTGACTGAAATCGCGGAAGGTGCCAGCATGAGCACACGCGTCCCCCGAACCCACCCGTACATCCCCAACTCCGCGCCGCAGGTGAGGAAAGCGATGCTGGCGGCGGTCGGCGCCCAGGACGTCGAGGAGTTCTACGCCGACATCCCCGCCGCCCTCCGGCTGGACCGCCCACTGCGCCTGCCCGAACCGCTCGGCTCCGAGGCCCGGCTGGTCGCGCACATGGAGGAGCTCCTCTCCCGCAACACCGCCGTCCCGCCCGGCCGCAGCTTCCTCGGCGCCGGCTGCTACCGCCACCACGTGCCCGCCGTGGTGGACGAGATCGTCAACCGCAGCGAGTTCCTCACCGCCTACGCGGGCGAGCCCTACGAGGACCACGGCCGCTTCCAGGCGCTGTGGGAGTACCAGTCGCTGATGGCCGAGCTGCTGGCCGTCGAGGTCGTCAACGTGCCGACGTACGACGGGTTCCAGGCCGCCGCGACGGCGCTGCGGATGGCCGGACGGGCCACCGGGCGGCGCCGGCTGGTCCTGGTCGGCGCGATCGACCCGGACCGGCTCTCCCGGATCCACGACTACGTCCGGGGCGTCCACGAGCTGGTGCCCGTCCCGGCCGAGCCCGCCTCCGTCCGGGCAGCGTTGGCCGAGGGCGACGTGGCCGCCGTCTACGCCCAACTGACCGACCACCGCGGGCGGGTGGACCAGGAGCTGCCGCAGTACGTCGAACTCGCCCACCGGGCCGGGGCGCTGGCGGTGGCCCACGTCAACCCGCTCAGCCTCGGTGTGCTCACCCCGCCCGCCGAACTCGGCGCCGACCTCACCTGCGGCGACCTCCAGCCGCTCGGCATCCACCCGAGCTTCGGCGGCGGCAACGCCGGCTTCATCGGCAGCCCGGACGACGAGCACCTGGTCGCCGAGTACCCGAGCCGGCTGTTCGGCCTCACACCCACCGACGTCCCCGGCGAGTACGGCTTCGGCGACGTCGCATACGAGCGCACCTCCTTCGCGCTGCGCGAGGAGGGCAAGGAGTGGGTCGGCACCGCCGCCGCCCTGCACGGCATCGCCGCCGGGGTCTACCTCGCCCTGATGGGCCCGCACGGCATGCGCGAGATCGGCGAGACGATCCTCGCCAACACCGCCTACGCCCGGCAGCGCCTGGCCCGCGTCCCCGGCGTGGAACTGGCCGACCCGCACGCCGTGCACTTCGCCGACTTCACCGTCCGCTACACCGGCGAGCGCGGCGCCGCCGAGATCGCCGAGGCCCTGCTCGCCCACGGCCTGCACGGCGGCACCCCGGCCGGCCCGGACGAGGGCCACTACTGCGTGACCGAGCTGCACACCGCGGCGGACATCGACCGCCTCGCCGACGCGCTTGAGGAGACCGTCAAGTGACGACCAGCCATGACTCCGCCCCGGTAAACCCCCTCATCGCCCCCAAACCGGCCCTGCGGCGGTTCCACCAGGCCCGCTGGGACGAGAAGCTGATCTTCGAGCTGGGCACCCCCGGCGAGCGCGGCATCCTGCCCCCGCTGCCCGAGCCCGCCGTCACCGCCGCCGTCGGCGACCCGGCCGAGCGGCTGCCCGCCGCGCTGCGCCGCCGCACACCGCCCGCCCTGCCCGAACTCGGCCAGCAGCAGGTGCTCCGGCACTACCTGCGGCTCTCCCAGGAGAACCTGGGAGCCGACCTCAACGTGGACGTCGGCCAGGGCACCTGCACCATGAAGTACAGCCCGAAGGTCAACGACACCTTCGTCCGCGACCCCAGGATCGCCGCCCTGCACCCGGCGCAGGACGCCTCCACCGTCCAGGGCGTGCTCGAACTCGTCCACCGGCTGGAGCAGTTGCTCAAGGAGATCTCCGGCATGGACCGGGTCAGCCTCCAGCCCGGCGCGGGCTCGGCGGCGATCTGGACCAACGTCTCGGTGATCCGCGCCCACCACGCCGCCCGCGGCGAGCTGGAGCAGCGCGACGAGATCATCACCACCGCCTTCTCCCACCCCTCCAATGCCGCCTGCGCCAAGACCGCCGGCTTCCGGGTGATCACCCTGCACCCGGACGCCGACGGCTACCCCGACATCGAGGCGCTGCGCGCCGCCGTCGGCCCGCGCACCGCCGCGCTGCTCATCACCAACCCCGAGGACACCGGCATCTACAACCCGCGGATCGCCGAGTTCGTCCGGATCGTCCACGAGGCCGGCGGCCTGTGCGCCTACGACCAGGCCAACGCCAACGGCATCCTCGGCATCACCCGGGCCCGCGAGGCCGGCTTCGACCTGTGCCACTTCAACCTGCACAAGACCTTCTCCACCCCGCACGCCTGCGGCGGTCCGGCGGCCGGCGCCTGCGGCGTCACCGCCGAGCTGGCGCCCTACCTGCCGCGCCCCACCGTCGAGTTCGACGGCGAGCGGTACGTCCTGGACGACGACCGGCCCGGATCGGTCGGCAAGATCCGCCCGTACCTGGGCGTCGTGCCCAACCTGGTGCGCGCCTACGCCTGGATCATGTCACTGGGCGCCGAGGGGTTGCGCGAGGTCGCCGAGACCGCCGTGCTCAACAACAACTACCTGCTGCACCGGGTGCGGCAGATCCGCGGCGTCTCCGTCCCCTACGCCGAGGGCCGCCCCCGGGTCGAGCAGGTCCGCTACAGCTGGCAGCAGCTCAACGAGGACACCGGCCTGCACAGCGAGGAGCTCGGCTACCGCGCCGCCGACTTCGGCACCCACTACTGGACCAGCCACCACCCGTACGTCGTCCCCGAGCCGATGACCCTGGAGCCCACCGAGTCCTACTCCCGGGCCGACCTGGACGAGTACGCGGCGATCCTGACCGAGGTCGCCCGCGAGGCGTACGAGGCCCCGGAGACCGTCCGCACCGCGCCGCACCACTCCACCGTGCACCGGATCCGGCACGAGCCGCTGGACGATCCGGCGCTCTGGGCGGTCAGCTGGCGCGCCTACCGCCGCAAGGTCCTCGGCGAGCAGCCGTGACGCCCGCCCCGGGCGCCCGGATCGGGCTCGTGGTCAACCCGGTGGCCGGCCTCGGCGGCCGGGTCGGCCTCCAGGGCAGCGACGGCGCCGAGGTCCAGCGGCGGGCGCTGGCACTCGGTGCCCGCCCCCAGGCCCCCGCCCGCGCCGAACTGACACTTCGTCAACTCCCTCCGGAAATCGAGCTGATCACAACCGAAGGGGCGATGGGCGCCGACGCCGCCCGGGCGGCCGGCCGGCCCGCGCGGATCGTCCACCGGCCCGCCGGAGCGCCGACCACCGCCGCCGACACCCGGGCCGCGGTGCGCGCCCTGGTCGCGGCCGGCGCCGGGCTGCTGCTGTTCTGCGGCGGCGACGGCACCGCCCGCGACGTCCTGGACGCGCTCGGGCCCGAGCCCCGCCTGCCGGCCCTCGGCATCCCGGCCGGGGTCAAGATGCACTCCGCCGTGTTCGCCGTCCACCCCCGGGCCGCCGCCGAGGTCGCGGCGGCCTGGGCGGCCGGCCGGGGCGTGCGCCTGGAGGCCGGCGAGGTGGTGGACCGGGACGAGGCCGCACTGCGGGCCGGCCGGGTCTCCGCCCGGCTGTACGGCCGGCTGACCGTCCCGGTGCTTCCCGCCCGGGTGCAGCAGCGCAAGACCGGCAGCTCCGGGCCCGACCCGGGGGCGCCGGCCGGCATCGCCGCCGAGGTCGCCGAACGGGTCGGCCCCGGCGGGCTGCTGCTCCTCGGGCCCGGCAGCACCACCTACGCGGTGGCCACCGCGCTCGGCGCACCGGGCGCCAGCCTGACCGGCGTCGACCTGCTGCGGCTCGGCCCCGAGGGCGCCCTCGGCCCCGGCCACGCCGACGGCCTCGCCCGCGCCGCCCGGGTGCTGATCCGCGACGCCCGCGCCGACCAGCTGCGCATCCTGCCCACCACCCCGCACATCGTGCTCTCCCCGATCGGCGGCCAGGGCTTCCTGCTCGGCCGCGGCAACCAGCAGCTCACCCCCGAACTGCTGCGCGCCGCCGGCCGGGAGCGGCTGCTGGTGCTCGCCACCGAGGCGAAGCTCGCCGCCCTGGCGGGGCGGCCCCTGCTACTGGACACCGGCGACCCGGAACTGGACGACGCCCTGGCCGGCCACGTCCGGGTGATCACCGGCCGCCGCTCCGGCGCCGTCTACCGCCTCTCCGCCTGAACCCGCCCACTCGTCCGAGCCCGCCCACCCGCCTGACCCCCCTCTCTCCCAGGCCAGTTGAAGGAGCCCCCATGATCGACCTGCACGGCAAGCGCGCGATCGTCACCGGCGCCGCCTCCGGCATCGGCCGGGCCACCGCCGCCCTGTTCGCCGAACTCGGCGCCGCCGTCGTCCTCCTCGACCTCGACGCCGAGCGCGGCGAACGGGCCGCCAAGGAGATCGGCGGCACCTTCGTCCGCTGCGACGTCTCCCGGCGCCCCGACTGCGAGCACGCCGTCCGCACCGCCGTCGAACAACACGGCGGCGTGGACGTGCTGTTCAACAACGCCGGGATCATCCGCCGCTCCACCGTCACCGAGATCACCGACGAGGACTGGGACCAGGTGATGGCCGTCAACGTCCGCTCGATCATGCTGCTCAGCGGGCTTGTGGTGCCGCTGATGGCCGCGAACGGCGGCGGCAGCATCGTCAACACCGGCTCCGGCTGGGGCATCAAGGGCGGCGGCCGGGCCGTCTCCTACTGCGCCTCCAAGGGCGCGGTGGTCAACATGACCAGGGCGATGGCCATCGACCACGGCCCGGACAACATCCGGGTCAACTGCGTCTGCCCGGGCGACACCGACACCGGCATGCTCGCCGAGGAGGCCCGCCAGCTCGGTGAGAACCCGGACGCCTTCTACACCGGCGCCGCCGACCGCCCGCTCGGCCGGATCGGCCAACCCCGGGACATCGCCCAGACCGTCGCCTTCCTGGCCAGCGACGCCGCCGCCTTCGTCAGCGGCGCGGTCATCGCCGTGGACGGCGCCGGCACCGCCTGACGACCGCACACCGTACAGCACCGCAGCCCCCGTACGGCGGCCGGGCGACGGCGTGCGCCGCCCGGCCGGTACGCTACGGACCGAGGGAAGAAGGGAAGCCTGATGGCGATCGAGCGGCGTCCGCTGCGCGAGCAGGTGAAGGACGAACTGCTGGAGCAGCTCGGCCGCGGCCGGTTCACCCCCGGCGAGTCGATCAACGAGGTCCAGCTCGCCGAGGAACTGGGCGTCAGCCGGACGCCCCTGCGCGAGGCCCTGATCAGCCTGGAGCGCGAGGGCATCATCACCAGCGAGCGCGGCAAGGGCTTCCGCTTCGCCCCCACCGGCAAACAGGAGTTCCTCGACCTCACCGCGATCGTGATCGCCCTGGAGTCGCTGGCCCTGCGCACCTCCGACCCGGCCCACCTGGCCGAGATCGCCCCCCGGCTGCTCGCCGAGGCCCGCGCCTTCTCCGCCCCCCAGGCCCCGCACGGCACGATAGAGCGCTACGACGACGCCTGGCACGCCCTGCTGCTCTCCGGCTGCTCCAACGCCCGGCTGCGCGAGATGATCGACTCGCTGAAGCTCACCCTGCACCGCTACGAGCGGGTGGTGGTCGGCGACCACGAGATCCTGGAACGCGCCGCCGAGGAGCACGAACGGATCGCCCAGTGCCTGCTGGACGGCGACCTCGACCAGGCCGTCACCGCGCTGGAGGCCAACTGGACCAGCGGCATGGAACGCATCCTGGACCGTCTGCCCCCGGTCGCCGCGCTCTGAAGGCCCCTCGGTCCACCGGCCGGCCGGTCACCTGCCCGTCAGCCCAGCTGTTCGGCGACGCCCGGGGTGAGCCAGTGCAGCCGGTCCGCCAGGCCCGCCGCCGCGAACCGCGCGGTGGTCTCCGCCCGCCCCTCGGTGAAGTGCTCCCACGAGGCGTAGTGGACGGGCACCACCCGGCGGGCGCCGAGCGAGGCGGTGAGGGCGGCGGCCTGCGCCGCGTCCATGGTGATCAGCTCGCCGCCGCCGAAGGCCTCGATCCGGGCGGCGCCGAGGTGCAGCAGCGCCGTGCCGATCCGGAACCGCCGCCCCACCTCGTCCAGTTCGGGGATGTGGACGGTGTCCCCTGAGACGTACAGCGCCTCCTGCTCGCCCGGCACCTCGACGACGAACCCGGTGACGTCCCCGACCGGCCCGTGCAGGCCGGGCGTGCCGGTCACCCGCAGGGTGCGGCCGTCCACGGTGAGCTCGCGGGTCTGCCACGGGGCCAGGCCGAGCGCGCCGCCGCCGAGCCTGGCCGCGCCGCTGACCGTGGTCAGCACCGGACGCCCGGCGAGCAGGGTGCGGCCGGTGGCGTCCAGGTTGTCCGGGTGCTCGTCGTGGCTGAGCAGCACGGCGTCCACCGGCGGCAGCTCGTGCACGCCCATCGCCGGGCCGCCGGTGCTGCGCAGCACGACCGGGTCGTGCCGGTACTCGGCGGGGGCCCGGTCGAAGACCGGGTCGGTGAGCAGCCGCAGGCCGCCGACCTCCAGCAGGACGGTCGCGGTTCCGATGTGGGTGGCCTCGATCTTCACAGTCTTCCTTCTCTACTGGTCAATTGACGGTCAGTCAGTCGTGTGGCCGGCAAGCCTGAAGCGGCGTCGGTAGTCCCCCGGCGTGGTGGAAAGCCGGTCCCTGAATACCCGGTGCAGGGTCTCCACGGAGCCGAAGCCGCAGGCCCGGGCGACGCCCGGCAGCGGGTGGTCGCTGCGCTCCAGCAGCCTGCGGGCGGCCTCCACGCGCAGCGCCTCCACGTACGTCCCGGGCGTGGTGCCGGTCTCGGCGCGGAAGACCCGGGCGAAGTGCCGTTCACTCATGGCGAGTCGCGCGGCGAGCACGGGCACCGACAGATCGGCCTCCAGGTGCTCGCCGATCCAGCGGCGCAGGTCGCCCAGGTCCGCCCGGCCGCCCGTACGGTGGGCCAACGGGACGCTGAACTGGCTCTGGCCGCCCGGGCGTTGAAGGTACATCACCATCACCCGGGCGATCTCCAGGGCCAGGTCGTCGCCGTGGTCCTCGGCGACCAGCGCGAGGGTGAGGTCCATCGAGGTGGTCAGGCCGGCGCTGGTCCACATCCGCCCGGAGCGGATGAACACCGGGTCGGCGTCCACCTCGACGGCCGGGTGGTCGGCGGCCAGCCGCTCGGCGGTCGCCCAGTGGGTGGTCGCACGGTGCCCGTCCAGCAGTCCGGCCGCCGCCGTCACGTGCGCGCCCGCACACACCGAGGCGATCCGCCCGGCCCGTGACCCGACCTCCCTCAGCCAGCCGACCACCGCCCGGTCCACCTGCGGCACCGGCCCGTCCGGCCCCAGGTCCACCCGCCCCGGCACCAGTACGGTGTCCGGCCCCACCCGCTGCTCGGCCAGGGTGTCGGTCACGTACAGCGGCACCCCCGAGAAGGTCGCCACCGGACCGCGCCGCTCCGCGCACATCCGCACGTCGTACCCAGGCCGCCCGGCCGGCAGCAGCCGTCCGGCCAGCGCGAGGATCTCGGCGGGCCCGGTCACGTCCAGCGCGTTCACTCCGGGGAACACCGGGATCACGACCAGATGCGGCAGGCGGGGTGCGTCGTTCATGCCCCTACCCTCGCCCGGCGGCGTCGGTGGCGGCAATGACGGGACTCTGCAGGATTCGGCCACTACCCGGCGCGCTGCCCCGCCGCTGCTCGGCCACCGGCCCTACGCCTCCGGCCCGACCCTCCCCCGGACCAGCGCCCGATTGACGCCCCGCCGCCTCCCCGCAGCATGATGACCCACATGTACGGCAAGTGGATCGACTGCCGGGTACGACCCGGAGCACGCGAGGCGTTCGCCGCCGGCCAGCGCCGCTGGTCGGCGATCTCCGACCAGCCGGGCCTGATCGGCCAGGCCGGCGGCTGGGCGCCCGACGGCGATCGGGCCCTCCTGCTCGCCCTGTGGAGCGACGAGCCCGCGTACGCCCGCTTCATGCGCGAACGCCACGACCCGGCCGCCGCCCACGCCGACCAGCGCTCGAGCTACACGGAGATCGCGGTCGCCACCGGCCCGGTCGTGCTCACCATGCCGGGCGCGGCCCCCTCCCTCCCCTCCGCCCTCGCCCGGGCCACCGCCCTGCGCGCCGCCGACTGCCTCCTCCGCCCCGGCCGCGCCGACCGCTTCCTCGCCGTCCAGCACGAGGTCTGGGCCCCGGGCATGGCCGCGGCGGACGGCATGCTCGGCGGCACCGTCGCCCGCCTCGCCGCCGACCGCTACCTCGTCACCACCCTCTGGACCACCCCTGCCGCCCACCGGGCGTACACCGTCCACCACCTCCCCGCCCTCCTCGCCCGCGCCGACGTCCCCGCCGACGTCCGGACGCTGACGGGCCACCTGCTCCCCCTCGAACCCACCTGGCGCGTCGTACCCGAGCCGGCGGCCGCCACGGAATGACGCACCCACCGCGCCGGGCCGAGGAGTCGCGTCGGCCTCCCGGCTCTGCCCGCACTCGCCCACCCAGGTGGAAGGCGGAAGCCGCGCGGCTTCCACGGTCCCGAGGTGCCACGGCGGGTCTGACCACCGGACCGGGCGTCAGGCGGCGCGGCTCAGGCGGGCCAGCGCAGCACGGCGCCGAGGCCGCCGGGTGGGCCGTCGGCGAGTTCGGGGACGAGGACGGCCTCGGCGCCGGAGGCCGTGGCGGAGCGCAGCAGCGCGTCGGCGGCGGGGGCCTGGGCCGGGTGGCGGACGCCCATGTCGCGCAGGTCGGCCCGCTGGACGCCGAGGTGCTCGGGTTCGGGGCCGGTCCACACCGGGCGCTCGGGGTCGTGGCCGCCGGTCTGGACGAGCAGCGCGGCGAGCTGGTGCTGCCGGGCGGCACTCAGTACGGCGGGGATGCCCTGGGCGGCCTGGCCGGGCGCGGTCTGGGTGCCGGCGGCGTCGGTGCGGTGGTCGCCGGGCCGGCCGACGCCGGCGTGGAAGGCGTCGAGCAGCTCGGCCAGGTGCCGGGCGCGGTGCCGGGCCCAGGCCTCGCGGAGACGGCACTCGAAGGCCTCCCGGGAGGTGCCGGCGGCTCCGGTGCCGCCGTCCAACTCAAGGGTCACCGCACGGAGTCGGGGTGGCAGCCGGTCCTGGACGGCCCGGCGTTCCCTGGTTCCGCCGGTGAGGACGAGCAGCTGGGCGCCGCTGCGCGGCCAGGTCCGGCCGAGGTGTTCGGCGACGATCCCCGCGGTGCGTTCCCAGGTGTCCTCGACCCGGTGCCGGTAGTGCCACTCGTAGCGGTCGGCGGGCGGGGCGCGGTGCCCCCGGCCCTGCCACTGCGGGCCCTCGACGGTGCCGATCGGCGCGCCGCGCCCGAGTTCGTAGCGTTCCAGCTCCGCCCCGGTGCGGTCGACGGCGGCGACCAGGCAGGCGGGCACCGCGTCGTCCAGCAGGCCGAGCAGCGGGCCGGTGTGCGGGAGCGGGGCCCAGGTGGCGGCGACGTCGGGCGGGGAGGCGGCGAGCGGGACGTCCAGCGCCACCTCGCCGTCCGCCGCGAACAGCGCCCGTCCGGGCGGGGACCCTGCGGCGGGTGCCGCGGCCAGGTGGTCGCGGACGGCGGCGCGGGTGGAGTCGTCGGCCCCGGCGTCGGCCAGCCGCTGGACGGCGGCCCGGTCGAGCAGCGCCCGGCGCCGGGCGGCGTCCTCGGTGGCGCGGGAGGTGTCGAGGTAGACGGACGCCCAGGGGCCGGGGCGGTCGAGCAGCGGGGTGAGGAGGGCGAGGTCCATGGTGGCCTCCCGGGACGGGGTGAGGGGTCGGTGGGCGGGGGTGACGGGGCGCGCCCGTCGGCCCCCGGTCGGTGCTCAGTGTCCGGGTCGGTGCCGCATCCGGCCGCCCTGCGTGGCGGCGCGCTGTTCGGGCTCGGTGGGGTCCGTACGGCCGGTGGGGTCCGTACGCTCGGCGGGCGCGGCGCGCACCACACGTGAGGACCGCCGGACCCGCCCGGACAGCCGGATCAGCGCGAGGCCGAGGCAGAAGAGCAGCGCCAGCGCGACGCCGGCGAGGAAGATGCTCAGGCTGTTCAGCACCACCAGGCGGTGGCCGAGGATCATCACCTGGTAGTCGGGCCCGCCGGAGAGGTTGTCCGCGATCAGCAGTCCGACGAACGCGCCGGACGCCGCCATCAGCAGAAGTCCCAGCAGCAACATGGGGATCGCTTCCGTCCTACTCTCGGCCCCCCTCGTCCGCTCGCGCCTACCCGCCTGGGGCGACTCCTATTCGGGCTGGACGGCGATCAGGCAGGTGTCGTCGTCGGTGTCGGCGGGGCTGAGTTCCAGCAGCCGGTCGAGGTACAGCTCCAGGTCCGGGCCGGGAGCGCCGGCCGCCCGGAGCAGCTGTTCCACCGACTCCTCCACCGGGCGGTCCCGGCGTTCGACCAGCCCGTCGGTGTAGAGCAGCAGGACGTCCCCCGGGTCGAGCCGGGCGGTGTGCTCCTCGTACTCGGCGTCGTCCAGCGCGCCGAGCAGCACGCCGTGCGGCAGCGGCAGCACCTGGGCTCCGTCCGCGCCGAGCCGGATCGGCGGCAGGTGGCCGGCCCTGGCCCAGCGCAGTTCGCCGCCGAGCGGGTCCAGCAGCACGCACACGGCGGTCGCGGTGACCTGGCCGGGTTCGCGCAGGGCGACGGTGTTGGCCCAGGCCAGCAGCCGGCCGGGGCCGGCGCCGGTGACGGCGAGGCCGCGCAGCGCGTGCCGCAGTGCGACCATCCCGGTGGCCGCGCCGACGCCGTGCCCGGCCACGTCCCCGACCGCGAGCAGCACCCGCCGGTCGGGCAGCACCAGCACGTCGTACCAGTCCCCGCCGACCCGGTCGCGCTGGGCGGCGGGCCGGTAGCGGACGGCGGCGTGCAGGCCGGTGACCCCGAGCGGGGGCGGGGCGGCGGGCAGGATCGCCTGCTGCAGCCGCAGTGCCAGCTGCTCCCGCTCGGCCGACTCCTGCTCGCTGTCGGCCAGCCGCTCCCGGGTGGCGCCGAGCGCGACCTCCGTCCAGTGCTGGGCGGAGACGTCGTGGTAGGCGCCGCGGACGGCGACCAGCCGGCCGGTCTCGTCGACCTCCGGCTCGGCGATCACCCGGGTGAAGCGGTGGGTGCCGTCGGGGCGGTCCAGCCGGACCACCGCGGAGGCGGTGCGGTGGTGGTGCCGGACGGTGTCCAGCAGACGACGGATCGCCGGCCGGTCGTCCGGGTGGGTGTGCCGCGCGAGGCGGTCCAGCGGTACGGGCGGCGCGTCCGGCGGCAGCCCGTACAGCTCGCGCAGCCCGTCGCTCCAGCGGATCCGGCCCTCGGCGGGGCGCTCCTCGAACCCGGCCACCCGGGCCAGCCGCTGGGCTTGGCGCAGCAGGGCGACGCGCTCGTCCTGCTCCCGTTCGTCGTCCAGCTGCCAGCACACCAGCAGCCGGCCGCCGACCGGGACGGCCGAGAGCAGGACGGCCACCGGGACGGCCGGGCCCTGGTCCCGGAAGGCCAGCCGGACCGGCTCGGCGGTCGACGGCACGCCCGTCTCGTAGGCGCGCAGCAGGCGGTCGAGCAACCCGGCGGCGCAGGCGACGGGGTACGTCTCCAGCAGCGAGGCTCCCTCCAGTGCCTCGCGGGGCCGGCCGAGGGGGTCGCGGAACCTGGCGTTGACCCGCAGCACCGTGAAGTCGGCGATCCGGTCGGCCCGGACGACGGGTGCCAGCAGCAGCGCGGGGGTGAGCTGCCCGTCCAGGAGGGCGCCGGCCTGCTCGGGGGCGATGGGCTCGGGGGGCCGGCCGAGCAGGGTCGTGCAGAGGTCGGCGAGGGCGTACAGCTCGCGGCGCTGGGCCGGGCCGAGCACGGGGACGGAGCCGACGGCGGGGTCCGGTCCGGCGGCCGGCCAGAGCAGTTCCAGCGCGCCCCGGCGGCGGCGCCGGTCGAGCAGCGGGAGGACGGCCCGGGCGGCGCCGGCGCCCACCGAGGGGCCGTCCGTCTCCGGCTCGCCGGGCCACAGTTCGGCCGCGCCGCCGACGACCCGCTGCGCCGGGGTGGGGACGCCGGGCGGCACCCGGGCCCAGTCGGCGGCCTCCTCGGCGGAGAGCCCGGCGTGCGCGGCGAGGGCGAGCGCACCGCCGGGCAGGCGCTGCCAGACGGCCACGGCGCGGACGCCGAGCGCCGCCGCGGCCTGGTCCAGCACGGCCCCGGCGGCGTGCTGCAGGTCGGGCGCGGCGGCGAGCGCGGGCGCGACGGGCGGGCCGGCTTCGGGCGGTTCGGCGACGGGGAGGCCGAAGGCCGCGGGCCCGGGGCCAGGTCCGGTGCCCGCATCGAACCCGGGCCCCGGCTCCGGCTCCGGCTCCGGCAGCCCCGCGATGTCCGCCGCCAGCACGAGCACCGGCACGCCGGCCTCCCGGGCCAGCCGGGCGAGGTGTGCGGCGGCCTCGGTGACGGGCAGGCCGAGCCGCTCGGCCAGGATGCCGGTGGCGAGGTCGACGGCGGCCCTGGTCCGCGCCTCGGCGTGGGCCCGGGCGGTGGCCGCCTGGAGGCGGCGGACGGTCTCGGCCAGGGCCCGGGCGGTGCGCTCCGCGGCCTCCTGGGCGGAGGACGCCTGCCCGGCGCTCACGGCGCACCCCTGATCCGGGGCAGGGTGCCGGGGCACTGATCTGCGACACCCGCGCGCCGGGCCGCGGTTCCCCCACGCCGAGGAGCGGTCATGACGCGCCCAGCCAGTCCCGCATCCGCTCCAGCAGCCGGCCGGTGTCGACCGGCTTGGTGACGTGGTCGTCCGCACCGGCGGCCAGGCTGCGGTCCCGGTCGCCGGGCATGGCCTTGGCGGTGACGGCGACGACCGGCAGCCGCTCGAAGCGCGCGTCGTCGCGGATCGCCGCGATGGCCGCGTAGCCGTCCATTCCGGGCATCATCACGTCCATCAGCACCAGGTCGGTCTCCGGGTGGCTGCGCAGCAGGTCGAGCCCGGCACGGCCGTCGGCGGCGTGCAGGATGCTCAGCCCGTGCCGTTCCAGGGCGGCGGTGAGCGCGAAGACGTTGCGGATGTCGTCGTCGACGATCAGTACGGTCCGTCCGGCGAGCGGTCCCGCCGGGGCCGTGGCCGTGGGGGGCCGTTCGACGGGCGCGGGAGGCTCGCCGCCGAGCGCCCGGATCACCCGCACCCGCAGCTCGTCCAGTCCGCCGACCTGCTCGACGCCCTCGGGCGGCGCGCCGCCGGGCCCGTACCCGAGCACCGGTGTGCCGCCCGCCGCGAGTTCGCCGAGCAGCGGGGCGAGGTCCGCGGAGGCGACCAGGTCCAGCAGGACGCACCGGTACGGCCCGCTGGTGAGCGCGGCCCGCAGCCCGGCCTCGTCGCCCACCCCGTCGACCCGCACCGCCTCCGCCGTCCCGCCCTCCGATGCGCCGTCCGGTGGCGACGCACCGCCCGGCGAGGAGGCACCGCTCGACAGTGACGCGCCGTCCGACGAGGTCGCCAGGGCCCCGACCGCCGCCCGGGCGAGCTGGGTGAGCAGCCCCGGCGGGTCGGGCTCCACCACCAGGACCCGCGCCTCGGCCCCGTCCGCCGCGGACTCCCCGCCCGCCGTCGCCTGCTCGCCCAGCGGCAGGTACAGCGTGAACCGGCTGCCCTGCCCCGCCGCGGAGCGGACGGTGATGGTGCCGCCGAGCAGCCGGGCGAGCTCCCGGCTGATCGACAGCCCGAGGCCGGTGCCGCCGTAGCGCCGCGCGGTGGAGCCGTCGGCCTGCTGGAAGGCACCGAAGATGGTGTCCAGGTGGTCCGGGTCGATGCCGATCCCGGTGTCGTCCACGTGGAAGGCCACCGCGGCGTGGGTCCGGCCGAGTCCGGGCGGCAGTTCCGCCTCCTCGACGCGTTCGATCCGTAGCTCGACCCGGCCGGTGTCGGTGAACTTGACGGCGTTGGAGAGCAGGTTGCGCAGGACCTGGCGCAGCCGCGCCTGGTCGGTGGCGATCCGCTCCGGCACGGCCCGGTCGACGGACACCTCGAAGGCGAGCCCCTTCTGGTCGGCCAGCGGCCGGAACCCGGACTCCACGTACTCCAGCAGTTCCCGCAGCGCGAAGGACTCGATGGCGAGTTCCATCTTCCCGGCCTCCACCTTGGAGAGGTCGAGGATGTCGTTGATGAGCTGGAGCAGGTCGGTGCCGGCCGAGTGGATCACGCCCGCGTACTCGACCTGCTTGGGGGTGAGGTTGCCGCCGCTGTTCTCGGCGAGCAGCTGGGCGAGGATGAGCAGGCTGTTCAGCGGGGTGCGCAGCTCGTGGCTCATGTTGGCCAGGAAATCCGACTTGTACATGGAGGTTCGGGTCAACTCCCGCGCCCGTTCCTCCAGTTCCTGACGAGCCTGCTCGATCTCCAGGTTCTTCGCCTCGATGTCCCGGTTGCGCTGGGCGAGCAGTGCGGCCTTCTCCTCCAACTCGGCGTTGGAGCGCCGCAGTTCCTCCTGCCCTTCCTGCAACTCCTCGGACCGGGCCTGGAGTTCGGCGGTGAGCCGCTGGGATTCACCGAGCAGCTCGTCGGTGCGGGCGTTGGCCAGCAGGTTGCCGAGGTTGACCCCGCAGGCCTCGGCGAACTGGCCCAGGAAGTCGCGGTGCACCTGGGTGAACGGGTGGACGGAGGCGAACTCCATCACGCCGATCAGCCACTCCTCCAGGGCGATCGGCAGGATGACCACCGAGCGGACGTGGGTGCCGCCCGTGCCTGAGGAGACGGTGGCGTAGCCGGGCGGCAGGTCGTCGACGGCGACGGTCCGCCTGGTCCGGGCGGCCTGGCCGACCAGGGACTCCCCCAGGCGCAGCCGCAGGTGCTCCCCCGCCGGGCGGCCGTAGGCGCTGATCAGGGCGAGTTCGGTGCCGTCCGCGCCCTCCTCGGCGAGGAAGAACGCGCCGTACTGGGCGCCGACCAGCGGGGTCAGCTCGTCGGCGATCATCCGGGCGACGGCACGGATGTCCCGCCGGGCCTGGATGGCGGCGGAGAAGCGGGCCAGGTTGCTCTTGAGCCAGTCCTGCTCCAGGTTGGCCCGGGTGGTCTCGCGCAGCGATCCGACCATCGCGTTGATGTTGTCCTTGAGGTCGGCGACCTCGCCGGAGGCGTCCACGCTGATCGAGCGGGTCAGGTCCCCGGCCGCGACGGCGCTGGTGACCTCGGCGATCGCCCGGACCTGCCGGGTCAGGTTGCCGGCCAGCTCGTTGACGTTCTCGGTGAGCCTCTTCCAGGTGCCGGAGACGCCCTCCACCCGGGCCTGCCCGCCGAGCCGACCCTCGCTGCCGACCTCCCGGGCCACCCTGGTCACCTCGGCGGCGAAGGAGGAGAGCTGGTCGACCATGGTGTTGACGGTGGTCTTGAGCTCCAGGATCTCGCCGCGCGCGTCTACGTCGATCTTGCGGGTCAGGTCGCCGTCGGCGACGGCGGTGGTGACCTGGGCGATGTTGCGCACCTGGCTGGTCAGGTTGTGCGCCATGAAGTTGACGTTGTCGGTGAGCGCCTTCCAGGTCCCGGCGACGTTGGGCACCCGGGCCTGGCCGCCCAGGATGCCCTCGGTGCCGACCTCGCGGGCCACCCTGGTGACCTCGTCGGCGAAGACGGAGAGGGTGTCCACCATGGTGTTGATGGCGTCGGCGAGGGCCGCCACCTCGCCCTTGGCCTCGACGGTGATCCTCCGGGAGAGGTCACCGCGCGCCACCGCCGTCGCCACCTCGGACATCGAGCGGACCTGGCCGGTCAGGTTGGAGGCCATCACGTTGACGTTGTCGGTGAGGTCCTTCCACGTCCCGGAGACGCCCCGGACGGTGGCCTGGCCGCCCAGGTTCCCGGCGGTGCCGACCTCCCGGGCCACCCGGGTCACCTCGTCCGCGAACGAGGACAGCTGGTCGACCATGGTGTTGATGGTCTCCTTCAGGTCCAGGATCTCGCCGCGCGCGTCGACCCGGATCTTCTGGGTCAGGTCGCCCTTCGCGACGGCGGTGGTCACCTCGGCGATCGAGCGGACCTGGGCGGTGAGGTTGTCGGCCATGACGTTGACGGACTCGGTCAGCGCCCGCCAGGTGCCGGAGACGTCCCGGACGTCCGCCTGGCCGCCGAGCCGGCCCTCGGTGCCGACCTCCCGGGCCACCCTGGTCACCTCGGCGGCGAACGAGGACAGCTGGTCGACCATGGTGTTGATGGTCGTCTTGAGCTCCAGGATCTCCCCGCGGGCGGCGACCGAGATCTTCTGGGTGAGGTCCCCCTCGGCGACGGCCGTCGCCACCTGGGCGATGTTGCGCACCTGCCAGGTCAGGTTGCCCGCCATCGCGTTCACCGAGTCGGTCAGGTCGCGCCACGTCCCGGCGACGCCCGGCACCTGCGCCTGGCCGCCGAGCCGGCCCTCGGTGCCGACCTCCCGGGCCACCCGCGTCACCTCGTCCGCGAACGAGGACAGGGTGTCCACCATGGTGTTGACGGTGCTCTTGAGCTCCAGGATCTCGCCCCGCGCGTCCACCTCGATCTTCTGGGTGAGGTCGCCGCGGGCCACCGCCGTGGTCACCTGGGCGATGTTGCGCACCTGCCAGGTCAGGTTGCCGGCCATCGCGTTGACCGCGTCGGTCAGCTCCAGCCAGGTCCCGGTCGCGTCCGGCACCTGCGCCTGGCCGCCGAGCCGCCCGTCGGTGCCGACCTCCCTGGCCACCCGCGTCACCTCGGAGGTCACCCGGGCCAGCTGGTCGGCCATGCCGTTGAAGACCGCGGCGATCTCCCCCAGCACCCCCGGCCGGTCCGGGGAGAGCCGGGTGCGGAAGTCCCCGTCGCGCACGGCGGTCAGCCCGGCGAGCAGCTGCCGCAGCGCCTGCTCGGCCGGGTCGGACGCGGGGGCTCCGGCTACCGGGTGCTCGTCCATCCGTCCACCGTCCGGATCGCTCGCACGGCCGGGGTGCGCCGTCCGGGCACCTCGGCACCGAGGGCGGCGGGCCGCCGCCCTGCTCCCACTCTGCCACCGCGGGCCGGGGGTGACACGTGGGGAGGAGGCCCGGCACTACGGCGCCGGGACCGGCGGGCCCCGGCGCCGTAGTGCGTCAGTGCCTCAGCCCGGGACGGTCTCGCGGATCGGGAAGGCATCCGTGGCGCCGGTGAGTTCGAGCATCCGCAGGATCAGCGGCCGGGGCCGGGCCAGCTCGATCCGGCTGTCGTCCACCTCGGCCCTGGCCTTGGCGCGCAGCAGGACGTTGAGCCCGGTGGAGTCGCAGAACTCCAGCCCGGCGCAGTCCACCACCACCACGGTGGCCGGCTCGGCGAGGGCCCGGTCGAGGGCGGACCGCAGAACGGCCACCGAATCGAGGTCCAGTTCGCCGAGCAGCACCAGCACGGTGCCCAGGGCCCACGGCCGGCTCTCGATGGTGAGCTCCTCGGACCGGTCGGCAACCGGGCCCCCGTGGTTCGACCGGCGCTGCGTCATGGCTGCGCGCTCCTCTCGCTCCGTCCGGCCGCTCGCGCCGCCCGGATCCCGCGCCGGTTCGCGACCGGCACTCCCACATCCACGCGGTTATCCGCTGCGGGGCGCCGGAAACCCCTTCCGGACGGCGCGAAAGGACGCGGCGAGAAGGACGCACGAGGGGGACGCGACGAGGAGGACGCGAGGACGGCGCGACGGGAAGGGCGGCGATCAGCCCCAGTCCGACCGCCCCGACGCCCTGTCCCCGTCCGCACCGGCGACCGTCAGGGCCGGCGGGCGCGACACCTCCAGCCAGACCTGCTTCCCGCCGTTCTCGGGCCGGGAGCCCCAGGCGGCGGCGAGCCGGTCCACCACCCGCAGCCCGTGGCCGCCCGGCCGACTCGTCGCGGCGGACGGGCGCAGCCGCGGCGGGACGGGGCTGGCGTCCGCGACCTCCACGCGCAGCCGGGCGCCGTCCCAGTGGAGCCGCAGCTCGCGCGGGCCGCCGGGGGCGTGCAGACAGGCGTTGGTGACCAACTCGGAGACCATCAGCAGGACGTCCTCGGCCGCGGCCCGCCGGTTCTCGTCGACGGCCGGCAGCCAGTGCCAGGACACCAGTGCCCGCCGGCTGAACTCGCGGCTGCGCTGCACCGCGCCGGCGATGCCGCCCAGCACCAGTCGCCTGGTCTCCTCCCGGTCTGGCGGGCCACTGTTCCCGGGGCGGTTCACGGCCTGCCTCCTCAGCTCGGCTCGGGCGGGGCGCCGGGCCCGGTGGGGCCCTCACCGGAGGCCGCCAGCGCCGTGCGGAGGTCGGGGTGGACGCTCAGCACACCGTCGGCCCCGGTGATCGCGAACAGCCGCGCCACCGGCGGGAGGGGACCGGCCACTTCCAGCCGCAGCCCGGCCGCCTCGGCATCCAGCCGGGCGCGCAGCAGGACGTTCAGCCCGGTCGAGTCGCAGAACCGCAGGCCGGCGAGGTCGACCACGATCCGCTCGATGCCCATCCCCGACGGCGGGCGGGCCAGCACGGCGCGCAGCCCGTCCGCGCTGTCGTGGTCCAGCTCCCCGGCGACGGTGACGATCCGTACCGGGCCGCGGTCGCCCACCGCGACGCGCAGATCGCCGGACGCCAACTCGCCGCCACCGTTCCCACCCGGGCTGCCCCGCCCCGGGCCGTCCTGGCCGACGGGCTCGTGCTCGGGTGACCCTGCCATGGCTCGCTCCCGGTGCGACGGGGACGGTGAGGACGGCGGGGCGCCGTCCCGACCATCATCGCGCGCACCGTACCGGGCCGCGCGGACCGCCGTACCCGTGAGCACCGCGGGTACGGGCGGGGGCACCGTTCGTCGACCGTCCATGCCTGCGCGCCTGCCCCGACACCGCCGGGACACACCCGCCGGGACGGACGCATCGCACCGCAGGTCCCGGTCCGCGCCCCCGGTTCACCCTGATTCGCGCCCCCGGACCACCGGATCGCCCGCCCCGGTTCGCCCTGATTCGCGCCCCGGGTGTTAGAGCCCGCCGCGACCGGGAATCCGCCCTGTGGCGGGGCCCATGGGCCGCTCGCCGGTTCGTACCGCCCCTTGGAGACAGACCCTGGCCCCGACCGGGGCGCTCGGACACCTGGAGGACAAGGACAGGCCCGTGATATTCCTCGACCGCAGCACCGCCGGACACCAACTGGCTCGCAGGCTCGCCCCGCTGCTGGACGGGCCGCCCGGTGGCGCGGTGGTGGTCCTCGGGCTCGCGCCCGGCGGGCTGCCGGTGGCCGCCGAGGTCGCCGAGGCCCTGGGCGCCCCGCTCGACGCCACCGTGGTCCGGCCGCTGGCCGTGCGCGGCCACGACCGTCCGGTCGGCGCGATCGCCGACGGTGACCCGCCGCTGTTCGACCGGTACACCCTGCGGAGCCTGGGCGTCACCGCGGCCGAGCTGGGCGCGAGCGTCAAGCGCGAGCGGGTCGAGGTGCACCGCCGCGAGGCGCTGTACCGCCAGGGCCGGGACCGGCTGCCGCTGCAGGGCCGCACCGCCGTCCTGGTCTCCGACGGACTGACCGACGCCCTCACCACCCGCGCGGCCCTCCACGCCCTCGCCGCCGACCAGCCGGAGCGACTGATCCTCGCCGCGCCGGTCGGCGACGCCCGGGTCGCGGCCGACCTGCGCCACGACGCGGACGCGGTGGTCTGCCTCCACCTGCCCCGCTACGCGCACGCCGCCGGGCCCTGGTACGGCGAGTTCCACGAGGTCACCGACCGCGAGGCGGCCGTCCTCCTGCACCGGCTCACCCCGCCGGGCGACCACCCCCGGGCCGGCCGCACGCCGGGGCACGCCGCCCGGAGCTGAGCCGCGTCCGCCCCCGTCAAGGCCGGTTGCCGGGCCCCGCCAAAACCCGTTGCCGGGAGAAGGGTGCACGGACCATCCTTCCGCCATGAACCATCCGCCGCACGTCATCGCCCTGGACGGGGGCGTCCTGCGCCGTTTCGACGGCGAGTCGGACCTGCCCGAGTACTTCGCCGTCATCGAGGAGTCGCTGGAGCACCTGCGGCCCTGGATGCCCTGGGTGGCCGAGCACAGCCGCGCCAAGACCGCCGAGTTCCTCGCCGGCCGCGCCGAACTCTGGGCGAGCGGACGGGACTTCACCTACGCGATCGTGCGGGACGGCGCGATCGTCGGCGCCTGCGACCTGTTCCGCCGCGACGACACCCCGGCCGAGGCCCGCGAGATCGGCTACTGGCTGCACCCGGCCGCGACCGGGCACGGGCTGGCCACCCGGACCGCGCGGGCCCTGGCCGTCGAGGCCTTCCGCCTGCCGGGAGTGGAGTGCGTCGAGATCGTGCACGACCCGGCCAACCGGGCCAGCGGCGCCGTACCGGCCCGCCTCGGCTTCACCGAGCACCGGCGCCGCCCCGCCGAGGCGCTCGCCCCCAGCGAGACCGGTGAGGAGCTGGTGTGGCGGCTCACCAGGGACCAGGCGCTCGCCTGGGAGCGGGCCTCCGCCGGGTGACCGGGCACCGCCCTCCGGCTTCACGGAGAGGTCAGTTGACGATTCATCACATCAACTGAGGCACGCTATGGCGGAGCAGGAAGTCGGGCTAGGATCACGGCATGGTCACCGGCCGGTCTCCGTTGCGCACACGACGCGCCCGCCCCCGAGGGGTGGCGGCGCGGCTGTTCTGGCTGGGCGCCCTGCTGGCGGCCGTGTTCGCGGCGCACGGGTTCGGTGTCGAGAACGGCGCCGGGCACACCGATCCGATCCGGATCGTCTGGTCCGCCCAGACCGAACAGGCCGTACCGACGGACGACGGCCCGCAGGCCCCACAGGCCCCGCAGGCCCCACAACCCACCCTGCCCGCGCAGCACCAGGAGCACGACGAGGACGCCGACCACCCCGGCGGCGAATGCCTGTCCGGCAAGCCCGAGGACGCTCCCCGCGCCGACGCCGCCCGGTCGGCCGTCGCCGTCCAGCCCACCTTCGGGGACGCCGCACCGGCCCCTGGCCGGGTGGCGCCGACAGCCAGGAGCGCCGAGTCCGGCGTGCCCGAACTCCCGCACCGGATCGCCCTGCTGAGGATCTAAACCGGCCTCCGGGCCGCGCCCCGCCACGCCCGCCTCGCGGTGCGGGCCGGTGCGCGCTGCCCGCGTCCGCCCCCCGTCCTCGCCGATCCGCTGCCGCCGTCGCGCGGCCGCGCGGAGTCCCGTCATGCCGATCAGGCTCCTGGCCGCGCTGTTGCTCGGCCTGTTCTCCCTGCTGCCCGTCGGCTGCCCCCAGCAGCACTTCGACGCCCGGCAGTTCCATCCGGCCGGGGTGAGCGTCCCGGTCGATCCGCACGAGTCCTCCTCCGGATCCCCGGAGCTGCACTGCGCGGTCGGGGAGGCCGCCGTTCCCACGCAGCGGCCGTCCCGGTCCGTCCGCTCCGTCTGCGTTCCCGCGCCCTGCCCCTTCGCCGTCAGCGGCGACGGCCGGGCGGCTCTTCCGGCGCGGCATCCGGCGGCGGCCGTCGTGCGCGCCGCCCGTGCGCCCGGGCCGAGAGGCCCGCTGCTGGTCACCGGTCGGTGGCGGATATAGCCGGTTCGGCGTTCGTCCGAACCGTCGAACTTCCGCCAACCTCCCGACAGGAGACGAGACATGACGTCCCTCACCCATCACACGGACGACCACCCGGCCCTCGGCGGCCTGGTCGGCAACACCCCGGTCCTGCGGATCGGCGAGCCGCTCGCCCCGGCGGGCCGCGGCTTCTGGGCCAAGCTGGAGGGCTTCAACCCCGGCGGCATCAAGGACCGCCCGGCCCTGCACATGGTCCAACGCGCGAGGGCCCGGGGCGAGTTGGTCCCGGGCGGCCGGATCGTGGAGTCCACCAGCGGCACCCTGGGCCTGGGCCTCGCGCTGGCCGGCATGGTGTACCGGCACCCGGTCACGCTGGTCACCGATCCCGGTCTGGAGCCGGCCATGACCAGGCTGCTCACCGCGTACGGCGCCGAGGTGCGGACGGTCGCCAGCCCGCACCCGAGCGGCGGCTGGCAGCAGGCCCGGCGCAACCGGGTGGCCGAGCTGCTGGCCCGCCACCCCGGCTCGTGGTGCCCCGACCAGTACAACAACCCCGACAACACCACCGCCTACACCCCGCTGGCGCTCGAACTCGCCGCCCAGCTGGGCCACCTGGACGTCCTGGTGTGCAGCGTCGGCACCGGCGGGCACTCGGCCGGCACCTCCCGGGTGCTGCGTCAGCTCTACCCGGGCCTGCGGGTGGTCGGGGTGGACACCGTCGGCTCCACGATCTTCGGCCAGCCCGCCCGCACCCGGCTGATGCGCGGCCTCGGCTCCAGCATCTACCCGCGCAACGTCGCCTACGAGACCTTCGACGAGGTCCACTGGGTCGCTCCGGCCGAGGCCGTCTGGACCTGCCGCCGGCTGGCCGCCTCGCACTACGCCACCGGCGGCTGGAGCGTCGGCGCGGTCGCCCTGGTGGCCGGCTGGCTGGCCCGCACCCAGCCGGCCGGCACCCGGATCGCGGCGGTCTTCCCGGACGGGCCGCAGCGCTACCTCGGCACCGTCTACGACGACGAGTACGGCGCCGCGCACGACCTGCTCGACCGCCCGCCGGCCGACGAACCGGACGAACTCGCCCGGCCGGACGAACGGGAGGTGACCCGCTGGACCCGCTGCGCCAAGGTGGTCGACCCGCTGACCCTGGCGAGCACCCGCGGCGGTGCCGAGTGAGGGAGCTGACCGCCCAGTTCCGCGGCCACGAGCGCAGCGTCCGGCTGCTGATGGTCAACCAGTTCACCATCAACCTGGGCTTCTACATGCTGATGCCCTACCTGGCCGCCCACCTGTCCGGGGGCCTGGGCCTGGCCGGCTGGACGGTCGGGCTGGTGCTCGGGGTGCGCAACTTCACCCAGCAGGGCATGTTCCTGGTCGGCGGCACGCTGGCCGACCGGTTCGGCTACAAGCCGCTGATCGTGGCGGGCTGCCTGCTGCGCACCGCCGGCTTCGCCGCGCTCGGCCTCTCCTCCTCGCTGCCCGCCCTGGTCGCGGCCTCGGCGGCCACCGGCCTGGCCGGGGCGCTGTTCAACCCGGCCGTCCGGGCGTACCTGGCACGGGACGCGGGCGAGCAGCGGGTCGCCGCGTTCGCGCTGTTCAACGTCTTCTACCAGGCGGGCATCCTGCTCGGCCCGCTGGTGGGCATGGCGCTGACCGCGGTGGACTTCCGCTCCACCTGCCTGGTCGCGGCCGGGGTGTTCGCGGGGCTCAGCGCGGTGCAGATCCGTTCGCTGCCGGCCCGCCGGGGCGACGGGCCGGCCGGGGGCCCGGAGCGCACGGGTGTCCTCGCGCAGTGGCGCGGGGTGCTGGCCAACCGCCCGTTCCTGCTCTTCGCGGGCGCGATGACCGGCTCGTACGTGCTGTCCTTCCAGGTGTACCTGGCGCTGCCGCTGGAGGTCCGCCGGCTGGGCGGCGACGGCACCGGCGGGACGGTGGCGACGGCGGTGCTGTTCGTGGTGTCCGGGCTGGGCACGATCGTGCTCCAGACCCGGGTGACGGCCTGGTGCCGGGCCCGGATCGCGCCGGGCACCGCCCTGGTCGCGGGGGTGGCCGTGATGGGCTCGGCGTTCCTGCCGCTGCTCGCCGCCTCGGCGCTGCCCGTCCCCGGCGCCGGCCCCGGGCGCTGGGCGCTGGCCGCCGGGCCGCCGGCGCTGGCCGCGTTCCTGCTGGCCCTGGGCACGATGCTGGCCTACCCGTTCGAGATGGACACCGTGGTCCGACTCTCCGGGGACCGCCTGGTCGCCACCCACTACGGGCTCTACAACACCGTCTGCGGGATCGGCATCACCGTGGGGAACCTGCTGACCGGCGCGGCCCTGGACGCCGCCCGCGCGGCCGGGCTGGCCGCGCTCCCCTGGCTGGCGCTGTGCGCCCTCGGGGTGATCTGCGCGCTCTCGCTGCACGCCCTCCACCGGGGTCGGCGGCTCATCGGCCCCGAGCCGGTGCCCGCTCGGTAGGGGCCTCCGAACGGCGGATCCGCGAGGTCACCCCGGGGCCCGCGGGTCCGCCGACACCCCATCAGAAAGCTTGTACCGAACGGTCCGTTTCCTCATACTTCCGGTCAGCGCCTGTCAGGAGCAGATCATCCGTCGTGCTTCCGGAGAGCACCGGCCGGGGTCCGCCCACCGCCTGACCGCGCTTCACGGCCCCAACCCTCAGGGCCGTCACCCCTTCAGGAGGACATCGGTGAGGACCATGCGCACCACCGCCCGCACCGGCACCACGCGCCGCTTCCGCCTGCTCGCCGCGGCCCTCGGCCTGCTCACCGCCACGGCGGTCGCCACGCCGGTCGCCGCCGCCACCGGTCCCGTCGGCACCGCCAAGCCGGAACAGCTCTCGGCGATCAGCGACACCATCCTGAAAGCCGAGGTCAACGGCACCGCCTGGTACGTCGACGAGACCGCCGGACGCGTCGTGGTGACCGCCGACAGCACCGTCACCCCGCTCGCGCTGGCCAAGCTGATGAGCGCCGTCGGACCCGACGCGCCCACCGTCGACGTCCACCGCGTCCCCGGCGTGTTCGCCCCGCTGTTCGCCGCCGGCGACGCCATCTACGGCGGCCAGTACCGCTGCTCGCTCGGCTTCAACGTGGTGAGCGGCAGCACCCACTACTTCCTCACCGCCGGGCACTGCGGCAACGTCGCCTCCGACTGGTACACCGATCTCAACCACACCACCCGGATCGGCCCGACCATCAGCTCGACCTTCCCCGGCCACGACTACGCGCTGGTCCGCTACGACAACAGCGCCCTCAGCAACCCCGGCGGCTTCACCTCCGCCCCGAACGCCTTCGTCGGCGAGGCGGTCAAGCGCACCGGCTCGACCACCGGCACCCACGGCGGCACCGTCACCGGCCTCAACGCCACCGTGCGCTACTCCGACGGCAGCATCGTCAGCGGTCTGATCCAGACCAACGTCTGCGCCGAGTCCGGCGACTCGGGCGGCCCGCTGTTCGACGGCACCAAGGCGCTCGGCCTCACCTCGGGCGGCAGCGGCAACTGCACCTCGGGCGGGACGACCTTCTACCAGCCCGTCAACGCGGCGCTCTCCGCGTACCAGGTCAGCGTGTACTGACCCGACGCCTGTGGGCCCACCGCACCGGGTGCGGTGGGCCCACAGGCCTGTCCGGGGGCGGCCGGTCAGCCCGCGTACACGTCCTCGACGTACCGACCGGCCTCGATCAGCCCCTGCAGCCAGGCCTGGGCGCGCTGCTCGTCGGCGCCCGGGGTGCGCTCCCGGTACAGCGTCCGGAAGGCCTCCCGGACGCCCGGCGCCATCCGGGCGCCGTCGCCGCACACGTACACCTCGGCGCCGACTTCCAGCAGTTCCCACACCTCGGCCGCCTCGGCGGCGATCCGGTCCTGCACGAAACGCCGCCCGTGCCGGGGCCGCTCGCTGAACACTGGCCGCAGCGAGACCGCCCCGGCCCGCTCGGCGGTCTCCAGCTCGCCGCGGTGCAGGTAGTCCGCCGCCTCGTCGTCGCAGCCGAAGTACAGCAGCGCCGGGGCGAGGTCGGCGCCCTCGGCGAGCAGCGCCCGGCGGTCGGCGACGGCACCCCGGAACGGCGCCAGGCCGGTGCCGGCCGCGATCATCACCACCGGGGTGCGGTGGCCGATCCGGAACGCCTCCCGGCAGGGCCGGACCCGGGCCAGCACGGTGTCGCCGACGGCCACCCGCTCGAGGTAGCCGGAGCCGCAGCCGCGGAAGGTGCCCCGGCCCGAGCGGGCCGGCCCGCTGAGCACCGAGACCATCAGCTCCACCTGGCGCGGGTCGCCGGCGGGCGAGGAGGAGATCGAGTAGTGCCGCGACCGCATCGGCGGCAGCAGCTCCAGCAGCACCGGCCAGGTGAGCCGCTCCTGCAGCGCCGGGTGGTCCTCGATCAGGTCCAGCAGGGTGCGCGGGTCGTCCTCGGGCACCGCCCGCAGGGCGGCCTGCTCGGGCGGGCAGGGGTTGAGCGCGGCCAGCGCGGCGCGCTGCTCGGCACTCGGGCGGTCCTGCAGCTCGACGTGGCGGGTGAGCAGCTCGCGCACCGTCAGCGGACGGTCGACGGCCAGGCCGGTGCGCCGGTGCGCCACGACCGACAGCACCGTGTCCGGGGCGGCGCCGAACAGCTTGGCGGCGCGCTCCACCAGCGCCGGGTCGTTGGCCGGGAGCACGGTGAGGTGGTCCGCCGTCCGGTATTCGGCGCCCTCCGGCAGGGCCAGCCGCACCAGCCGCTTGACCCGGTGGTAGGCCGGGTCGGTCAGGCTTCCGACGGCGGTGACGGTCAGCTCCGCCATGTCGTGCCGGGCGGCCAGCGCCGCCAGCGGGCCGCCGGTCACCTCGGTCACCGAGTAGGCGGCCTCCGGCTGCGCCGCGGCGGGTGCGTCGGCGTCCCCGTAGCGCGCCAGCAGGGTCTCGCACAGCGCCTCGGTGAACTGCCGTACGGTGCCGGCCAGGTCGCCCGAGGCGTCGGCCTCGGCGCGGGCCAGCAGCCGGGTGCCGCCGAGCGCGGCGAGCCGGTCGTCGATCAGCGCCGGGACGCGCTGGTAGGTCGCGGCGTAGGTGCGGTCGCCGATGCCGAGGACCGCGTACTCGACGCCGTCGGCCGCAGGGCTCTCGCCGGACTCCGGGTCGCCCTGGAGGCGGCGGAAGAACCGGGCCGCGTCGTCCGTCGGCTGCCCGTTGTAGGAGGCGGCGGTGATCACCACCGGCCGGTCGGTGGGCAGCCCGTCCGCGTACGCGTCCAGCGGGGCGACCGCGGTCTCGCAGCCGAGGTCGGCGGCGGCCTCCGCGAGCTGCCGGGTGAGCTCCCGGGAGGCGCCGTAGTTGGAGCCGTGCAGGAGCAGCAGCCCGGTGCCCTGGCGGACCCGCCCGGGGAGGCCGGTGGCCGGCGCGCCGGTGGCGAGGGGGGAAGCGGCGGAGGAGGCGGAGACGGGGGCCGGGGCGGGGGTGCGCCGGGCGAGGCCGAGGGTGAACCCGTCGGGCTTGATGGTGAGCGTCTGCTTGATGCTCAGCCGGTAGTCGGCGTGGTCGATCAGCCGGTAGCGGTGGACCACCATGCCGAGCAGCATGACGGCCTCGTGCAGCGCGAACTGCCGTCCGATGCAGGCGCGTTCGCCGGTTCCGAAGGGCTTGAAGGCGTGCGGGGAGCGGCCCTCCTCCCGCTCGGGGTCGAACCTGGACGGGTCGAACAGCTCCGGGTTGTCGCCCCACGCCGGGTCGCGGTGCAGCATCGGCGTGGTGACGACCACCGTCTGCCCGGCCCGCAGCGGGATGCGGCCGCCGAGCAGGGTGTCCTCGCGGGCCTCCCGGTTGAACGCGGGCGCCGTCGGCCACAGCCGCAGCGCCTCGTTGAGCACCTGGCGGGTGTGACGCAGCCGTCCGACGTCCTCGTAGGAGGGCTCCGGATCGGTCCGGTCGCCCCACAGCTCGTCCACCTCGCGCTGCACCTGGCGCAGCACGACCGGATTCTTGAGCAGGTAGTACAGCGCGAAGGAGAGCGCGCCGGAGGTGGTCTCGTGGCCGGCGATCAGGAAGGTGATCACCTGGTTGCGGATGTTCTCGGCGTCCAGCCGGGAGCCGTCCGAGGGCCGGACCGCGCCGAGCATCAGGCCGAGCAGGTCCTCGGCCGGGCCCTGGACGTCCTCCCCGGCGCGGGCGGCGATCACCTCGTCCACCACGCCGGCCAGGTAGGCGGCGTCGGCCCGGAACGCCTCGTCGCGCTCGCGGTGGTCGGCGTCCGGGTCCCGGGTCAGCTTGGTCATCGCCCAGTCCAGGCAGCGCACCATGGCCTCGACGAAGGGGTGCGGCTCGTCCCGCTCGAACGACCCGAAGTCGAAGCCGAAGCCGGCCAGTCCGATGGTGTCCAGGGTCATCCGGGTCATGTCGCCGGGCACGTCCACCGGCAGCCCGGCGGCCTCCCGGCGGTCCCAGGAGTCGAGCAGCCGGCGGGCCACCCTCAGCATCACCGGGTGGTAGGTGCGGATCGAGCCGAGCGCGAAGGCCGGCATCAGGATGTCGTGCGCCCGGGCCCAGTTGGGCTCGTCGTTGTAGGCGGTGAACAGGCCGTCGCCGGTGAACAGCCGGACCAGCTCCAGCGTCGGACTGATCGACTTGGTGAAGCGGGCCTCGTCGGCCAGTTCCTCGACCAGCTCCAGGCCGCTGACGACCAGGAGGTCCCGGCCGTACAGCCGCTGGACGTACGCCGGGCCGTGCTCTCTGGCCAGTTCCATGATGCGCAGCACCGGGGCGGCGACCGGCGGCATCGACGAGACGTCCACCAGGGGGACGGCCCGGGCCGCGGCCCCGCCTCCCCGCTCGTCCTCGGTCGTGCTCTCCACGGTCTCCACGGTCTCGGTCATCGCTGTGCCCCTCCCACGGCAGGAAACTTTCTGCTTCCACCACTGTGCGCCCATCGGGCGGGAGGCCAGGCCCCGATCACTACATGATTGTGTAGTACCCGGGGGTGTCGCGGGCTTGCCCACGGACCGTCAGTCATGGCCCCGGGAAAGGAGAACCACCAATGAGGACGACCGAGGGCTGCGGCCCGGTGCCGGACGACCCGCGAGAGGCGGCGGTGATCTGGCGCAACCGGGCACTGCGGCTGCTGGACCACATGCCGCTGCCGATCGCGATGTGCGAGTTCGGCGGGAAGATCCTGATCGTCAACCGTGCGATGGCGGCCGAATTCGGCCGATTGCCAGGACAGTTGCGCAACCGTAGGATCCTGGAGTTCTTCACCCTGCGGGACGCCGGCACCCTGGAGGCGCTCGCCGAGGCCGTCCGGCTGCACCGGCGCTCGCAGTACCCGGCGCGGGTCTCCTGGACGCCCGTGGACGGCCGCGAGCGGTACGGAGAGATGACCGTCGCCCTGGTCGGCGACACTCCGGAGCAGACCCCGAGCATGCTGCTGTCGCTGCAGGCGGCGCCTGCGGGCGCGGCCGCTCCGCCCGGCCCGCAGGCCGAGGTCAGCCCGGTCGAGGCCCGGATCCTGGCCGCGGCGGCCCGGGGCGACACCACGGCGCAGATCGCCCGGGAGATCGGGGTCACCCCCGACGGGGTCAACTACCACCTGACCCGGCTCACCCGGCGCTGGCGCGTCCCCAACCGCACCGCCCTGGTCGCCCGGGCGTACGCCACCGGCGTCCTGGCGCCGGACACCTGGCCGCCGCGGCCGGCTCGTCCGGTGTGACCGGACGGGCATCGGGTCCGGTGCGGCCTGCCGGGACGTCAGTCCGCGGTGCGCCGCTGCGCCTCGATGAAGGCCCTCGTGCCGGAGAGGTCCGGGAGCGGGCGCCCGTAGGCCTCCCCGATCCGGACGAGCGGGGTGATCCCGGTGGTCCAACCGTGCCCGTCGAGCCACCCGTCGGTGCCCGGGCCGAGCCCGCCCCGCCACAGCCCGGTCAGCCGGGCGAGCGCCGGGTCGTGCGGCACGCGGCTCAGGTCCCCGCCCTGCTCCACCAGCAGCCGGCTGCCCGGGGCCGCCGTCCCGGTCACGGCCGTGAGCAGTGCGGCCGCCTCCTCGGCCGTGAGGTAGACCAGCAGGCCCTCGGCGAGCCAGACCGAGCGCCTCGCCGGGTCGAACCCGGCCGCGACCAGCCGCTCGGGCCACCGCGCGTCCAGGAGGTCGGCGGGCAGGGCGGTGCGCTCCGCGCGCGGCACGGCGTCGAGCCCGTCCAGGACCTGCGCCTTGAAGGCCAGCACCGGGGCCAGGTCGATCTCGAACACCCGGGTGCCGGCGGGCCAGTCCAGCCGGTACGCCCGGGTGTCCAGGCCCGCCGCCAGCAGCACGACCTGATCGGCGCCGGCGGCGAGCAGCCGGTCGTCGTAGAAGCGGGTCCGCAGGATGCCGTGGGCGACGAGGGCCCTGGCGAGTGCGCTCTCCGGGCGGGTGGGGGCCGGTTCGAGGCCGGCGGCGGTGACGAACGCGGCGGCGTACGGGTCGACGAAGAGCGGGTCGGGACGGGAGCTCTCGTACGCCCGCACCCGGGCGACGGACAGGGCGGTGCGGGAGACCGGGCTGAGCGGTTCGGAGGTCGTCATGCCCGGCAATCTACGCGGCCCGCCCCCCGCGCCCGGCCCGGCCACCGGTCCGGCTCCGTCCCGTTGCGGGATCCCGCAAGTCGGCTACGAGACCGGCCCATCGGTCCCGTGGGGATGACGCCGCCCGTCCGCCGCCACGGCCCCTCCTTCCGAGGTGATCCGGCCGGCGGAGTGGGTGCCTTCGCCGACCGGATCAGCTCAGTGGACAGTACTCAGCGCTCAGTGCTCAGCGCTCAGTGCGGACGCGGTCAGAAGATGAGCTTCCAGCCGTCGAGGTGGCCCGAGTCGCTGCGGTACGTGTCCTGCACCCGGAGCCGCCAGGTGCCGTTGGCGGGCTGGGCGGAGGCGTCCACGGTGTAGGTCTCGATGACGTTGTCGGCCGAGTCGCCGAGGTTGCCCTTCTTCAGCGAGTACACCGTGCCGTCCGGGCCGACCAGGTCGATGACCAGGTCACCGCGCCAGGTGTGCTTGATGTCCACGGCCACCTTGAGGTCACTCGGCGCCTGGCCCGGGATCCGGTCGACGACGATGTCCGAGAAGACCGCCGGGCCCCCGTCCGGGATCGGCAGGGGGGTGGAGTTCGTGTAGATGCCCCGGGAGACCTTCCAGGTGAACGTCGTCGCAAGGCTGCTGTGGTGGGAGGCCTTGGCGGTGACGGTGACCGTGTACGTGCCGGTACGGGCCGGGACGCCGGTGACGCGGCCGGTGACCGGGTGGAGCGTCAGGCCCTCGGGGAGGCCGGTCGCGTGGTAGGTGACGATGCCGGGGTTGAAGTTGACGGCCTTGATCTGGAGATCGGCGGAGGCGCCGATCGCGGTGATCTGGCCGGCGACGGGGTCCATCAGGAGGCCGTCGACGACGCGCGGGCCGACGTTGATGGCCGCCCAGGCGTTGGCGGTGTTCATGTAGGTCGCGCTGGTCTGCCCGTACAGGTCGGCGGCGGCCTGGAGGGTGGCGGTGCGGGCCGCCGCGTAGTTGGTCGACGAGGTCATGTAGGTGGTGAGTGCCCGGTACCAGATCTTGGCGGCCGCGTCCCGGCCGATGGCGGTCACCGGCAGGCCGTCGGAGGTCGGGGAGTCGTAGGCCACGCCGTTGACGGTCTTGGCGCCGCTGCCCTCGGAGGCCAGGTAGAACCAGTGGTTGGCCGGGCCGGAGGAGTAGTGGACGTCGACGGAGCCGAGGTCCGCCGACCAGTAGTCCCTGGAGCGGCTGTCCTTGGAGGGCTTGTCCATGTAGCGCAGCGGGGTGCCGTCGCCCCTGATGTCGATCTTCTCGCCGACCAGGTAGTCGCCCTGGTCCTCGGAGTTGCCCGCCCAGAACTCGATGGCGGCGGCCATGATGTCGGAGGTGGCCTCGTTCAGGCCGCCGGACTCGCCGCTGTAGATCAGGCCCGCGGTGGCGGAGGTGACGCCGTGGGTCATCTCGTGGGCGCCGACGTCGATGGAGGTCAGCGGCTTGACGTTGCCCGCGCCGTCGCCGTACGTCATGCAGAAGCAGCTGTCGGACCAGAACGCGTTGACGTAGTTCTTGCCGTAGTGGACCCGGGTGTAGGCGCCGACGCCGTCGTCCTTGATGCCGTTGCGGCCGTGGACGTTCTTGTAGTAGTCCCAGGTGAGTTGGGCGCCGTAGGCGGCGTCCACGGCGGCGGTCTGCCGGTTGGCGACGGTGCCGTCGCCCCAGGTGTCGGTCGGGTTGGTGAACAGCTTCTTGGTGGAGCCGGTGGTGCCGTTCAGGTCGTAGGTGCTGTGGCCGCCGCGGGTGTTGTCGGTCATCGCGAAGCCACCGCCGGCCGCCGAGGTGCCGATGGTGACCTGGCCGGAGTACTTGCTGTTGCCGACGCCGGTCTCGACGCCCTGGTACTCGAAGATCTTCTTGCCGGAGTTCGCGTCGGTGATGACGTGCAGCTCGGACGGCGTGCCGTCCTCCTGCGTGCCCGTCACGATCGTCTCCCACGCGAGTCGCGGGGTGCCGGACGCGGCCCAGACCACCTTGCGGGCGTCGTCGGCCGCCGGCTCCGCGACCTTCGCGCTCCCGGCGCTGTCGAGCGCGAGGCCCTTCGCCGAGTCGGCGCTCTCCTTCGCGGTGGTGTCGACGGCGATGTCCGCCTCGGTGGCCTTGGTGACGCCCTTCGTGGAGCCGTCCGCGGCGGTGTGGACGACCAGGTCGCCGCCGAGGACCGGCAGTCCGTCGAAGGTCCGCTCGTAGCGGGTGTGCAGGGTGCCGTCGGCGTCCTTGGTGACGCCCTTGACGATCAGTGCCTCCTTCGAGCCCAGGTTCAGTGACCTGGTGGTCTCCGCCAGCGCCGCGTCCGCCGAAGCCAGCAACTCGCCGCGCTGCTCCGGCGACAGCTGCACCGGCAGCGCGCCGGCGATGGCCTGGACCTCGGCGGGGGCCTCGGCGGGGGTCTCGTCGGCGATGGCGACACCGGACGTCAGAGCAGCCACGATCATCGCGGCGCCGGCTATCAACGCGCCTGCGGCAGTGGTCTTCCTGGGGGATCGAGTCACACTGAACTCCTTCTGCGACGGCCGGGTTGGGGCGGCCGGAGTCAGCCGGGCGGCCGAGGGTGGTGCCGCCCGGTAGAGCTGGTGGTTCGAACGGGTGGAACGGTGTCCGACGTGATTCGCCGCGTCGGGCGGTACGCGTGCGACCGCAAGGGTCTCTGCGGTGATGGGACGGTACAGTGCCAGCTTTGTTGAGAACGCGTCACCCGTACGGCAACAAGTTGGCCGAAATGCTTCGCCATAGACGTAATGTCGAGGTAATGCACCGCCAGAAGACAGGCAATGCAGGCGAAAAACAGACGACCGGAGCGCCCCTCATCCCTCCCGGACGGGGTCGGGGATCCAGCTGCCGTGGAAGCCGGCCGGCACCCGCACCGGCAGGTGGACGGTGGCGAGCGGCGCGCCGGTGAAGTCCTCGGCGGAGAGGACGACCAGGTCGCTCGCGCCCCGCTCGGGGTCGTGGACGTAGACCAGCAGGTAACCGTCGTCCTCGTCGCGGGCACCCTGCCTCGGGACGAAGGAGACCTCGCCGGCGTAGCTGCCGACGCCGAACCGCCGCACCACGCTGGAGTTCCGCCGCAGGTCGTGCTTGATCAGCGCGTCTCCGACGGCCTCCGGGGGCAGTGCGCCGAGGCCGACCGGGCGGGCCAGGTGGCCCAGCAGGTCGGTGGTCACGGTGGAGTAGCCGTAGCGGTGGGCGCCGCCCACCACCGCGGGGCTGACCGCCGGGAACTCCTGCGGGCGGTCGTCCAGGCGGGTCTCGGTGACCTTGCCGGAGACGGTGTCGACGGTCCAGCGGTCCAGGGTGGGGCTGCTCTGGCCGTGCAGCGCGCCGCCGACGAACATCCGCGGGTAGCGGACGACGTCGATGACGACCCGGTGGCCGTCCTCGTGGGCGTTGAGCGTGTGGAAGACGAAGCAGGGCCCGACCTCGTACCAGGCGACCTCGGTGCCGTTGCGGGGCAGCAGCCCGATCCGCGCGCCGCGGCTCTCGTCCCAGACCGCCGGATAGGTCCTGCGCGCCCGGTTGTCGGGCAGGCTGAGGCTCACCGAGAGGTCGAGGACGACGGCGAAGTTCCTGGTCAGCGCCATGTCGTGGACCACCGGCCGGTGCGGCACCGGGACGTCCACGGCGCGGACGACGGCGCCCTGCGGGGAGACCACCAGGTGGCGCAGCGTCTCGCCGTCCCGCTGCCAGGTGACGGCGTGCAGCTCGCCGGTGACCGGGTCCAACTTGGGGTGGGCGGCGAACCCCTCGGGCAACGTGCCGCAGAAGTCGCTCGCGCCCACCGTCTCGATCTCGTAGGAGAGTTCGTACGGGCGGAAGCCGCCCTCGACCAGCGCGAAGGTGCGGTCCGCGTGCCCGATGACGTGGGTGTTGGGCGCGACGTCGGCGATCCGCGGCACGGCGCCGGAGCGCGGCCGCTCCCCCAGGGCCTCGGCCACGGCGGCGCTGCGCACCATCCGGTTGCGGTACCACCGGGCCCGCCCGTCGAGCAGCCGCACCCCGTGCACCATGGCGTACCCGCCGAACAGGTGCCGCGGCCGGCGGTCCTCCGCCCGCATCCCGTTGGGCCCGTTGCGCAGGTACCGACCGTTGAGCTCGGGCGGCAGCGTCCCCGTGACCGGCAGGTCGAACGCGGTGACTTCCTCGGCCACCGGCGTGTACGCCCCGGTGAACGGATTGGTGACGGTGGACACCGCGAACTCCTCCAGGCCGTTTCCGACTTCCGCTGCCGCCCCGCTGCTACGGCGGGCGCTCACGGAGCAGCACGTCCGGACCAACGACCCAACCGCCCCCGGGTGACGGCCGAAGCCCGGCGACCGGATCGGCGGCCCCGAGCAGGAGTTCTACGTCTCCTACTTCCAGGAGCCCGGCCGCGCCGAGGCGGAGATCGAGCCCGATGTCCGGGGCTGGCTCGCGGGCTTCTACGCGGCCCTGTCCGCCGACACCATGCCTGCCCGAGGGGAGCCCGACCCCCACTTCGTCGCCCGCGGAGGTGGCCGACTGCGCGACCGCTTCCCCAGCGGGGTCCTCCCGGCCTGGCTGGGCAAGGACGACCTCGACGTCTACGCCGGGGAGTTCGAGCGCACCGGCCTGACCGGCGCGCTCAACCGCTACCGCAACATGGACCGCGACTGGGAAGACCTCGCCCCCTACCGCGGAGCCCCGATCGAACAGCCCGCCTTGTTCATCGGCGGCGCACTGGACGCCTCCACCACCTGGATGGCCGACGCCATCGACGCCTACCCCACCACTCTTCCCGCCCTGTCCGCCTCCCACCTCCTGGAGGGCTGCGGCCACTGGGTCCAGCAGGAACGCCCGGACGAAGTCAACAGCCTGCTGACCGACTGGCTCGCCACCGTCAAGGGCTGAACCAGGCGACGCCGATGTGACAACTGGTGGCTCTGCTCGAACGTTGGACGGCTATCGCGGTTCGTGACCGTCAGGCAGATTCGTAGCGAAGATCCAGTCGAAGCCGTCGTAGCCAGGTCCGTCAAGATGTGCTGCTCGACTCAGGCCGACACGAAGCGCCACGCGCTGGGAAGCGACGTTGGCCGGGCGAACTCGGGCGATCAGTGGCAGGTCCGGAACCTGCTGAGCTGTCCAAGCGACAACGGCCGCTGCAGCCTCACTGGCCAAGCCTTGGCCCCAAGTAGCGGCGTCGAAGCGGTAGAAGAGATTGAGGATCTCCATCCCCGCCAGGTTCATTGGTTTTACTCCGCAGAAGCCCAGTTGGCGAGGTGCTTCATGATGTCGGACGACCCAGTATCCGTAGCCGAAGCGTTGCCACTGGTCATTCCAGCGTTGGTAGAGCTCCTGGGCTTCGTGACGCTGAGCAAGCGCATCTGAGGGGTTGTGGACACAGGTGGCAGGATCGTTGTGGATCGCAAAGATGGCGTCGATGTCGCCCGTGGTCGGGCGCCGCAAAGACAGTCGAACGGTCGTCAGCTCTTCACCGACCGGGTGCTGATCGCTCATGTGGAGATCGTATGGCTGGCGTCAGGCGGCGCGGCGCGCGAAGTGGCCGCCAGGCCGACCACGAACTCGGGGGAGGTGACGGTCAAAGCAGCTCCATGTGATGGTCGCTGATCTTGATGGCCGCGCGGACGTACTGCTCGGCTCCGGTGGATACACACGGGCACCCTGCGGTCAGTGCAGCCAGGGCTGGTAGTTGGGGTTGTCCACGCAGCCGGACTCGACCAGCGAGGCGGTGGCCCGGTCGACCGGGCAGGCCCGGCGGATGAAGTGCCGGTCCACGCCGCCGGGGAACGCGACCTCCACCTGGTCGGCGTACTGGTGCTGGTCACCGATGGTCTCGTTGACGACGATGCCGCCGGGGGCGTCGATGAAGTAGTCCCAGGGCACCTTCTTCCACTTCTTGTAGAGCGCGGCGTCGTAGGTGGTGCTGACGAACGGCGAGGGCTGGTTCTGCAGGACGTAACTGGTGATGTCGTACTGGCCGTTGACGGTGTCCTTCGCGGCGAAGCCCTGCTCGAAGATGACGGACGGATCGCGGCCGTCGGAGCGGAAGAGCGGGTGGCAGTCCTTGCGCCAGTGCGGTGCGGGGGTGATGCGGGGTACGTCCACCTGGCGGTCCACGGCGGCGTAGAGCGGGTCCGGACCTTCCGGGATGCTCCGGAGGCTGCCGGGCGGGAGGGTGAGGGCCGGCCGGGTGGCGCAGTCGTCGGCGCGCAGTTCGGCCTCGTCGGTGAAGTCGATCCGGCGGCCGTCCAGGACGATGGCGACGGCCTTGGTGCCGAGTTCGCGGACGATGAGTCCGTCGCACTGGGGGCCGCTCCAGAGCGCCTTCCCGCTGGGGTCGAGGCAGCGGAACGGCGCGGCACCGGCGGTGGCCGCGGGGGCCGCGGGGGCCGCGACGGCGAGGCTCCCGGGGGTGAGGACGACGGCACAGGCGAGGGCAACTGCGCTGGCGGCAGTGCGAATTCGAATGTTGATCACAACCGCTACCCTGGCCGCCACGCGCCCCGGAGGCGCCGCAACCCACCGGATCGAGGGCGTGTCCGCGCTTCCGGTTGACGCTCTCGCCCCGTCCGCGTCCGCCGTGGAGCGGCTCCGCGCACCCGGGCGCGTGCCCCGTTGTCAGAGGCGCTTGGCAGGATGATCGCCATGCTCGCCACCCGTCCTGACCAGTGCCGTGACACCCCGCCCGCACCATCCGACGTCCGGGGTGACTTCGAGGTGCACCTGACCGTCGAACCCGGCGCCGCCGAGGCGCTGGCCGCCTGGGCCGAGCGCCACGGCGTGAAGTTCACCCAGATCCTGCTGGCGCGCGGCGCGGCGCCGTCGCAGCCGATGCTCACCCTGCGCGCCGGCGGCACACTGGCGGAGGTCGCCACGGAGACCGCCCGGGCCGGCGGCCGCCTGGCGCGGGCCGGGTTCACCGTCCTGCGGGCGAAGATCGAGGCCACGCCGTGGGCCCAGGGCGTCCCGGCCTCCGACGAGGACGCCGCCGCGCACGGGCCCGGCCGGTACTTCGAGCACCACGTCAAACTGCTGCTCCCGGGCCCGGCCCCCGCCTCGGACCCGGCCCGCCTCACCGCCCTCACCGCCCTCACCGAGCTGGCCGTGCGGCACGGCGCGCACCTGTCGCGCAATCCGCGGCGGGTGCGCGAGGACGGCCGCTGCGAGTGGTTCGTGACCCAGCGCTGCCGACTGGTCGGTCTGGGCACCGCGGGCCGCCGGCTGGAGGCACTGCTGCACGACCTCGCCGCCGACGGCCACGAAGTGGTGTCGGCGGAACGCGAGTTCGTCGTCGTGGACAGCGACGAGGCGCTGGACGCGGGGTGGATCACCGAGCACGGACACGGCACCGGGCCGTACGGAGAGGGAGAGTCGATATGACCGAGAGCCAGTCCCAGTCGCCGGTGGCGTGGGAGGAACTGCAGTACGGGCCGTGGGAGGGCCTCCGGCTGCCCGGGCAGCCGCCGTCGGAGGACGTCCGCGAGGAGCAGGACCTCCCCAGGAGCCTGCGGCCGATCGACGACGAGTCGGTGAGCCAGCAACCGGTCTTCGATCCCGCACTCGCCGGGTACGTCCGGGCCCTTCGCCCCAGCGAGCCCGCCTTCGCCGACCCGCAGCTCGCCGAGCGCTGGTCGGCGGCGCGGCGCGAGGCGCTGAACACCGCGCTGTCCGCCGTCGCCGCCTCGCCGTGGGCCGAGCACCTGGTGCTGCGCGGCAGCGTCCTGCTCCGGGCCTGGTACGGCGAGCAGGCGCGGGAGCCCGGCGACCTGGACTTCGTGGTCCGCCCGACGGACTGGGAGCTGGAGGACGAGCGCACCGACCGCATGCTCCATGAGCTCGCGGCCGGCGCCGAGCGGCTCTCGGGCACGGTACGGCTGCACGCCGACCAGGCGCTCAGCGAGGAGATCTGGACGTACAGCAGGATCCCCGGCCGCCGGCTCGTCCTGCCGTGGACGGCGCCGGGCGTCCCCGGCGGGACGGTCCAGCTCGACTTCGTCTTCACCGAGCACCTGCCCGTCCCGCCGCAGTCCTACCGGCTCCCCGGCGTCACCGGCCCGCTGTTCGGGGCCACGCCCCAGCTCTCCCTCGCCTGGAAGATCCTCTGGCTGGTCTCGGACAACCACCCGCAGGGCAAGGACCTCTACGACGCGCTCCTGCTCTCGCGCACCGCCGAGGTCCCCTACGACCTGCTGCGGCAGGTCTTCACCCAGTCCGATGAGAGCTGGTCGCGCTGGCCGGTCCTCCCCAGGTCGATCGCCGAACTCGACGTCGACTGGGACGAGTTCGCCAAGGACTACCCGCGGTTCGCCGAGCCCGTCGAGGAGTACCCGGGCCGGCTGCTCACCGCCCTCCGGCCGACCTTCGCGGGCCTCGGCGAGTACGCACTGCGCGCCCGGTGGCTGGCCCCGGTGACGGAGGAACTGCGGACGATGCTGGCCGCCGAGGGCATGGACAAGGTCCAGCACTGGATGACCCGGCACCACCTGTTCTCGGACAACGGCCTGGTGATCACCCGCGAACTGCTCGACGGCGACCTCGACGCCGCCCGCCGCGCCGTCGCCGACCACCTCGCCGACCAGCAGGGCCGGTCGACGGCCCCCCTGGAGGAGGCCGCCGCCCGCTACGCCGCCGAACTGGCCGACGGCCGCCGCACCGCCGACGACCCGTCCTGACGGGGGCGTCGGCCCGCAATCGTTCCCGTGGTCGAGGTCCTGGCCTCGACCAACGGGAACCGAACGCCGAACCCCGAACAGCGGTTGTCCTACCCGCCGCTCCCCTCGCCCTCCCGGACCGGCACGGTCCGCCGGCCCGGCCGGGTCCGCTGCGCGGGGATGCCGGTGCGCTCGTTCTGCAGGTTCCACAGTTCCCTGAAGCGGCCTCCCTCCTCGGCCACCAGCTCGGCGAAGGTGCCCTCCTGGAGGACCTTTCCGTTCTCGAGGACCACGATCCGGTCGGCGACGGCCACGTTGGTGAGCCGGTGGGTGACCAGGACGACCGCCCGTTCCCGCGCGACCGCCCGCAGGTTCTGGAAGATCCGGTGCTCGGCGCGCGGGTCGAGGGCGGCGGTCGGCTCGTCCAGGACGAGCAGCCCGGCCTCGCGGTGGAACGCCCGCGCGATGGCCAGGCGCTGCCACTGGCCGCCGGACAGCTCCTCGCCGCCCATCCACTCCACCGCCAACAGGGTGGACAGACCCCGGCGGAGCCTGGCGACGACGTCGGCCGCTCCGGAGGCGTCCGCGGCGCGCAGCACCGCCGCGTCGCCCTCGGCGGTGGGCTGGCCCAGTGTGATGTTCTCGCGGCAGGTCAGCGGCCAGCGCGCGTAGTCCTGCGGGGCCACGGCGACCTGCCGCCACAGGGAGTGTGGATCGAGGTCACGGGTGTCGCGCCCGTCCCAGCGCACCGTGCCGGCGTCGGGCAGGTAGAGCCCTGACAGGAGCTTGGCGAGGGTGGTCTTGCCCGATCCGTTCTCCCCCACCAGGGCCAGGATCTCCCCCCGCTCGACGTGGAGGTTCACCCCGTCCAGCACCTTGCGGTCGGAGGCGGGGTAGGCGTAGTCGAGGTTCTCCACCGCGATCCGGCGCGGTGCCCCGGTGGTGTCGGTGCCGCGTTCGAGCCGGTGTCCGCCGGCGGTGTCGAGGAAGCTCGACCAGTCGTCCAGGTACATGCCGGTGCGGAACAGGTCCGCGCCGTAGCCGACGATGCCCCGCAGGCTGGTGCCGACGGCCGTCAGGGCGAACACGGCCGCTCCTCCACGCGGCAGACTCATCCGGCCGGTGCTCACCAGCCACAGCATCGCCGCCCACACCACCGCGCCACCGAGGCCGGAGGCGGCGGCACCGATCACCGACACCCGGGCGCTCTGCATCGCCGCCCGCCGCGAGCTGGCGTCCAGCCGCCGGCCGACCTGGTCGTACTTGGCGAGGAGGAACTCGCCCATGGTGTCGGAACGGACCTGGTCGGCGTTGCGCTTGACGTGGATGTACCAGCGCAGGTTGGCCATGATCCGGCGGTCGCCGATGGTGGCCCGGTTCGCCAGAAACTGCACCCGGGCGGCGTGCACCGACGCGATGCCCTGGGGCAGTGCCGCGAGCACCAGCAGCGGCAGGAGGGCGGGGTGGAGCACGGTCAGCACGCCGGCTGCGCCGAGCAGCGAGGCGAGGGAGGCGAGCAGGTTCTGCGCCTCCCCGACGATGTCCACGCAGACCTCGGCGCCGCGGTCCGCGGCCTCCAGCTCGTCGTTGTAGCCGGCGTGGTCGTAGGCCGCCAGTTCGGCCGCCACGGTGGCGCGCAGCACCTCGGCCTCCGCCGCCCGGGAGATGCGCGGCGACAGGTGGATGGTGACGGTCCTGATCGTGATGCCCAGCAGGGAGCGGGCGCCGGCCGCCGCCGCGATGACGAGGATCGACGGCGCCGCGTGGGCGAGCTTGTCCTCGACCCGGCCGGGGCCGAACAGCGCCGAGATCGTGCCGGTGGTCGCGAACAGCCCGGCCGCGCCGAGCACCGCGGACACGGCCTGGCAGGTCAGGAGCAGCGCGACGGCGGTCCGGTCGATGCGCCAGCCGAGGCGGAACGCGCGGACGACGAGTGCGGGCAGGCGGCGGGCCATCGCGCTGACGCTGATCGCCTCGATCGCCTCGATGCGGCGTCCGTCGGCGAGCCACCGCAGTTCCTCGTCGGCGGTGGCGGCCCCGGCCGCCGTCGTCGCGGCGCTCAAGCGGTCGCCTCCTTCCGCGGCGCGCGGGCCACCAGGGCTTCCGGCGCGGGCGGGACGTGGATCGCGGGGGCGGGGTGACAGGCCACAGATCCTCCAGACGCAGAGCGGCGCGCGGACGCGCCGGATCCGACCGAGGGGAGAACACAAGTCGGCTTCCCCAAAGCCGAGTTGACGATTTCGAAGGAGTCGGCCGGTAGGGACTGACGGCGTCCGATGATGGTGCTGTTCGAATCCGGCGCTCAAGTGGATTACCTCCGGGCGAGCCCGGGCCGAACAGGGACATTTCGAGCACGCTCCGCGCGCGGCAGGGGCCGTACTCCCGTCGGTCGCGCACGGGATCGGGAGGGCCCCGGAGCCCAGTGGGCAGACGGCGAGAGCCTGTTCGAGCGCCGCCTCCGGAAGGCTTCCAGGTGGTCGCGGCAGGTGAGGATGGCCCACGGCGCACAGCCGTCGCCGGATTCATCCGTTCGGCTGGTCAGCTACCCGAGCAGGTTTCGGGCATGGGACAAACCGGGGGCGACTCGACGCCCCCCGGCGCCCCCCGGTGCGCATGGCGCGCATGGCGCGCGGGGTGCGCGGGGTGCGCGGGGTGCGCGGTGCGCCCGGCCCAGCCCGGGCGGGAGGACGGTGCCCGCGCTGGCGGGTGTGATGACAAGGCTCCTTGCCGTATGTGCGGACCGTGCGAGCGGGGAGGCCCCGGCCCTTCAACTCTCCTGTCCGGCAGGTCGGTACGGCACCTGTCTACGGGCAGCCGCAGGCGCGGGACCACCGCCGCACCCGACTGTCACCCGTCCGTGGGGCCGCGGGCACCGGGCGATTGACCGGGGGGGTTGACACGGCGGCGGAGCGCCGGCCGACGGCCCGGTCGTCGCCGGTCGGGCGGCCGGACCGATAATGGACCGAACGATTCCGTGGGTGAGAGGTGACGCATGGCCAGCAGGTTGCGGGTGCTGAGGAAGCAGAACAGGCTCAGCCTGGAGGCACTCGCCGAGCAGGTCGGCGTCACCAAGAGCTACCTCTCCAAGGTCGAGCGCGGCATCAGCGATCCGTCGATCTCGACCGCGCTCAAGCTGGCCCACGCCCTCAAGGTCGACGTCGGCCGGCTCTTCTCGGAGGAGGTGGAGCCCGAGCTCGTCACCGTCGTCCGGGCCGGCGAGCGCACCCCCGTCGGCACCGGGGCCGGCTCCGAGGCCTCCCGCTACGAGGGCATCGCGACCGGCCTCAGCGGCAAGCAGATGGTGCCGTTCATGATGTACCCGCCGACCGAGCCGGCGGACTCGCCCTTCAAGTCGCACACGGGCGAGGAGTTCTTCTTCGTCCACGCGGGCACCGCCGTCCTGGAGTTCCCCGAGCGGAGCGTCGAACTCGGGCCCGGGGACAGCGTGTACTTCAACTCGGCCCTGCCCCACCGCTGCCGGAGCACCGGGCCGGAGCCGGCCGAGATCCTCGTGGTCATCCACGACGACCCGGACGGCTCCTCGGACCGGGTTCCCACCCTGCCCTGACGGCCCTCGGCGCCCCGTTCTCGACGCTCAGGCCCCGACGCTCAGGCCCCGACGCTCAGCCCTCAGCGTCAGGCCTTCGCCCCGGCGTCGGCCGCCAGGGCGACGCCCGCCTCCGACAGCAACGCGGCCAGCCGCGCCGTCCGCGCCTCGTCCAGCGGCAGCAACGGGCGCCGGGGCTCGCCGACGTCCAGGCCGCACAGCGCCAGACCCGCCTTCACCGTGGTCGGCAGACCGCCGCCGACCAGGAACTGCAGTAGCGGCAGCTGCCGGTAGAACACCCGGCGGGCCGCGTCCAGGTCGGCGTCGCGCACCGCCCGGTACAGCTCGAGGGTGAGTTCGGGGATGACGCACGGTGCCGCCGTGCACCAGCCGGCCGCGCCGGCCGCGAACGCCTCCAGGGCCATCGGGTTGGACCCGTTGTAGAACGGCAGGGCGCCGTCGGACAGTTGGGCCAGCCGGTGCATCCGCTGAATGTCGCCGCTGCTCTCCTTGACCATGGTGATGTTCTCCACCTGGTCGACCAGCCGGTGCATGAGTTCCGGGCTGAGGTCGACCCCGGCGGTGGCGGGGTTGTTGTAGATCATCAGCGGGATGCCGATCGCGCCGGCGATCTCGGTGTAGTGCCGGGTGACCTCTCGCTCGTCCAGCCTCCAGTACGACAGCGGCAGCACCATCACCACGTCGGCGCCGGCCTTCTCGGCGAACCGGGCACGGCGGACGGCGCTGCGGGTGGTGAGGTCGGCGATGCCGACGACGGTGGGCACCCGGCCCGCGACGGCCGACACCGCCGCCTCGGTGACGGCGTACCACTCCTGGTCGTCGAGGTAGGCGCTCTCGCCGGTGGACCCCAGCGGGGCGATGGCGTGGCAGCCGGAGCCGACCAGGCGGTCGATCAGCTCGGTGAGCCGGGCGAGGTCCAGGCCGCCGTCGGCGGCGGAGAACGGGGTCACCGGGTAGGCGATGATCCCCTCGAGGGCGGTACTGACTGAAGTGGCGATGGGCATCTCAGGAGTCCTTCCGGTTGACGAGGGCGTCGCCGTGGCCGGCCCGCAGGGCGCGGCGGGCGTAGTACGAGAAGTTCGCCTGGCCGCGCTTGGGGGTGGAGATCCAGTCGTGCGCCTCCTGGGCGAGCAGTTCGGGGATCTCCTGGATCTTCCCGGCGGCACTGGCGAGGAGCTGCAGCTTCGCGGCCCGCTCGAAGAGCAGGGCCAGCGTGCACGCCTCCTCGACGGTCCCGGTGGCGACCAGCTGGCCGTGGTGCGCGAGCAGCAGGGCGCGCTTGTCGCCGAGGGCGGCGGCGATGATCTCGCCCTCCTCGTTGCCGACCGGGATGCCGGGCCACTTCTCCAGGAACGCGCAGTCGTCGTACAGCGGGCACATGTCCATGTGCGACACGACCAGCGGGGTCTCCAGCATCGACAGCGCGGAGATGTGCAGCGGGTGGGTGTGGATGATGCAGTTGACGTCCGGGCGGGCCCGGTAGACCCAGCTGTGGAACCGGTTGGCCGGGTTGGCCATCCCGTCGCCCTCCAGGACGTCGAGGTCCTCGTCGACGAGGAGCAGGTTGTCCTCGGTGATCTCGTCGAAGCCCAGGCCCAGGCGCTGGGTGTAGTAGGTGCCCGGACGCTCGGCCCGGGCGGTGATCTGGCCGGCCAGCCCGGAGTCGTGCCCTGCGTCGAACAGGATGCGGCAGGTCAGTGCGAGCTTCTGTCGCACCGTCCAGCCGCTGTCGGGTATCGCGGCCCGCATCCGGTGATGGGCCAGGTTCACGAGGTCGGACTTGTCCGTCTGGAACGTGTCGGCCATGCCGTGGTTCTCCTTCGCTCTACGGTCGCGGCGGTCCTCAGGACGCTCGATCGAGGACACGTCCTTCACTTTAGGACACCTTGTGTCCTCGCGTCGACCGTTCACCCCCGCGACTCCCCGGACGGCCCGGCCGCGCCGTGACGGCACGCCGAAGCCCGCACGGGCGCCGAGCCGGTTCCCCGACGTCAGGATCGGGTCGCCTCGGCGCGCCGCGCGGGCGGGTGTCGATGGGTCGGAGGTCAGCGCACGGTGACGGTGAAGACGGGCGAGGCGGCGGTTCCGCTGATGACGCGCAGCTCGTTCAGGCCCTTGATGCCGAGCTTCACGCCGAGGGAGTAGGAGCCGGTACGGGTCGTGGCGACGGACGCGGGCAGGCTGACCCACGCGCCGCGCTGCTTCTGCTGCAGGGTCACCGTGGTTCCCGCCTTGAGGCCGGTGGTCGTGCCGGTGACGCGGAACAACTGCCACGCCTGGACGGAGTCGACCGACGGCGTGGCGCTGATGCCGGCCCGCACGGCGGCCGCCGACGGCACGGCCGGGGCGACGGCGACGGGCTGGGCGACGAGGGCGGACGGGGCGGTGGCGACGGACGGGGCGGGGGCGGGCTGGGAGGCCGGGGCGGCCGCCATCGCGGCGCCCGCCAGGGCGAGGGAGATGGCGCTGAGGGTGGCCACGGCGGCCAGGCGCAGGGAGTTCCGCTTGGAGACGATCACGGGTACACCTCTTTCAACGGAGGGTCCGGCCCAAGACATGAGCGGTGCGACTCGGGCGCTGTCATCCGTAGAGACGCCACGCTCCGCACTCAGGTTGTGGACGAAACGTCACCATCGTGTCACAGCAAGCAAGTTCGCGGGTCCGAATGCCGAAAGCGCGCGACGCAGAGGGACGTGAGGCGGACTTCCCGCGCGACGCGGGCGAGTTGGCTAGAATGCGCGGGCCTGGCGTGATCACCAATGAAGGGGCGGGGAATGAGCACCGACGAGACCATGGCGACGGCCGCCGAGTTCGGGTCCGAAGAGTCGGTAGCCCTGCAGATACGTCAGGACATTCCGCACAGCGCCCGGATGTACGACTACTTCCTCGGCGGCAAGGACAACTTCGCGGTCGACCGCGAAGCCGCCGAACGCGTCCTGACCGTCTTCCCCACCATGCGCACCGCGGTCCACGCCAACCGCGCCTTCATGCACCGCGCCACCCGGGCCCTGGCCCGACGCGGCCTGCGCCAGTGGCTGGACATCGGCACCGGCATCCCCACCTCGCCGAACCTCCACGAGGTCGCCCAGGCCGTGGAGCCCTCGGCCCGCGTGGTCTACGCCGACAACGACCCCGTCGTCCTGGCCCACTCCCGCGCCCTGATGACCAGCACCCCCCAGGGCCGCACCGCGTACGTCCACGGCGACGTCCACGACCCGGCCGGCATCCTGTCCACCCCCCAGGTCGCCGAGACGCTCGACCTCACCCGGCCCGTGGTCCTCTCGATGGTGGCCCTGCTCCACTTCGTCCCCGACCTCGACGACGCCCACGCCATCGTCAAGCACCTCCTGGACCCCTTGCCGGCGGGCTCCGCGCTCGTCCTCTCCCACGCCACCGCCGAGCTCGACCCGGCCGGCGCCTCCAAGGTGCAGGAGATCTACAACCAGGCCGGCACCTCCCTCCGGCTGCGCCCCAAGGCCGAGTTCGCGACCTTCTTCGACGGGCTCGACCTCCTCGGCCCCGGCATCGTCCCCGCCCACCGCTGGCACGGCGACGACACCGACACCCCCGCGGACACCCTCCCCGCCACCGTCACCGACGCCCAGGTCTCCTTCTACGCGGCCGTTGCCATCAAACCCTGAGTGTCGTCGCGCGGTCGCGACGGGCACGCCAACGGCCGTGGTGCGGACCGCTGTCGGTCCGCACCACGGCCGTCCGCTGGGTCGGTCTCAGTCGTGCGGCACGACCGCGACCGGGCCGTGCGCGTGGTGGAGGACGGCATGGGTGACGGAGCCCAACCAGGGCGCGGCCGGGTGGAGCCTGGGCCGGCGGCGCCCCACCACCGTCAGGCAGGCGCTCCGGGAGGCCTCCACCAGCGCCCGTCCGGCCGACCAGGCGGTGAGCTCGGCCTGGACCCGGACCTCCGGGTGCTTCTCCCGCCAGGGGGCCAGCGCCTCCTGGAGCCTCGTCAGCTCCGCGGCCTCCAGCGCCTCCCTGACCTCCGGCTGGTAGACCACGCCCTCGGCCGAGTACGGCCCGGCGGGCACCTTCCGGCTCTCCAGCACGCGCAGCATCGCGCCCCGCGCCGCCGCCTGTTCGAAGGCGAAGGCGATGAGGTCCGGGCAGGCCTGGTCGCTGTCCAGCCCGAGCACCACGTCACCGGAGCCCTCGCCCTGACCGTCGGCCCCGGCCCGGAGCACCACGACGGGGCAGTTCGCGTGGCCCGCCACCCGCAGCGAGACCGAACCGACCAACAGCCCGGCGAACCCTCCCAGGCCGCGCGAGCCGAGCACCAGCAGGCCGTCGCGCCCTCCGGCGGCGGCGAGCGCGTCCGCCGGGTTCCCGGGCACCTGGTCGCAGGTCAGCTCCAGCCCGGGCAGCACGCTCGCGATGTGGTTCCGGGTGGCGAGCACCGACGGTGGCAGCGGCTCGCCGCCGGTGTCGGGCTCCCCGGGGGCCGGCGAGCCCGTGCCCCCGACGTGGAGCAGCCGCAGCGGCCGGTCGCTGCGGTGCGCCTCCTGGGCGGCCCACTCGGCGGCGGCCGCGCTCGGTTCCGATCCGTCGACTCCGACCACTACGGCGTGCGGCATGATGACGGGCCTTCCTCGTTGGACGGTCGCGGCGAGGACGCCGACGACCCGGTGTGCGATCCACGATCGCGGCTGCCGCGGGCCGTTCCCAGGGGCCGAGCAGCCCCTGGGGTGGCCCGAAGGTCCCGGTCAGGATCCAGGGGCGACGTCAGGAGTCTGGGCCGAGGTCAGGACTCCGGGACGAGGTCAGGACTCCGGGACGACGGCGACCGGGCAGAGCGGTGGTGCAGGACGGCATGGCCGACCGGGCCGAGCGCGCCGACCAGGCCGCCGGCGGCCGGCCGGTCCCGTCGTCGCCCCTCGGCCGGAGCCTGCTCAGGGCCCGACGGGCCACATCCCACCGGACACCGGGGGCCGCTGGTCCCTGCCGTCCACGTTTTCGTCCGGACGGCCCCGCGCCGCGCGCACCCGCCGGTGGAGCCCCCCCCCGGGTCCGGGCGGGTTCGGCCGGGAGGGTGCGGTCCCGTCAGGGTGTCTGGACCGGGGCGCCCAGCCGGTAGTCATGGGCGGAGAACGCGGCGGCGACGGCGAAGCGGTCCGCGCGGACGAGCGTCTGCCGCCACTCGATCGCACGCCCGTCGGCGTCGCGGCCGAGCCGGTCGATCGCAAGCAGCGCCGTGGTCTCGGGGCAGTCGAGCAGGATGCGCTCCCCCCGGCCGGGGACCACGGCGCGGATGCGTTCCCAGCCGCCGCGGATGCGGGTGCCGCAGTGGCGTTCGAGCTCGTCGTAGAGCGCGGTGTGGGTGAAGTCGACGTGGAGCAGCGGGTCGGCCAGGTCGGCGGGGAGCCAGATCCGGTCGACGGCCAGGGGTTCCTCGTCCGCCAGGCGGACGCGTTCGAGGTAGACGAGCGGCGTGGATTCCTCGAGTCCCAGTCGGGCGGCGATGACGCCGTCGGCACGCCGGTCGAGCGCGCGCACGACGCTGCGCTGGACGGCGCCGACCTCCTCGACGGAGCGGAAGAGGCTGTACGCCTCACCGATGTCCTGCTCCAGGGGGCGGCTCGCGGTGAACCGCGAGGCCTTGCCGCGCTGGGCGGTGACGAGGCCCTCCTCGCGGAGCTTGCGCAGGGCCTCGCGAACCGTGTGCCGGCTGACCTGGTACTCGGCGACGAGGTCGTGCTCGCCGGGGAAGACGTCGCGGAACTCGCCCTCGTCGAGCCGGCGCAGCAGGTCGGCGCGCAGCTGCGCCCAGAGCGGATTGCCCGGGGCTCGCGCGAGGGTCCTGGGGCCGGGCTCGGAGGTCACGGCGCCTTCCTGGGGATCAGGGGTCGGGTGGGTGGTGCGGGACACGAGGTGAATGTTCGTACCTCCGGGGGGATAGCACAAAATCGACGGCCGCCGGTCCCGCCGGGCGCGCCGATCGGGCGGCGACGGGGCACGACGGGCGGCGACCGCCGCCCGGGCGGGGTGCCACGGGCAGCGGTCGCGCAGGCCGCGGTCGTCGTGCGGCGGCCGTCAGGCGAAGGCGCCGACCAGCATGAACGCCGCCACCGCGAGCAGGACGACGGCGAAGGCCCGCTGCAGCGCGGCCCCGGAGAGCTTCGCCGCCAGTCGCTTGCCGTCCCAGGCGCCGAGGACTGCGGCGCCCACGAACGGCCCGAAGATCGCCGGATCGATGGACACGCCCGTGACCGTCAGGCGGGTGGCGAGGGAGACGACCGAGTTGATGAGGACGACCACCAGGCTGGTGCCGACGGCCTTGCGCATCGGCAGCCGGAGCACGGACACCAGCGCGGGCACCGCGAGGAAGCCGCCGCCGACTCCCAGCAGTCCGGTCACCGCCCCGAGGCCTGCTCCGGCCGCGACCGTACTCGCGTACCCCTCCCGGCCGGCCGGCTTCGCGGACGCTCCGTCCGCGCCGCCCTCCTCGGCGCCGCCCTCCTCGGCCGGCGTCCGCCCCGCGGTTCGGGTGCCGCGCAGCATCGCCGCGGCGGCCAGCGCGGCCAGGACGGCGAACGCGGCGGTCAGCACCGGTTGCGGGATGCGGTGGGCGAGCAGGGAGGCCCCGATGGCGGGGAGGACGCCGGCCGTGGCGAACAGCGCACCGGTGCGCCACTTGACGTTGCCGGTGCCGGAGTGGCGGACGAGCGCGGTGACGGTGGTGGCGGTCACGATGACCAGGCTGGTGGTCCCGGCCTCGGAGGGCGGCAGGCCCAGCAGGTACACCAGGGCCGGGACCGCGAGCACTCCCCCGCCGCCGCCCAGCGCGCCGAGCGCCACGCCGACCACGGCTCCGCAGAGCAGAGCGGTGATCAGGACGCTCACGCCGTGACGCCGTCCGAGGCCTGGTCGGCGGGGTGGAGGACCTCACCGTGCCAGGCGGCGAAGCCGCCGCGCAGATCGGTGGCCTCGAAGCCGCGGGCGCGCAGCACGGACGCGGCCACCGAGGAGCGGTTGCCGCCGGCGCAGACCACGGTCAGCGGCATTTCGGTCGGCAACTCACCGAGGCGGGCGAGCAGTTCGGGCAGCGGGAGGAGCCGGGCGCCGGGGATGGTGCCCTTCTCGCGTATCTCGCCGGGGCCGCGCACGTCCAGCAGTTCGACGTCGTCCGCGCCCTCGGTGAGTCGGTCGGCGAGTTCGTCGGCGTCCACCCGCACGACCTCGGTCAGGTGCGCGGCGCCAACGGCGTCCACCGGCGCGGCCAGGGCGCCCAGGACGCGGTCGAAGCCGATCCTGGCCAGCCGGTTCCGGGCCTCGAGCGCGGTGTCCGCGTCGCCGCACAGGATGACGGCCTCCTGGGCGTCCAGCACCTGGCCGGCGAGTTCGGCGAAGCGGCCGCCGAGCGGGATGTTCACCGCGCCGTGCAGGTGGGCGGCAGCGAACGCCTCCGGGTCCCGGGTGTCGAGCACGGTGGCGCCGCCGGCCCGGGCCTGGAGGAACTCCTCCGGGGTGAGCGACGGGACGGGGGTGTCCTCGTCGAGGACCGGGCGGGCCTGGCGGTTGCGCACCGAGGTGAAGGCGAAGTAGGCGGGCGCGGCGGGCTGGCCGTCGGTCACCACGGCGACGAACTCGTCCTCGGTCATGTCGGCCAGGGCGTAGTTGCCGCCGCGCTGGTTGCCGATCGTGCAACTCAGTTCGGTGGAGAGGTTCTTGCCGCAGGCCGAGCCGGCTCCGTGTGCCGGGTAGACGCGCGTGTCGTCGGGGAGGGTCAGCAGGGCGCGGGTGGAGCGGTACAGCAGCCGGGCCATCTCCTCGGCGGAGCGGCCGCGCGAGCTGAGCAGGTCGGGGCGGCCGACGTCGCCGATGAACAGGGTGTCGCCGGTGAGGACGCCGAACGGGACGGCGTCACCGGCCTGTTCGCGCACGACGACGCAGATCGACTCCGGGGTGTGGCCCGGGGTGTGCAGGATCTCCAGGTCGACGGCGCCGAGGCTGAGGTGCTCGCCGTCGCCCAGCGGGTCGGTGTCGAAGTCGAGCACGGCGGCGGAGCCGTAGGAGATGCGCGCGCCGGTGCGCTCGGCCAGCTCCAGGTGGCCGGAGAGGAAGTCCGCGTGGATGTGGGTCTCGATGACCCGCTCGATGGTCAGGCCGTGCTGTTCGGCGGTGGCGAGGTAGTCGTGGACGTCGCGCTGGGGGTCGACCACGACGGCCCGGCCGGTGGTGCGGTCGCCGACGAGGTACGAGGCGTGGGAGAGGCAGTCCAGGTAGAACTGCACGAAGACCAGGGGTCCGGCGGTCGTCATCTCAAGCTCCTGAGGGTGGGCGGTGGTTGAGCCCCGCGGCCGTACGGGCGGGGCATGGGGTGGGGTGTCGCGGCGGTGCGGCGGGCCGTGCGGGCTGCGTGGGGGCCGGGGTGCGACCCGTACCGGTCAGGCGAGTCCGCGGAGCATGAGGTTCCAGTAGAGGAACGGCAGCCCGCGCCGCTTGAGGTACCACATGTCGGTGCGCTCGCGGATGGTGTCGATCACCGGGATCGACGGGGTGGGCCGCCCGCTGTAGTCGAACTCCGCGAGCAGCATCTTGTTGCGGGCGGTGGTCAGCGGGCAGGAGGAGTAGCCGTCGTAGGAGGCCTTGGGCACCCGGCCGTTGAGGGCGGCGAGGAGGTTCTCGACGAGCACGGGCGCCTGCTTGCGCACCGCGGCGCCGGTCTTGGAGTTCGGGGACGAGCCGGCATCGCCCAGCGCCCACACGTTGGGGTACCGGACGTGCCGCATCGTGTGCTTGTCGATCTCGACGTAGCCGGCCGGGTCGTCGGCCCCGGCGAGCGGGCTGCGCTTGACCCAGTCCGGGGCGCTCTGCGGCGGCACCACGTGGGCGACGTCGTACGGCAGGGTCGTCGTGCCCCCGCTCCCCAGGTCGGTGACGACCACCTCGCGGGCGTCCGGGCGGACCTCGGAGACCTCGCTCCCGTAGTGGACCTTGATGCCGTACCGGCGCACCACGCCGTCGAGCACGCGGGCGAACTCGGGGACGCCGAAGATGGCGGCGCCGGGGATCACCAGGTGGACGTCGATCTTGCCGAGCACGCCCTGCCGGCGCCAGTAGTCGGCGGCCAGGTAGGCGATCTTCTGCGGGGCGCCGCCGCACTTGACGGCGCCGGTCGGCATGCTGAACACCGCGCTGCCGGAGCGGGTCTCGCGGATGAAGCGCCAGGTCGCGGGGGCGTACTGGGGCAGGTAGTTGCTGGACAGGCCGTCCTTGCCGAGCCCGGATTCCAGGCCGGGCACCCGGTCCCAGTCCAGCTGGATGCCGGGGCAGACCACGAGGTGGTCGTAGCAGACGGTGCCGCCGTCGTCCAGCGCCACTTCCCGGGCCTCGGGGTCGACGGCGACCGCGGCGCGGCGTATCCACTCCACGCCCTTCGGCATGACGGACGCCTGCGACCGGATGCTCTCCGACAGCGGTGCCCGGCCGCCGCCGACCAGGGTCCAGAGCGGCTGGTAGTAGTGACGATCGCTCGGATCGAGCACCGCGACGTCCTGCTCGCCCGCGCGGCGGAGCCTGGCCGCGACGGTGATTCCCGCGGTCCCGCCGCCGATGATCACGATCCGGTGATGCCTGGTTATCAAGGGGTCCCTCCCTGACGAAATGTACGGACATTAAAGTAGAGAGACCCGCCGTCGACCGCAAGCTATTGTCCGTACATTTGCCTCAGGGGCAGGACGACCAGGCGGCGGCCAGCGCAGCGGCGCACAGTGGCGCGGATCACAGCGAGCCGAGCGCGCACGAAGAAATGCCGAGGCCATCGAGGTGGTTGGTACGGGCAACCGTTTCCGCCCCGGCGTGCGCCATCGACGTCGCCGCCCCCATCGCCACCGCGACCGCGAGGAATCCCATGACCGTCACCGAGACCGCTGCCGACCGCGCGGCCGGGATCCTGTCCCGACCCGTCACGATCAACGGGCTGACCGTGCCCAACCGCATCGCGATGGCGCCGATGACACGCCAGTTCTCCCCGGGCGGCGTGCCCGGCGAGGACGTGCGCTCGTACTACGCCCGCCGCGCCGCCGCCGGCGTCGGCCTGATCGTCACCGAGGGCACGTACGTCGGTCACGAGTCCGCCGGCCAGAGCGACGACATCCCGCGCTTCCACGGCGAGGAGCAGCTGGCCGGGTGGGCCCGCGTCGCCGAGGACGTCCACGCGGCGGGCGGCACCATCGTGCCGCAGCTCTGGCACATCGGCATGGTCCGCAAGCAGGGCGACCCGCCGTTCGCCGACGCCCCCGCCATCGGCCCGTCCGGCATCCGGCTGAACGGCACCGAGGGCACGGGGCGGGCGATGACCCGGGCCGACCTGGACGCCGTCATCGGCGCGTTCGCCGAGGCCGCCGCGGCCGCCGAGCGGATCGGCTTCGACGGCGTCGAACTGCACGGCGCCCACGGCTACCTGCTCGACCAGTTCCTGTGGGCGGGCACCAACCGCCGCACCGACGCCTACGGCGGCGACCCGGTCGCCCGCACGAAGTTCACGGCCGAACTCGTCACCGCGGTGCGCGAGGCCGTCTCCGCGGAGTTCCCGGTGATCTTCCGCTACTCCCAGTGGAAGTCGGACAACTACGACGCCCGCCTCGCCGAGAGCCCCGAGGAACTGGAGGCGATCCTCACCCCGCTCGTCGAGGCCGGCGTCGACGCCTTCCACGCCTCGACCCGCCGCTACTGGATCCCCGAGTTCGACGGCTCCGACCTCAACCTGGCCGGCTGGACCAGGAAGCTCACCGGACGCCCCGCCATCACCGTCGGCTCGGTCGGCCTCGACGGCGACTTCGTCCGCGCGTTCGCGGGTGAGGGCGCGCCGGTCCGGGGCATCGACAACCTGCTCGACCGGCTGGAGCGCGACGAGTTCGACATGGTCGCCGTCGGCCGCGCCCTCCTCCAGGACCCGCAGTGGGCCGCCAAGGTCCTCTCCGGCCGCTTCGCCGACCTGCGCCCCTACGACGCCGCCTCGCTCCGCACCCTGAGCTGACCACCACCCGAGTGCCCGACCCCACCGCGGACGCAACACGTCGGCGGGGTCGGGCACTTACGGCCCGGCGCTGACGGCTCGCCACTGACGGCCCGGCCGGACGCACCTCTCCTTCCCCCGTGCGGTCGACCGGTACGTCCACTTCGCGCTCTCCAGCCTCCACACCTCCGCAGCCGACACGGCCGCCGTCCCCGGGCTCGAACCCGACGAGATCATGGTCCGCGGCAGCCGCACCGCCGCCCCCGTCCTCAGCGAGGACCACCCCGCCGCCGACCACCTCAACGCTTACGGACGCACCAAGCGGCCGCCGAACGGCTCGCCCTGGCAGCCGGTGCCGTCGTACTGCGCCCCCGCACCCTCACGGCCCGGGCGACCCGCACCTCCTCCCACGGTCGCTCGCCCGCACGCGGCACGGCCTGCTGCCGCTGCCGGCCGCCCACGGCCTCACCGGCTACCGCCCCTGGGGCCCGGCCCGCCGAGCGGCCGGCCGGCCGGTCAACCCGCCCGACGGAGGATGCTTGACAATCTCAACCTTTCATCCCTAGGGTCACCATTGCTTCAGGTAGTGAAAATTTCTGCCAGCAAGCACCGTCTCCCCATCTCAAGACCGCGAGACCCTCATGACCGACGCCATCCCTTCCGTGGTCGCCCGCCTGCGGGCCGAATTCTCCACCGGCCGCACCAGGCCGCTCGCCTGGCGCCTGGACAAGCTGGCCGCCCTGCGCGCCCTGCTCACCGAACAGGGCGAGGTCTTCCAGCAGGCCCTGCACGCCGACCTCGGCAAGAGCGCCACCGAGGCGTACCGGACCGAGATCGGCTTCACCCTCAACGAACTCGACCACACCGTAAGAAACCTGGCGGAGTGGCTGGAGCCGAGGCCGGCCGCCGTACCGGAGTTCTTCCGCCCCGCCGAAGCCCGGGTCGTCCGCGACCCGCTGGGCGTGGTGATGATCATCGCGCCCTGGAACTACCCGCTCCAGCTCGCCCTGGCCCCGCTGGTCGGCGCCCTGGCGGCCGGGAACACCGCCCTCGTCAAGCCCAGCGAACTCGCCCCCGCGACCTCCGCGGCCATCGCCGAACTGCTGCCGCGCTACCTCGGCGAGGAGGCGGTCGCGGTCGTCGAGGGCGCCGTCCCGGAGACCACCGCCCTGCTGGAGCAGCGCTTCGACCACATCTTCTACACCGGCAACGGCACCGTCGGACGGATCGTCATGGCCGCCGCCGCCCGGCACCTCACCCCGGTCACCCTGGAACTCGGCGGCAAGAGCCCGGTCGTGGTCGACCCCGGCGCCGACCTCGCCGTCACCGCCCGGCGGATCGCCAGCGGCAAGTTCCTCAACGCCGGACAGACCTGCGTCGCCCCCGACTACGTCCTCGCCGTCGGCGACACCGCGGCCGCCCTGGAACGCGAACTGGCCGACGCGGTGCGGGAGCTGTACGGCGAGGACCCGGCCGCGAGCACGGAGTACGGACGGATCGTCAACGAGCGTCACTTCGACCGGCTCACCGCGCTGCTCGGCGACGGGCGGACCGTCGTCGGCGGCGAGCACGACCGCGCCACCCGCTACCTGGCCCCGACCGTCCTCGCCGACGTGCCCGCGACCGCCCCGGTGATGCGGACCGAGATCTTCGGCCCGATCCTGCCCGTCCTGCCGGTGCCCGACCTCGACGCGGCGATCGCGTTCATCAACGAGCGCGACAAGCCGCTCGCCCTCTACGCCTTCACCGAGTCCGCGGACACCAAGCGGCGACTCGCCGAGGAGACCTCCTCCGGCGCGCTCAGCTTCGGTCTGCCGGTCTCCCACCTGGCGATGCCCGAGCTGCCGTTCGGCGGCGTCGGCGAGAGCGGCATGGGCCGCTACCACGGCGAGTACTCGATCGACACGTTCAGCCACACCAAGGCCGTCGTCGACAAGCCCCTCGCCTGACCCGCGCCGTCCCGCCGAGAACGCACCGACCCCCGCCACCCCTGCGCCCTGAGCCCCCGGAGCTTCCGCCCATGACCCCGAACGAGCACGTCACCGCCGTGGCCGCCGAGACCGACAGGTTCGCCACCGCCGTCCGGTCCGCCGACCCGACCACCCCCGTCCCCAGCTGTCCCGACTGGACCCTCACCGACCTCCTCCGCCACGCCGGCAGCGTCCAGCGCTGGTTCACCGTCCTGCTGCGGCAGCGCATCCAGGCACCGCCCACCAGCCGGGACGTCGACCTGAAGCTCCCCGAGCGGGCGGAGGACTACCCGGCGTGGCTCACCGAGGCCGGCGCGGAGGCCGGGGCGACGTTCGCCGAGACCGACCTCGACGCCCCGATGTGGGCCTGGGGCGCCGACCAGCACGCCCGGTTCTGGGTGCGCCGGATGCTCTTCGAAACGCTCGTCCACCGCGCCGACGCCGAACTCGCGCTGGGGCTGAAGCCCGAGATCGACCCGGACCTCGCCGCGGACGGCGTCGACGAGTTCCTCACCAACCTGCCGTACGCCGCCTTCTTCGCCCCGCGCACGGCCGAACTCCGCGGCGACGACCGCACGGTCCGCTTCACCCGCACCGACGGGGACGGCGACTGGCTGGTGCGCCTGCGCCCCGAGGGCTTCGGCCTGGACGCCGCCGACCCGAACAACCCGACCGACCCGACCGCCGACGCCACCGTCTCGGCCACCGCCGCCGACCTGCTGCTCCTCCTCTACGGCCGGATCGACCGCTCGGCGCCCGGGGTCGCCGTCGCCGGAGACGAGGAACTGCTGGACCTCTGGTTCACCAACTCCGCTTTCTAGCAGGGCCCCTGAGCACGCCGCAGGAGAGGCCCCCGGCGCGGTCAGGACGCCGAGAACCCGAACCTGGACGCGACCGGGTCGAGCGGCGTGTAGTAGCCGGTCGAGAAGCAGGTCGTCGGGATCGCCGTCGCGCCGCACGGGACCTTCGTGTCGGTGTTCCCGGCGGTGATGACGCCGACCGGCGCCATGGCGTCGCCCTGCGGGTTGGCCACCGCCGGCCCGCCGCTGTCGCCCTGGGCGACGGCGACGCCGCCACTGCGGGACCTCACCTCGGTCGCGTCGGTACGACCGGACGACGAGTGGACGCCCACACGCGTGACCTCCAGCTCACAGTGGAATCCGGACATGGCGCCGCTGAAGCAGGCGGACTGGCCCGGGTCCAGGCGCGCCGGGCCGTACAGCGGACGGGAGTCGCCGCTGTTCCGGGAGCCGCTGTAGAAGCGGGCCGCGGTCTCATGGCCGGTCGTGACGACGGCGACGTCGAGGCCGGCGTCGTGGGCGGTGACCTCCCCGACGACGCGCTGCCCGTTGTAGACGTTCCCGCTGGTCTGGCAGTGGGCGGCAGTGAGCAGCACCCGCCGGTTGCCGACCCAGCCGGGGATTCCGGTGGAGCAGCGCGAGTTGTCGCTCAGGGCGAGGTCGGCTCCGGCGTACCAGGGCGGGGCCTCGCCGGTGCGGCCGCCCCTGGTGGAGGTCTCCGGGGAGCCGGTCCCGGCGTGGACGGGGATGCCGGCGAGCTGCCCGGCCCGGGTCTCGTAGTCGCGTGCCGGGGCGTTCGCCGGCGCGAGGCGCCTGGTGGTCTTCGGCTGGTACGTCAGCAGGAGGCCGCTGCCGTCGTTGGCGGGTGAGATCGAGGACCACTCCGAGGTGTCGTTGCCGACGGCGGTGACGAACCGTTCGACGGCCCGGTCCATCTCGGAGCGGGAGTAGGCGGCCTGGTGGTAGCGGACGTCGTAGTCGGGGCTCACCGGGCCGGCGGGGTCGTGCCGCACCTGCTCGCGGGTGCGGGTGCGCCAGGAGTCGACGGCCTCGGTGATCCCGGCGGGGACGGGCCCCTTCCAGTAGAGGTCGAGGCGGTGCTCGTCGCCGTGGAACACGATCGAGGTGAAGTCGCCGCCGTCGACGCGGCCGGTGTCGACGAGCCGGTGGATCTCGTCGGCGACGGGCCGCAGGCGGTTCTCGTGGTACTCGTCGGACAGCAGGATGGCCGGCGCCATGCGGGTCTCGGCGGTGTCGCTCCGGGAGTTCCTCGCGACGGCCACGGAGGCCGCACCCAGGATCAGGACCACTGCCGCGTACAGGAGTTTCGATCCGCGCATGGGACCACCTTAGGGTGACGGAACCCACACGCAGAGCTGTCGGCCGCCCCGCACCGCCGCCTCCGGTTTCCCGCCGCCGGCCGCACGCCCCCGGGCCGGCCCGCACCCCGAGAGATGCGGGCCGGCCCGGTCAGGCTCCGGTGCCAGGTCAGACTCCGGTGTCAGGTCGGTCTCCGGTGTCAGTTCAGACTCCGGCGGCCGCCAGCCGGGCGTCGCGCCGGGCGGTGGCCTCGGCCGGGTCCAGCACCGGCACGGCGGCCAGCAGCCCCTTGGTGTAGGCGTGTTGGGGCGAGTCGTACACCGTGTCGGCGTCGCCCTGCTCCACGATCCGCCCGGCCCGCATCACCGCGACCCGGTCGCTGACCTGCCGGACCACGGCGAGGTCGTGGGCGATGAAGACCAGCGCGAGGCCGAGGTCGCGCTGCAACTCGCCCAGCAGCTCGACCACCTGGGCCTGCGTGGTGACGTCCAGCGCGGAGACCGGTTCGTCGCAGACGATCAGCCGCGGCCGGGGTGCGAGCGCCCTGGCGATGCCGACCCGCTGCCGCTGTCCGCCGGAGAACTCGTGCGGATAGCGGTGGTACCAGTCGGGGTCGAGCCCCACGCGTTCGAGGAGTTCGCCGACCCGGGCGCGGATGCGGCGCTCGTCGCGCTCTCCGGCGATGCGCAGCGGGTCGGCGACGGACTCCCCGATGGTGCGGCGCGGGTTGAGCGAGGAGACCGGGTCCTGGAAGACCATCTGCAGCTCGCGCCGCAGCGGGCGCAGTTCCTTGTCGCCGAGCGCGCCGATGTCGCGCCCCCGGTAGTGGAGTTGCCCGCCGGTCGGCTCCAGCAGCCGGACGAGCATCCGCCCGAGGGTGGTCTTCCCGGAGCCCGACTCGCCGACGATGCCCAGGGTCTCGCCGGCCCGTACGGTGAGCGAGACGCCGTCCACGGCGGTGACGGGGGCGGTGCGCCGGCTGAGGGTGCCGCGGGGGGCGAACTCCCGGCGCAGGTCGGTCGCTTCGAGCAGGACGTCGCCCCCGGCCGACTCGCTCGGACGACCCGTCGTCTCCGGGGCACCGGGCGCGTCGACCCGGGGCACCGCGGACAGCAGCGCCCGGGTGTACGGCTCGCGCGGGGCGCCCAGCACCTCGGTGACGGGGCCGTGTTCCACCGCCCGGCCGTCCTTCATGACCAGCACGCGGTCGACGCTCCCGGCGACCACGCCCAGGTCGTGGGTGACCAGGACCAGTCCGGCGCCGGTCTCCGCGCGCAACTCGTGCAGCAGGTCGAGGATCTGGGCCTGGACGGTGACGTCCAGCGCGGTCGTCGGCTCGTCGGCGACCAGCAGCCGGGGCTCGCAGGCCAGGGCCATCGCGATCAGCACCCGCTGGCGCATGCCGCCGCTGAACTCGTGCGGACGCGACCGCGAGCGCCGCGCCGCGTCGGGGATGCCGACGCGGGAGAGCACCTCGACGGCCCGGGCCCTGGCGGCCCGGCGCGAGACGGGCCGGTGGACCCGTACGACCTCGGCGATCTGGTCGCCCACCGCGTAGTACGGGTCGAGCGCGGAGAGCGGGTCCTGGAACACCATGGCGGCCAGTCCGCCGCGCAGCCGCCGGAGTTCCGCGTCCTCAGCGGTGACGGCGTCGACGCCGGCGACCCGGACGGAGCCGCCGACCCGGGCGCCGCTCCCGCGGTGCAGGCCGAGCAGTCCGTAGGCGACGGTGCTCTTGCCGGAGCCGGACTCGCCGACGATGCCGAGCGCCTGCCCGGCCCCCAGGGTGAAGCCCACGCCGTCGACGGCGCGGACGTGGCCGTCGCCGACCGGGAAGTCGACGACCAGGTCCCGGACGTCGACGAGGGGTTCGGTGCTCACGTCAGGACCACCCTTCGGTCGGTCACCGCGTACAGCACGTCCGCGACGACATTGGCGAGGACCACGCAGAACCCGGTGACGAGGGTGAGTCCGACGACGGTCGGCAGGTCGATCAGGCCGACGGAGGTGACCAGCAGCTTGCCGAGCCCCGGGAGGCCGAAGAGCGACTCGGTCAGCACCGCTCCCCCGAACATCGTCCCGAGGTCGATGGCGGTGAGCGCGATCACCGGGGTGAGCGCGCCGCGCAGCGCGTGCCTGGTCACCAGGTGCCGTTCGCTGACGCCGTACGCCCGGAAGGTCCGGATGTGGTCGTCGGCGAGGGTCTCCAGCAGGGAGGAGCGGGTCAGCCGGGCGTACTTGGCGGACTCGTACAGGGCGAGCGTGATCCAGGGCAGCAGCAGGCCCCAGAACCACTGCTCCGGGTCCTCGGTGAGCGGCGCGTAGCTCGGGAACGGCAGCCACTGGAGCTGGGCGCACAGGACGATGAGCAGCACCAGGCCGAGGACGAAGACCGGGACGGAGTTTCCGGCCAGGGTCAGCGCGGTCAGCAGGCGCTCGCTGAGCCGGCCGCGGCGCAGCGCGGAGAGCAGTCCGGTGCCGACGCCGAGGAGCAGCCAGAGCACCATCGCGCCGAGTGCCAGCGAGGCCGTCACCGGGAGCCGGGCGGTGATCATGTCGGTGACCTGCTCGCCGCTGCGGTAGGAGACGCCGAGGCAGGGGGCCGGGCAGTGCAGCAGTCCGGTGCCGGCGCTGAAGTCGCGGCCGGCGACGATGCCCTGGAGGAAGTGGGCGTACTGGAGGTACACGGGGGCGTCGAGGCCGAGGCGTTCGCGCACCTGGGCGACCTGGGCGGGGCTGCACTTCTCGCCGCAGGCCAGCTGGGCCGGGTCGCCGGGGGCGATGTAGAACACCGCGTAGATGATCACGGAGAGGGCGAGCAGCACGACGAGCATGCCGAGGGCCTTGCGGAGCAGGAAGCGGGTCATGCGGTGGCCTCCTCGGTGGCGTTCGACGGGCCGGGGCGGCCCGCGTTCGACGAACCGGCGCCGGAGGGCCCCGTGCCCGCCGAGGCCGCGCCGCCGCTCGACGCCCCGACCCGCAGCCGGGAGGCCGCACGGGGGTCGAGCTCGGTGCGGACGGCGTCGCCGAGCACGGTGAAGGAGAGCACGGTGACGAACAGCAGCGCGGACGGGAGCAGCACGTACGTCGGGTCCGCGCGGAACCAGGTGGTGGCGCCGGAGAGCATCTGGCCCCAGGACGAGGTCGGCGGCTTGACGCCCACCCCGAGGAAGGACAGCCCGGACTCGGCGATCACGTTGCCCGGCAGCAGCACCGCCGCGTAGGTGACGACCGGCGCGGCAAGCGAGGGCAGCAGTTCCCGGCGGGCGATCCTCCACCGGGTGGCGCCGGCCAGCCGGGCCGCGGCCACGTAGTCGAGCTGCCGCAGGGCGAGCGTCTGCGCCCGGACGATCCGCGAGGTGCCGGCCCAGCCCAGCAGCCCGATGACCAGGGTCAGCAGGAGCGGGCGGGGGAAGTCGGAGGGCACGACGGCCATCAGCGAGATGGCGAAGACCAGCGAGGGCAGCGCGAGCATCACCTCGGTGGTGTTGCCGATCAGCTGGTCGAGCACCCGGCTGCCGAGGCCCGCGGCGAGGCCGACCAGGACGCCGATGGCGACCTGGACGACGGTGGCGCCGAGGGCGACGAGCAGCGAGATCCGTGCGCCGTGGACGAGCCGGGCGAAGACGTCGCGCCCGGTGCCCGGTTCGACGCCCAGCCAGTGGTCGGCGCTGATGCCGCCGAAGGAGCCGGTGGGCACGCCGCCGGCCGCCGAGTCGAGCAGGTCGTTGTGGAAGCTGGTGGGGTCCTGCCCTTCGAGCGCGCTGAGCAGCGGTGCCGCCGCCGCGATCAGGACGAGCAGGACGATGACGAGGCCGGCGGCGAGGGTGGTGCGCCGCGCGAGCAGCCGCCGCCACACCTGCCGTCCCCCGGGGGCCGGGGAGACCGCGAGGGCCTCCCCGACGCTGGGTTCCTGTGGAGCCATGATGGTCCGTTCGATCCGTCCGTTCCGGCCGCTACTTGACCGCGACCTGGGAGATGTCCAGCACGCCGGTCCAGTCGCTGATCACGATGTTGCGGACGTCCTTGCCGGACAGCCGCTTGTACACGGGGTGGTACAGCGGGACGGTCAGGGCCTGGTCGCCGATGCGCTTGTCCAGGGCGCCCCAGCGCTTGGCGGCCTCGGCATGGTCGGTGATCTTGTTGATCTGGTCGATCTCGTCGTTCACCGAGGGGTCGTTCAGCTGCGCGGTGTTGAAGTTGGAGCCGTCGGTGACGATCTGCCGGCCGTCGAAGATCGGCGCCAGGAACGGGCCGCCGGACGGCCAGTCGGCGCCCCAGCCGGTGAGGAAGAGTCCGGGCTCGGTGCCGACGCCGTGGATCGTCTTGGAGTACCTGGTGGAGTCCAGGGGCTCCAGCTGGACGGTGATCCCGGCCGCCTTCAGCCCGTCCTGGACGGCGGTGGCCACGTCCGGGCCGTAGGCCTTGCCGGTCGCGGTGGAGTGGGTGAGCGTGATGGTCAGGCCGTCCGGGTAACCGGCCTCCTTCAGCAGCTCCTTGGCCTTCTCCGGGTTGCCGGTGGCGCCGGCCGGGAACGGGTCGTACGGCGTGTACCCGAAGGTCTCCTGGTTGGGCAGGAAGGTGGTGGCGGGCTCGGCGAGCGAGGAGCCGCCGACGGCGTTGACCACCGAGGTGCGGTTGATCGCGTAGGCGACGGCCTGCCGGACCTTGGGGTCGTCGAAGGGCTTGACCTTGGGGTTGAACGCCAGGTAGTTGACGAATCCGAAGTGGCCGGTGCCGACCCGCGCGGCGAGGGCCTTGTCGTCCTTGACCTGGGCCAGTTCGGAGGGGCCGAGGTTGGTGTCGGTGGTGACGGCGGCCGCGTCGGCCCCGGTGCTCGCGGTGAGCCGCTGGTTGATCACCGCCGGGTCGAGCCCGGACTGCACGTCGACGGTGTCGGGGTACGCCTTGCGCTGGTCGTCCGTCGCCGCCGACCAGTTGGGGTTGCGCTTGAGGACGAGGTGCGTGCCGTCGTTCTCGTTCTTGACGACCTGGTAGGGGCCGGAGGAGACGGGGTGGTCCTGGTACTTGGTCCCGGTGTCCTTGGCCTTGGGGACGGGCGCGAACTGCGTCTGGGTGGCGAGGTAGGGGAAGTCACCCTCGGGCTTGTTGAGGCGGAAGACGATGGTCTTCTCGTCCGGCGTCTCGATGGCGTCCAGGGTGCGGCCGTCCTTGTACGGTCCCTGGTAGTCGGCGGCGCCGACCAGCCAGTCCCTCAGGAAGGGTGCGCCACCGGAGAGTTCGGGCGCGAATGACCTCTCGATGCCGTACTTGATGTCGGCCGTGGTGATCGGCGAACCGTCTTCGAACTTCAGGCCGTCCTTGAGGCGGTACGTCCACACCGTGGCGCCCTCCGAGGGGGTGCCGGTGTCGGTGGCGAGGTCGGGGACGACCTTGGTGCCCGCCGCGCCGTCGACCCGGTTGCGGGTGGTGAGGGTGCGGAAGACCAGGGAGGGGACGTTGCCGCCGCCGGAGGTGTAGAGCCGTGCGGGGTCGAACTGCTCCTGCGGGAGCTGGTTGAGGACGGTGAGGGTGCCGCCCTGCTGCGGTGCGGCGTCCTTGCCGGTGCCCCCACCGCCGTCGGCCTTCGGTCCGCACGCCGCCAGTCCGACGACGAGCGCGGCGGTGACGGTCGCCAGGGCGAGGCGGCGAGGGGTGAAGGTGGTTCGAGACATCGGAAAGGGAGCCTTTCGCTACCGATGGTGTACGGAGGAAGGCGGGCGACAGTGAGGCCACGGAAGGATTGAGCGGCACCGCGCCCGCGGGAAGGGGCGACGCCCCGAAGCGCGGCGATCACCGCGGAGGCTTCGGGACAGGCGGATTCAGCGACAGAGATTGTCGGAAACGCAGTGCGCGGCCACGCCGATCAGCGCCAGCTCAATGGCGGCGCACTCGATCGGGTGACGGTCAGACATGCCGAGAAGACTGTATGACTTTAAGCGGAATGTCAAAACTCCGGATTCGCTCCCCCCTCCGAGGAACGACCGTCGGGGATTTCCGGGCCGAGGTTCAGCGGGGCGGCTGAGACCCGGCAGGAGCACTCGGCCGGGCCCGGGCCGCCTCGGTGTCGCCGACGGCCTGGCGCAGCCGCAGGCCCCCTCGTGAGCGGGCAGCGCCTCGTGGTACTCGTCGAGGTGGTGGCGGATGAACCGGACCCCGGCGCTCAGCTGTGGTTGACGATGATGGAGATGCCCCAGCCGATCGCGGCGAGGATCACCGCGAAGCACACGGCGGCGACGGTGACGCCGAACGCCCCCGCCCTGGCGCGTGGCGCCCCGACCGCACCGCCGGCCCCGCCCCCGACCGGCCCGACCGGGGGGTAGAGGGCACGCACACCGACGGCGAACACCGCGGGCAGGCCGGCGCCGGCGAGGAAGCCGACCACGACGATCTTCCAGACCGCGCTCAGATCGATCCAGGGGTTCACGAGGCCACCTCGTCGGTGCGGGCCGGCTCGTCGACGACGGGCTCGGGGACGACCGAGCCCGTCCAGGCGGCATTGACGTTCTCCGGCGTGACGGCCGGGTGGCGGGACGCGGCGTAGAAGGCGACCGAGGCCGCCACCAGCACGATGAAGACGACCACCACACCGACGGTGCCGCCGATCCCGTTGGCGGCCCAGTAGGCCAGCGCCCCGGCCAGCCCCGCGGCCGGGAGGGTGAGCGCCCAGGCCACCACCATGCGGCGGGCGATGTTCCACCGCACGACCGCGCCGCTCCTGCCGACCCCCGATCCGAGGATCGACCCGGTGGCGACGTGAGTGGTGGAGAGCGAGTAGCCGAAGTCGGCGGAGCAGAGGATGACGGCGGCCGAGGCCGACTCGCTGGCCATCCCCTGCGGCGGTTCGATCTCCACCAGCCCCTTGCCCAGGGCCCTGATGACCCGCCAGCCGCCGGTGTAGGTGCCCAGGGCGATGGCCGTGGCGCAGGAGGCGATCACCCAGTCCGGCGCCTTCGCCCCGGCGTGCAGCGTTCCGTTGGCGATCAGGGCCAGGGTGATGACGCCCATGGTCTTCTGCGCGTCGTTGGTGCCGTGGGCGAGCGAGACCATGCAGGCCGAACCGACCTGGCCGCCGCGGAAGCCGCGCGTCCGCGAGCCTTCGGCGACGCCGCGGGTCAAGCGGTACACGAGGTAGGTGCCGAGCGCGGCGACCGACCCGGCGATGACCGGCGACAGCGCGGCCGGCACGATCACCTTGGAGACGAGGCCCTGCCACTTGACGGCGGACGCCCCGGCCGCCGCCATGGTCGCCCCGACCACGCCGCCGACCAGCGCGTGGGAGGAACTGGACGGGATCCCGGCGTACCAGGTCGCCAGGTTCCACAGGATGCTGCCGGTCAGGCCCGCCACGACCACGGTCAGCGTCACGTCGGCACTCTGCACCAGACCGCCGGCGATCGTGGCGGCGACCGCGGTCGACAGGAACGCGCCCACCAGGTTCAGTACCGCCGAGACCCCGACCGCCACGCGCGGTGGGAGGGCTCCGGTGACGATCGAGGTCGCCATGGCGTTGCCGGTGTCGTGGAAGCCGTTGGTGAAGTCGAAACCCAGCGCGGTGACCACCACCAGCGCCAGAACTACGTCGTTGCCGGTCACGCGGACGAACCTAGCCCGCGCACCGCCGCCCACCCGCGCTCCCACCACTGGGGCGGACCGCGAACCGCGAGGCTCCATCCGATCGGCCCAGCACGCCGCGCAACCGGCGAGGAGCGCCCGTACGGTCCCCGGCCGCCGGGGGCCGACCGGGTACTCCGGGCCGGCGCCCGGTCAGTAATTCGGTGTCGCTGATCAGTTCGATCCTGCTAGCGTCCCGGACGTGGCAAAGCTGAACCAGATCATCGCCGTCGAAAAGGGCGTCAAGTCCAAGTCCTTCCAGGAGCTGACCCAGGCCCACCAGGACCTGCAGAAGCCCGCGCTGCTGGCGGGGATCTCCCGCACCTACCAGCCCAAGGACGAGGAGGGCGAGCAGCTGCCGCCGGAGTCCACCCGCGTGCAGCTGAAGGCCGAGGACATCCTGCGCTCCACCGCGCAGACCCTCACCCGGCTCTTCGACGTGACGGCCACCAAGGACTGGGCCAACGTCGGCGCCTCCGCCGACGTGGTGGTGGACGGCCAGGTCCTCCTCGCCCGGGTGCCGGTGCCGTACCTGCTCTTCCTGGAGAAGCAGCTCACCGACCTGTTCACCTTCGTGAAGAAGCTCCCGGTGCTGGACGCCTCCGAGTCCTGGAACCTCGACCCGTCCACCGACTCCTGGAAGACCGAGCCGGTGCGCACCATCCGGACCAAGAAGGTGCCGCGCAACCACGTCAAGGCCGAGGCCACGGACAAGCACCCGGCCCAGGTCGAGGTCTACTACGAGGACGTCGCGGTCGGCTACTGGACCACGGTCAAGTTCTCCGGCGCGTTGCCGGCCCGCCGGGTGAACGAGCTGGCCGAGCGGGTGGAGAAGCTCCAGCAGGCGGTCAAGTTCGCCCGCGAGGAGGCCAACGCCACCGAGGTCACCGACCAGCGGGTGGGCGACGCCGTCTTCGGCTACCTCTTCCGGTAGCCTCGTGATCGCCCGTCCGGGGAGCCGGGCGGGTGCACCGAGCGCCGAGGCTCCTGCCCGGGGAAACCGGGCGGGTGCGGCTGCGCGGTGCGAAAAGCTGACACTGATGTTGAAGCTGACCAGGGGTCACAGTGGAGGTTCGAGTCCTCCCCCCGGCACCACCGGCCGGGGTAGCCCAAGCAGGCAGAGGCAGACCCCGTGAATCTCAGACTCTCGCTCCAGTCTCAGCATTCGCCGCCGAACACCGGATCGACCGGGTGTGGACGACCATCGACGAATGCAGGTTCGAGTCCTGTCTGTGCCGCTCCGTGGCACGGTAGTTCAAAGGCAGAACGCGTCGATTTCAATCTGATCCGCGACCCTTCAACGTGCCGGTGTGCGCAATTGGGCGGCAACAAGGGACCCGGGAGCAGGCTACGCTCCCGGGTCCTCCAGCGTTCCCGACGCGGTCCTGAACGCCCCTCCGAGGAGTGGCTAGCACGCCCCGGCCCGCCGCCGGCGGCGCAGGGCCAGCCGGAGGGCCAGGCGGAGCCGGCCGGTGGTCGGGCGGCCGGCGAGGACGGCTTCGAAGCGGCGGTGGTCGCGGGCCGCGCGCAGCACAGCGACGTCGTGGGTACCGGGAGCGGGCGGAGCCGGCTCGTCGTGCTGGGCGGCCCGGTAGCTGTCGAAGAGGTGCTGGTGCAGTGCGTTCATGCGCCCACCGTGCACCCCGGCCGCCCCACGAGTCCCGTCGATTGACGACCCCCGTCAAATGACGGAACCACTCCCCCCGCCCGCCCCGGCCGCAGGGGCGCCAGGCACCATGGGCGGGTGAGCGTGACCATTGACATCACCGGACTGCCGCACGAGCGGATCATCTTCCGCCCCTCGCCCCTGGCGGAGCTGAGCAACGCGCTGCACGCGCTCGCCGAGCCCGCCCACCACGCCCGGCTGCACGCGTGGACGACGACGACCTCCGCCGCGCTCACACCGGAACTGGCCGACCGGCTGCTCGAGGCCGACTTCATGTGGCGCTCGACCCGCTCCGACTTCCTGATGCCGCCCCGGCCCCGGGAGACCCTCGCCGAGGAGCTCGACGACCTCGACCGCATGGACGACGAGAAGTTCGTGGGCGCGGCCCTGGAGATCTCGTGCAGCACCAGCCACTACCCCCGGGGCCTGCCGTCGCCGCTGGTCGACGAGTGGTCGCGGCGCCGCGCGCTCGACCTGGCGGCGGCCCGCGGCCCGCGCCAGGCGGCCTTCGTCGAGCGGATGCTCGCCGAGCCCACTGCCACCCGCGCCTGGATCCGGCGTCTCCTGGAGGACTGCGACCAGGCGTTCTTCGCCGACACCTGGCGCCGGGTCCGCGTCCAGCTCGCCGCCGACGCCCAGCACAAGACCGAGTTGCTGCGCCGCAAGGGCCTGGCGGAAGCGCTCAGGGCGGCGTCACCCGCGATGAGTCTGGAGGAGGACGAGCACGGCAGCCGCATCGTCGTCGACAAACTGCTCCACGGCCGCACCGAAGCCCGGGGCATCGCCGTCACGCTGCTGCCGACCGTCTTCGGCTGGCCGCACCTCTTCACCCTCTACGGGGCGGGCTGGCAGCCGGTGATCCAGTACCCGGCCGCCGCCCACGAGGTCGGCGGCACCGAGTCCGTGAAGACGGTCAAGCTGCGCCTGGACGCGCTGACGCATCCGATGCGGATGAGCCTGTGCCGCAACCTCGCTCGCGGCGCGTACTCGACGAGCGAGCTGGCCGACGCGTACGGCATCACCGCGCCGGAGGTCTCCCGCCATCTCGCCGTCCTGAAGAAGGCCGGGCTGGTCATCACCCAGCGCCGGGGCCGCTACGTCCTCCACCAGCTCGACATCCCGGTCGTGACGCGGCTCGGCAGCGACTTCCTGGAGTCCGTGCTGCGGTAGGGAGGGCCGGGCGGCAGGCGGGGCGGTCGTTCCGGGAGAGGTCCGTCCGGGAAGATCCGTCCGGAGAAGTCCGGGAATCACGACAGAAGATGTCGGGATTGGCCGGGATAGTGGGGTTCACCGGCCGGCGTCGTGGTGGCGCCGGACCGGACACCGCACAGACAAGGACCCCCATGCGCGAAACACCCGACGAGCTCCGCCGGCTCCAGGCGCTCCTCGACGCCTCGCTCTCCCGCTCCACCGCGCACCTGCGGTCGATCATCAGCAGCGAGACCACGCTCACCGCCGAGCAGCTCACGCGCGTGCTCACCGGCATGTGCACGCTGGCGCTGTCGACCGTGACGGCGAAGGGCGAGCCGCGGATCAGCGGCGCGGACGGGCACTTCCTGCACGGGAAGTGGCACTTCGGTACCGCACGAGGTGCCGCCAAGGCCCGGCACCTCGCCGCCCGGCCCGCCGCCAGCGTCGCGCACATGCGCGGGGAGGACCTGGGCGTGTTCACCCACGGCACCGTGGAGATCCTCAACCCCCACGACGGCGAGCCGGCCGCCGACTGGCCGGACCTGCTCGCGTACTTCCGGGACTTCTACGGCGCCGACGCCTTCGACTGGGACAACGACGTGGTCTACTACCGGCTGCACCCGCAGTGGATGACCGTGTTCGCCCCCGACTACGCCAAGCTCGTCGGGGAGACGGACGAGACGGACAAGGCCGACGAGACATAAGCCCGCCTGTCGGACCAACCCGTGAGAATGGTGACGGCACCGCCTCCGGACCACCGGGCGCGCGACGACGACGGACGATCGGAGGGAACCACGTGCGGGCAAGCCGGGCCATCGCGCTGCTGCTGCTCCTGCAGTCCCGGCGGACGATGACCGCCGCGGAACTCGCCGCCGAGCTGGAGGTCTCCGAGCGCACCGTCCAGCGGGACGTCGCCGCCCTGGCCGAGGCCGGCATCGCGGTGTACGCGGAACGCGGCCGCGACGGGGGCTACCGGCTCGTCGACGGCTACCGCACCCGCCTCACCGGCCTCGACCGGGCCGAGGCCGAGGTCCTGCACCTGGCCGGGCTGCCGGGCCCGCTGCGCGACATGGGTCTGGCCGGGCAGGCCCGCGCCGCGCGCCTGAAGGTCGCAGCCGCCCTGGGCGACGCCCCCGCCGCCGCCACCCGGCGCTTCCACCTCGACGCACCGGCCTGGTTCCGCGACGCCGGGGCCCCTCCGCTCCTCTCCGAGGTGTCACGCGCCGTGTGGGAGGACCGCGTCCTCCACGCCCGCTATGCCGCGCGCGGCGGCACCCGGGAGCGCCGGCTGGAGCCGTACGGCCTGGTCCTGAAGGCCGGGCAGTGGTACCTCGTGGCGCGCGGCCCGTCCGGCCGGTTCGGCTCGTACCGGGTCGACCGCTTCGAGACCGCCGAGGCCGGCGACGAGCGGTTCGAACGCGACCCCGAGTTCGACCTCGCCGACCACTGGGCCGCGGCGGCACGGGAGTTCACCCGCGCCATGCTGCGCGAGCGGGCGGTGGTGCGCCTGAGCCCGCTCGCCGTCGAGAACCTCGCCGTCCTGCTGGAACCGACCGCCGCCTCCGACGCCCTCGCCACGGCGGGCTCCCCGGACGCCGACGGCTGGGTCACCGTGACCCTGCCGATCGAGTCCTGGGAGATCGGCTACTTCGAACTCCTCCGCCTCGGCCCGGAAGCCGAGGTCCTCCATCCACCCGAACTCCGCGCCCGCCTCACCGAAGCGACCCGCCGCGCCGCCGCCCTCTACACCTGAGAGCGGGCCCGGAAGGTCACACGACGTGCCAGGCCGGGTCCTCGCGAGGTCCGGCGCCGAGGACGAGCAGCGCTTCCGCCGCCGCCGGATCGCCCGACTGCCGCGCGGACCTGCCGTAGGCACTCGCCGCGCGGCCGAGCGCGAGGAGCGCCTCCGCGCACGCCGGCACCGCCCGGCCACCGCGGAGGCGGTCGGCCGCCAGCCGGGCGAGCCGGGCGATCGTCTCGCAGGCGCGGATCGACATGGTGCGCAGGAACTCCGCCACGCGCCGGTCGCGCAGGAGCCGGCCCGCCGCCTCGCGGGCCCGCGCGACGAGCGTCTGCCAGACCCGGGAGACCGCGTCACGCACCGCCCGGAGCTGCTGCCACTCGGGGACACCGCGCAGGGCGAGGTCGTCCCGGTCCGCCCCGCGGAGCGCGGCGTTCACGGCCACCGCCGCGCCCCGAACGCCCGAGTGCCCCGACACGCCGGCCGCCACCGCTTCCGACGCGTCGGGGAGCCCGGCGACGTGCTGCCACCGGGCCTGGAGCGCCTCCACGTCGGCCTCCAGAACGGCCCGCAGGTCGTCGCAGGCGTCGAGCTCCTCGGGCGCGACCTCCTCCCAGGCCTCGGCCACCTCACACAGCTGCGCCCTGAGGTCCGGTAGGTCCATGCCTTCCGCCGCCGACCGGCCCGTCGGCCGATCGATGATCAACTCACCACCCCACAGGGGAAGTTCGTCCACGGCCGCCGCTCCGACAACGACGTCCTCCCAGTCCGGTGAATTCAGTGGGCTCATACTCCGACTTCCGTACGACGAAGGGTCACGGCCGCCTCCCTGCCGCCACGCAGGACGGAGCGTCCGACGCGGACCACTCTCCCGAAGGCGCTGAACGCACCTGGTGTAACACCTCTGTTCACCCCTGTCGACCGCCTCAATCCCGCTGTCAACCACTGCCCGGCCAAACCGCCCGCGAGAGTGCGCTGAACGGCGATGCCTTCGGGTCGCCGGCGGGGTAGGGATGGCGGCGGGGCGGATCCCCTCCCGGCGGAACGGCCCGTGTGACCGCCCTGACGGACGCGCCGCGCCGAGCCGGGCGCACGAACGCCGGTGCCGCCCCGGGGAGCAGTCCCCAGGGGCGGCACCGGCGTACGCGGCGTCAGCAGATCCGCGGCAGCTGCTCACCCATCGGCAGGTCGACCACCCGGGTGCCGCCGAAACCGGTCCGGGCGACGACCATCCCCGGATGCTCCTCGACGCACTCGCCGATCACCACCGCCTCCGCGCCGAGCGGGTGGGCGCGCATGGCGGCGAGCACGGCGTCCGCCGAACCGCGCGGGACGAAGGCGACGAGCCTGCCCTCGTTGGCGATGTACATCGGGTCCAGGCCCAGCACCGCGCAGGCGTTGGCCACCGGCTCCGGAACGGGGACGTCGCGTTCGCCGATCACGACGCCGACCCCGGCGGCGACCGCGATCTCGTTGAGCGCCGCCGCCAGGCCGCCCCGGGTGGGGTCACGCAGCACGTGCAGGTCGGCGGTGGCCACGAGCATCGCCTCGACCAGGCCGCCGAGCGCCGCGCTGTCGCTGCGCACCTCGACGCCGAACTCCAGGCCCTCCCGGACGCTCATGATCGCCACGCCGTGCAGCCCGATCGGCCCGCTGACGATCACCACGTCACCGGGCCGGGCTCGCTGCGGCCGGATGTCGACCCCGGCCGGAACGAGTCCGATCCCGGCGGTGTTCAGGTAGACGCCGTCCCCGTGCCCGGCCTCGACCACCTTGGTGTCCCCGGTGGCGACCTCCACCCCGGCGGTACGGGCGGCGGCGCCGAGCGCCCGGGCGACCCGGTCCACCACGGCCATCTCCACCCCCTCCTCCAGGATGAAGCCGCAGGACAGGTAGGCCGCCCTGGCCCCGCTCATGGCGAGGTCGTTGACCGTGCCGTTGACGGCGAGGTCGCCGATGCAGCCGCCGGGGAAGAACAGCGGCCGCACCACGTAGGAGTCGGTGGAGAAGGCAAGCCGGGCGCTGCCCAGCTCCAGCACGGCGGAGTCGCCGAGTCCGGCGAGCACCGGGCCGCCGAAGGCCGGCGCGAAGAGGTTCTGCACCAGCTCGGCGGACAGCGCCCCGCCGCCGCCGTGGCCCATCACCACCCGGGGGTGGTCGCGCAGCGGCAGCGGGCAGCTCCAGCCGGAGAAGTCCGGCCGCTCGGTGGGAAGTTCACCGGGAAGTTCACCGGGAAGTCCGACAGGAAGTTCGCCGAGCAGTTCGGTGCGCGGTTCGGTGCGCAGTTCGATGTCAGCCAACGCGACCCGCCTCCCGGGGCTGCTGGGCCTCCCGGCCCCGGACGGACGTGTGCGGCACGCCCAGCCGCCGGTACAGGTAGTACGCCGCGCACGCCCCCTCGCTGGACACCATCGTGGCGCCGAGCGGTGTGCGCGGGGTGCAGACGGTGCCGAAGGCCTCGCACTGGTGGGGCTTGAGCAGCCCCTGCAGCACCTCGCCGCTGCGGCACGCGGCGGGTTCGCGGGTGGTGATCCCCGCGACGTCGAAGCGGTGCTCGGCGTCGTGGTCCCGGTAGCGGGGCGAGAGCCGCCAGCCGCTGAGCGGGATCACCCCGATGCCCCGCCAGGAGCGGTCAGCCACCTCGAACACGTCCTCCAGCATGGCGCGGGCCGCCGGGTTGCCCTCGGGGCGGACGGCCCTCGGGTAGGCGTTGTCGACGGTGTGCTCCCCGCGTTCCAGCTGCCGTACGGTCCGCCGGATGCCCTCCAGGATGTCCAGCGGTTCGAAGCCGGTGACGACGATCGGCACCCGGTGGCGCTCGGCCAGCGCCGGGTACTCGGCGGTGCCCATCACGCTGCAGACGTGCCCGGCGGCGAGGAAGCCCTGGACCCGGCAGTCCGGCGAGTCCATGATGGCGTCGATCGCGGGGGGCACCCGGACGTGGGAGACCAGCATGCTGAAGTTGCGCAGCCCCTGCTTCCTGGCCAGGTGGACGGCCATGGCGTTCGGCGGGGCGGTGGTCTCGAAGCCGATGCCGAAGAAGACCACCTCCTTGTCCGGGTTCTCCCGGGCGATCCGCAGCGCGTCGAGCGGCGAGTACACCACCCGCACGTCGCCGCCCTCGCCGCGGACCCGGAACAGGTCCCGGTCGGTGCCGGGCACCCGCAGCATGTCCCCGAAGGAGCAGAAGACCACCCCGGGCCGGGCGGCGATCGCCAGCGCGCGGTCGATCGCCTCCAGCGGGGTGACGCACACCGGGCACCCCGGGCCATGGATCAACTCGACCTCTTCCGGTAGGAGTTGGTCGATGGCGTGGCGGATGATGCTGTGCGTCTGGCCGCCGCAGACCTCCATCAGCGCCCACGGCCTGGTGACCGTCGCCCTGATGTCGGCGAGCAGCCCGGCCGCCAGCTCGGGGTTGCGGAACTCCTCCAGGTACTTCACCGTCCGGCCTCCTCAGCCTCTCCCGCCGCTCCGGCGGCTTCCCACGGGTCGCCGAACTCCTCCTGCAACAGCCCGAGTTCCTCGAAGAGGGCGAGGGTGCGCCGGGCCGACTCCTCGTCCAGGCGCTGCAGCGCGAAACCCACGTGGACGATCGCGTAGTCCCCCACCGCCAGGTCGGGCAGGTACTCCAGGCAGACGTCCTTGACCACGCCGCCGAAGTCCATCACCGCCATCCTGGTCCCGTCCCGCTCCCCGATCTCCGTCACCCTTCCGGGCACCGCCAGGCACATCCGCTCTCACTCCTCCCGGATGGCCGACGACCGGGCGGCCACCATCAGCTGGCCCAGCGCCAGCCCTCCGTCGTTGGGCGGCACCCGGCGGTGCCGCAGTACGGTGAAGCCGTCCTCCCCGAGCCCGCTCGCACAGGCCGAGGAGAGCAGCGCGTTGGCGAAGACCCCGCCGCTGAGCGCCACGGTGGTGGTGCCGTGCCGCTCCCGGACGGCCGCGCAGATCCGCCGGACCAGCTCGGCCACCGCGTGGTGGAAGCGGACGGCGACCAGCCCGGCGGGGGCTCCCGCGATCACGTCGGCCACCACGGCGGCCAGCACCGGCGAGGGGTCGGCGATCCAGCCGTCCGCCCGCTCCGACAGGCCGAACGCGTAGTCGCCGGTCCGCACGAAGGCGCAGGCCGCCGCCTCCAGTTCGATCGCCGCCTGGGCCTCGTACCCGGCCCGCTGGCAGACCCCGGCGAGCGCGGACACCGCGTCGAACAGCCGCCCCATGCTGGAGGTCGGCACGCAGTTCAGCCCGCGCTCCAACTGCCGCCCCAGAACGTTGAGTTCGCCCTCAGCGCAGGCGCGGACCGGTGGCAGCTGGGGCAGCCAGGGCAGCCCGGCCGCGCGCAGGTGGGCGAGCGCCGTCCGGTACGGGCGCTCGACGGCCGCGTCGCCGCCCGGCAGCGGCACGTACCCGAGGTGGGCGAGGCGGCGGAACCCGTCGTAGTCGGCCAGCAGCACCTCGCCGCCCCAGATCGCACCGTCCTCGCCGTAACCGGTGCCGTCGAAGGCCACCCCGAGCACCGGCCGGCCGCCGTCCAGGCCGTGTTCGGCCATCACCGCGGCGATGTGGGCGTGGTGGTGCTGCACCCGGTGCACCGGCCGGCCGGCGGCGGTCCGCTCGGCGTGCCGCAGCGAGCGGTAGCCGGGGTGCCGGTCGGCGACCAGCAGTTCGGGCCGTACGCCGCTGACCGTGCCGAGTTGCTCGACCGCCCGGTCGAAGGCCCGCAGGGTGGCCAGGTCGTCCATGTCGCCGATGTGGCCGGACAGCCAGGCATAGCCGTCCCGGGCGAGGGCGAAGGTGTTCTTGAGGTCGCCGCCGACGGCCAGCGCGGGACGGACGGGCACCGGCAGCGGGACCGGCAGCGGCGCGTACCCGCGGGAGCGGCGCAGCGGCAGCTGCTCACCGTCCACCACCCGCACCACCGAGTCCTCGCAGGGGACGTGGATCGGCCGGTCGTGGGTGAGCCAGCCGTCGACCAGCGGGGCGAGCCGCTCCAGTGCCTCCCGGTCCTCGGTGACGATCGGCTCGCCGGAGAGGTTGGCGCTGGTCATCACCAGCAGGTCCGGCCCGGGGGCGGCGAGCAGCAGGTGGTGCAGCGGCGTGTACGGGAGCATCACCCCGAGGTCGGGGCTGCCCGGCGCGAGCCCCTCGGGCACCGGCAGGCCCATGCGGCGGAGCAGGACGATCGGCTTCACGGGCCCGGTGAGCAGTTCCCGTTCGACCGGGTCGACGGGCAGCAGGTGCTCGACGGTGGCGAGGTCGCGGGCCATCACGGCGAAGGGCTTGTCGCCGCGGCGCTTGCGCCGGCGCAGCAGGGCGACGGCCGCGGCGTCGCGGGCGTCGCAGGCGAGGTGGTAGCCGCCGATGCCCTTGACGGCGAGGATCGCGCCGTCGGCGAGCAGTCGGCGGGCCGCGGTGAGGGCCTGTTCCCCGTGGAGGTCGGGGTGTCCGGGCACGGTCAGCGCGAGCCTGGGCCCGCAGGCGTGGCAGGCGACGGGCTGGGCGTGGAAGCGGCGGTTCGCGGGGTCGGCGTACTCCCGGGCGCAGTCCGGGCACATCGGGAAGCCGGCCATGGTGGTGTTGGCCCGGTCGTACGGGAGGCCCGTGACGATGGTGTGCCGGGGGCCGCAGTTGGTGCAGCTGATGAAGGGGTGCCGGTGGCGGCGGTCGGCCGGGTCGGCGAGTTCGGCGAGGCAGTCGGCGCAGACGGCGGTGTCGGGCGGGATCAGGGTGGTGCGGGGGCCGTCGGGGCGGGAGGGGACGATCCGGAAGCCGGTGGCGCCGGTGACGGCGAGCGGCGCGTGTTCCACCGAGTGCACCTGGGCGAGCGGCGGCGCGTCCCCGGCCACCCGTCGGCAGAAGGCCGCGAGGGCGTCCGGGCTGCCCTCGATCTCGACCAGGACGCCCTCGCCGGTGTTGGTGACGGTGCCGGCCAGTCCGAGTTCACCGGCCAGCGTGTGGACGAACGGCCGGAAGCCGACCCCCTGCACCAGGCCGCGGACGGCGACCCGCCGCCGCTCGCGGTCGAGCCCGGGGTGACCGGCCGTCACGCGTCCTCCCCCACGGCGGAGTGGCCGTGGTGGTGCCCGTGCCCGTGTTCGGGCTCGTGTTCGTGCCCGTGGTCGTGCGGCGCCGGCGCCGACATCACCGGCCGGTGCGGCTCGGCCCCGTCCAGCACGGCCAGCGCCCGGTCCAGCAGCGCCCCGACGCCCGCGCCCGTCCGGGCGGAGGTGCGCAGCACCGTCACCCCGGGGTTGACCCGCTGGACGTTCGCCAGGAACGCCGACTCGTCGAACTCGGCCGCCTCGGCGAGGTCGGCCTTGGTCACCAGCACCAGGTTGGCCAGCCCGAAGGCCGTCGGGTACTTGAGCGGCTTGTCCTCGCCCTCGGTCACCGAGGCCAGCACCACCCGCAGCGTCTCGCCGAGGTCGTAGGAGGCCGGGCAGACCAGGTTGCCGACGTTCTCCACGAACAGCAGCCGGCACTCCGCGGGCAGCCAGCCGTCCAGGTGCCCGGCGAGCATCCGCGCCTCCAGGTGGCAGAGCCCGTCGGTGAGCACCTGCTTCACCGGGGCGCCCGAGCGGGCCAGCCGGCGGGCGTCGTTCTCGGTGGCGAGGTCGGCGGTGAGCGCGGCGACCGCCACCCCGCGCCGCCGGGCGAGGGTCAGCTCGGCCTCCAGCAGCGCGGTCTTCCCGCTGCCGGGGCTGGACAGCAGGTTCACCGCGACCGTGCCCCGCTCCGCCAGCGTCGCCCGCAGTCGGCGGGCGCTGTCGTCGTTGCGGGCGAGGACCGCCTGACGGAGGTCGACCGTGCGGCACATCGGCATCAGCCTTTCTGTTCGGCCCGGACGCCGGGGCTCCGTGACCACTCGACGTCGAGGATCTGCAGTTCACGGCCGGACAGCAGCTCCACTCCGCCACCGCCGCCGCAGCCGGGGCAGCCGAGGTCCGGCGGCATGCCGACCGCCCACTCGACCGCGCAGGGGGTGCAGCGGGCCCGGGCCGGGACGGGTTCGGTGTCCAGCACCGCGCCCGCCACCAGCGTTCCGGCGCAGGCCAGCTCGAAGCAGAAGTCGAGGGCCTCGGGCACCACACCGGCCAGCTCGCCCACCCGCAGGCGCACCAGTGCCACCCCGGGGGCCCCGTGCTCGCGCGCGGCCGTGTCCACCTGCTCGACGACGGCCTCGGCGATCGACATCTCGTGCATGGGTCCCCTTCCCGGAGCGGGCGGCAACGCGCCCCATTACAGGGCGCGGTGGCGGCGTCGGCCCGAAGCCGCGCCGCCACCGGGTGCGGGGCTGCACCGTTCGCAGCAATCCGCACCGCACGGGTCGTCCCCCGTCACATCCGGGAGATGTGCAGGTACCGCTTGATGTCCGGCAGGCTCTGCCAGAGCAGTGCGCCGATCCCCGCCAGCAGGGCGGCGCAGAACAGTTTCCTCAGCATGGTGTCGTCTCCTTCTCCGGTTGCGCGGCCTCGTCCACGACGCGCAGGACCATTCGGACCGCCTCCTCCACGGCGGCGGCGACGGGCTCGCTCAGCCCGATGCCCTCCTCCAGCGAGGCCGGCTCGCAGCCGACCACCAGCACCCGTTCGGGCGGCTCGCCGCCGGTGCCGGCGGCGAGCGTGGCGAGCAGGGCCAGTACGGCGTCCGGCCCCATCCGGTGCCCGTCCAGGACCGGTACCTCCAGCGGCTGTTCGGCGTCCGCCTCGATCAGGTAGACGGTGCCGGGCGCTCCGCCGCGGCAGGTGGCGTCCACCAGGACGGCGGTGCGGTGGCCGTCGAGCAGCCGGTACGCCAGGTCCACGCCGCGCACGCCGACGTCGACCAGTTCGACACCGGCCGGCAGCGGGTGGGCGGCCAGCCGCCGGACGGTCTCGACGCCGAAGCCGTCGTCACCGAGGAAGATGTTGCCCACCCCGGCGACCAGCACCGTGGCGCCCGTCACGACTCCTCCAGCGGTGTGACCTCGTCGGGTTGGAAGTAGCGGAAGCGCCCCTGGGCGCGCCACAGGTCGGCGCCCGGGTCGTCCTCGACCGTGACGGCCAGGTGCACCGAGCCGTCGACGTCGTGCAGTACCGCCTCCACGACGCCGGTGCGCCCGTCCAGGAAGAGGTCCTGGGCGTCGGTGCGCCGACGGCCCGGCCGCAGCAGGACCCGGCTGCCGGCGCCGACCTCCCGGCCGTCGACCAGCACCCGGTCCCGCTCGGGGTCGACCCCCGGGTCGTCGCCCGGGTCCCACCACGGCTGTTCGGCCCCTCCGGCGCCACCGGTGACCTCGCGCAGCCCGCGGATGGCCCCGTGCAGCCGCTCCAGCACCTCGGGCGGCATGGACTCGGCCAGGTCGATCACCGCGCCGGCCCGCTCGTCGGTGCCGCGGGCCTCCCGTTTCTCCTCCTCGGTCAGGGCCGCCGTCCGCAGTGCCAGGATCTCGTCGATCTCGGTGGCGTCGTACAGGGTGCCGAGGCTCTCGGGGGCGATCCGCGGGTGGTCCTCCAGGATGATCGGCGAGGACAGCACGACGCCGCACTCACCGTCCGGTCCGGCCAGCACCGGCCAGGTGCGCGCGTTGCGGCACCGCTCGACGGCCGGACGGGCCCACTCGGGCGGGTCGGTGACGGACAGGAAGCGGCCGTGCTCGAGCCCGAGCAGCAAGTGGGCGGAGACCAGTGAGCGCGGCAGCGCCTGGTCGCGGGTGGCCCGCCTGGGCGGCGTCCAGTCGGAGGTGTTCTCCACCTCGACGGTCAGCCGCCGCGCCAGGTACGGGCCGGGCACGTCCTCGGCCCGCAGCCAGACCAGGCCGTCGACCTGTTCGCGCCGCCGCACCAGCCGGCCGACGACCTTGCCGTCCTCGCGCACCAGCCCGGTCTCGCCGACGCCCGGCAGCCGGAACGGCCGCTGCACCCCGTCGCCTTCCAACTCCTCGACCGGAATGAGGAGTTCGATCCGCTCCTCGACGCCCTCATCCCACTCGACGAGGTCCCGGTCGGCCAGCGCCAGCCGCTCGACCGACTCGAAGCCGGCCCCGGTGGCCCGCTCGACGGTGCGCCGCTGGACCCGCAGGAAGCGCAGCTCGACCGCCAGCAGGTCCCCGCCGCGCGCCTCCATCACGCACTCGGTGCGCTGGTGGGAGTGCTCGCCGCCCTGCACGGTGTACTCGGGCGGCACCAGGACGCCGAACTGCCAGCGCAGCCGGTTCTTGGCCGCCGAGGCGCGGTACGGGTAGAGCACGTAGCCCTCCAGCAGCACCGCGTCGGCGATCTGCCGGGCGGCCGCGAAGCCGCGCTCGATCCGCTCCGGGAAGCCGCTCACCGGACCGTCCCCTCGATCGCCGCCGCGAGCAGCTCGCGCACCGTCGCCTCCCAGGAGGGCAGGGCCCGGCGGGAGCGGTAGGCCAGCAGCTCGTCCATCACCTCGTCCGGCAGCCGCAGCCAGCCGCTGCCGGGGAAGTGCCGGTCGATCGCCTCCCGCCAGACCCCGACCGGCATCCGCACCCTGGCCTCCCGGTCCCAGGGCACCGGGCTGACCTGGAACCCGGCGGGGCCGGCGAAGGCGGTGCCGGAGAAGAGGAGCAGCAGCGGCACCTCCCCGCCGTCCAGCGCCCGGAAGTAGCGGGCCGAGGCGACGTCCTGGTCGTAGGTGCAGGGCACCGCGAGGTCGATCTCCGTCCCGCCGGTGAAGCCGGGCACCAGCAGCGGCACGGTGGCGAACTGGACCGGGTTGAGCGTGGTCGCCCAGCGCTCCCGGCCGCCGAACAGGTCGGCCAGCCGCTCGCCCTCGGCGTCGCCGTACGGCCGGCGGCCCGGTTCGATCCGCAGCTGGCACTGGAGGGCGAGGGCGTGCACCCGGGTGCCGGCCGACGCGGTGATCCGCAGCCGGAACACCAGGGTCGGCCCGGCCGCGTACGGGTCGGAGCGCACGCCGGTGCAGGCGAAGGCGAGCGCCGTCACGCCGTCACCTCCGCGGGCAGCGGGCGGGCCCGCTCGGCCAGCCGCGCGAAGAACGCGTCGAGTTCGGCGCGCGCCTCGGCGCCGCCGTCGAAGCCGTGCCAGCACCGCCGCAGCCGGCCGACCAGTTCGTAGCAGACGTCGATCGGCACCAGGAAGCACGCCACGCGCTCCTCGGTGCGGCGCAGCAGCAGCGCCTCCACGTCCGGCTCCAGGGCGTCGGCCAGCCGGCTGCCGCCGAGGGCGCGCCGCCAGGCCTGCTCGTCCAGCTCGCTCTCGGTGGCCCCGGCCGGGCCGGGGTAGAAGGCGAGGAGCTGGTCCAGCACGGCGTTGCGGAACAGGAAGGCGGTGCCGACCGGGATGCCCAGCACCGACCAGGCCTGCTGGTCCAACTCGCCGTCCGGGTCGGTGAGGTAGCGGTCCGGCACGGTGCGGTAGCGGCCGCCGGCCGCGCCCGGCTGCTGGAACAGCAGGCCGCAGGCGGTGCAGGCGCAGGCCAGGGCGCGCTCCTCGACGTCCACCAGGTGGCGGTGGCCGTCGGGCAGGTCCCGGCCGCAGAACGCGCACTGCTCGGGGCGCGGCGGGGCCGGTTCGCGCAGCCGGTGCAGCAGGGCCGTGCCGTCGCGGGAGATCCGGCGGGTGTTCATCGCGCCTCCGCGGGCTGCGGCGGGCGGGTGCCGATCTGCAGCAGCTGGGGAGCGCGTTCCAGTTCCACGGCCGTCACCTCGGGCGCGTGGCAGGCGAGGACGGCCTCCGCCTCCTGTTCGCCGCAGCCGCAGCCGGTGGCGGTGCGGCGCAGCCGCAGGACGCCGGTGGCCTGGTCGAAGCCGGCCACCTCGACCCGCTCGGGCAGATTGGCGAGGGCCCGGTCGATCCGGGCGGGGAGGTCCTCGGGGTGCAGGTCGTGCAGGAGCAGCAGCCCGGCCACGGCCGGGTCGTCCAGCATCCGCTCCAGCGCGGGCGGGGGCAGCGCGGGGACCATCCGGGCCAGGCCCTGGCCGTAGAACTCCATGAGTTCCCTGACCAGTTGCTCGCCCGCCTGCTCGGCGCCGCTGCCGGCCAGGTCGTCCAGGGCCTGCTGGATCCGCTGCCCGGTCCGCTCGGCCGTCATGCGGTGAGCCCGCTCAGGCCGGTGGGCACGTGCATGGTCTGCACGGTGCGCCCGCCGCCGACGTACATGTGCACGCCGCAGGGCAGGCAGGGGTCGAAGCTGCGCACCGTGCGCATGATGTCGATGCCCTTGAAGGTGTCCGGGGGGTTCTCCTCGAAGATCGGGGTGTTCTGCACCGCGTCCTCGTACGGGCCCGGCGTGCCGTAGCTGTCCCGGACGCTGGCGTTCCAGGGGGTGGGCGGGTACGGGTGGTAGTTGGCGATCTTGCCGTCGCGGATCACCATGTGGTGCGAGAGCACGCCGCGCACGGCCTCGGTGAAGCCGCAGCCGATCGACTCGTCCGGCACCTCGAAGCGTTCCCAGGTCTGGCTGTGCCCGGCGCGGACCTCGTCGAGCGCCTTCTCGGCGAAGTGCAGGGCGGCGGCGGCCGCGTACGCCTGGAAGTAGGTGCGGGCGCGGTTGCGCTCGATGGCGTTGCTCCACTGCGGGATCTTCCACTCGAAGGTGACCTCGGGCTTGGTCATCGAGCGGGGCAGGTTGATCTGCACGCTGTGGCCGGTGGCCTTGACGTAGCCGATGTCGACCAGCCCGGACAGGGCGGTGGACCACAGCCGGGCGATCGGGCCGCCGCCGGTGTCGAGGGCGAGGTGCTCCTTGCCGTCGAACCAGCGCGGGGACATCACCCAGCTGTACTTGTCGTCGAAGTTGCGCTTCTGCGGGGCGGGGATGGTGTGCTGGTTCCACGGGTGCCGGGGGTCGACGGGGTTGCCCAGCGGGTCGTGGGTGACGAACAGGTCCTTGCCCTGCCAGTCCTCGTAGTAGGAGCTGCCGAGCAGGATGCGGATGCCCAGGTTGATCTGCGTCAGGTCGTTGGTGACGAGCTTGCCGTCGACCACGATGCCGGGGGTGACGAACATCCGCCGGCCCCAGTCCGTCATGTTGCGGTAGGTGAAGTCGCAGTGGTCCGGGTCGTTGAGGCTGCCCCAGCAGCCGAGCAGGACCCTCCTGCGGCCGACCTCCTCGTAGCCGGGCAGGGCCTGGTAGAAGAAGTCGAAGAGGTCGTCGTGCAGCGGCACGACCTTCTTCATGAACTCGACGTAGCGCATCAGCCGGGTCAGGTAGTCGGTGAACAGCTGCACCGTCGCGACCGTGCCGACCCCGCCCGGGTAGAGCGTGGAGGGGTGCACGTGGCGGCCCTCCATCAGGCAGAACATCTCCCGGGTGTACCGGCTGACCTGGAGCGCCTCGCGGTAGAACTCGCCCTCGATGGGGTTGAGCGAGCGCATGATGTCGGCGATGGTCCGGTACCCGTGGTCGCCGGCGTGCGGGGCCTCGGTGCGCTCGGCCTGCTCCAGGACGCCCGGGTTGGTCTCGCGGACCATCTTCTCGCAGTAGTCGACCCCGACCAGGTTCTCCTGGAAGATGTTGTGGTCGAACATGTACTCGGCGGCCTCGCCGAGGTTGATGATCCACTCCCCCAGGTGCGGGGGCTTCACCCCGTACGCCATGTTCTGGGTGTAGACGGAACAGGTGGCGTGGTTGTCGCCGCAGATCCCGCAGATCCGGCTGGTGATGAAGTGGGCGTCGCGCGGGTCCTTGCCGCGCATGAAGACGCTGTAGCCGCGGAAGACGGAGGAGGTGCTGTAGCACTCCGCGACCCTCTTCTGCTTGAAGTCGATCTTCGTGTGGATGCCCAGGCTGCCCACGATCCGGGTGATCGGGTCCCAGGACATCTCGGTCAGGCCGCTGCCGTCGCCGGCCGCCCTGGTGGTCGGAGTTGCCATCGTTGCTGTCGTGTCCTTGTCTCTGGGAGCGGGGCCCTCGGCGGGCGGGATCGGTGGGGGTGCGGGGCCCTCGGCGGGCGGGAGAGGGGTCGGCGGCGGCCGCACACCGGGTGGTGTGCGGCCCTCCGGCGGTCGTCACCAGGGCGGTCGGTAGCCCGTGGTCAGGTGGCGGCCGGTGTGGCGCCACTTCGGTTCCTTGTCCAGGGTCTTCAGCGTGATCGCGCGCAGCCGGCGGATCAGCGTGCCGTACGCGCTGCTCGCGTTGGAGGAGACCCGGGAGCCGGGCGGCGGGTCCATGAAGGGCATGAACTTGTCCGGGAAGCCCGGCATGGTGCAGGCGATGCAGATGCCGCCCACGTTCGGGCAACCGCCGATGCCGTTGGTCCAGCCGCGCTTGGTGACGTTGCACTTCACGACGGGGCCCCAGCAGCCGAGCCGCACCAGGCACTCGGGGGTGCCGTAGTCGGTGGCGAACTGGCCCTGCTCGTAGTAGCCGCCGCGGTCGCAGCCCTCGTGCACGGTGGCGCCGAACAGCCAGGCGGGCCGCAGCTTGTCGTCCAGCGGGATCATCGGCGCGGAGCCGGCCAGCTGGTACAGCAGGTAGGTGAGCGTCTCGGCGAAGTTGTCGGGCTGGATCGGGCAGCCCGGCACGCAGACGATCGGCAGTCCGGCCTTGGACTTCCAGTCCCAGCCGAGGTAGTCCGGCACGCCCATGGCGCCGGTCGGGTTGCCGGCCATCGCGTGGATGCCGCCGTACGTGGCGCAGGTGCCGATCGCCACCACGGCGGTCGCCTTGGGGGCGAGCCGGTCCAGCCACTCGCTGGTGGTGATGGGCTGACCGGTGGCGGGGTCGTCGCCGAAGCCGCACCAGTAGCCCTCCTTCTTGATCTTCTCGTTGGGGATGGACCCCTCGATGACCAGCACGAACGGCTCGATCTCGCCGCGGTCGGCCTTGAAGAACCACTCGACGAAGTTGTCCGCGCCCTGGACCGGGCCGCACTCGAAGTCGATCAGTGGCCAGTGCACCGCGACCTTGGGCAGGCCGGGCAGCGCGCCGGTGACGATCTCCTCGATGCTGGGCTGCATCGCGGCGGTCAGCGAGACGGAGTCGCCGTCGCAGCTGAGGCCCGCGTTGATCCAGAGAACGTGCACCACGTCGGTGTCGGTGGTTGGAGCTGTTGCAGCACCCATGAGGATGCCTCCTCGGGGATGGGAGCCGGAGGGAATGGCTCGAAAGCCAGTCATAGCAACGGTCCGGGCCGGGCGCCGGTCCGCGCGGCGCGAACCGGGGCCCGGGGAGGCAAGCCCGGCGGGGCCGTTCGGGTCATGCCCGCGCGGTCGGCCCCGTCGCCACGGGGCGCTTGTGGACGAACGCGGAACGCAGCGCGTGATACGGCGATTCGGGTGTGAAGAACTGCCGGTGCATCACCGCGAGTTCCTCCTCCCGGTACGCGTCGAGCGGTTTCGTCCGCTCGTCGGCCTCGCGCGCGGCCTTCTTCGCCGCGATCCGCTGCTGGGTGGTGGGCGAGGCGGCGAGCAGCCCGGCCAGGTGGGCCGCCCGCGGCCCGAACTCCTCCGGCCCGCAGGCGAGCACCCGGTCGACCAGGCCGATCCGCTCGGCGGTGGCCGCGGAGACCGGGAGGGCCTGGAGGGTCAGCCGCTCGGCCGCCGCCGCGCCGACCCGGCGCGGGAGGGTGTACGTCCAGTACTCCGACCCGTACAGCCCCATCAGCCGGTAGTGGGGGTTGAGGACGGAGCCGCCGCGGCACCACACCTCGTCCGCGGCCAGCGCCAGCATCACCCCGCCGGCCGCGGCGTTGCCCCCGACGGCGGCGACCACCAGCCGGTCGGTGGTGGTGAGCACCGCGTCGACCAGCTCGTCCATCGCGGTGATGTTGTCCCAGGACTCGACGGCCGGGTCCGCCGCGGCCTCGATCACGTTGAGGTGGATGCCGTTGGAGAAGAAGTCCCGGCCGCCGCCGAGCACCAGCACCGAGGTCGGGCGGGCGAGGGCGAAGCGGTAGGCCGCCAGCAGCCGGCGGCAGTGGCCGGTGGACATCGCGCCGCCGGGGTAGGAGAACCGCAGGAAGCCGACCGGGCCTTCCTCGCGGTAGCGCAGGTCCGACCAGACCGGGCCGTCCTCCTCCTCCGGCATCAGCGGCGCCGGCGCCTCCGGCAGGGCGGGCAGCAGGCCGCCGAGCGCCGTCACCGCGGGGAGCTTGACGCCCGCGGGGCCGCCGGGGGTGTGGCGGCGCAGTTCCGGGATCCACACCGCGCCGTCCACGGTGGCCCGGCAGAGGGCGCCGGCCCGGGTGGCGATCAGCTCACCCGCGCGGCCGCGCAGCTCCGGCTCGCGGTGCCCGCCGTGCAGGTACCAGGTGCCGCCGCACAGTTCGTCGAGCACCCCGGGCCGGGAGTCCGCGGCGCGGAGCCTGCGCAGCACCTCCTCGGTGGGGTCGGTCGCCCAGTCGATCCGGCGCTCCTCCTGGCGCAGGACGGGCCGGGTGCGGACCGCGGCGATCCAGCCGGGCCCGGACTGCGGCTGCGGCGCGTACGTGCCGGAGGCGAACCGCTCCACGGCGAGCAGCGCGGCCGCCACCGCCGCGTCGGCGACCTCGTTGCGGTACAGGTCGCTCTTGCCGTACTCGGGCAGCAGGCAGGGCGCCCAGGCCCAGACCGGGCCGGCGTCCATCTCCGCCTCGGCCTGGAGCACCGTCACGCCCCAGGCGGTGCGGCCCTCCTGGATCGCCCGGTCGAGGGAGGAGGGGCCGCGGTCGCCGGGCGGTCCGGGGTGGACGACGAGGCAGGTGAGCCGCGACCAGAGCGTGCGGGGGATCGCCGTGCGGAGCATCGGCGCGAGCACCAGGTCGGGTTTCAGCCGGCCCGTCGTTTCGAGCAACTCCTCTTCATCACCGGCCAGTTGGACGTCCACGGTGTGGCACCGGTCGCGCAGTTCGGCGTGCAGCCGCTGGCTGAGGCTGTTGAACGCGCTGACGAGGAGAAGAATCCGCATGTCCGCCTCCGAGGGGGTGGGGCTCCGGGGAACCCGGCGATCATCACCTCCGCCTCCACGACCCCCCGCCCGGTCCGGCATGTCGCGCCGCGCGTTCACCCGAGCGGCCGGAGCCGGACGGCAGGGCCGAGCGGGTAGCATGTAAGCCATGACTCCGATAAGCGGCCCTTACGAGCTTCGCCCCGGCGTGCCCACCGTCGAGGTCTTCCGCCGCCTGCGCACCGACGCCGGACTCTCCGACAAGGCGCCCGAGGCGGTCGCGCTCGCCCTCCCCAACACCTGGTACGGCGTGGTCCTCCACCACGAGGGCGAGCCCGTCGGCATGGGGCGGATCATCGGCGACGGCGGCACCGCGTTCCAGATCACCGACATCTGCGTCCACCCCGCGCACCAGGGCCACGGCCTCGGCAAGCGCATCATGGCGGCACTCACCGAGGAGCTGGAACGCCGGGCCCCCGCCACCGCGTACGTCTCGCTGATCGCGGACGGCCCCGCGCGCTTCCTCTACGAGAAGTTCGGCTTCGCGGACACCGCCACCCACGACTCGATCGGCATGTACCGCCTGATGGAAGGCCGCTGACGGCCCCACGCCCCGCCGGAGCGGCCCCGCGGGCTCAGAACCGGGGCTGGTGCGGCGGGGTGACTCGGCGTCGGACGGAGGATCCCCGTCGGCGGCGCCGTCCACCCCGCCGCGGGCTCAGCGCACCGGCTCCACCGGCTCCACCGGCGGCGTCCGGACGGCGAGCAGGGCGGTGTCGTCCGTCAGCCGGCCGCCGGTGTGCCGCAGGACCGCGGCGGCCACCTCGTCGACCAGGCGCCCCGGGTCGACCGGCCCCGGGCGATCGGCCAGCCGGTCCAGGTGGGCGCGCAGGGAGAAGAACGCGCCCGTACGGTCACGGGCCTCCGTCACGCCGTCCGAGACGATCAGCACCGTCTCCCCCGGGCCCAGCCGCAGCCGCCGCACCGGCGGCAGCCCGCCGGCCAGCTGGGCCAGCCCGATCGGGGCGCCGCCGCCCGGCGGCAGCTGCCGCACGCCCTCGGAGCCGAGCACGTGGGGGCTGTCATGGCCGAAGTTGACCACCTCCACCTCCCCCGGCGCGTCGGCGGGGAAGCCGACCACCACCGCCGTCGCGAACCGCTCCTCCCTCTCCCCCAGCCGCTCCGCCAGCAGGTTCTGCCGGTGCAGCCGCTCCTCCAGCCAGGCCGCGACGGTGGCCAGGTCGCCCTCGTGGAAGGCGGCCTCCCGGAAGCAGCCGACCAGGGCCGCCGCCGCGGAGACGGCCGGCAGGCCCTTGCCCTGGACGTCGCCGAGGATGACCCGCGCCCCGAACGGGGTGGCCAGCACGTCGTAGAAGTCGCCGCCCACCCGGGCCTCGACGTCCGCGGCCAGGTAGCGCGCCGCCGAGTCCACCCCGCCCCACCCCGGAGGCACCGGGCGCAGCACCACCTGCCGGGTGGTCTCGGCCGCGCCCTGGAGGTGGCGGACATAGTCGGCGGCGCGGACGCGGAAGATGCTGATCGGCACCGAGAGGGCGGCTCCCGCGATCACCAGCAGGAAGTCCTCGGTCCCCTGGGACTTCCCCCAGATGCTGTCCAGGGCGGGATAGGCGGCGATGGCGAGGAGGGCGAACAGCACGGTGGCGGCCGGCCCGCAGAGCCCGGCGGCGACCACCGGGACCATGACCAGCCAGCTGACCGACGCGAAGGTCACCGGCGTGGCCGCGTCCACCCCCACCACCAGCGCGAGCACCGCCAGGGGCACCAGCCAGGAGCGGTGGCCGTACTGGATCAGGATCGGCGTCCGCTGCCCCGGCTCCTCCACCGAACGCGCCCACACGCCGTCCCTCCCCTTCTCGCGACCTGCCCCGGCCTCCGGACGCCCCGCGCGGACGAGGACGCCGGGCGGAGGCTGCGCCCAAGGTAAGGGGCCCGCTCCCGGCGCGGGCGACGCCCCGGGCCCGGCGGCCCCGGTCGTCGCACGTTCGGCCCATTCGCGGCGCCGTTCCCGGCGCTCCGGCCGGGCCCGGCGTGCGGCCCTCCGGGTGAGGGGGCAGGGTGGTGCCGTACGGACCTGCCCGGGCCAGTCGGCGCACCTGCGTGCCCTGGCCGTCGGCCGAAGGAGGCGCCATGCGCACCCGGAAGATCCCCCGTCGGAGCGTGGCCCTGGCCGCGGCCGTCGCCGCCGTGCCCACCGCCCTGCTCACCGCCCCGGCCCAGGCCGCGACCGGCACCGCGGCCGGCGCCCCGCCGACCGGCTTCGTGGAGCTGCCCACCTCCCCCCTGCCGAGCGGCGACGCGCAGCGGGTGGTCACCGTCACCTACCGCAACGACTCCTCGGCGGACCGGACGGTGGCCCCGCAGATCCTCATCGAGTCCCCCCAGAACGGCCCCTTCCTCGACCCGGCGAGCATCCGGCTCGAGATGCTCTCCCCGGACGGCCACTGGCGCACCACGCCGCTCGCCAGCCAGACCGGGACGCTGTACACCAAGCTCGTCCCGGCCAAGCTCGTCCTGCACGGCCACCACACCCTGAGCGAGCGCTACCGGGTCACCGTCGTCGGGGCGGCCCCCGCCCAGGGGACGGTCGAGCCCCGGGTGGCGCTCTACGGGTGAGTCGGCGGCAGGCTGCCCCCGGGGCTTGCCTCCCGGAGCCTCGCCCGGTCCGGGAGACAGGCCCCGGTCACCGGCTCAGGGCAACTGCACCGGGGTGAAGGTCCCGGCCGGGGTGCCGGCCAGAGCGCCGTCCATGGCGTCGCGCCAGATCGGGCCGGCCAGGGTGCCGCCGAAGGCCTGGCCGACCACCGTGCCGCCGATCCGCCGGCCGTCCAGCGGCTTGGGGTCGTCGGTGTCGCTGACCACGGTCGCACCCGCCATCTCCGGGGTGTAGCCGACGAACCAGACCTGGCGGCTGTCGTTGGTGGTGCCGGTCTTGCCCGCGCTGTCCCGGCCGGTGAGGCCGGCCGTCCGGCCGGTGCCGTCCTCCACCACGCCCTTGAGCATCGCGCTGACCGTGTCGGCGGTGCCGGCCGACATCGCCGCCGTGCAGTTCGCCTGCGGCACCGCGAGCGGCTTGCCGTCGGGACCGGTCACCGAGGCGATCGCGGTCGGCGCGCAGTAGGTGCCGTGGGCGGCGAAGGCCGCGTAGACGGCCGCCATGCCCAGCGGGGTCAGGTCGTTGCTGCCCAGCGTCATCGACGGGACCACCTGGAGCTTCTCGCCGCCCGCCTGCTGGGTGACGCCCAGCTTCTCGGTCATCCGCGCGACCGAGCACAGGCCGGTGTCGGCCTCCAGCTTCGCGAAGTAGGTGTTGACGGACTGCGCCATCGCCGACTTCATGTCGAACCGGCCGGTGAGGCTCTGGCTGTCGTTGTGCACCTGCCCGGCGGACGGGAACCGGCCGCCCGAGCAGTCCGTCATGGCCGGCCACGGGATGCTGTAGTCGGTGGTGTAGCTCTGATCGGCCGGTATGCCGCCCTCCAGGGCCGCCGCCGCGACGATCGGCTTGAAGGTCGAACCGGTCGGGAACCCGAGCCCGCCCCCCAGGGCCTTGCCGACGTTGTAGTTGATCTGGGTCTGGTGCTGCCTGTCGTCCACCCCGTACGGGCGGCTCTGGCCCATCGCCAGGATGTTCCCGGTGCCCGGCTGGACGATGCTCATCGCCGTCGCCGCCTGGTCGCCCGCGTCGACGTGACCGGTGACCGAGGCCTGCAGCGCCGCCTGCGCCTTCGGGTCGAGCGTGGTGCGGATCCGCAGGCCGCCGCGCTTCCAGAGCGCCTGCCGCTCGGCCGCCGACTTCCCGAAGGCCGGATCCGTGAGCACCACGTTGCGCACGTAGTCGCAGAAGAAGCCCTCGCCCTGCTTGGCCAGGATGCAGCCCTGCTGCGGCGCCTGGACGTTCAGGCCCAGCGGGGAGGCGATGGCCTGCCGGGCCTCCTCCTGGGTGATGTGCCCGTACGCGGCCATCTTGCGCAGCACGGTGTCACGCCGCTCCTTCGCCGCCGTCGGGTTGACCGTCGGGTCGTAGCCGGTCGGCGACTGCACCAGGCCCGCCAGCAGCGCGGCCTGCGGCAGGGTGAGGTCCGCTGCGTGCACACCGAAGTAGCGCCGGGCGGCCGCCTCGATGCCGTAGGCCCGCTCGCCGAAGAAGGTGATGTTCAGGTAGTTGGTGAGGATCTGGTCCTTGCTCAGGGTCTCCTCGACCTTGATCGCGTACTTCAGCTCCTGGATCTTGCGGCCCACCGTCTGCCGCTGCGCCTCGGCGACCTTCTGCGGGTCGTCGCCCGCCTCCTCGACGAAGACGTTCTTCACGTACTGCTGGGTCAGGGTGGACGCGCCCTGGGTGGTACCCGAGGAGGCGTTGTTGTCCAGGGCGCGCAGCACGCCCTTGAGGTCGATCGCGCCGTGCTCGTAGAAGCGGTTGTCCTCGACGTCCACCAGCGCGGTCTTCACCAGCGGGGAGATCCGGTCCGCCGGGACGACCGTGCGGTCCCGGTCGTACACGGTGGCGATCGTGCCGCCCTCGGCGTCGAGGACGGTCGTCGCCTGGGACAGCGGCGGGGTCCTGAAGTCGTCGGGCAGGCCCTGGAAGTCGTCCGCCGCCGACCGGGCGCCGAGCCCGACCGCCGCCACCGCGGGCAGCACCATCCCCGCCGCCACCACCCCGGCGACCACGCTCACCGCGATCAGCCGCGTCCCGTGCCCCAGCTTCCCCATGCCCGCCACCACCCGCCGTCGTGCCATGACGGGTGACCGTACGCGGCGCAGATGAGGAACTCCTTGGAAGGCCGCCGCCGTACCCCGGGCGACCGAGTGGCACGCACGGAACGACACCTCAACCTCCTACGTCACCGCGAACCTGATCGCGATGAAGGACGGCGCCCAGCGGTGCGGGGGGCTGCTGCCGGTGTGAGTGCGCGGGCCACACCGCTCAGGACGGATCGGAACCGGGCGGTTCGGTGCCGTCGCCGAGCAGGCCGAGGCCGAGGGCGGTCGGGCTGTGCAGGGCGGTGTTGCGGTACCGGGCGGTGCGGATGAGGCCGGCCTCGCGCAGCACGGTGGCGTGTTCGCTGGCGCTGGAGGGGGTGGTCCCGGCGAGCGCGGCGAGTTCCTTCGTCGTGCAGCCGGGGTGTTCGGCGATCGTCAGCAGGACGGCGGCGCGGGTCTGTCCGAGCAGCGCGGACAGGGCGGCCGCCGTCCCCGCCGGGGCCCGGTCGGGCCCGAGCAGGGCCGGCCAGCCCGCCGGCCGGCTGTCGTCGATCGGGTAGGTGATCACGGGCAGGGGCAGTCCGTGGGTGTCGTCGCTGACCATGGCCCGGGTGGCGAACACGGACGGGCCCAGCAGGACGCCCTGCCCCCGCAGGTGCAGATCGTGGTCGACGCCGCTGCGGACTTCGAGCACCGGCGGGTTCCAGCGCATCCAGCGGGGGTTGGCGCCGGCCAGCAGGAGTTCGACGCCTCCGCCGAGGAACTGCCGCAGCCGCACGGACCGGTCGGCGGCGTGGCGGTCGACGAGCCGCGGCCAGTGGCCGCCGACCAGGTGCTCGTAGAGCAGCCCGAGGCTGTCGGCGAGTTCCTCGCGCAGCGCCCGGTCGTCCGCCAGGTGCCGGGCCCACCCCGGGACGGGCTGGTGCTCGGCGATCGCGGCGAGTTCCGCCTCGACGAGCCGGCGCGGGGTGGCCCGTACGCGTTCCAGCAGTTCCTCCGGGTGGCCCGCCACCGCGGGCATGAGGAAGGTCGGCCCCCAGCCGTCCGCCGGGACCAGGGACAGGGCCATGCGGGCGCCGTCGGGCAGGCCCGCGAGGACGCTCCGCCGCCACGGATCCAGCCGCGCCGCCCGGCTCCGTTCCTGCAGGGCCCTTGCCGCGGCCATGAGTTCGGAGAACGGCATCGGCTCCGCGGGCCGGGTCCTGGCCAGGTCCTCGGCGGTGAAGTGGATCCGGTAGACCATCGTTTCCCTCCGGTAGCGCGCGCCGGGGTCAGGTGCGCTTGAAGAATTCCACCTCCGAGAGCGCGATGGCGCGGCCGGGGCCCGTCCCGGCGGCCTCCCGGACGGTGAGCTTCACCTGGGTGACGTCGCTGATCCCGGTCGGCACGGTCTGCGGGCCCGGCTGGTCGTTGAGCGCGACCTGCTCGGTGTGCACCTTGCCGTCCTCGGAGGTGACCTCCATGGAGACGACGACGGGGCGGCCCTGCTGGCGGAACTGCTGCTGGTCCACCGAAGGGCCGGTGTGGACGATCAGGTCCACCAGCCGGAACGGGGTGCGGAAGGAGAAGGTGACGGAGTCCCCGACCGCGGGTGCGCCCCAGTACGTGTTGGTGAGGCCGTCGTCGGCCGCGCCGGCCGGATGGCCCTCGACGGCCGCGCTCGCCGTGGTGGCGGAGGGGGTGATCGGCGCGGTGCCGCGGAGCTTGTCCAGCACGTCCTGGAAGGCGACCTTGCCGGCCGGGTAGAGCAGGATCCCGGCGACGACCAGCGCGACCAGCACGAGCGCCGCGATGGTGCGGCGCAGCGCGTTGCCGGAGCCGCCGATCCGCACCCGGCGCCGGAACGGCCAGCGGGTGCGCCACCAGGGCAGTTCGGGCGCGGCCGCGGTGGGGGTCAGCGGTGCGGCGCAGCGGCGGCAGAACTTCCGCTCGGGCAGGTTGGGCGTGCCGCACCGGGGGCAGGGCGGGCCGTCCTGGGTCTCGACGGTCTCGGCCGACCGGCTGACGGGGCGCGGGGCCACGGGCTTGGCGGGCTGGACGGCCACCGGGTCGGCCTGCGGGGCGGGGGCGGCGGTCCGCGCGGGGGCCGGCCGTACGGGGGCGGGGCTCGGGCGGGTGGGCTCGGGGGCGGACGCGGGGGCCGGGGGCTCGACGGGCGCCGGCCGGGCGGGCAGCTGCTGTGCCTCGGGTTCGGGCTCCGGCTTGGGCTCCGCCTTGGCTTCTGTCCTGGCTTCCGCCGTGGTTTCCGCCGTGGCCGGCGGTTCGGTTGTCGGCTCGCTGCGCGCGGCCCGGCGCGAGGCGCTCCGCCGCGTGGATTCGGCGGGCGCGGGCGCGGGCTCCGCCGTGGGGACGGGCGTCGGCTCGGGCTCGGGTTCGGCCTTCGCGGGTGCGGGCACCGCCGCGGGCGCGGCTGTCGGCGCCGCCGCCGGGGTGGCGGGGGTGCCGCGCGACCAGCCGAGGTAGGCGCCGCAGTTGCCGCAGAAGTCGTCCCCCTCCCCGTTGGCCGTTCCGCATTCGGGGCACACCGGCATCCGTCAGCCCTCCGTTCGCCCGGGTGGGCCGGGCAGGATCTCCACCCGGCAGGTCAGGTGGACGGGACAGCCCGCCCTGACGACGGACCGCACCTGGTCCTCGTCCGGCGCCGGTCCGCGCAGCGGCCAGACCCGGACCAGCACCTCGCCGCCCGGCGCGGGCGGCAGCGTGGCGTCCGGGTCGGTGGACCAGGAGGCGCCGCCGCCGTCCACGATCTCGGCTCCGGCGCCGAGCACCAGTCGCAGGCGTTCGGTCAGGCCGCGGCGGGTGCCGCGCCAGCGGTGCAGTTCGACGGCGCGTTCGACCACGGCGCGGCGCACCTCCACCGGCCAGGCCGGGTCGACCTCCACCGCGACCCAGGAGGCCAGCCAGTCGAGGAAGTCGGCCGGAGCGAGGCCGGGCCGGAAGTAGGCGGGCAGGTTGTCCAGGGTCGCGAACACCGGGGCGAGGACGGTGTCCAGGCCCGCGGTGAACCGCTGGGCGAAGTCGTCGTCGGCGAACAGCGCCGGCAGCAGTTCGCCGATCGGGTGCGGGCTGGGCAGCCCCGGTACGGCAGCCCGGGTCATGAGATCCCCTCGGTGGCCGTGGTGACCACGACCTGGTGCTGGTGGGAGAAGACCAGGGCGTCCGGCGGGACCTCGACCCGCTCGGCGGGGGCGCCCCGGCGTCCGGTGATCGGGTCGGCCGGGAACAGCCGCACCTCCTCGACGCCCGCGACGGCGGACACCCGCTGGAGCACGGCGAACACCTCCCCGTACTGCACCGCCCGGCCGAACGGCCAGCCCGTGCCGTCCGCCCCGCCGAGCAGCGGGTTGAGGTACCGGTACAGCGCGGCGAGCACCTCCTCGCGGACCCGGTCGGGGTCGGCGGAGCGGGTGGTGAGCCGGGCGACGACCGTCACGCCCTGGTAGGAGGGGGGCTGCACGACCAGCCGGGTGCCGATCAGCCGCCGCTCGTCGAGGGCGGTCGCGACGGCGGCCAGCATCTGCTCGTCGGGGATCAGCTGCTCGAAGCGCAGCCGGTCGCCCTCGTCCGCGACGGCGTCGGGGACCACCAGGACCCGCACCGCCCCGGCCTCCGCGCCGTCGGCGGGCACGCAGCTGATCCGGGCGGCGGACGGCGCGGCCTGGCGGGCGATCAGCTCGAAGTCCCCGGCGGTGACGGCACGTTCCTGCAGGCGCAGCTGGTGCGGGGCGCGGGCCTTGGCGTTCTCCACGGTCTCGCCGTCGACCCCGCCGCGGGCCGCCTCCCGGTTGTCCACCCGGGCGATGTACGGGACGGAGCTGCGCAGCACCGTGATGGTGCCGCGGGCGACGTTGCCGGCGATCCCGCCGCCGGTGCGGTAGCGCGGGACGCGCAGCTGGGCGCCCTTGGGCGGTACGGCGCCGAAGGCGCGCAGGCTGCCGTCGGGCTCCCGGACCGCGGGCGGGAAGAGGAACTCGCCGGTGGTCGCGTCCAGCACCACGTGCCGGTCGGCGGGCGAGGAGTCGCCGAAGTGCTCGACGACCGTCCAGCGTTCCCAGCCCTCGCCGGCCGCGACCTCGACCACCGGGGGCTCGCCGTCGAGCAGCACCGGCGGCCGGGCGAGCCGGAAGCGCTGGCCCGCGACGCCCTCGGAGGCGCCGAGCGGCGCGTCGGTGACGGTCCGCGCGTGGGCGGCGGTGGCGGTGCCGCCGACCGTGAACACCTCGGCCCGCCGGATGGTCGGGGACTCGGAGTAGAAGGGCTGGCCCGGCTGCGGCTCGGTGACCCGGCAGCGCAGCCAGCCGGCCCGCCGGCCGGCGACCACCGAGGCGGTGTGCCCGGCGGGCACGAAGACGACCACCTCGCCGGGCCGGTTGAGGCCGCCGGTGGTGTCGCTGCCCGTCTCGCAGGCGATCCAGCGCGCGCCGTCCCAGACCTCCCAGGCCAGCGGAGGCTGGCGCGGGTCGACGCCGACGCCCTCCACCCGGCTGTCCAGGCGGACGATCAGGATGCAGCGCGGCACCACCGCGGGCAGGGCGAAGAGCATGGCGTCCCCGGCGACCGGGCGCGGCTGGAAGCACGGCACGTCCGCGCCGTCGGCCAGCCGGGCCGTGCCGTCGGACTGCTCGCCGGAGGCGGAGACGGTGACCAGCCGCTCCAGCGAGCTGGGGACGATCGGCAGGTCCTCGGCGGTGGCGAAGACCACCGCGTCGTCGGTCTCGGTGCGCAGCGTGGAGACCTCGGTGCCGGCCCGCAGCAGGACGGTCTCGGGCTGCGGGGCGGAGAGCCAGAAGTCGACTTCGGCGCGGGCCGCGGCGGGCGGGAACAGCCGGATGCCGAGCAGGTCGAGGAAGGCGGCGTAGTTCTTCTCCGGCACCCGGTTCAGCCGGTAGAGCAGCTGGTCCACCAGGTAGGCGAAGGTCTCGATCAGGGTGACGCCCGGGTCGGAGACGTTGTGGTCGGTCCACTCCGGGGCGCGCTGCTGGACGTAGCGCTTGGCCTCGTCGACGAGCTGCTGGAAGCGGCGGTCGTCCAGGTTCGGGGAGGGCAGGGCCATCAGTACGCACCTCCGCTCGTCGCACTCAGCGGCTCGGCCTCCGGGTGCTCCGGGATGGTGTAGAAGGGGAAGACCAGGTTGCGGCGGTCGTTGGTGGCCCGCACGGTGTAGTGGACGTCGATGTAGAGCGTGCCCTCCTCGACGCTGTCGAAGGCGATCACCACGTCGTCGACCTCGATCCGCGGCTCCCAGCGCTCCAGCGCGATGCGCACCTCTCGGGCGATCCGCCCGGCGGTGGTGCTGTCGCCCGGGGCGAAGACGTACTCGTGGATGCCGCAGCCGAACTCGGGCCGCATCGGCCGCTCGCCGGGGGCGGTGCCGAGGATCAGCCGGATCGCCTCCGCGAGCTCCTGGTCCCGCTCCACCATGCCGATGCCGCCGGTGGCGTTCACCCGCAGCGGGAAGGCCCAGCCGCGGCCTATGAAGCTCCCACTCATGCTCAGCCCCCGATCAGCACGTTGAACGCGCCGGCGGTGATGGTGGCGCCGCAGGTCGTCTTGTCGCCCATGCGGGCCGCGGGCAGGCCGCCGATCAGCACCATCCCGCCGGTCACGGCGCCCGGGGAGGGCAGCACCACGTTGCCGGGGCCCAGGGCCAGGTGCGGGGGGACGACGCAGGCGTGGACGCTGCCGACCACCGCGGCGGGGCGGCCGCCGATCAGCACGGTCGCCACCCTGAGGGCGCCCGGCGGCGGGGTGGTCAGGGCGCCGCCGTGGTCGGTGAGGTCGCCGGTCCGGGCTGCGGGGGGCATGTGCGGTCTCCGTTTCCGATGGTGCCCCGCTGGTCGTGGGCACTCGTCATACTGCCATGGCGCTTTGACGTTCCGTCAATTGATCCTGACGAAGGCCCCCTTGAGCACCGCCTCGGCACCGCCGTCCACGGTGACCGAGGTCGTCCCCCGGACGGTGACCGATCCGCCGCGCACGTTCACGGCGCCGGTGCCCGCGTCCAGGGTGATGCCGGAGGGCGTGAGCCGCACCGTGCTGCCGGCCGCGCCGCCGAGGCCGTGGACGGTCAGCACGATCTCGCCGCGCTGCTGGTCCAGGCTGACCTCCAACTTCCCGTCGCCGCTCGCCAGATGGACGCCGGACTTGCCGCCCGGCACGTCCAGAAGCTCCATCCGGTGGCCCGAACGGGACACCACGGAACGGCGGTTGACCTTGCCGGAGGCCCCGTCGACCAGCGGCACGTCGTGCGGGGAGGGCCGGTCGACGCCGTTGTAGAGCCCGCCCAGGACGTACGGGCTGTCCAGGTCGCCCTGCTCGAAGCCGACCAGCACCTCGTCGTTGACCTCGGGGCTGACCACGCCGCCGCCCCCGGCTCCGCCCCACTGCACGGTGCGCACCCAGTCGGAGACGTAGGTGTCGTCCAGCCAGGGGAACTTGAGCTTCACCCAGCCGCGCTGCCCGCCGCCCGGCTCCCGGACGTCGGTGACCACGGCGACGGCCAGGCCGGGCATCCGGGGCCCGCGCGGCGGCGCGTTGCCGCCGCTGGTCAGCCCGGCCAGGGAGCGGTCCGGGGCGGCGCTGACCACCACGGTGGTGCGGTAGCCGCGGAACGGTTCGAGCAGGTGGCGCACCCCGGTGGCGGTGTAGCGGCCGGAGAAGGCGGCGCCGACGTTGCCCAGGGCGACGGCGGTGCCCGCCCGCAGCCGTGGGTTGCCCTCGGCGACGACCTCCAGCTCGCCGAAGCCGGCCGCCACCGAGGCGGCCAGCGACCTGGCCACCGAGGCGGTCTCCGCCTGGGTGCGGTACGGGGTGTCGGCGACGGTCAGCCGGGCCTGGCCGGGGAACGCGGAGGCCACCACCGAGGGGCTCATGCCCGGTTGCACGGTACGGGAGGTCACCGCGGGCTCGGTGGCGACCAGGGCGCTCTTGGTGGTGACGTTCCAGCCGCGCGCCTCGACCGTGTCCACCCCCGCGGCACCGGTCAGCACGCCGCGCAGCTCCAGCAGGTTGCGGCCGTACTCCAGCACCAGCGGGTTCTGCGGGGCCGGGGTGGAGGGGGCCGGGGCGCCGGAGGCCGGATCGGGCCGGACGAACTCCAGCTTCCCGTCGTCGTCCACCCGCACCTGGGCGCCGCTCTCCTGCGCCAGGAACTGGAGGAAGTCCCAGTCCGGGACGTTGGCCTGCGAGAGCTGCTGGTGGACGACCGGGAAGGAGTCGATCCTCCCGCAGGTCAGGCCCGCTCCCGTGGCGACCTCGCGGACGATGTCGGCGGTCGTCATGTTCCGGAAGGCCTTCACCCGGCGCCCGCGCATCAGCCGGTGGGTGACCGCCGAAGCCCGCACCACGGTGTACGAGCCGGTGGTGTCCACCTCCAGCTCCAGCGCGGTCACCTCGCCGGTGAACAGCCGCGCCCGGGTGTTGCCCTGCACGGTGACCACGGAGACCTTCAGCGGGGTGCCGATGGTGATCCCGGTGGCGGCGAGGAAGGCGTGGTCGGCGTCCCGGAAGGACAGCACGGCGGTGTCGGGCAGGCCGACGCTCTCCTCGATGTCGCAGGAGACCAGCTGGGTCACCCAGATCGGCGGCAGCGGGCCCGGCGCCTCGACGACGGGATCGGCGGCGAAGGAGCGGCCGCCGCGGGCCTCGGGAGTGGTCATGGCCGTCCGCCCTGGGTGGGTTCGCTCCGGGTGTGGTTCCCGGCGCGGCTCTGGGTGAGTTCCTCGATGCCCGGCACGATCAGGTCCGCGCCGGGGACGAGCGCCATCGGGTCGTCGATGTCGTTGGCCTCGGCGATGGTGCGCCAGGCGGTGGCGTCCCCGTACGCGCGCCAGGCGAGCAGCGGCAGGCTGTCGCCGGCGATCACCCGGTGGGTGCTGCGGGCCTCCGGGGAGCCGGAGGTGGGGTTCTGCCCGGCCGGGTCGACGCTGGCCTCGTCGATGGTCAGCGAGCAGACCGCCCGCAGCGGCTTCCCGTCGACGTCGAAGAGCGAGTAGGTGACAGAGAGGCCGGTCAGCACCCCGTTGAACGAGGTGGTCTTCAGGGTGCCCCAGTCCAGCCGGATCCACGGGCTGGCCGGTGTCTTGCGCGCCAGGCTGGCCGGGGTGGGCACGCAGGCCGTCATCAGCTGCTCCACCGCCCGTTCCACCGAGTTGTCGTGGGTCGCGGTCGAGTCCAGGAACACGTCGAGGGAGAGCGAGCGCGGACCGCTGCCGACGAACTCGGGCAGTGCGGACTCCCCCGCCATCCGGGACGGGGTGCGCCGCCACTCGGTGGTCTTGCTCAGCCGCAGGGTCGCCGGGTTGAACTGGAGGCGCAGCTGGGCGAGCGTGCCGCCGGGCTGGGCGCCGACCGTGGACGGTGGCTCCATGATGGTCAGTTGGGCCCGGGTGACGCTGGCGGGGACCGCCGGGGACATCCTGGTGCTCCTTCCGCGGGTCGGGGGCATGGACGGGGGTTCGGGAGGGGTGGACGGGGGTTCGGGAGGGGTGGGGTCAGGAGGGGCGCAGGCCCGCGTGGGCGATCTCCAGGGTCTCCATCGCGGCCTGGGAGTTGGCGGGGTCGAAGGACGGCCCCTCCCAGCGCACCGGGACGATCCCCAGCACCTGCCAGCCGACGATCCGGCTCAGGTCCGGCCGCAGCGCCACGATCTCGCCGTCCTTGGGCTCGACCTTGCGGACGATCTCGGAAAGCCAGCGGGCGATCTTGGTGGTGTCCGCGGTGACCGCGCGGGTCAGCGTGATGTTCGACCAGGTGATGCGCCCCGGCAGCTGCCACGCGAAGCCGTTGTTGCCGCCCTCCGCGTACTGCTCGATCTCGACCTGGGCGCCGAGCCCCGAGCAGGTGGTGAACTCGCCGAGGTCGTTGCCGCCGATGGTCAGACTGAAGAACACGCTGGACGCGAAGATGTTGTCGGTCATCGCTTCTGCTCCCTGCTTCCGGTCACGTCGCTGCTGCGGCCTTCTGACGGCCGTTCACCTGGTCCGCGTCGCGGCCCGCGCTCAGCGGCGCATGTCGTACGGTTTGCCGCTGCGCTCCCGGCCCCTGCGCAACTCGGTGCGCAGCAGCCGGCCGACGGGTTCGACCAGGCGCCGGGCCAGTTCGTCGAGGTCGGACGGGTCGGCGGGTGACTTGGCGTGCGGCCCGTCGGGGGCCTTCGCCGGGGGTTCCGCGGCCCGCTGCACCGTGGTGGGGGTGCGCGCGGGCACGGCGGTCAGCGGGATCCCGGCCAGGCCGTTCTGCTCGGCCACGCGCTGCAGCGCCCGAGCCGTGCCGGGCGTGGGCGGAACGGGCCGCGCGGGCGGTGTGGACCGTACGGCGGGGGCGTTCGCGGCCTGCCCGGTCGGCAGGGACCAGGACACCACGGGTACGGACGCCGACGTTGACGCGGCCGCGGACGCGCCGGCGTACTGCGGGCCCGCCGACCAGAGCGCGCCCGCCGGGGACGCCGGGGTGGGCGGCTGCGCCGGGGACGGCTGCGGGGGGTGGGAGGTGGCCGGGAGGCGCTGGATCGACCGGGCCGCCGGGGGCGTCACGGGCCGGAGCCGGACGACCGGCGGGCGCGCGGCGGACGTCGGCACCGCGGCTCGCTGCAGGACCGATCGCCCCGGGATCGTGACGTCTGGCTGAGGCGACGCCGGGGCGCCCGCGTTCGGGACTGCCGCACGGGTTCGACCGGGCAGCACCTGCGGCGCGTGCGCGGGCACGGCTGCGGTCGGGGTGGTGCCGCCGTGCACCGGCGGACCTCCCTGCGCTGACCGGTGACCGGCCCGGTCCGAGGACCGTCGGGAGAACGCCCGCTGCACGGCGGCCACCACCCCGCGCGGCGCGGCCGTCCCCGGGGCGGGGAACCGCCCCGGGGACGTCCGTGCGGCCGACTGCCCGGTTGCCGGGCCGCCGTCGCGGCCGCCCGGTGAGGGCCGGTCCTGTGTCCGTGAGCGCTGCGGCGCGGCAGCGGCCGACGGTGCAGCGTCCGGGTGGGAGGTGAGGGCGTTCGGCCAGGCAGCCCGGACCACGGGTGGCGTCGACGCCGGACCGGCGCTGGACGGCCCGGCCGACGCGGCCCCAGCGGGCGCGGACGGCGCCGGCGCAGTGGCGAGGGAGACCGCCATCCGGCGGTCGCCGAGCAACCCGCGCCGCGCGCCGATGAGTTGGACGGCGCGCTGCACGCCCAGCCCGCCCGGGGCCGGACGGGCGGGCACCGTCACGGTAGGCATCGCACCGATGCCACCTCGGGGAGGGGCACTCGACGGGCGCGCCCCGGGAACGGCCGGCTGCACCGAGGCGTTCGGCCGCCGCTCGGGGCCACTGCCACTGCCACTGCCGCTTCCGGACGGCGATGCGGCGGAGGCACCCACGGTCCCCGGTGGGGCAGCGGAGGGCAGGGGGCGGCTGGCTGCCAGTCCGCGCCTGCGGCGCCCGCTGCCATCGGTGGCCGGGGCGACCTGGGCGACCTGGGCGACCTGGGCCGCCGGGCCTGCCGGTCGCCCGTCATGACCGGTCTGGATCGGGCTCTCGGACGGGGTGCCGCCCGGGCGCCCGGTGGCGCGTTGCACGGGCAGCCCCTCGCCACCCGCCGGCGAGACGACGGCGGGCACGCCGCCGTCCACCGCCGGGGCCGCGATCCGCTGCACCGGTCGGCGCCCGCCGAGCAGCGGAGCGGCGGCGCCGGGCACGGCCGCCGTCGGCGGCAGCGCGTCGAGCGGCGCGCCCAGGCCCCCGCGCGTACGGGCCGGGGCCGGCTCGGGCCGGAGCGGCACCGAGGGAGTGGCGGCCCCGGAGGGCGTGCGCTGCACGGACACGCCATCGACGGGCCCGCTCGCGCCGGCAGCGGTCGGCGCGGGCCGGGCCGGCGCAGCGCGTTCGGGGGCCGGCGACGAGGAGGGCGTGCGCTGCACGGACACGCCACCGGCGTTCTCGCGTTCGGGCCGGTTCGGCGCCTGGCCCGCCGGGCCGCCGGCCGTACGGGTGCGACGGGCCGGGGCGGTGGCGTCACGGCTCCCGCCTCCGGAGGGCAGGGCGCCGTCGGGCCGGCTCGTCCCGGCGACGGGAGACCCGGCCTCGGCGGCGGGGACGACGGGCATGGCCGGTGCCCCCGGGGCGGTGTCAGCGGCCCGGGGGCCGTCGGTGGCCAGCGGTGTGGCGCTTGCGGGCAGCGCGGTCAGGGGCGCGCCGAGGACCGGGCGGGCGGGTGCCGCGGCGGGGCCGGTCGCGGAGGCACGCTGGACCACCCCTTCGGTCCGCCCGCTCCGCGCGGACGCGGACGTCGCGGCCGGGCCGGACGCCGTCCGTACGGCGGCTTCGCCGCTCGCGGGAGGGTGCGTGCCGTCGGGCGGTGTCTGCGTCATCGCGGCGGGCGTCGGTGTGTCGGTGCCCCGGGCCGTCGGCTCGGTGGTGACGCCCGGCGCCCTGACCGTTCCCGGGACGGCCGCCACCGTGCGTGCGGGCAGCGACCTGGGGCGCCTCGCCACGACCAGCGGAGCGCCTACGGAGCGCGGACGCACCGGACGCTCGACGGTCCGGGCCGCGGAATCGTTCGGCCGCGGGGAGGCGGCGACCGCCTCGGGCGCCGCCCCGACGGCAGTCGGCGCACCCGGCGCCGCTGCGGCACCGGGCGTTGCGGCAGCGGACTGCGGCGCCGCGGCCTTCGGCGAACCGGCCTTCGGCGAACCGGCCGTCGCCGCGGCGGACTTCGACCTGCTGGGCACGGGTGCAACGGGCGCCGCCTCAGCGGGCTTCGGCGCACCGCCGTCGGCCCCGGCCGCGACCGGCTGACGCTCGCCCCCGCCCGCGCGCGGCGGGCGCGGCCCCGACCGCACCGGGAGTCGCCGCAGCCGGACGGAGCGCTGGACCGGCGCGGCCGACCGCGCCGGGCCCGACGGCCCGTCCTGCGCCGGCTCCTCGGCCCGGGCCTGGACCGGGAGCACCGGCACGACGAGGTCGTCCCCGCCCGTGCGGGCGGGGTCCGGCAGGCCCGGCCTCGCCACGGCCCGCAGGATGCCGACCGGGGCGGTCGGCAGGACCGCGTGGCCGAGCGGGCCGCAGAGCGAAGGGTCCTGCCAGGCGGTGAGCCGGGAGCGGAACGTCAGGCCGTCGCTGACGCCGTGCGCCGGCCCGGCCAGGGTCGGGACCAGCGGCGCGACGGCGCGCCAGCCCCCGTCCCCGGCCGCCGGGCGCCGCCGGGGAACAGCCTCCCCGGCGGCGGCGCCGGCCTCCGCACCGACCTCCACGCCGACCGGCGCACCGGCCTTCACGCCGACGGGCGCACCGGCCTCCACGCCGACCGGCGCACCGGTCTCGCCGCCCCTGCGGCGGCCGATCCAGTCCCGAAGCCCCACCGGGCTCACCCGCCTTCGCTGATGCGGGTGTTGAGCCGCGCGATCTCCCTGACCCACTGCCCGCGTTCGCGGTGGGTCAGGTCCAGGATGTCCTCCCGCTGCCAGTGGAAGTGGTACGCGATGTACGCGATCTCCTCGTACAGCCGAGCAGGCGCGTACGTCACGATTCCCCCAGGCGCCCACCGGCGAGGTCGACCTCGAAGGCGCCGTCGCAGTGCGGGCAGGTCACCGCGGCGCGCGTGTGGCCTTCGCTGTTGATCCGCTGGTAGAGGTCCTGGAGGAAGGCCACGTCGGTGGCGTACATCCGCTCGACGACCCCGGCGTGCACGTCGGTGATGTCGCCCAGCCTGGTGATCACGTGGCTGAGCAGCACCACGCTGAGGTACGCCGGGTTCTCCTTGACCCGCAGGTCGATCTGCGGCATCAGCTCGTCGCGGGCGGTGGCCAGGCGCATGGCGCCGTGCCGGTGGACGGTGCCCTCGTCGTCGACGTAGCCGAGCGGCAGCTCGAACTCGAACTCGGTGTGCGGCGCCCGCCCCCGGGGCTGCGACGCCGCCGCTGCCGCCGGGGCCTGCTGCTGGGGCACGGCGTTCTGCGGGGCCGGAGCCCCTTCCAGCAGCTCCTCCAGGCCGATCTTGCGCCTCACTCGACCGAGATCTCCTCGAACACGATGGTCACGGTCTCGGTCGCGGCGCTGGACTCGCCGGCGCTGAGGGTGGGGCCCTCCCAGCGGCTCGCCCAGGCGTTGGTCAGCTGGATTCGCCGCAGGGTGGCACCGGTGGTGTCCTTGACCTCGATGGTCAGGTTCTGCCGCGCGGTGTTGATCGCCCCGTTGTTGAGGGTCTCCTTGATCCAGTCCGTGAACGCGCCGCTCTTGTCCAGGCCGCGGGTGATGGTCACCTCGCCGGGGAGCCGGGCGCCGGGCTGCTTGCGGACGATCAGCTTGCCCTCTTGGGTCACCTGCTTGTACTCGACGACGTCCTGTTCGACCGTCAGGTTGCTGATCTCCTTGACGGACTCGACGTTGTAGCCGCCGAGTTGGACGCCGAAGATATGTGTGGAGAGCGGATCGCCTTCAGCCATGGGTTTCTGTCACCTTCCGATGCGAGGGGTGCCGAGGGGTGGTGGTGCCGACCGGGCCGGTCACTCGTTGACGAGGCTCGTGCTGTCGGAGAACTGGGACAGCCGGAACACCACGAACTCCGCGGGCTTCACCGGGGCGACGCCGATCTCGCAGATCACCTGGCCGAGGTCGATGGACTCCGGCGGGTTGTTGTCGCGGTCGCACTTGACGTAGAAGGCCTCGGCTGCGGTCTGGCCGAACAGGGCCCCGCGCCGCCACTCCTCGGTGAGGAACGCGGTGATGTTCCGGCGGATGCTGGACCACAGCCGGTCGTCGTTGGGTTCGAAGACCACCCACTGGGTCCCGAGGAGGATGGACTCCTCCAGGTAGTTGAACAGCCGGCGCACGTTCAGGTAGCGCCACGCCGGGTCGGAGGAGAGGGTGCGCGCGCCCCAGATCCGGATGCCGCGCCCGGGGAACGCCCGCACGCAGTTGACGCCGATCGGGTTCAGCAGGTCCTGCTCGCCCTTGCTGAGGCGCAGCTCCAGGTCCACCGCGCCGCGGATGACCTCGTTGGCGGGCGCCTTGTGCACGCCGCGCTCGGCGTCGCTGCGCGCCCACACCCCGGCGACGTGGCCGCTCGGCGGGACCAGCACGTTGCGGCCGCTCGCCGGGTCGAACACCTTGATCCACGGGTAGTAGAGCGCGGCGTAGCGGGAGTCGAAGCCCGCCTCCTCGTTGCGCCAGGTGCGCATCCGCTGGGCGTTCAGGCCGGGCGGCGGGTCCAGGACGGCGATCCGGTCGCCCATCTGCTCGCAGTGCGACATCACGGCCAGCTGGACGGTGCGCAGGCCCTCGTCGTCGATGTCGCCGCGCTGGTAGGCACTCATCAGGTCCGGCACCGCGACCATGGTGATCTCGTCGATCGCCTCCAGGCCGCCGAAGCCGGTCCGGGCGGCGGCGTCGCCGACGTACTCGGCCGGGTCGAGTCGGCCCGCCGGGACGGCGGCCGGCGCGGGCGCGGTGGCCAGGGCGTGGGTGCGGCGCTCGGGGCGGCTCGGCGCGGTGCCGGGCTTCTCGGCGACGGCGACCAGCTTCGACTCGCGCAGCTGGGTGACGACGTAGCCCTTGGTGCTCTTGCGGGTCGAGACGTCGTACGTCTCGACGACCTCGGCGCCCCGGCGCACCAGCAGCCGGAAGCGGTCCTCGGGGACGTTCTCCCCCTCCGAGTCGGCGACCTCGACGGACACCTCGCCGCCCGCGCCGGGCAGGGCGGAGAACAGGAACCCGGCGATCTCGACGGGCGGGGCCGCGGTGACGGCGGGGGCGGCGCCGGGCGCCTGCCGGGCCGGGTCGCCGACCCGCACGACGTAGGCGGAACCGCCGCCGTTGGCGAAGAAGCCGTACACCGAGTGCGCCAGGTAGGTGCCCTCGGTGAAGCCGCCGAACCGCTGGACGTACTGGTCCCAGTTGGTCACCAGTGTGGGCTCGTGGAAGGGTCCGGTCTCGGCGAAGCCGACGAAGGCGGCGACGGCCGTGCCGACGCCCTCGATCGGCCGGGCACCGGACTGGACCTCCTCCACGTACACGCCCGGGGTGAGGTACGACGGCATACGCGCTCCTTCGGCTGGACCACCGCTATTCGCCGGTCATTCGCCTCCGAGTCTGCTGCCCGGGCACCTCCCGGGAACATGTCCGCAGGTCCCGGACCGGGGGCAGGAACCACTGCCCCCGGCGGACACCCGCAGGGGTCTCCCGGGCGCCCCGGCCGCCCCGCCATCCCCCGGCACCTCGGGCACCCCGGCACCTCGGCACCTCGGCAGCTGGTCAGCCGGTCAGCCGTGCCCGGCGTCCCCGAGCCGGCCCAGCCACGGCCCGAACTCGCTCGCCAGCACCAGCCGGCCGAGCTTGCGGTACTCGCCGACCACTGCGGACACCAGCTGCGCCATGCCCAGCGGGGCGCCCGTCCCGGCGGCCAGGTAGGCCGCGGAGACCGCGCAGGCCCGGATGGAGCCACCGGTGAGCTCGAAGTTCCGGGCGCAGTAGTCCAGATCGAGGTCGTCGCCGCGGGGCACCAGCGGCCCCAGGCAGCGGTCCCACAGCAGGCGCCGCTGCGCCTCGTCCGGCAGCGGGAACTCGGCGATGACGTCCAGCCGGCGGGTGAACGCCTCGTCGAGGTTGGCCCGCAGGTTGGACGTCAGCACGGCGATCCCGTCGAAGGACTCCATCCGCTGCAGCAGGTACGCCGTCTCCACGTTGGCGTGCCGGTCGCGGGCGTCCTTGACCTCCGAGCGCTTGCCGAACAGCGCGTCCGCCTCGTCGAACAGCAGGACGCCGTTGACCTGCGCGGCCTCGGTGAAGATCCGTTCCAGGTTCTTCTCGGTCTCGCCGATGTACTTGTCCACCACGGTGGAGAGGTCCACCACGTACAGCTCCATGCCGAGTTCGGCGGCGACCACCTCGGCGGACATCGTCTTGCCGGTGCCGGACTCCCCGGCGAACAGGGCGATCACGCCGTTGCCCCGGCCGCCGCCCGGGCGCATCCGCCACTGCCGGAGCACCTGGTCGCGGTGCCGGGCGCGCAGCACGAGTTCCCGCAGCCGGCCCGCGGTGGGGGCGGGCAGCACGAGGTCGGACCAGCCGACCCCGGGCTCGATCCGGCGGGCGAGCCGGGCCAGGCCGGCGGCGTTCTGCGCCCGCACCGCCGTCCGCAGGTCCTCGGCCCGCACCGGGCGCCGCTCGGCGGCCGCCGTCCTGGCCGCCACCGAGGCGGCGCGGGCCAGTTGCTCCCGGTCCAGCCGGTAGGCGGCGACCGCCTCGGTCAGCTCCTCGTCCAGCTCCGTGTTCAGTGCGCCGGCCCACTGCTCGGCCCGTGTCCGGGCGTCCGGCGGTGGGACGGTGACCACCACCGGGCTCCGGGCCGCCCAGGTCGGGTCCCAGACCTGCGGGCCGTGCACGACCAGCGGGACGCCGTCGAGTGCCGCGCACAGTTCGCGCAGCAGGGCGGCCCGCTCGGGCCGTTCGGGTTCGAGCCGGTCCAGCGGTCCGAGCACCACGCCGCCCCCGGCCAGACGTGCCTCGCGGGCGAGCACCCGTACGGTGGCCTCCGGTGGGCCGGCGGCGAGCGCGGCGGCGTCGACCAGCAGGGGTGGCGGGCCGTCGGCCGCGAGGGCGGCCACCGCGATCGGGGCGGCGTGTCCGCTGCGGTCCAGCAGGTGGACGAACCCGCCGTTGGCGGCCAGCGCGCGCAACCGCTCGTCGGGCTGCTCGTGGAGCCGCGCATCGGGCCGCTCGTCGGACCGCTCGTGGAGCCGCTCGTCGAGCTGCCGGAAGCGGGGCTCGGCGCGGCGGGCCAGCCCGGCGAGGGTGCCGTCCGGCTCGTCGTCGCCGAGCAGATGGGCCGTCACCCGGTCCGGGACGCGCAGGGTGCGGGAGAGCAGCGGGCGGTCTGGCTCGGTGACCTCCAGCAGGCCGCCGGCGACCAGCGGGGCGCGGACGGAGAACCGGAAGCGGCCGGCGCCGGCCCCGGGCTGTCCGCACAGCTCCAGGGCGAGGCCGATGGTCGCCCGGCGGCGGGTCAGGTCGTCGTTGAGGTAGCCGTAGAGCTGTTCGAAGCGGGAGTCGAGGTCGGGGGCGAGGGCGACCAGCAGCAGGTCGAGGTCCACCGGGAGCAGCCCGAAGGCGGCGGCGAGCCGGCCGAGCCGGGAGTCGGGCGGCGGGGCCGGCCCGTCGCCGAGGTCCCCGGCGGCCCCGTGCACCGTGGCGGAGGCCGCCAGGATGCGCTCCACCGCCTCCGGGCCGAGGTACTGGCCGCGGTACGGGTCGTCCGGGTCCGGGTCGTCGGCCCGCCGTTCGCGCACCGCGGCGCGGACCTTCTGCTCGACGCGGTGCAGCCGCTCCCAGAGGTGGTCGTGGTGCGGTCCGGCCGGTCGGTCACTCGGCGGCGCGTCGTTCACCGGCTGTTCGAGGTCGACGGTCATCGCGCCCTGCCCCGTGGCCGGCGGCCGGGCGGCAGCCCGCGTTCCCTGGGCGCGGCGAAGCCGTCCGGCCCCGGGTCGTCGGTGCCCCGGTAGCGCAGTCGGCGGCCCGGCCCGTCGGTGGGCGGCGGCCCGGCCTGGGTGGTGTCGCCGGCGTGCAGCACCAGCCCCTCGGTGACCGGCGGCCCGGCCGGGCCGCGCTCGCCGGGCAGCGGGGCGAGCACCCGGAGGTCGACGGAGGGCCGCAGCTCCCCGCCGAGCGAGGACCAGACGTCGGACACCGACGGCAGGCCGGTGTCACGCCCCGCGATGTCCAGCGCGACGGTCAGTCCGAGCTCCGCGAGGCTGCCGGTGAGGAGCCGGGCGGGCAGGGTGTCGGTGGCCGTCAGGCACTGCAGCACCTCGGCCAGCAGCCGGTGTTCGTCCTGCGGCCGGTTGGTCCAGGCGGTGACCAGGTAGGCCAGCTCGAACCAGCGGGGCGCCGGGCGGTGACCTGTCACCAGGCCGTCCGCGTCGTACTCGGCGACGGTGCCGGTCTGCCGGCGGCCGGTGTCCTCGCGCAGCCCGTACAGGAAGACGCTGACCGTGGGCGCGTTGCGCCGGGCCGCGAAGTCCCGGGTGGGCGCGTCGAAGACCACCTCGATCCCGCGCTCGGGCAGGCCGGTCTCGGCGAGCAGCTGTCGCAGTGCCTCGTCGACTTCGTGGATCACCGCCGCTCCACCTCCCCGGGCGGGCCGATGCTGCCCTCCACCACCAGGAAGGGGCAGGTCACCGGGGAGAAGCCGGGGCCTTCGGCGGTGATGGTGCGCGGGCCGGTCTCGTCCTTGGGGAGGATCAGCAACTGGCCGGCGAAGGTGCCGTCGCCCTTGGGGCGGGTGGGCGCGGCCGCGGCGGTGATGCCGGGGTTCCAGGTGAACCGGACGGGCGTGCCGGGCGGGAAGTCCACGCCGCGCACCGAGGTGACGAAGCCGGGCTTGCCGATCGGCGGCACGGCGACGATGCGGGGCTGGAGGATGCGCAGCGGGGTGCTCGCCCGGTGCGGTCCCGGGGTGGCGTCGGTGCCGGTGGTGGTCAGCTCCGCGGTGATGGTGGTGTCCAGCGCCGCCAGGGGCGAGAGCACCACGCGGACCACGGCGCTGCGGCCCGGGGCCAGGTCGCTCACCGTGCAGGTGCCGGCCCGGCAGCCGGGGGGCAGGGCCTCGGTGGGCACCCCGGCGGGCAGGCCGAGGGTCAGGCGCAGGCCGGTGGCGAGGGCCTGGCCGGTGTTGCGGACGGTGTAGCTGACGGTCACGTGGCCGCCGACGTAGCCGGGGGTCGGCTGGGCGTCGACCGCGATCGTGGGGCCGGCCTGGGGCGGCGGTACGGGGGCGGGCGCCGGGGCGGGGGCGGGCGTGGCGGTCGGGCTGGGTGCGGGGGCGGGCGTGGCGGTCGGGCTGGGTGCGGGGGTGGTCGGGGTCGGTGTCGGGGTCGGGGTCGGCGTGGCCGTCGATGACGGGGTCGGAGTCGGAGTCGGGGTCGGAGTCGGCGGCTCCAGCACCGGCAGGAAGGTCCGGGCGGAGTCGTCGTCGGGGTTCGGGTCCTGGACCGCTCCGGTGACGCTCCAGCCGAAGTCCGGGGAGCCGGGCCGGGTGCCGATCAGGGTGGCGGTGATCCGGATCACCGCGCGCGGTGCCATGGTGCCGAGTTCGCAGCGCAGCGCCGCGGCGTCGCATGTTCCGGTCGGGGTGGTCAGCTTGCCGAGCCTGGCGCCGGTCGGCACCGAGACGGTGAGGACGGTGCCGGGCGAGGGCGCGGGGCCCTTGTTGGTGACGGTGACGGTCACGTCGGTGCTGCCGTCGACGGGGACGGCCGGGGTCCGCTCGGGCACGCTGACCGACAGGTCGACGGACTGCTGGACGGCCGGCTCCTTCTGGCGGCCCGGCAGCCGCCAGTCGAGTTCGGTGAGCTTGGTGCTCGCGAAGTCGTAGACCTTGAGGCCCTCCGGTGAGCTCGGCGGCGCGTCGCGGCGCGAGGTCATCAGCAGTTGCGCGCTGTTCGCCGTCCAGGCGACGTCGCGGGGCTGGAAGGGCCCGGTGGTGGGGCGGTCGGGCAGCGGCCGGGTGCAGGCGCCCTGGCCGAGCCCGGCGGGCACGATCACCGTGCAGTCGGCGCCGGTCGGCGTGGTGACCACCACCCCGTCCTGGTGGTTGTTCCCGCCGTCACCGGCCTTGCGGTTGAAGGCGATCCGACGGCCGTCGGGGGCGAAGGCGGGGCTGTCGTCGATGACGTCGCAGTTGCCCGGGCAGGCCGTCCGGCTGAGGTCGGTCTGCCGGGTGAGGTCGTCCGCGGAGACGGTCCAGACGTGCAGGTTGCCGGCGTTGCCGTCGATCACGGCGGTCCGGGAGAAGGCGATCAGCTTGCCGTCGGGCGACCAGAACGGCTGGCCGTCGGAGGCGCCCTGCTGGCCGGCGGGCGGCTGGACGGTGCCGACGATCCGCCCGGTGGCCACCTCGGCGATCAGGACGCGACCGGGCCGGGCGGGCTGCCCGTCGATGGCCGGGGCGCTGCGGCTGAACACGATCAGCTTGCCGTCCGGGGAGAGCGACGGGTCGGTGTCCCGGTCGTCGGGGCCGCGCCCGGCGAGGTTCATCGGCTGCGGGTTCGCCCCGTCGCCGTCGGCGATCCAGATCCGCTGGATCCGCCCGGCGGGCCCGTCCTCGTAGCGGGTCACCACGATCTGGCGGCCGTCGGGGGTGTAGGTCTGGCGCTCGTACCAGGGGTCGAAGCCGGGGCGGGGGTGGAAGAGCGGGTCGGCGGCCGGGTCGGTGCTGGTGTTGGCGTCAGCGGCCGGGTCCTCGCGGAGCACGCTGATGCCGAGGTCGCGCGGGTCGGACCCGTCGGGGCGCATGTCCTCCACGTCGGCGACGTTGGAGCCCGAGGCGCTGGTCTGCTCGACGACGGGGCCGCCGCCCTGCTGCGGGCCCAGCCAGGTCGGCGAGGAGATCAACCGATCGGCCCGGTAGAGCAGTTCGGGCGCCTTGCAGTTGCAGGTCAGCGCGCTGTAGAGGTTCACCACTGGCGGCCGGGTCGGGTCGGGCTGCGGACTCGGGTTGTTGGGGTCGAGCAGGTCCGCGCTGAGGAAGACGACACCGGTGCCGTCGGCCGTCCAGGCGGCGGAGCCGGTCTTCCAGGTGGAGCCGGTGCCGGGGAAGAAGGCCTTGTCGCCGCCGGTGGGCGAGGTGAGCATCAGGGTCCGGCCCTGGGCGCCCTGGTCCCAGGTGTAGACGATCTCGTTGCGGTGGGCGTCGTCGTCGACCGGGTTCCAGGTCGGGTCGACCGCGTCCCCGTTGGTCACGTTGGTGACCTTGACGGGCGCGCCGCCGGTGAACGGCCGCAGGTAGATCTGACGGTGCGACGGTTCGCCGTCGCAGGAGTAGGCGATCCACTTCCCGTCGGGCGAGACGGTCGGATGGGTCTCGTCGGCCGCGCCGTCGGTGATCCGGCGCAGCCCGCTGCCGTCCCGGTTGACGGCCCACAGGACGTGCTGGGGCTTGCTGTCGCCGCCGCGGTCCTCCAGCGCCTCGAAGACGACGCCCTTGCCGTCCGGGGCGAGCGCGGGGTGGGCGGTGTCCATGCCGGTGGTGAGCCGGTGAACAGCACCGGCCGCGTCGCGCAGGTACACCTGGGGCAGCGGGCTGTCACGCAGGCTGGTGAAGACCACCTCGTCGCCGCGGGCCGACGGGTCCCGGTCGAAGTGGATCGGGCCGGGCCCGAACAGCGGGGTGCTCGACTCGGTGCCGGTGACCTTGCCGAGGCCGCGGTGGTCGGTGCCGGCGAAGAGGATCCGCCCGGCCGCCGGGTCGACCGCGGCCACCGGGGCCGCGGCGCCCGGCCCACCTGGGGCGGCGCCGGCCAGGGTCACCAGGGCCGCCGCGAGCGCGAGCAGCACCGCGACGGCGGCCCGGGCCGGCCGCCGGACGGAGCGGGGGGTGGCGGTGGCGCCGATCACGCTCGACCTCACAGGTTGCAGGGGCGGTCTCCCCGCAGTGTCCCCGCTCCGGGCGCGTCGCGGGAGAGCCCGGGCACCCTCGGCGGGGGTAAGAGGTGGTGTCCCCAAAGGGCAGCCGGCCCGCACCGGCCGATGCACCGCTCGCCTCGCACCTCGCACCGGACGTCGGCCGGGCCGACTTCCTGTGCGGGCCCGCGTCAGGTCTCAGTCGAACCGGATGTGCTTGGCCCCCGTCCAGGTGCGGCGCAGCCGCCCTCGGAGCGCGCTGTCCTCGTTCGGAGCCAGCTTCAGTCCCGCGGAGGCGGCGACGTGCTCGGCGACCTGAGCGATCGACAGCCGGTCGGTCCACACGTGCTGGGCGAACTCCTCCTCGCGCAGCCGCTCCAGGCACAGGTCGAGCTTCGACACGGCGAAGCTCTCCCGGCGCAGCGGGGCGTCCTTCCCGGCCACGAACCCCAGGACGTGTCCGAACCCGCGCCCGCGCAGCCGCTCCAGCACCGTCGCGCGCTCGGCCAGCAGGGCGAAGTGGCGGACGTCGTGGCCACGCTCGCGGAGCCGGCCGACGGTCTCGCGGAAGTACGCCGGCTCGACGACCGTCATCGGCGCGATCACCACACCGTCATGCCCGGTGAGCACCCGGTCCAGCACCTCGAAGACGCCCTGCCGCCACGCGGGGAGGTCCTGGAAGTCCCCGCGCAGCGACGGCGGCATCATCCGGTGCAGGCCGAACCCCACGTGCTCGGGGTCGCAGACGACGCTGCCGGCCAGGCGCCACCTGATCTCGTGGGCGGTCTGGGTCTTGCCCGTGCCGAACGGGCCGTTGATCCACAGGAGCATGCCCCGACCCTACTGACATCCGGACGGCGCGGTGACCCCCGTGGGAGCGTTCGGCTTTGGTGGTCCCGGACCTAGCTGTTGTGTCCCGTGAGGTTGGGGATGTCGGATGTCGGGGCGGCCCGAAGGAGTCGACTCCTCGGACTGCCCGGCTCCAGGGATCTCGCCGTGGTCGCGTCAGCGGGCCGGGGGGTTGCCGTCGTGTGTCCAGATGTTCGAGCTGATCCGGCGGGAAGGCGCCCGAGGGCGAGCTGGCCAAGTGTCACCTGCTCACGCTGCGGTTCGCCGAGCCCAGAACAGGACATGCCCGCTGTTCCCCTGGGGCACGAACTCTTCGTGGACCACGTCAAGGCCGGCCCGCACGAGCCAGGAGCGGTTCGTGGCGGCGTCCGCGTGGCTCCACCACATCGCGACCCCGCCGCCGAGCCAGTCCTGGCCGTACTTCGTCTCACCGCCGAATGCGCGCTCGTAGCGCACCGACAGCAGGTCATACCCGCGCCGGACCACGTCCTTGGGATCTTCTACGTCCACGCCGCCGCACGGTAGTGCCCAGAGCTCTCCAGCGCGAAGGAATCACGAAGCCGACCACTTGGCAGCGTCGATATTCAACGATCGAACCAACTGGGTGAGTTCGGCGTGGAAGAGCTTGCCCGGCGAGAGCGTCTGGGCGCGCAGGTGACCATAGATCTCCAGCGCGACCAGGCCGTGCAGGTGCCCCCAGATCCGCAGTGCCAGGGCCACCCCGGCCGGCGGTAGTGCAGGGAACGCCGGGCGGACCTTGTCGAGCAGGCCGGCGTCGAAGTCGTCCCAGTCGAAGTCGCCGTTCCCATGAACTCGTTCGGCGCTGCACCAGGCCGTGTCCGCCAGCGCGGCGATGCCGATGCAGATCCGCCGGGCGGCGTCCGGCGCGGCACCGCCGTCCGGGGCCCGGTAGCCGGGGACCGGGTCGCCGTAGATCAGCCGGAAACCCTCGGGGTTGGCCAGCGCCCAGTTGCGGAAGGCGTGCGCCCAGGCCTGGATCCGCTCCGCCGGGGCGTCCTGGGCGGAGGCGGCCCAGGCGGCGTCGACGGCGTCGGCGAGCGCCGTGTAGACATCCGCGACGAGGACGGTGACCAGGTCGTCGCGGGTGGCGAAGTAGCCGTAGATGGCGTTGGCGGTCATGCCCATCTCGCGGGCGATCGCCCGCAGGGTGATCGCGTCGGGGCCGCCCGATCGCATCAACTCCAGTGCCGTGCGCTTGATCTCGGCGGTCGTCTCGGCCCGCAGTCGCTCGCGTCGTCCAGTGCTTCGGGTGCCTGCCACGGCGTCACTCTACAGTGTCACTGCACTGATTGCCGTATAGAAACTTCACGCCGTATAGTTTCCGCATGGCGTGAGGCCTTCTGGCCTCGTGCCGTCCGACCTGACCACGGCATGAACCAAGGGGAGAACCATGCACATCGGCGTCATCGGAGCCACCGGCACCATCGGCAGCCGGGTCGTCACCGAGGCCCTCCGGCGCGGACACCGTGTGACGGCGTTCAGCCGGGACGCCTCCGCGATCACCGACCGGCGGGAGAATCTCGGCTGGGCGAGCATCGACGTTCTGGACGACACGAGCATCACCGCCGCCCTGGCCGGTCTGGACGTCCTGATCAGCGGCTTCCAGCCCGGCAACGCGGCGAAGGACTTCACCGACACCGTCCAGCGCTCGATCGCCGACCCGACCGTCTACGCGACCGCCGCCCGGAACCTGCTCAAGGCCCTGGAGAGTCACCCCCGCACCCGGCTGATCGTCATCGGTGGCGCCGGCAGCCTGGAGATCGAACCGGGCGTCGTCCGCGCCGACCACGAGGAGCTCCTCCACGCGTCGCTCGACGAACTCGGCCTGCCCCGCGAGTACGCTGCCGCCGTGCGCGGCCACCGGGAGGCGCTGAACGTCCTGCGCCTCTCGGACCGGCTCTGGACCTACTTCAGCCCCGCCGAGCAGATCGCCCCCGGCGAGCGCACCGGCCGTTTCCGCATCGGCGGTGACCAGCCCGTGCTGGACGCCGACGGCGTGAGCCGGATCTCGGCGGAGGACGCCGCGGTCGCGCTGGTGGACGAGGCGGAGCTGCCCCGCTTCATCCAGCGCCGGTTCACCGTCGGCTACTGAGTCTGCTGCCGAATCGGTACAGGTGGCCGATCGGAGAGCAGTCACGGCCCGGCGGGGGGTGCCGAGATGCAGGAGGCCCCCGGGTCACTGCTGGAGATCGCGCTCGGCCCTGCTGACACCTTCGCCAACCGCCTTGCCCGCTCCTCGTCCAAGCCCGACGGCCGTCCGTCTCGTGATCCCCTGCGCCGGCGGGCGGCCCGGCCGTCATTCTCCTTTCCGGGCCGGCGTGGCGGACACCGGCGGGAACGGCCGCAGCAGCTCCCACTCCGCGTCCGACAGCTCGCCGCGTTCTCCTCGCCCCATGCCCGGCACAACGAGTAGATCAAGCGACGGTGACATGATCGGCCGGACGGCTGCTGGAGGGCGCGGGGAGGTGGCGGGTCGTCAGCGCATGGACCCCGCGCCCCGGCCGTCACCTCAGGGGGTTGGCGGGCTCGTCCAGCCAGGCGGTCTGTCCGGCGGGGGTCACCGTGAGCCCGTACCGCTCGTACCCGGGGCGTCCGGCGGACTCCCACCGGTGGTGGGCGGCCTCCACCTCGTCCCAGAGTCGGCGCGGCCCGGACTGGCGGACTTCGAACCGGGATTCCCCGGGCACGGAGTCCACGGTCGCCCAGGAGGTGACGGCCGTGTCGAACAGCCACCACGTCCAGCCCTCGCCGAACCCGTTGCGCCGGTAGTACACGTCCGGCAGGGCGAGGGCACAGGCGAACTGCGCCAACCAGTCGTCCCCGATGGCCTCGGGGTCGAGCTCCGTCCAGGACCGATCGGAGTCACCCGGCCACTCCCCCGGCAGGTAGTCGTCCACCGGTGCTGCCTCGTAACGCTGTTGACGGAGCATCATGAAGGCGGACGAGCGGGTGAACCGGCCGCTCGCGCCGGTTCCGTCCTCGTCCACCGTGAGGCGGACGACCGCGCCGCCGCCGAACAGCGGCGAGACCGGGCTGACGATCACCCCGCCCGGACGGGTCTGGTTCAGCCAGGCGGGCGGGATGTGCCGCAGCGACACGGTGGAGATGATCCGATCGTACGGAGCGCGCACCCCCCACCCGAGCGCCCCGTCTCCGCACACGACCTCCGGCGCGTAGCCGGCGCCGCGCAGTGCGGTGCGCGCCCGGGCGGTGACCTGGGCGTCCACCTCGACGGTGGACACCATCTCGGCTCCCAGGCGATGCGCCAGCAACGCCGCGTTGTACCCGGTGCCCGTTCCGACTTCGAGCACCCGATGACCGGGCTCCGCGTCCAGATCGGACAGCATCTCGACGACCACCGTGGGCATGGACGCCGACGACGTGGGCGTGATGCGGGCGCGGCCTTCGACTCCGTCGTCCCACTGCGTGATGATCGGCAGATCGCTGTAGGCGAGCCGCATCCACCGCTCGGGCTCCGTGGATCGGCTGCACTCGGCGTCGCCGTCCGCCTCGTTCACCCAGATGGTTTCCGGGAGGAACGCGTGCCGCGGAACGGCCGCCACGGACGGAGCCCAATCCGCGGTCAGCGACCCCTTCTCGGTCAGCGCGGCCACCAGCGCGGCCCGCTGCTCGTCGGGGCTCACTTCTTGTGCTTCGGGTCGGGGGCGGGCTTCTGGCTGTCCGACGACGGCTTCGGGCCGATGACCGGGCCGCTGGGCTTGGCGTGCCCGGGGCTCCGGCCGTCGTTCGGGCCACCCTTGTTCTCGTCACTCATGGTGAGCATCCTCTCTCGGTTCGACAGGTAGGGGGTGATGGCCGCCCCCGGCGGGATCGGCCTCGATCCGTAGCCGGGGACGGTAGTTCGGCGGACCAGGAAGTCGGCGGGGCCGACTTCCTGCATGGAACTTCAGGACGCCGGCCGGTGGCCCCGGATGGAGTCCGGGCGGCTGGGCATCCGCAGGACGGCGACCGCGCCGAGGCCGACGACGGCGATGGCGAAGGGCATGAGAAGGGGAAGGGCGAGGTCGATCAGGAGTCGCACGGAGCCTCGGCCTTCTCGTACTCGTAGTGACGGAGGACCGCGAGGAGGTTGAGCACGGTGCTGGCCGGCGCCGCGCCGAAGCGGACCAGGACGCGGCCGTCGACCACGCGGTCCGTGGCGAGGGAGGGCCAGATGAGGCCGAACCTGCGGCCGCGCTCGCGGAGTTCGTCGAGCAGGGAGGCGACCTCCGGCTCGGTGTAGGTGCGCATGATCGGGTCGGCCGGCCCGGTCGGCCGGCGGTGGTCGGCGGTCACGCGGCGGCGTCCAGCTCGAACCAGACCGATTTGCCGGTCTTGCGGTCCTCGGTGCCGAAGCGGTCGGTGAGGGAACGGACGAGGCGCAGGCCCCGGCCGGAGACCGCGAGGAGGTCCGAACCGTCGCGGCTGACCGGACGGATGGGACTCCCGTCGCTGACGGAGACCCGGAGCACGTGGTCGAGCAGCGCGATGACGACGAGCGGCGCCGCACTGCCGCCGTGGCGCCAGGCATTGACGAACAGTTCGAGGAGCGCGGTCTCGGCATCGGCGACCAGGTCGGGCATCCACCCGGCGCGCGCCGTGAGCTCGCGCAACTCTTCGCGCGCGGCCGACCAGTCAGGGGGGAGTCCAAGGGGAGACACGAAGGAACCTCCGTGAGGGGGGTGAAGTGGATCATTCGCCGCCAGACAGGAAACGGCGAGATCGCAGATCGATGCCTACTCAGTGCGCTCGACCCGCTACGCTCAGCATGCAGCCTTTGCGGTGTGAGGCGCAACTCACTCGCAGCACATCGCATATTTGCAAATCGAACCTGAATTCGGCCTCACTGAATGCCAGTTGTCGGTAGCGCCGCCGACCACCGCACAGGCAGACTGGTCAACTGAAAGTTCTGGAGGGGACAACACATGGTGGTGTCAACCGTTCGCCGACGTCGGCTCGGAGGCGTGCTGCGAAAGCTCCGTGAAGAGCGGAAGCTCACCGCTGAGGTGGTGGCAGAGGCGACGGGGATGAGTCAGGCCAAGCTCACCCGCATCGAGACCGCCCATACGGCGGCCAAGGTCGAGGACGTCAACAGGCTCCTCGACTACTACGGATGCGAGGACGAGGAGTACCGCGCCGGGCTGATCGCCATCACGAAGGACGGCAGCAAGCGCGGCTGGTGGCTGAGCTACCGCGATGTCATCAACTCCACCGCGATCGACCTGATCCTTCTCGAAGCCGACGCCACCACGTACAAGACCTACGAGCCAGCGTTCATCCCGGGCTTGTTCCAGACTGCCGAATACGCTCGGTTGGTCATCGACAGGCTCCGAACGATGACGGGCGGCACGGTAGACGACCTTGTCCAGGTCCGCATGGCGCGACAGTCCATCCTCACTCGCCCTGACCCCGTTCAGGTCTGGGCGGTCATCCATGAGACCGCACTCCGCGCGCTCGCGAATCGCCCCGACATCATGGGGCCGCAACTCGACAAGCTGCTCACGCTGAGCCGCTTGGCGAACGTCAACATCCAGGTGATGCCTGCGGGTGCGGCATTTCATCCGGGCATGAACGGTGCGTTCAGCTTGCTTGGATTCCCTCAGCGGAAGGACCTCGACGTCGTGTTCGCCGAAGGACTGCACGCCGGCTGCTGGGTCGAGGAACCCGCTGACGTCGAGCTGTACCGGGCGAAGTTCCAGGAGATCACGGCTGAAGCCCTTTCTGTCGACTCCTCGATCGAGTTCATCACCGCACAGAGAGACAGCATCAAGTGACTCAGCTGACCTTCAGGAAGTCCAGCTACAGCGGCGGAGACTACAACTGCGTCGAGGTTGCCATCCCAGACGGCCCAATCTCCTACATCCGCGACTCGAAGGACCCGAACGGCCCGACCCTGGCCATCGACCGGGCGGCCCACTCCGCCTTCATCACCGCCGTCGCCGACGGGGAGTTCGACTTCGGGCTCCTCTGAGCATTCTCCCAGCGGTGCCTCGCCCGAGCTCGGGCGAGGCTCTGCCTTCGCTCTCCACGTAGTTGCTGCTGCCGGCTGGGCACACTCTGGTCATCGAGCGAGAGACAAGGCCACATGAGTTTCATTCCGAATGCAGCCGCCATCGCTGTCAGGTGGCGCAAGTCATCACACAGCAACGAGTCCACGAACTGCGTTGAGTTCGCCATGGGTGAGCCGGTCTCGTACATCCGCGACTCGAAGGACCCGAACGGTCCCGCCCTGGCCTTCGATCGAGTGGCCCATGCGGCCTTCATCGCAGCGGTTGCCACCGGCGAGTTCGACTTCGGCCTACTCTGAACGCTTCATCCAGTGAGGGAGGATCAAGTGACGCAGCTGACCTACAAGAAGTCCAGCTACAGTGGCGGCAACGAGGACTGTGTCGAGTACGCGCTCCTCCCCGGGGCCGTCGCAGTCCGAGACAGCAAGGATCCTTCCGGACCCGCTCTGGCCTTCGACCGGGCGAGCCATGCGGCCTTCATCGCCGCCCTTGCCGCCGGGGAGTTCGACTTCGGGCTCCTCTAGCGACTCCCAAGCGGTGCCTCGCCCGAGCCCGGGCAAGGCACCGCTTTCGTCTCCTGCCTAGATCAGGCCCCGGCGCATCGCATAGCCCACGGCGTGGGCCCGGTTCCGCAAGCCGAGGCGCGTAATGATCTCGTGCAGCACGTTCTTCACCGTGCGCTCCGAGTACGACGTCTTCGTCGCGATCTCACTCGTATCGAAGCCCTCGGCCACCAGCTTCAGCATCTCCGCCTCCCGCGCCGTCAACGTCGACAGGGTCAGCCCCCGCCCGTCGAGCATGGTGCGCTGGAGCATGCCGATCCGGTCGAGCAGTTCGCCCAGCAGATCCCCGGGCATCACTCCCTCTCCGTTCGCCAGCGCGGTGATCAGGTGCACCAGCCGGTCCTGGTCGGCCTCCGACCGGCGCAGCACGGCCGCGACCCCGTTCTCGACTATGGTCTGCAGCCCGCCGGCCTCGAACTGCCCCACCACCAGGCCTATCCGGCCCGACGTCGCGAGCCGCAGTCGGCGCAGGTGCTCGGTGACCGTCTCGCTCAGCGCGTCCACCACCAGCAGGGAAACCTCGGCCCGTCCGGCCTCGGCCTCGCTCAGCAGCTCCACCTCGGGCCGCTGGCGCAACTGTTGGACCACGCCGGTCTGCAGGATGAGGTCTTCCGCGAACACCGCCACCCGCACTCCCCTCCTGCCGCGCGACTGCTCGGGGATGCGCGGGGCGGCGGCAATGCCGGAGCGCGGGGCGACTCCGGTCCGGCGCGCGGTGACGGCTTCCTCACGGGTTGTATCGGTCGACGTCATCGACTACTCCATTTCTCTGTTCCTGCGAGGGTGACGGCCGGCCGCCGCGAGGCAGGTCCGGCCGGGGGTATCTGGGGGCGGCGGCGGGCGTCGCGGCGCCGGGCCGTTTCCGAGGCGGCACCGTGCGGGGTCTCCGGTCGGTCCTCACGGGCAAGGGGTGTGGCCCACAGCTTGCCCGTACGGCCCTCTTCTTCGGCGGCAAACCGCCCTACCGTCACGCTATGACCACATCCGCCGAACTCGGCCTGCCAGCACTCACGGTGGCCCCCGGTGGCGTGGCCACCACGACCCTGACGGTGCGCAACGATCTTGACATCGTTGAGGCTTACACCTTCGAGGCGGTCGGCGACTGCGCCGCGTGGACGACGGTCGAGCCGGCCCGGATCTCGCTCTTCCCCGGGACCTCCGAGACGGTGACGGTCCGACTGGCTCCGCCGCGCTCCGCTTCGACCCGGGCCGGCGAGTTCCCGCTCGGCATCCGCGTGTTGCCGGTGGAGCGCCCCGAGCTGGTGGCGGTGCCGGAGGCCACCGTCACCGTGACGCCGTTCCACGAGCTGCGGGCCGCGCTCGCCCCGCGCCGTCGCCGTGGCTGGCTGCGCGGACGCTACCGGGCCTCGGTGCGCAACCTCGGGAACGCGCCCACCGCTGTGACGTTCACGCCCGGACAGGCCGGCGAGGACCTGCGGTTCGCCGTCGCACCGGAGAAGCTGCGGCTGGAGCCCGACGAGTCCGGGGAGGTGCGGGTACAGGCGCGCACCCGTAAGCTGATCTGGTTCGGCAAGCAGGCGACCTGGCCGTTCGAGGTCACGGTGGGCCCGGAGGAGCGGGCGGAGGGCAAGGACGACAAGGATGCCAAGGCCGGAAAGCCGGAGGCCGAGGCGGCGACCGTTCAGAAGCCCGTCCTCGAGGGCGAGTTCGTCCAGCTGCCGATCTTCCCCCGGTGGCTGCTGGCGCTCCTGGCCCTGCTGATCGCGCTGCTGCTGGCGTGGTTCGCGTTGGTCCGCCCGGCCGTGCGCAGCTCCGCCAAGCAGGCCGCCGAGCAGGCCGTCGCCCAGCAGAGCGCCACTCCGGCCCAGCCCGCCGGCGCCCCGGCCGGCGACAACCCCTCGGCGCCGCCCGCGGGGAACACGCCCGGCGGCCAGGCCAAGCCGGGCGGCGGGAAGCCGAGCGCCGGCACCGGCGGCCAGGGCGGCCCCGGCCCGGGCGGCCTGGCGGTGCCGGGCACCGGGCAGCAGAGTTCCGCCACCATCGACGTGCAGACCGAGAACGGCGCCGCCACGACGGGCAGTTACCAGGTGCCGCACGGCAAGGTGTTCGACATCACGGACCTCGTGGTCGCCAACTTCCAGGGCGACCAGGGTGTGGTGACCATCACCGCCGGAAACAAGACGATCACCACCATCGCCTTGGAGACCTTCCGCAACCAGGACTACCACTGGGTGACTCCCATCCAGGTCCCCGAGGACCAGGCCGTGACGGCGAACGTGACCTGCGAGGTGCCGGGCACCCCGGCCTCCGGCAAGCAGGCGCCCACGTGCCACGAACTCCTCAACATCAGCGGGACGTTGAGCGACATCCGCCAGGGGAACTGAACCGACGCGCGCAGGATGATGCCCTTCTCTCCCCGGCGACCGGGCGGGAAGGGCGCACCGGTTGCCCCGTTGATACCGACGGGCCCGTTCCGGCCCGTTCGCCCCCGACGTCCCTGACGTCCTTCTTCTCCGGCTTCGCCTCTCACGTCTCGTGACCATGTCAATACAGATGGACACTGTTGCAGAGTGCACCCGTACGACCAAACCGACCCGCCCTCGCCATGCCACGGTCTGTCCTCCGAGGGCAATCCGCCTGGTCCGCGGGGGCAAACCGATCGGCCCCCGTGAACCATCGGGCCTGCCCGCACCGTTGATGATCCGTCCGGAAGCGCGCGAAACGCCGAACGCCGTCCCCGCCCGTGAAAGGGCGGGGACGGCGTTCGGCGTTTCCCTGGGACTGCGTTCGCTCGGCGGCCTCCCGATCAGAACCAGTGCAGGCAGTGCGGCTCGCGCTCGGCACGGAACAGGGCGTCGGCGCGGGCGGCCGCCTCGGAGTGGTGGGCGCGGATGTGCCCGGCCCGGACGAGCCTGCTCGGGGCGGTACCGCCGAGGTAGACCGCGCCCAGGTCGCGGACGTCCTGGGACAGATCGGGCTCCCGGTCCGTCGGGACGCACTCGGCCTTGCCGTCCCGGACGGTCAGCAGGTACCGGTGGTGCTCGCCGAGGAACGGGTCGTCCACGTCCAGGACGAGTTCGCCGTCCGTGGACCAACCGCGCGAGGTCAGCGCCCGCGGCACGTCCAGGATCCGCACCCAGAGCCAGTCGGTGTGGTTCTCGAACCGGCCGGCGTTGAAGTCGGCGAACTGCCAGCGCAGCGGGTGATCGGGCGGGCAGTGCCGGAACACGACCTCGCCGACCAGGTCGTGGCCGAGCAGGTACCGGGCCAGGTCCGTGTAGCCGGCGTCGTCCAGGGCGATGGTCTCGTCCACCGTCAGGGTGTCGCCGTCCTTCCAGTAGCTGGCGTACCCGTCCGGGGTGCCGTCGGCGTCCCGGTGGACGGCGACGTAGCGCGGCGTCCGGGCGATCGGGACCTGTCCGGCGCCCAGCTCCCACCAGCGGCGCGGGCGGGACAGCGCGCCGGGCTGGGCGCGGCGGTAGCGGTCGTAGACCTCCTCGATGATCGCCCCGCACTCGGCCCGCCGCAGCAGTTCGACCGAGCCGCCCGCTGGGGCCCCGGCCACCCGCTGCGTCCGGGACGGGTCGAAGGCGGCCTGGTGGCGCTGCACCGTCAGCCGCTGGGTGTACGTCGCCGGGCCGTAGCCGAACCGGCCGTAGATCCCGGCCTCGGCGGCCAGCAGCACCGAGAGGAACTCGCCCCGGGCCCGGAAGTCGGCGAACTGACGCCGCATCATCGCGGTGAGCAGGCCCTGGCGCCGGTGGCTGGGCAGGACGCCGACCGACGTCACCCCGGCGACCGGGACGACGGCCTGCCCGGGCAGGGTGAGCTCGAAGCTGTACGCACCGGCGGTGCCGACGGGCCGGCCGTCCGCCGTCACGGCGAGCAGGTTGCGGTCCATCTCGGTCGCCGCCCACCAGACCCCGCCGCCGTCCGCGTTCGGAGCGTCCGGGAAGCGGCCCAGCGCGGCGTGGAAGGTGTCGACGAAGGCGCCGAGCTCCTGGTCGGTCGTGGAACGGATCTCCATGTGGTGGTGCTGCCTCCCCGGTCCGCCGGCGCCACCTCGTGCGGCGCCCCCCGAAGTGCAGCCGCACCAGGCGCTGCGGTCAACCGAATTACCGGCGGGGAGCCGCTCACGATCCGTCGCCCGACGGCGGTTTGACCGCCCCGCCGGTGGCAACCCGCGTCGGTATGGCGTACCTCGGAGAACCCGTACCGACCGTTCCGCAACCCCGGCCGTCCGGCCCCTGCGACCGGTCCGGGCCCTGGCTGACCATCCGCCCGGGCCCTGCGGAGCGGACCTGCGCCGTGCTGTTCGGCCGCGACGGCACGCTCCTGCGGGACGTCTCCTGCAACGGCGACCCCGCCACGGTCCACCCGACGGCCGGAATCCGCGCCGCCCTCACCGCCCTGCGCACGGCCGGCTTCGCGGTCGGCGCGCTGAGCAACCAGCCGGCCGTGGCCAGGGGCCTGCTGGGCCGCGGCCAGGTCGAGGCCGTCCAGGCCCGGACCGAGCTGCTACTGGGGCCGGTCGACGTGTGGGCGGTCTGCCCGCACGGCCCGCACGACGGCTGCGCGTGCCACATGCCCGCCCCCGGCCTCGTCACGGCCGCCTGCCGGGCCCTCGGCCTGCCGCCCGGGCGCGTCACCGTGATCGGCTGCGCCGACTCCGTGATCGCCGCCGCGCTGGCGGCCGGCGCGCACGCGATCCGGGTCCCCGAGGCCAGTCGGCCGGCCCACTTCTCCTGCTCTCCCTGCACCCTGACGGCCTGCCCGTCCGCCGACGGCCCGGCCGAGGCCGCCGACCTGGTGCTGCAGCGCTGACCACGGCCCCGAGACCGCCGGCCGACGGTCGGTGTGTGAGCGGCTCCACGGCGGAATGGCGCGTCACCGGGCCCGGCCGGTCGGGCCCGGTACCCCGAGGAGGACGGCATGAACGGCTCACCGAACGAACGGCCGCTGCACGACATGGGCGGCGCGATCGGCCCGGCGGACACCGCCGGGGCGGAGACGGCCGGGGAGACGGCGGAGACGGCCGAGGAGGCTGCGGAGACGGCGGAGGCGCCGGCGCGCCGGCCGTCGCCGATCGGCAAGGGCGGAACGCCGAAGGTGGCGGGGAGCGACCAACAGCAGCCGGAGATCGCCGAGGAACAGCGGGCGTCACAGTGAGGCGGAGAGGGGCGCCGGTCCGGAACGGGGTGGCTGATGCACTCGATCACCGACTGGCTGAGCGGCCTGTCCGGCCCGGTCGGGTACCTGGTGGTCGCGGGCCTCGTGTTCGTCGAGGATGCCCTGTTCTTCAGCTTCGTCGTCCCCGGTGAGACCGCGGCCGTGCTCGGCGGGTTCCTCGCCCAGCAGGGCCGGATCTCCCTCGGCTGGCTCGTCCTGTTCGTGGTCTGCGCGGCCGTCCTCGGCGACACCGCCGGCTACGAGATCGGCCGCCACATCGGCCCGAGGATCCTCGACACCCGCCCGATGCGACGCCATGCGAACCGGGTCGACCGCGCTCAGGAGCTGATCCGCCGGCGCGGGCCTGCCGCCGTGTTCTTCGGGCGCTTCGTCGCCTTCCTCCGCGCCATGGTGCCCACCCTGGCCGGGATGGCCCGCATGCCGTATCGCCGGTTCCTCCTGTTCAACGCCCTCGGCGGCCTCCTCTGGGGAGTCGGGTTCACCCTCCTCGGCTACTTCGCCGGGGCGGCCTACACCCGGGTCGAGAGCACCGTCGGCCCGGTCCTCGCGCTCGTGATCGCCGCGGGCGTCGTCATCGCCCTGGCCGTCTGGCACCTGCGCCGCCACAGGTCCGCCGCCCGCACCCCGGGACGGGACGAGCAGGAGCCCGGGGACGAGCAGGAGCCCGGGGACGACCGGGAGGCCGGGGACCACCAGGAGCTCCGGGACGACCGGGGCCCGCAGCCCTGACGCGGGGGCCGCGGGGCCCGCGTCGCGGCACGCCGTCCACCGCCGTCGGCACCGACCGCTCCCCCGGGGTTGGGAGCCGGGTGCAGGAGACCGGTGTGCTGACGCTCTTCAGCACCGTACGGCTCACGACTGCCGTCCTGGTCGGCGCCCGGATCGCCGCCCGTCGCCGGCAGCGGGGCCCTGGCGGCGCCGACGGCGTCACGGTCACGTCCGGCGGCGCGGCTCCCGGACCCGGGTTACGGTCGGAAGGCCGGCCGCCGGCCCGACCGGCGCCGCGCGGGACCGGGCCCCCCGACACCGCCCCACACCGGTTCGAAACCGGGCATCCGGGGCAGCCGTCCGGTATCCCATCCGTCGAAGCCCAGGACCCGGAAAGGGGAACGAGCCCATGACCACATCCGACGACCACGGTACGAAGCCGGACGAGCCGACGCGGGAACGGTCCGCCGAGGAGCGCGCGATCACGGCCCCGACTCCGCGCGATGTCCGAGCGAAGGCCGAGGGCCGGGTCGGGGCCCGGGAGCGCTCCGCCGAGGAGCGCTCCATCAGCGTGCCCACCCCGGCCGACGTCCGGCGGAAGGCGAAGCCGGACGAGGACGAGGGGCCCGAGCCGCCCGCGGCGGACGCCGTGGCGCCGTGAGGCTCCGCGCGGTCACGCGGTGACTCCCGAGCCCCGCTCCGGCACATGGTCGCCGGGACGGGGTTCGGGAGTCCGGGCCGGACGGCCCGGAGCAGCCCGTGCTCTCAACTCCGGTTCTCCGCCTGGAACATCCAGCTGTGCTTCTCGAGTTCGGCCGTGAGGCCGATCAGCAGGTCCTAACTGACCGGATCGGCCGGCCCGGTCTGCGACCGACCGCCCGGGCGGCGGGATCGTCCCGCGACTGCCCGATCCCACGGCCCGGAAACCACCCGGACCGAGCGCATCACGCCGGGCGAACCGCTCGCACCGGCGGATGAGGAATGCTCTCCGGGCGGGCGGGTAACCGAGCGCTGCCGCCACCGGCCGTCCGGGCCGGGGCGCCGACCGGTGCCACCGCCAGAACGGGAGTCCACCGCATGACCGTCGCCACCTCCTGGTCCACCTCCGTCACCCTGCCCGAAGGTCCGTGCCCCGACCTGGCCGTCGAGGCGCAGCTGCGGTTCGACACCGCGTCGCCGTACGCGGTGTGCCTGGCGTTCCCGCCGCTCGGCGAGGACGACCGGGCACAGTGGACCTTCGCGCGCGAGCTGCTGGACCGGGGGCAGCACGCCCCCGTCGGCTGCGGGGACGTGACCGTCTCCCCCGGGCCGGAGGGCCGGGTGCTGATCACCCTGCGGTCCCCGGAGGCGCGGGCCCTCATCAGCGTCCCGGCGGCCGTCGTGTCGGCGTTCCTCCTCGACTCCTTCCGCCTGGTACCGGCCGGTGCCGAGGCCGAGCACCTGGACATCGACGCCGCCCTCGCCCGACTGATGCCCTGACCGGAGCGGAGGGCATGGCCCCCGGGCAGGTGGGGTAGGCGGGCGCCACGCGGCGCCCCGGCCCCGGTCCTCCCCCCGGGGCCGGGCCCGCGGCCGGACCACGAGGCCCGGACAAGGACCGGACCACGAGGCCCGGACAAGGACCGGACCACGAGGAAAGGACCACAAGGAGAGGAGCGGACCGTGCCCGTCCCACCACCCCCGGCCACGGCCGACGGACCTTCCCTGATCGCCGTCGCCGTGCCCGCCCTGGCCATCGCCGTGCTGCTCATCGGCGCGTTCGCCTGGGGCAGCCACCACCTGAACCGCCGACGGCCGAGGCCGTCCCGAGGAGCCCCCGCGGCCCGCGCCGACTCCTGGCGCACGCCTGACGGAGACGGTCCGCGGCCTTCGGAGCGGAAGCCCACCGGTCGTGAGGAGGACCGGTCCCCGGGCGGGCGGTCTCAGCGCCCGCGGTCGCCCCGACGGCCGTCGTGAGGCACGCCCGCCGTCACCAGCGGTCGTGATCCGGACGCTCGCGGCGTTCGGGCGGGCGATCGCGGTCAGCGCCTCGGCGCAGGTCTCCACGCCCACCCCGTAGGCGGCGATCCGGCCCTCCGCAGCGGCACCAGGTCGAGCCGCTCGTGCGGCGCCGCGCCGCAGCACGCCGCCTCCGGCACTCGTCCGGGGGCACGCCGGGCGGGACCCGCTGGGCCGTTCGGTCCAATCCTGGCGGCAGGCGGCCGCGCACATCCGGTAGGACTGTCCGCACTCCGACGGCACCCCCCTGCGAGGCCCCACCCGTGACCGTATCGATCGCCCTGTTCACCCAGGACCTCCGGCTGCACGACAACCCCGTGCTGCACGCCGCCCGGTCCGCCGCCGACCGGGTCGTCCCGCTGTTCGTCCTGGACCCGGCCGTCGAGGCCGCCGGGTTCGCCGCGCCCAACCGGCAGGCGTTCCTGGCCGACTGCCTCGCCGACCTGGACGCCTCGCTGCGCCGGATCGGCTCCCGGCTGGTCGTGCGGCGCGGCGAGCCCGCAGAACAGGCCGCCCGGGTCGCCGCCGAGGCCGAGGCGGACGCCGGAGCCGGTGGCGGCGCCGGCGCCGCCACCGTGCACGTCGCCGCGGGCGTCAGCGCCTTCGCGCAGCGGCGGGAGGCCCGGCTGCGCTCGGTGTTCGGCGACCGCCTGCACGTCCACGACGCCTCGGTGACGGTCGTCCCGGCGGGCCGGATCACCCCGGCCGGCCGGGACCACTACGCCGTCTTCACCCCGTACCACCGGGCCTGGCAGCAGGCGCCGCGCCGTACGGTGCTGGGCGCGCCCCGGGCGATCGACACCCCGGACGGCATCGGCAGCGAGAACCTGCTGCTCACCGGGCCGCTCTCGCCCGCCCTGCCGCCCGGGGGCGAGAGCGCGGCCAGGGAGCGGTGGCGGCGCTGGGACGTCGACGCGTACGCGCGGGTGCACGACGACCTCGCCGCCGACGCCACCTCCCGGCTCTCCCCGTACCTGCACTTCGGCTGCCTGTCCCCCACCGAACTCGTCGAGCGCGCCCTGCGGCGGGACGGCGAGGGGGCGCGGGCCTTCGTCCGGCAGCTCGCCTGGCGCGACTTCCACCACCAGGTCCTCGCCGCCCGCCCGGACGCCGCGCACCGCGACTACCGGACCAGGAACGACCGCTGGCACCGTGACGAGCGCGAGGCCGAGGCGTGGCGGCAAGGCCGCACCGGCTACCCGATCGTCGACGCCGGGATGCGCCAGCTCGCCGCGGAGGGCTGGATGCACAACCGGGCCCGCCTGCTGACGGCCGGCTTCCTCGCCAAGTGCCTCTACCTGGACTGGCGGACCGGCGCCGCCCACTTCCTGTCCCTGCTGGTCGACGGGGACGTGGCCGACAACCAGCTGAACTGGCAGTGGGTCGCGGGCACCGGCACCGACACCCGCCCCAACCGGGTGCTCAACCCGCTGCGCCAGGCCGACCGGTACGACCCGGACGGGGCGTACGTGCGCCGCTGGGTGCCCGAACTCGCCCACCTGCCCGGGCCCGCCGTCCACCGCCCCTGGCTGCTCGACCCCGCCCCCGACTACCCGCCGCCGCTCATCGCGCCGGACGCCCTCACGGAGCGGTTCCGCCGGGCCCGGGGCCTGGACTGAACCGGCCGGACGCCACCCGACGGCCGGGCGCGCGGCCGAGGCGGGCGCCCCGTGGTGTACCGCTCGCGCCGGGTCGGTGAACACCGTGGGATCCGGGGCCGGCTCGGCCCGCGGTCGCGCCGCCGCGTCCACGGCTCGCCCCGCGCCGCGCCGGTTCGCTGCGGCGATCGGGGGAAGTCCCGCTTCCCCGCGTGACGACCGGGGGCCCATCGGGCAGACGCGGGGACATGGTGCAGATCGGATACACGATGATGACGGAGCAGCGGGGCCCGCGCGGCCTCGTCTCGGACCTGGTGCTCGCCGAACGCGCGGGCTTCGACTTCTCGGTGGTGTCGGACCACTACTTCCCGTGGCTGGACGAACAGGGCCACGCCCCGTACGCCTGGGCGGTCCTGGGCGCGGCGGCGCAGGCCACCTCGCGGATCCCCCTGATGACCTACGTGACCTGCCCGACCTTCCGCTACCACCCCGCGGTGGTGGCCCAGAAGGCGGCGACCCTCCAGCTGCTGTCCGGCGGCCGGTTCCGACTGGGCCTGGGCAGCGGGGAGAACCTCAACGAGCACGTGGTGGGCCGGGGCTGGCCGACCGCTCCGGTGCGCCTGGAGATGTTCGCCGAGGCGGTGGAGATCATCCGGGCGCTGTTCGACGGCGGGTACGTGACCTGGCACGGGAAGCACTTCGACGTGGTCGGCGCACGCCTCTGGGACCTCCCGGACCGGCCCCCGCCGATCGGCATGGCGGTGTCCGGCCCGGAGTCGTGCGCCCTGGCGGGACGGCTCGCCGACCTGGTGATCGCGGTGGAGCCCGACGCCGGGCTGGTGTCCGGCTTCGCCGAACGGGGCGGCGCCGGGAAACCCGCGGTGGGCCAACTGCCGGTGTGCTGGGACCGCGACCGGGACGAGGCCGTGCGCCGGGCCCACGAGCAGTTCCGCTGGTTCGGCGGCGGCTGGAAGGTCAACGCCGAGCTGCCGGGGACGGCGGGCTTCGCCGCCGCGAGCCGGTTCGTCCGGCCCGAGGACGTGGCCGGGGCCATCCCGTGCGGCGACCGGGTCGACGACTTCGTCGAGGCCGTCCGCCCGTTCGTCGACGCCGGGTTCGACGAGGTCGCCCTCGTGCAGGTGGGCGGGGACTCCCAGCCCGCCTTCCTGGGCTGGGCGGAGGAGACCCTGCTGCCGGCCCTGCGCGCCGCGTTCTGACCGCGGACCACCCCGCGTGCGTCCGCCGTGCGGGGGCAGCAGGGCCGACAGGCCCGGGCCGCCGGTAGCCACGGCACCACGGTCCCGGGGCGGCGCCCGCGAGGGACGCCGCTTTGGCCTTTCAGGGCCGCTGTTGACGACGCCGCTGTTGACGACATCGCCCTGCCGGCGCTGCGGGTCGCACCGCCACCCCGACCGGAACCGCCCGGCCGGGGTGGCGGGCCCGGCCGGGAGGCGCACGGGCGGTAGACGGTCAGGCCGGGTCGGTGGTGGAGACGGCCAGCAGCTTCGTCACCGAGCCGTCGTCCCCGGGGACGTCGCGCAGGTGCCGGAACCCGAGCCGGCGGCACATCGTCAGGCTCGGGGTGTTCTCGGCGCCGACCATGCCGTAGACCTCCTTGAGCCCCAGCTCGTCACCGGCGTAGCGGATCAGGCCGCGGACCACCTCGCCGCCCAGGCCCCGGCCCCAGAACTCCGGGGCCAGCGCGGTGACCAGCTCGTGGCCGTCGACGTTCCCGGTGCGCTTGACCTCGGCGTGGCCCGCGTACGTCCCGTCCAGCCACAGGCCCCAGACGTCGAAGAGGTTCTGGGGGTAGACGTCGGTCAGGATCGCGCGGAACAGCGTGCGGATGTCCGGCTCGGGCACGAGGTCCTGGCCCATCCAGCGGCACACGTCCGCGTTGCGCAGCAGGGAGACGAAGGCGTCCTCGTCCTCGGTCCGGTAGGGGATGAACTCCAGGTGCTCGGTGCGCAGCGGAGGGGTCACGGTGCTCTCCTCGGGTCGTGGTGGTTCGGTGGTGCGGCGGCCGGGGCGGGGCTCGCGGGCCCCGCCCCCAACCGGGGGCCGGGGGCCGGTCAGGCTCCGGCGTTCTCCATGCGCTCGCGCAGGCTCCTGGGGCGCATGTCGGTCCACACCTCGTCGACGTACGCGGTGCACTCGGCCTCGGTGCCCTCGGTGCCGACGGGCTGCCAGCCGGCCGGTACGTCGAGGTCGGCGGGCCAGAGCGAGTACTGCTCCTCGTCGTTGCGCAGCACCTGGTAGCGGGTGTTCTCGTCCATGTCGGGCTCCTTCGTCATCGTCGGTCGGTCGTCACGGGGTCGGTACGGGGTCGGTGCGGGTGGGTGGTGGCGTGGTCACCGTCCTTCCCTGGCATGCCGGGCGATCTGCCGCAGGGCGGCGGCGAAGTCCTCGGCCGCCCGGCGGACGGCCGCGGTGTCGTGGACGGCGGGCCGGTGGTGCCAGGTGAAGGCGAGGCGTCCGTGCTGGGCCGCGCCGACCACCTCCAGCGGGTGGGAGCCGCCGTCCCGGGGGTCGTGGTCCCTGCCGAAGGAGCCGAGTTCGGCGCGGACCAGGCCGTCGCCGGCGGTCTCGGGCCGGGCGTCCCACTGGCCGAGGTAGTTGAAGACCACCTGGCCGTGCCCGCCGGCGGCGAGGCGCTCGCGGACCTCGGGGCCGCCGAAGGTGCGCAGGGCGCCGAAGCCCAGGCCGTTGCCGGGCACCGCGCGCAGCTGCCGGCGCACGGACTTCACCAGGGCGCGCCAGTCGCGGCCCGGGCCGAGGTCGGCGGGGTCGGGGACGTGGAAGGTGACGGGGTGGACGGTGGTGAACCAGCCGACCGTGCGGGACAGGTCGACGCCCTCCAGCAGGTCCTCCCGGCCGTGCCCCTCCAGGTCCAGGGCGATCCGCTCCCGGCCGCTCCAGCGGGCCAGGGCGAGGGCGAGGGCGGCGAGCAGCACGTCGTTGACCCGGGTGCGGTAGGCGGCGGGGGCGGCGCGCAGCAGAGCCTCGGTGTCCGCCTCGTCGAGTTCGACGGTGACCGCGCCCCGCTCGGAGTGGTCACCGAAGGCGGCGCCGGGCAGGTCCGTCCGGGTGTTCACCGCCTCCTCCCAGTACGGGAGTTCGTGGTCCAGGCCGCCCTCGGCGACGTGGGCGGAGAGCCGGTGCGCCCAGTCCCGGAAGGAGGTGCCGCGCTCCCCGAGGTCGATCTTCTCGCCGCGGACGGCCTGCCGGTGGGCGCTCTCCAGGTCGTCGCGCAGCACCCGCCAGGAGACGGCGTCGACGACCAGGTGGTGGGCGACCAGGAGCAGCAGGGCGGGGTGGTCCGGGTGGCCGGTGAACAGGGCGGCGCGCAGCAGCGGGCCGCGGGCGAGGTCGAAGCCGGCGTGGAGTTCGTCGGCGGCCCTGGCCAGGGCCGCGTCGGCGGCCTCGGTGCCCTGCCCGGTGAGGTCGTGGTGGGCCAGGAGGTCCTCGGCGGGGGCGGGCGGCGGGTTGAACTGGTGCCAGCCGGCCTCGTCGTGGGTGTAGCGCATGCGCAGCGCGTCGTGGTGTTCCAGCAGGGCGTCGAGGGCGGCGCGCAGCGCCTGCGGGTCGGGGTCGGCGGCGAGTTCGAGCAGGGTGGACTGGTTGAAGTGGTGGTGGGCGGCGCGCGGGGTGGTCAGGAACCACTCCTGGATGGGGGTGAGCGGCACGTCGCCGGTCACCGGGCCGTCGTCGGCGCGTTCGGTGACGGCGGTGACGACGGTGGCGAGCCGGGCCACGGTCTGGTGGCTGAACAGGTCCCGGGTGGCCAGGTGGAGGCCGTCACGGCGCAGCCGGGACACCACCTGCATGCTGAGGACGGAGTCGCCGCCGAGCAGGAAGAAGTTGTCGTCGGCGCCGACCTCGTCGAGGCCGAGGACGTCGGCCCAGATCCGGGCTATCCGGCGTTCGACGTCGGTCTCCGGCGCCCGGCCCGGGCCGCCGGCCGTGGCGTGGGCGGGCCCGGGGTCGGGCAGGGCCCGCCGGTCGAGCTTGCCGTTGGGGGTGAGCGGGAGGCGCTCCAGCGGGACGAAGGCCGCGGGGACGAGGTGCGGGGGCAGTGACTCGGCGAGGTGGAGGCGCAGTTCGAGGGCGGGGGCTCCGGCGGTGGCGTCGGCCGGGACGACGTAGCCGACCAGCCGGCCGCCGCCCGGGCCGTCGGGGCGGACGGTGACGACGGCGTCGCGCACCAGGGGGCTGCGGCGCAGGGCGCTCTCGATCTCGCCCGGTTCGATCCGGAAGCCGCGCAGTTTGATCTGCTCGTCGGCGCGTCCGGCGAACCGGAGTTGGCCGTCGGCGTCGCGGCGGGCGAGGTCGCCGGTGCGGTACATCCGGGTGCCGGGCGCCCCGTACGGGTCGGGGAGGAAGCGGGCGGCGGTGAGGCCGGGCCGGCCGAGGTAGCCGCGGGCGAGGCCGGGGCCGGCCAGGTAGAGCTCGCCGGTGATGCCGGGCGGTACCGGCCGCAGGGCGGTGTCCAGGACGTACGCGCGGGTGGCGCCGCTGGGGCGGCCGATCGCGGGGCCGGCGCCGCCGGGGGCGAGCGGGTCGGTCCAGCTGGCGACGACGGTGGCCTCGGTGGGGCCGTAGGAGTTGATCATCCGTCGGCCGGGGGCCCAGGTGTCGACCAGGTCGGCCGGGCAGGCCTCGGCGCCGACCACCAGGGTGCGCAGCCCTGGCAGGGCGGCGGCGGTCTCCGGTTCCAGGGTGGCCAGGGCTGCCGGGGGGATCAGGGTGTGGCTGATCCGGCGGGCGGCCAGCACCTCGGCGAGCCGTTCGCCGACCAGCGGCCCCTCCTCCCCGGTGACCAGGGCGGCCCCGGTGAGCAGGGCGATGCACAGTTCCAGTACGGAGGCGTCGAAGCTGGGCGAGGCGAACTGGAGCACCCGGTCGCCGGGGCCGACGGCGTACTGCTCGGCGGCGGCGGCCGCGAACACGGCGAGGCCGGCGTGGGTGACCAGGACGCCCTTGGGGTTGCCGGTGGAGCCGGAGGTGTAGATGGTGTAGGCCGGGTGGGCGGGGGTGAGGGCGGTGGTGCGGTCGGCGTCGGTGGGCGCGGTGTCCGGCCCGTCGGCGGCCCACACCGCGGCCGGGTCGTCGAGCAGCAGGTGGGCGCCGGCGTCGCGGACCATGAACTCCCGCCGGGGCGCCGGGTAGTCCGGGTCGACGGGGAGGAAGGCCCCGCCGGCCTTGGCGACGGCGAGCTGGGCGACGACGATGGCGGCCGAGCGGGGCAGCGCGAGGGCGACCAGCCGCTCGGGCCCGACGCCGCGCCCGATGAGCTGGTGGGCCAGCCGGTTGGCGGCCCGGTCCAGTTCGGCGTAGCTCAGCTCCCGTTCGCCGTCGAGCAGGGCCGGCGCGTCGGGGGTGGCGGCGGCCTGCCGCTGGAAGAGTTCGGGCAGGGTCGCCTCGGGCACCGGGCGGAAGGTGCCGGTCGGCTCGACGGGCGGTGCGTCCGGGGCGGTCAGCGGCAGCGCGCCGACGGCGCGGGCCGGGTCCTGGGCGACGGCGGTCAGCAGGGTGGCGAGCTGGCCGGCCATCCGCTCGACGGTGGCCGGGTCGAACAGGTCGGTGTTGTAGGTGAGCAGGCCGTGCAGCGCTCCGCTGTCGGCCTCGGCGAACTCCACCACCAGGTCGAAGGCCGTGCGGGTGTTGTCGGTCTCGACGTCGCGCACGTCCAGGCCGGGCAGGTCGAGTGCGGCGGACGGGGCGTTCTGGAGCACCACGAGGACCTGGAAGAGCGGACTGCGGCTGGTGTCGCGCACCGGCTGGACCTCGTCGACGACCTTCTCGAAGGGCACGTCCTGGTGGGCGAGGGCGTCCAGGACGGTCTGCCGGACCTCGCCGAGCAGCGCCTCGAAGGGCTGCCCGGGCTCGACCCGGGAGCGCAGCACCAGGGTGTTGACGAAGAACCCGACGAGGCTCTGGACCTCGGGGCGGTCGCGTCCCGAGGTGACGGTGCCGACGGCGATGTCGGTGTCCCCGGCGAGCCGCGCCAGGTAGGCCTGGGCGGCGGCGACCAGGGTGGTGAACAGGGTGGTGCCGCGCTCGCGGCCGACCTCGGCCAGCCGGCCGGCGGTGTCGGCGGGCAGTTCCAGCCGGGCGGTGGCGCCGTTGCTGGTGCGCACTGCGGGCCGGGGCCGGTCGGTGGGCAGTCGCAGCGGGGCGAGGCCGTCCAGTTGCCGCTTCCAGTAGTCGAGTTGCCGCTCGGCGGGGGCGCCGGCGGTGCGCTGCCAGTGCGCGTAGTCGGCGTACTGCACCGGAAGCGGCGGCAACGGGCCTTGCGTGGAGTCGAGTTCGGCGCGGTAGAGGTGGGCGAGGTCGGTGAGCAGCACGGCGGTGGACCAGCCGTCGGTGACGATGTGGTGCAGGGTCAGCGCGAGCACGTGCTCGCCGTCGGCGAGCCGGGCCAGGGCGGGGCGCAGCAGCGGTCCGCGGCGCAGGTCGAAGGGGCGGGCGCGTTCGGCGGCGAGCAGCTCGCGCAGCGCCTCCTCCCTTTCCCCGTAAGGCAGTTCGGCGAGGTCGTGGAGCGGCAGCGGGATGTCCTGCGGCGGGTGGACGAACTGGACGCCGTGGCCGTCGACGCTGTCGAAGGTGGTGCGCAGCGACTCGTGCCGGGCCGCCAGGGCGCCCAGGGCCGCGCCGAGCGCGTCGGTGTCCAGGGTGCCGCGCAGCCGCAGCGCGAGCGCGGTGACGTACTCGGCGCCGCCGGGCGCGAACTCCTCCAGGAACCAGAGGCGTTGCTGGGCGTACGACATCGGGGCGGCGCCGGGGCGGGCGACCGGGAGCACCGGCGGGCGGGCCGGGGTGCCCGGCTCGGAGGTGAGCAGTCGGGCCAGGCCTTCCGGGGTGGGGTGGTCGAAGACCGCGCGGGGGCCGAGGTCGGTGCCGAAGGCCTCGGCGAGGCGGGCGGCGAGCCGGATGCTGAGGATGGAGTCGCCGCCCAGGGCGAAGAAGTCCTCGTCGACGCCGGGCGGGCGGATGCCGAGGACCTCGGCGAACACCTCGGTGGTGCGGTGTTCGGCCGCGGTGCGCGGTTCGGTGCGGGCACGGCGCTCACCGCCGGGTTCCGGCGCCGGGAGGGCGGCCCGGTCGACCTTGCCGTTGCGGCTCAGCGGGAGGGCGGCCAGCGGGACGAAGGCGGCCGGGACGAGGTAGTCGGGCAGGGTGCGGGCGGCGAAGGCCCGCAGCTCCTCGGGGTCGGCGGCGCCGACCGGGTAGGCGACCAGTCGGCGGGCGCCGGGCCGGTCCTCGCGGACGACCACGGCGACGTCGGAGACCAGCGGGTGGGCGGCGAGTGCGGCCTCCACCTCGGCGGGCTCGACCCGGAAGCCGCGGATCTTCACCTGGTCGTCGGCGCGGCCGAGGAACTCGACGGTGCCGTCGGCGCGGCGGCGGGCGAGGTCCCCGGTGCGGTACATCCGGGCGCCGGGCGGGCCGCAGGGGTCGGCGAGGAAGCGGGCGGCGGTCGCACCGGGGCGGCCCAGGTAGCCGCGGGCCACACCCTCGCCGGCCAGGTACAGCTCGCCCGCGCACCCCGGCGGGACGGGCCGCAGCCGCCGGTCAAGGACGTGCGCCCGCCGGTCGTCCAGCGGGCGGCCGATCGGCACGGTGTCGGGCACCGCGGCGGCGTCCGACAGGGCATGGGCGGTGGCGAAGGTGGTGGTCTCGGTGGGCCCGTAGCCGTCCACCACGGTCAGCCCGGGGCAGGCGGCGAGGACGCGGCGCACGGCCGCGGCGGGCACCACGTCCCCGCCGGTCCACAGCGCCCGCAGGCCGCTGAAGCAGTCCGGCGCGTCCTGGGCGAGCAGCCGGAACAGGCCTGCGGTGAGCCAGAGCGCGGTCGGCCCGTCCGGTCCGGCGAGCCGGCGCAGCAGGGGGGCGTCCACCGGCCCCCGGGGGGCGACGAGGACGCAGCCGCCGTTCAGCAGCGGCGCCCACACCTCGAAGGTGGCGGCGTCGAAGGCGACCGGCGAGTGCAGCAGCACCCGGGCGCAGCTGCCGTCGGCGAAGCGGCTGTCGGTGGCGAGCGAGGCCACGTCGCGGTGGCGGACGGCGACGGCCTTGGGCTCGCCGGTGGAGCCGGAGGTGTACATCACGTACGCCAGCCGGTCGGGGTCGGCGCTCGGCCGTGCGGGCGCCGCCGGGGCCGGTTCGTCGCGTGCGGCGGCGACCTGCTCGGCGGTGAGCAGCGGGGCCGCGCCGGCCCGGTCGAGCAGGGCGCGGCGGCGCTCATCGGGGGCGCGCAGGTCGACGGGCAGGTAGGCGCCGCCCGCCTTGAGGACGGCCAGTTCGGCGACGACGAGTTCGGCGCCGCGGTCCATCGCCAGCGCGACCCGGCCCTCGGGGGCCAGGCCGTCGGCGAGCAGCCGGGCGGCCAGCCGGTCGGACCAGTCGTCGAGCCCGCGGTACGTCAGTTCCCGTTCGCCGTCGCGTACGGCGGGGGCATCGGGGGTGCGGCGGGCCTGCTCGGCGAAGATCCGCAGCGGGCTGTCCGGCGCCGGCGGGCGGGCGGTGGTGTGCCAGGAGGCGAGCAGGGCGCGGTCGGCCGCGGTGAGCGGGTCGAGCGCGGCGAGGTCGCCGTCCAGGCCGTCGGCGAGGGCGGTCAGCAGCAGGGCGAGGCGGTCGGCGGCGTCCCGGGCGGTGCTCTCGTCGAACAGCGCGGGGTCGTACGCCAGGTCGAAGGCGAGCTGCCCGCTGAGGTGGGCGCGCAGGCACCAGGGGAAGGTGGTGGCGTCGTCGGCGCGCACCTCGACCACCCGGACGCCGGTGCGGTCCGCGGCGGACTCGTCGACGGGATAGTTCTCGAACACCAGCATGCTGTCGAACAGCGCCTCCCCGGCGGGCAGTTCGCTCAGGCCCTGGATCCGGGGCAGGGCCAGGTGGTCGTGGCGGCGGCCGTCGCTCTGCCGGTCCTGGAGGTCCCGCAGCCAGCTCCGCACGCTCCCGTTCGACAGCCGGACCCGGGCCGGCACGGTGTTGATGAACAGGCCGATCATCGTCTCGACACCGGGCAGTTCGGCCGGCCGCCCGGAGACGGTGGTGCCGAAGACGACGTCCCCGGTGCCGCCGTAGCGGGCCAGCAGCAGCGCCCAGGCGCCCTCGACCAGGGTGTTGACGGTCAGTCCTGCGGCCGCGGCGTTCTCCCGCAGCCGGGCGGAGAGCGCCTCGTCGAGTTCGCGGTGGACGGCGGCGGTGGCGCGGGCCCGGTGGGCCCCGGCGGGCCGGCGGTCGTAGGGCAGCGCGCTCCGTTCGGTGAACCCTTCCAGGGCCGCGCTCCAGTGCTCCTCGGCGGCCCGCCCGTCCTGCTCGCGCAGCCAGTCGAGGAAGTCCGCGAAGGGGCGGCGGACCGGGCGGGGGGCCTGCGGTCCGCCGGTCAGCGCGGCGTACTCCTCGCACACCTCGGTGAGCAGCTGCCCGGTGCTCCAGCCGTCCAGGATCAGGTGGTGGGTGGACCAGAGCAGCAGCACCTCGTCACCGGGCAGCGCGGCCAGGGCCAGCCGGGTGAGCGGCGCGGTGCCCAGGTCCAGCCCGGCGGCCCGCTCCTCGGCGAGCAGCCGCTCGGTCGCGGCGGCGCGCCGCCCGGGCGTCAGGCCGCGCCAGTCCAGGTGGCGCACGGGCAGGGCGGCGTGGCGCGCGACCAGCTGGACGGGGTGCGGCAGGCCGCGCCAGTGCACGGCGGTGCGCAGCGCCGGGGTGCGGTCGGCGACCAGCTGCCAGGCCTCGGCGAAGGCCACCGGGTCGGCGACGCCGGCCAGCCGGACGGCGATCCGGTCCACGTAGGCGCCGTCCTCGTCGACCAGGCCGTGGAAGAGCATGCCGGACTGCAGCGGGGTGAGCGGCAGCACGTCCTCGGCCTCGCGGCCGTCGCCGACCAGGCGGTCCAGCGCAGCCTGGTCGAGGCCGGCCAGCGGGAAGTCGGACGGGGTGCGGCCGCCGGCGCCCGGGGCGGCGCAGTGCTCGGCCAGCTCGCGCAGGGCGTGCAGGGTCTGCTCGGCGAGGGCGCGGACGGTGGACTCCTCGTACACCGCGGCGGGATAGGTCCAGCCCAGTTCGAGCCGGCCGTCCTGGACCGCGCCGATGACGTCCAGCAGGTAGGGGCGGGGCTCGTCGGGGTCGGTGTCCCGCCCGGCCGGGGGCAGCGAGCCGCGCAGCAGCCCGTCGGTGCTGCCGCGGGTGTCCCACTGGCCGTGGTAGTTGAAGCCGATCCGCGGCGCGGCGGCGTCGGCCGGCAGGGCGGACGGGTGGAGGTGGCGCAGGGCGCCGTGGCTGAGTCCGCGCAGCGGGACGGCGCGCAGCTGCTCCTTGACCGAGCGCAGGGTGGCGTGCCAGCCGGCCGCGGGGTCGACGCGCAGGGCGAGCGGGAACTCGGCGGTGAACCAGCCGACCGTCCGGGAGAGGTCCTGGTCGGCGAAGAGGTCCTCGCGTCCGTGGCCCTCGACGCCGATCAGCACGGAGTCGCGGCCGCACCAGCGGGCCAGGGTGCGGCCGAGTGCGCTGAGCAGGACGTCGTTGACCTGGGTCCGGTAGACCTCCGGGACGCGGCGCAGCAGGGCCTCGGTGGTCTCCTCGTCCAGGGTGACGGTGAGGGTGGCGGCGGTGCCGTGGGTGTTGGGGCCCGGCCGCCCGGCGGGCAGTTCGGCCGGGGCCTCGCCGGTGCGGGTCCAGTAGGCGGTGTCGGCGTCCAGGGCGCCGGAGCGGGTGTGCCGCTCCAGCCGGGCGGCCCACCGGGTGTACGAGGTGCCGGGCTCGGGCAGCCGGACGGGTGCGCCGGTCCGGGCGGCGCGGTAGGCGGCTTCGAGGTCGGCCAGCAGGATGCGCCAGGAGACGCCGTCCACGGCCAGGTGGTGGACGGTCAGCACGAGTTGGCCCGGCTGCCGCTCGCCGGCGTCGAAGAACAGGGCGCGCAGCATCCGGCCCTCGACCGGGTCGAGGGAGCGCTGGGCCTGCTCGGCGGCCTGCTGCACCTCGGCTTCCGCCACGCCCCGGTGGCGGGTGAAGACGCCGTCCGGGCCCGCGGGGAGGACTTCCTGGTGCCAGCCGGACTCGCCGTGGCGGAAGCGGGTGCGCAGCGCCGGGTGGTGCTCCACCAGGGCGAGCACCGCCCGGTGCAGGGCGGCCGGGTCGGTGTCCGGGGCCAGCGCGAGGCGCTGGGTCATGGTGAAGCGCAGTGCCTCGCCGGGCCGGCGGCCGTCGAGGTACCAGTGCTGGATCGGGGTGAGCGGCGCCTCGGCGGGCTCGGCCTCCTCCCCGGGCTGCGCGAGGTCGGACAACTGGCCGACGCAGAGGGCGAGTTCGGCGACGTTCTGGTAGCGGAAGACGTCCTTGGTGGTGAGGGCGAGTCCGGCGGCGCGGGCCCGGGAGACGATCTGGATGCTGAGGATGGAGTCCCCGCCGAGGGCGAAGAAGTTGTCCCGGGCGCCGACCCGCTCCACGCCCAGCACCTCGGCCCAGATCGCGGCGAGCAGCTCCTCGGTGCCGGGGCGCGGGGCGACGTACGGGGTGGTGCGGTCCGGCTGGGCGGGCGGGGCGGGCAGGGCGCGCCGGTCGGTCTTGCCGCTGGTGGTGCGCGGGATGCGGGCCAGCGGGACGAACGCGGTGGGCACCAGGTGGTCGGGCAGGGTGCGGCGCAGCCAGGACCGCAACTCCTCGGCGGGCGGCACCCGCTCCCCGGTCGGCACCGGGTAGCCGACCAGCACCGTCCGGCCGCCCTGGTCGCGGGCGGCGACGGCGCAGTCCGCGAGGTCGGGGTGGGTCAGCAGGGCGGCCTCCACCTCACCGGGCTCGATCCGGAAACCGCGGATCTTGACCTGCTCGTCGGCGCGGCCGAGGAACTCCAGCTGTCCTTCCCCGGCGCCCCCGGCCTGGCGGCTGGGAGGTGCCCCCACCGGCCGGGGGGACCCCCCTGCGGTCCAGCGGGCGAGGTCCCCGGTGCGGTACATCCGGGTGCCGGGCGGGCCGTACGGGTCGGCGAGGAAGCGGCTCGCGGTCAGCCCGGGCCGGCCCAGGTAGCCGCGGGCGAGCTGGTCGCCGGCCAGGTACAGCTCCCCCGGCATGCCGGGCGGCACCGGGCGCAGCGCGCCGTCGAGCACGTAGGCGGTGACGCCCCGGCCCGGCCGGCCGATCACCGGACGCCCGGGGTGGTCGGCGCAGCGGGCGTAGACGGCGTCGACGGTGCACTCGGTGGGCCCGTACAGGTTGTAGGTGCTGATGCCGAACTCGGCCTGCGCGGCGCACAGTTCCCGCCAGGTGGCGGCGGGGACGGCCTCGCCGCCGAGCTGCAGCAGCCGCGGGTGGTGGGCGGCGGGGGCGAAGAGCCCGGCGGCGGTGAGTTCGCGCAGGAAGGAGGGGGTGACGTTGACGACGTCGAGCCGCTGTTCGACGATCCGGGCGCAGAAGGCCTGCGGGTCCAGCCGGACGTCCTCGTCGATCAGGTGGAGTTCCTGGCCGGACACCAGCAGCAGCGGGCCCTCCCAGCTGGTGTCGAAGGAGAGGGAGGCGCTGAGGGCGACCTTCAGCCGGCTGCCGTCGGCGGTGTGCGGGGCGAGCATCCCCTCCCGGTGGTCGCGGCAGAGGTTGACCAGCTGGCGGTGTTCGACGACCACGCCCTTGGGGCGGCCGGTGGAGCCGGAGGTGTGGATCAGGTAGGCGGCGTGCCCCGGCAGCAGCGGGGTACTCCGCTCGGCGTCGGTCAGGTCGTGGCCGGGCAGGGCCTCCCAGGGCACCTCGCGCAGGGACCGCTCGGTCAGCACCGTGCGCGGCCGGGTGTCGTCGAGCAGCAGGGCGGCCCGCTCCTCGGGCAGGTCGGGGTCGACGAACTGGAGGGCGGCCCCGGCCTTGAGCACCCCGAACAGCGCCACCACCAGCTCGGAGGTGCGCGGCAGCCGGACGGCGACCACCTGCTCCGGGCCGGCGCCGAGGGCCACCAGGTGGCGGGCGAGGCGGTTGGCCCGGGCGTTGAGCGCGGCGTAGTCCAGGGTGGCGTCCCGGGCGACCAGCGCGGTGGCGCCGGGGGTACGGGCGGCCTGCTCCTCGAACAGGGCGGTGAAGGTGGTGTCAGGACCGGGCAGCGGCTCGACCCGCCCCTGCCGCAGCACCTGCCACCGCTCCTGCCCGGTCATCAGCGGCAACGCCCCGACGGCCGTCCCCGGCTCCTCGGCGACGGCGGCCAGCAGGATGGCCAGCCGGGCGGCGAGCTGCTCGGCGGTCCGGGCGTCGAACAGGCCGGTGCTGTACTCCAGGTAGCCGGTCAGGCCGCCGTCGTGCTCGGCGAAGTCGAAGGAGAGGTCGAAGGTGGCGTTGCGGACCGGCGGGGTGATCGGTTCCACCGTCAGACCGGGCAGCCGGGGCACCTCGGCGCCGAGGTTGTGCAGGGCCACCATCACCTGGAACAGCGGGGTGCGGCTGGTGTCGCGCTCCGGCTGGAGGGCGTCCACCAGCCGTTCGAAGGGCACCTCCTGGTGGGCCAGGGCGTCCAGGACGGTGGCCTGGGCGGCGGTCAGCAGCTCGCGGAAGGACCGCTCGGGGCGGATGTCGCCGCGCAGCACCAGGGTGTTGACGAACATGCCGACCACGTCGTGGAGTTCGCCCTGCTCGCGGCCGGAGGTGACGGTGCCGACGGCGATGTCGCGCTGCCCGGACCAGCGGGCCAGCAGCACCTGGCAGGCGGCCAGCAGGACGCTGTAGAGGGTGCCGTCGGCCTCCCGGCCGAGCTCGCGCAGCCGGGCGGTCAGCTCGGCGGGCAGCGCGAAGGTGACCAGCGCGCCCTCCCGGGTGCGCACCGCAGGGCGCGGCCGGTCGGTGGGCAGCTCCAGCGGTTCCAGGCCGTCCAGGGCCCGGCGCCAGTGGTCGAGGTCGGCCTCGGCGGCGGCGGTACGGGTGCGCTGCCAGGCCGCGAAGTCGGTGTACCGCAGCGGCAGTTCGGGCAGCCGCGGGCCACGGCCCGCCAGGGCGGCGGCGTACAGCTCGCCGAGGTCACGGCCGAGCACGCCCATCGACCAGCCGTCGGTGGCGATGTGGTGCACGGCCAGGGCGAGGACGTGCTCCTCGGCGGCCGTGCGGGCCAGGTGGGCGCGCAGTACCGGGCCGGCCTCCAGGTCGAAGGGGGTGGCGGCGATCCGCTCCAGCAGGGCGTCCAGCTCGGCCGGCGGGACGTCCTCGCAGGGCAGCTCGACGGGGTACGGCGGGCGCACCACCTGGCGGGCCCGGCCGTCCCGTTCGGCGTAGCCGGTCCGCAGCGCCTCGTGCCGCTCCACCAGGGCGTCCAGGGCGGCGCCCAGCGCGGCCCGGTCGAGGGGCCCGCGCAGCCGCAGCACGGACAGCGAGGTGTACTCGGTGCTGCCGGGCTCGAAGCGGTCGAGGAACCAGAGCCGCTGCTGGGCGTAGGAGAGCGGCGGCTCGGTGCCGGGGTCGGCGGCGGGGATGACGGTCCGTGCGGTGCCGGGGCGGCCCGGCTCGCCGAGCGCCGCGGCGAGGTCGGCGAGCACGGGGTGGGTGAACAGCAGCCGGGGCGAGAGGTCCGCGGAGCCGAAGGCGGTGCGCAGCCGGGCGGTGACCCGCACGGCGAGGATGGAGTCCCCGCCGAGGGCGAAGAAGTCGTCCTCGGCACCGACCTCGCCGGTGTCCAGGACCTCCGTCCAGGCCTCGGCGACCAGCCGCTCGGCGGGGGTGCGGGGGGCGGTGCGCTCGCGGCCGGCCGCGAAGCCGTCCGGCCCGGGCAGCGGCAGGGCGCGCCGGTCGAGCTTGCCGTTGGGGGTGAGCGGCAGCGCGGCCAGCGGGACGTACGCGGCGGGCACCAGGTAGGCGGGCAGCAGCCGTCCCAGGTGGGCGCGCAGCTCGGCGGCGCCCGGGGGCCGCTCCTGGCCCTCGCCGACGACGTGGGCGACCAGCCGGCGGGTGCCGGCCGTGTCCTGGTAGACGCCGACGGTGGCCAGGCCCACGCCGGGGTGGGTCTGGAGGGCGGCCTCGATCTCGCCGGGTTCGATCCGGTAGCCGCGGATCTTGACCTGCTGGTCGGCGCGGCCCAGGTAGCGCAGGGTGCCGTCGGCCTGCCGGCGGGCCCGGTCGCCGGTGCGGTACATCCGGCTGCCGGGGGCGCCGAACGGGTCGGCGAGGAAGCGGGTGGCGGTGAGTCCCGGCCGGTTGAGGTAGCCGCGGGCCAGGCCCTCGCCCGCCACGTACAGTTCGCCGACGGCGCCCGGGGGCAGCAGGGCCAGGTCGTCGTCGAGCACGTACAGCCGCAGGTCGGCGATGCCGGTGCCGATCGGTCCTGGGCCGCCGGCGGTGGCCGCGGCGGTGGCCCGGTCGAGTTCGGCGTGGGTGACGTGCACGGTGGTCTCGGTGATGCCGTACATGTTCACCAGGCGCGGGGCGTCCTCGGGGTGGCGCCGGTACCAGTCGGTGAGCCGGGTGACGTCCAGCGCCTCGCCGCCGAAGACCACGGTGCGCAGCGCCAGCCGGGCGGAGACGTCCGGGTGCTGGGCGTCGGCGCGGGCCAGCTGGTGGAACGCGGACGGGGTCTGGTTGAGGACGGTGACCCGCTCGTCGGCGAGCAGCCGCAGGAAGTCCTCCGGGGAGCGGGCGGTGTCCTCGGGCACCACCACGAGCCGGCCGCCGTGCAGCAGCGGGCCCCACAGCTCCCAGACCGAGAAGTCGAAGGTGTAGGAGTGGAAGAGCGTCCAGACGTCCTCGGGGCCGAAGCCGAACTGCTCCCGGGTCTGCTCGAACAGCCGGACGACGTTGGCGTGCGGTATCACGACGCCCTTGGGGCGGCCGGTGGAGCCGGAGGTGAAGATGGCGTAGGCGGGGCTGTCCGGCAGCGGACGGCGGCCGGCGCCGAGCGGGCCAGCCGGGCGGCGGGCGAGGTCGGCGCGCACCTCGGGGCGGGCCAGGGCGAGGACGGGCACCTCGACACCGGCCGGCTCCTCGAAGGTCACCAGGGCCACCGGGGCGGCGTCGCGCAGCAGTTCGGCGCGGCGTCCGGCGGGCAGGGCCGGGTCCAGCGGCAGGTAGGCGGCGCCGGTCTTGAGGACGGCGAGGACGGCCACCACCAGCTCGGTGCTGCGGGGCAGCGCGAGGGCGACGTACCGTTCGGGGCCGGCGCCGTACTCGACCAGCCGGTGGGCGAGCCGGTCGGCCCGGGCGTCCAGTTCGGCGTAGGAGAGCTGCTCGGCGCCGCAGGTGACGGCCACGGCGCCCGGGGTGCGGGCGGCCTGCTCCTCGAACAGCTCGACCACTGTGCGGTCGGGGCGGCCCTGGGCGGTGCCGTTCCAGTCGACCAGCAGCCGGCGCCGTTCCTCCTCGGTGGTCCGGGCCAGGGCGCGCAGCGGGCGGTCGAGGCCGGCGGCCAGCTCGGTGAGCAGCAGGCAGAGCCGCTCGGCGAGGCCGCGCACGGTGGCGGCGTCGAACAGCTCGGGGTCGTAGGCGAGGTCGAAGCCGACCTGACCGCCCTGGTAGGCGCGCAGCACCAGCGGGAAGTTGGTGGCGTCCCGGGAGGACACCTCGGCCAGGCGCACCCCGGTGCCGGCGGCGTCGGCGTCGTCGAACGGGTAGTTCTCGAAGGCGACGATGCTGTCGAAGAGCGCGCTGCCGGACGGGACGTCGCTGAAGCCGGTGAGTTCGGCGAGCGAGACGGCCGCGTGCCGGCGGGCCTCGGCCTGGTCGTCCTGGAGCTCCCGCAGCCAGTCGGCGGCGGTGCGGGAGCCGTCCACCCGGACCCTCGTGGGCAGGGTGTTGATGAACATGCCGATCATCGACTCGACGCCGGGCAGCTCCTCGGGCCGGCCGGAGACGGTGGTGCCGAACAGGACGTCGGGCTCGCCGCTGTGGCGGGACAGCATCAGCGCCCAGGCGCCCTGCACCACGGTGCCGAGGGTCAGCCCGGACTGCCGTACGGTGCGGGCGAGCCGCTCGGATGCCTGCTCGGTCAGGGCGGCGCTGTGGGAGCCGGCCGAGCGGGCCCGGTGGGCCTCGCGCCGCACCCGGTCGGCGGGCAGCGGGGTGGCGGTGGCGAAGCCGTCCAGGACGGACCGCCAGTGGGCCCGGGCGGCCTCGGCGTCCTGCCCGGCCAGCCAGTGGACGTAGTCGGCGAAGGGCCGGCGCACCGCCGGGGCGGGCGCGCCGCCGGTGGTGATCGCCGCGTACTCGGCGAACACGTCGGTGAGCACCTGGGCGAGGCTCCAGCCGTCCAGGATCAGGTGGTGGGAGGTCCACAGCAGCTGGAGCCGGGCCTCGGGCAGCCGGACCAGGGTGAGCCGGGTGAGCGGGGCGGTGGCGATGTCCAGGCCGAGGGCGAGGTCCTCGGCGCGCAGCCGGGCCAGCCGTTCGGCGCGTTCGGCCGGGTCCGCGGCCCGCAGGTCCAGGTGGGTGACGGGCAGCCGGACGTCCCGGCGCACCACCTGGAGCGGGGCGGGGACGCCCTCCCAGACCACCGAGGTGCGCAGTGCGGGCGTCCGGTCGGCGACCCGCTGCCAGGCCAGGGCGAGGGCCTGCGGGTCGGCGACGCCCTCCAGCAGCAGGGCGGCCTGGTCCAGGTAGACGTCGTCCTCGCCGCCGACCAGGCGGTGGAAGAGCATGCCCTCCTGGAGCGGGGTGAGCGGCAGCAGGTCCGTCACGTCCCGGCCGTCGCCGACCAGTCGGTCCAGCTGTTCCTGGTCGAGGCCGGCCAGCGGGAAGTCGGAGGGGGTGCGGCCGCCGGCGCCGGGCTCGGCGCAGTGCTCGACGATGGCGGTCAGGGCGGTGAGCACGGCCTCGGCCAGGCCGCGGACGGTGTCGGCCTCGTGGACCTCCTCGCTGTAGTGCCAGGTGAGTTCCAGTTCGCCGTCGGCGACCACGGCGGAGACGTCCAGCAGGTGGTCCAGGGGCTCGTCGGGGGCGAGGTCCCGGCCGGGGGCCTGCCCTGCGGGGGCGAAGTCGCCGGCCGCGGGGGCTGTCCACTGCCCGTGGTAGTTGAAGGAGACCTGCGGCAGCGGGACGTCCCGCAGGGCGGCGGCGCCCGCCGAGGGCGAGCCGAGCCGGGCGAGGGCCTCGTAGCCGAGGCCGCGGCGGGGCACGGCGCGCAGCCGCTCCTTGACCTGCTTGAGGGTGGCGGCCCAGTCGGGGGCGTCGGCGGGGCCGGCCGGGGTGAGGGTGACGGGGTACTGGGTGGTGAACCAGCCGACGGTGCGGGAGAGGTCGAGGTCGTCGAAGAGGTCCTCGCGGCCGTGGCCCTCCAGGGCGACGGTGGCGCGCCCGGTGCCGGTCCAGTCGGCGAGGGCCCGGCCGAGCGCGCTGAGCAGCACGTCGTTGACCTGGGTGCGGTAGACCTCGGGGACCTTGCGCAGCAGCGCTGCGGTGGTGGCGCGGTCGAGCCGGCCGCGCAGGGTGCGCACCGAGCCGGCCGTGGGGGTGCCGGGCCGGTCGACGGGCAGCGGCTCGGCGGGGGTGGCGGTCTCGGCGCTCCAGTACGGCAGGTCCTGGTCCAGGCCGCCGGCCCGGACCAGTTCGGCGAGCCGGTGGGCCCAGTCGGTGAACGCGGTGGGCTCGGGTTCCGGCTCGGGGGCGGTGCCCGCGGCGGCCTGCCGGTAGGCCTGCTCCAGGTCGGCGAGCAGCACCCGCCAGGAGACGCTGTCCACGGCGAGGTGGTGGGCGGTCAGGAACAGCTGGGGGCGGGCGCCGTCGGCGGCGCGGAACAGGACGGCGCGCAGCAGGGCGCCGGTGGCCGGGTCCAGTTCGGCGCGGGCGGTCTCGGCGGCCCGCAGCCGGGTGGCCTCGGGGTCGTGGCCGGGGTCGAGCCGGCCGAGCAGGTTTCCGGCGTCCGCGACCGGTTCCTGAAGCAGGCCGGAAGGGCCGGGAGTGAAGCGGGTGCGCAGCGCCGGGTGGGCGGCCACCAGCGCGGTCAGGGCCCGTTCCAGGGCGGGTTCGTCCAGCTCGTACGGGAGGTCGAGCAGCATCGACATGGTGAAGTGCCGCAGCGGGCCGTGGGCGGCGAAGAACCACTCCTGGACGGGGGTGAGCGGCGCGGGCCCGTCCTGGCGGTGCGGCGCGGCGGCGGGCGCCTCGGCGGTGCGGGCCGCGGCGGCCAGGTCGGCGACGGTCTGGTGGCGGAAGACGTCCTGGGAGCCGATCCGCAGGCCCTCGGCGCGGGCCCGGGAGACGGCCTGGATGCTCAGGATCGAGTCGCCGCCGAGTTCGAAGAAGTTGTCGGTGACGCCGACCCTCGGCACGCCGAGCACCTCGGCCCAGATCGCGGCGAGGATCTCCTCCTCGGGGGTGCGCGGGGCGACGAACTCCCCCTGCCGGCCTTCCGCTTCGGGGGCGGGCAGGGCGCGCCGGTCGAGCTTGCCGCTGGTGCCGAGCGGCAGCGCGTCGAGCACGGTGAAGGAGGACGGCACCAGGTGGTCGGGCAGCACCCGGCGCAGGGCCGCGCGCAGTTCGGCGAAGGGACGGGCGGCGCCGTCGGCGAAGACCAGGTAGGCGGCCAGCCGGTTCCGCCCGTGGGCGTCGGGGACGGCGACCACGGCGGCCGCGGCGACCTCCGGCAGGTCGAGCAGGGCGGCCTCGATCTCGCCGGGCTCGATCCGGTGGCCGCGCACCTTGACCTGGTCGTCGGCGCGCCCGAGGTACTCCAGGCGCCCGTCGGCGGTCCAGCGGGCGAGGTCGCCGGTGCGGTACATCCGGGTGCCGGGCGGCCCGTACGGGTCGGCGAGGAAGCGGGCGGCGGTCAGCCCCGGGCGGCCGGCGTAGCCGCGGGCTACCTGCTCGCCGGCCAGGTGGAGTTCGCCGCTCACCCCGGGCGGCACCGGCCGGAGCCGGCCGTCCAGGACGTAGGCGCGGACGTTGGGCAGCGGGCGGCCGACCAGCGGCCGGTCCCCGCCGTCGATCCGGCAGGCGAGCGCGTCGACGGTGCACTCGGTGGGGCCGTAGTAGTTGTAGGCGGCCACGCCGGGGCGGGCGGCGAGTTCGCGCCAGAGCCGGGGGGCGACGGCCTCGCCGCCGAGCATCAGCACCCGGGGGCGGTGGCGGGGGTCGTCGAGCAGCCCGGCGGGCAGCAGTTGGCGCAGGTAGGAGGGGGTGAGGTCGAGGAAGTCGATCCGGTGCCGGACGACGTACTCGACCAGCGCGGCCGGGTCCATCCGGGTGGTCTCGTCGACCAGGTGCAGCGGGTGGCCGTCGGCCAGCAGCAGCACGCCCTCCAGCGAGGTGTCGAAGGAGAAGGAGGCGGTCAGCGCGACGTTCAGCGGCCCGCCGCCGGCGTCGGCGACGAAGCCGGCCCGGTGGGCGGCGAGCAGGTGGGCCAGGGCGCGGTGCGGGACGGTGACGCCCTTGGGGCGGCCGGTGGAGCCGGAGGTGTGGAGCACGTACGCGGTGGTGGAGAGGTCGGGCTCGGGCAGCGGGCCGGTGTCGCCGGGGTCGGTGTCGCCCGGGTCGGTCTCCGCGAGGGCGCGCAGGGTCTCCTCGTCCAGCAGCAGCGCCGGGCGGGCGTCCTCCAGCAGGTAGCGGACGCGCTCCTCCGGCAGTGCCGGGTCCAGCGGGAGGTAGCCGGCGCCGGCCTTCCAGACCGCGAGGAGGGCCACCACCAGCTCGGCGGTGCGCGGCAGCCGCAGCGCGACCAGCCGTTCGGGGCCGGCGCCGTGGGCGACCAGCCGGCGGGCGAGCCGCTCGGCGCGGGCGTCGAGGGTGGCGTAGTCCAGCCGTTCCTCCCCGGCGATCAGGGCCGGGGCGTGCGGGGTCAGGGCCGCTCGGCGGCGGAACAGTTCGGGGAGGCCGACCGCCTCGACGGGCAGCGCGGGACCGTTCCACTCCCGGGTGACCTGCTCCGTCTCCCGCGCGGAGAGCAGCGGCAGGGCGGCGAGCGGGCGGTCCGGCTCGGCGGCGGCGCCCTCCAGCAGCCGCAGCAGTTGGTCGGCCATCCGGCCGGCGGTGGGGGCGTCGAAGAGGTCGGCGCGGTACTCCAGGACGCCGGTGAGCGCCTCGCCGTCGGGGACGAACTCGACGCTGAGGTCGAAGGTGGCGGCCTGCCGGGGCACGGTGACCGGGGCGGTGGCGAGTCCGTGCGGGTCACCGGCGGCGGGCGGGGCGGGGTGCAGCAGCACCAGCACGTCGAACAGCGGGTTGCGGCCGGCCTCGCGGGGCGCGCCGACCGCCTCGACGAGCCGCTCGAAGGGCGTGTCGCCGTGGGCGAGGGCGTCGTTGCCGGTCTCGGTGGCGGCCGTGAGCAGCTCGCGGAAGGACGCGTCGGGCTCCACCCGGGTGCGCAGCACCACCGTGTTGACGAAGCAGCCGACGGCCCGTTCCAGCTCGGTGCGGGTGCGGCCGGCCATCAGCGTGCCGACGGTGACGTCCTGCCGGCCGGACCAGCGGGCCAGCAGCGCCTGGGTGCCGGCCACCAGCGCGGTGTTGAGGGTGCCCTGCCGTTCGGCCGCGAGTTCGCGCAGCCGGGCGGTGAGCGGCGCGGGGACGGTGAAGGTGTGCAGGGCGCCGGGGCCGGCTTCCTCGCCGCGCCGCGGGTGGTCCAGCGGCAGCTCGGGCGGCACCGCGCCGGCCAGCTTCTCCCGCCAGTGGGCGAGTTGCCCCTCCAGCCGGTCGCCGGCGAGCTGCTCGCGCTGCCACACCGCGAAGTCCGGGTACTGGGCGGCGACTTCGGGCAGGGCGGGCTCGGCGCCGCGGGCCAGGGCGTCGTAGGCGGTGCACAGTTCGTCCAGCACGACGCCCATCGACCAGCCGTCGGTCACGATGTGGTGGGCGGTCAGCTGCAGCACGTGCGCCTGCGGCGACTCGGCCACCAGCAGGGCGCGCAGCAGCGGCCCCCGGTCGAGGTCGAAGGGCCGGGAGTACTCCTGGAGCAGGATCGCGTCGAGGCTCTCCCCCGCGGCCTGCTCCCTGACCGGCAGCTCCACGGGGCCGGCCGGACGGACGGTCTGCACGGGCCGGCCGTCGGCCTCCGTGAAGGTGGTGCGCAGCGCCTCGTGGCGCGCCACCACGGCGGTGAGCGCCGCGGCGAGCGCCGCGCGGTCCAGTGCTCCGGTGAACCGCAGGGCGACGGCGCTGTTGTAGCGCGGGTCCCCGGGGCGCAGCCGGTCCAGGAACCAGAGCCGCTGCTGGACGAAGGAGGGCGGCAGCGGACGGCTGCGGTCGGCACGCGGGATGGCCCGTTCGGCGGTTGCCCGGGCCCCGCCGGCCCGGCCGGCCAGGCGTTGGCGCAGGGCCTCGCGCAGGTCCGCGGGCAGGGCGGCGGCGCGGTCTCGCTTCGACGTCGTCATGGTCGGCTCCTCACCGTTCGTCATCGTCGGGGCGGCCGGAGTCGGCGGCTTCGTCGGGGTTGCCGAGGGCGGACTCCTCCGGTCCGTCCAGCGCGGCGGCTTCGAGTTCGCTGAGCACCAGGTCCTCCACCAGGTCGGCCAGGGCGGCCACGGTGCGGGAGACCAGCACGTCGCGGGGGGTGAGCGTGACGCCGAAGGCGTCGTTGGCCCGGGAGGCGATCAGCAGGGCGCGCATGGAGTCGCCGCCCAGCTGGAAGAAGTCGTCGGTGGCGCCGACGGCGGTGTGCAGGGTCTCGGCCCAGATCTCCGCCACCGCCTCCTCGGTGGGGGTGCGGGGCGCGACCCGCCCGGCCGGCCCGGTCTCCTCCGGTGCGGGGGCGGGCAGGGCGGCGCGGTCGGTCTTGCCGCTCGCGGTGAGCGGGAAGCGCTTCAGCACGGCGAAGGCCGAGGGCACCATGTGCCCGGGCAGCGAGCGGGCGGCCAGGGCGCGCAGTTCGGCGCCGGTCGGCGGTTCGGTGCCGGGGGCGGCCAGCAGGTGGGCGACCAGCCTGGGCAGCCCGGGCTCGTCCTCCCGGATGCTCACCACGGCGTCCAGCACGGCCGGGTGGCGGGTCAGCACGGCCTCCACCTCGCCGGCCTCGATCCGGTGGCCGCGCAGTTTGAGCTGGTGGTCGGTGCGGCCCAGGTAGTGCAGTTCGCCGTGGCGGTCGCGGCGCACCAGGTCCCCGGTGCGGTACGTCCGGGTGCCGGGCGGCCCGTACGGGTCGGCGGGGAAGCGGGCGGCGGTCAGACCGGGGCGGCCGAGGTAGCCGCGGGCCAGGGCCGGTCCGCTGAGCCACAGTTCGCCGGGGACGCCGTCGGGCACCGGCCGCAGCCGGGCGTCCAGGACGTAGGCGCCGGTGGCGGGCAGCGGGCGGCCGATCGGCGGGGCGGCGCCGTCCGCGGTCAGCGGCGCGGACCAGGTGGCGACCACGGTGGCCTCGGTGGGGCCGTAGGAGTTGACCATCCGGTGGTGCGGGGCCCAGCGGGCGACCAGGTCGGCGCCGCAGGCCTCGGCGCCGACGATCAGGGTCTTCAGCGCGGGCAGGGTGCCGGGGGTGTCGGCCGGCAGGGTGGCCAGGGCGGCGGGCGGCAGCAGGGTGTGGGTGATGTCCTCCGCCCGCAGCAGTCCGGCCAGTCGGGCGCCGAGCAGGGGCCCTGGCTCGGGCACCACCAGCCGGGCGCCGTGCGGCAGGGCCAGGCACAGTTCGAGCACCGAGGCGTCGAAGCTGGGGGTGGCGAAGGCCAGCACCCGGTCCCCCGGGGCGATCCGGTAGTGCTCGGCCTCGGCGGCGGCGAAGGCGGCGAGGCCGCGGTGGGTGACCACGACGCCCTTGGGGGTCCCGGTGGAGCCGGAGGTGAAGATGACGTAGGCCGGGTCGTCCGGGTCGAGCGGGCGGGTCCGGTCGGCGTCGGTCGGGCGGTGGTCCGGGGCGCCGTCCGAGGCGGCCAGGAGTTCGGCGACGTCCTTGGCGTCCAGGGTCAGGGCGGGCGCCGCGTCGCGCAGCATCGCCGCGATCCGCTCCTCGGGGTAGTGCGGGTCGACGGGCAGGAAGGCGGCGCCGGTCTTCGCCACGGCCAGTTCGGCGAGCACGGTGTCCGCCGAGCGGGGCAGCAGCAGGGCGACGATCTCCCCGGGGCCGGCGCCGCGCGCGATCAGCCGGTGGGCGAGGCGGTCGGCGTGGACCTCGGCCTCGGCGTAGGTCAGCTCCCGGCCGGCGGCGCTCAGGGCGACGGCCTGCGGCCACCGGTCCGCGGCGGCCTCGACCAGGGCGGGCAGGGTAGCCGGGGGCACCGGGGCGAGCGCCGGGCGGGCCGGGCCGCGCAGCAGCCGCTCGCGTTCGCCGGGCGGCAGCAGGTCCAGCTCGTCCAGCGGGGTGGTGCCGTCCGAGGCGGCCAGCGCGGACAGGGTGTGCAGCAGCTGGTCGGCGAGGCGCCCTGCGGTCTCCCGGTCGAGGTGGCGGGGGTCGTGGCCGAGTTCCACGGCGAGCCGCTCGCCGGGCGAGACGACCACGGTGAGCGGGTAGTTGGTGGCCTCCCGGGCGTCCAGTTCGCGCACCAGCAGGCCGTGCGCGCCGGCCGTGGCGTCGCCGACCGGGTAGTTCTCGAAGACCACCAGGCTGTCGAACAGCTCGGTGCCCGGCGGGACCTGGCTCAGCCCGTGCATCCTCGCCAGCGGCAGGTGGTCGTGGCGGCGGTCTTCGGCCTGCTCCTCCTGGAGGGCGCGCAGCCAGTCGGCGCACGGCTGCCGTCCGTCGACGGCGACCCGGGCGGGCAGGGTGGTGATGAACAGGCCGACGATGCCGTCGGAGCCGGGCAGGTCGGCGGGCCGGCCGGAGACGGTGGTGCCGAAGCAGACCCGCCGTTCGCCGCTCCAGCGCGACAGCAGCAGCGCCCAGGCGCCCTGGACCACGGTGTTGAGGGTCAGCCGGTGGCGGCGGGCGAACTCCTGGAGCCGCTCGGTGGCCGCCTCGTCCAGCCGGTGCGAGAGCCAGTCCCCGGAGCGGGCGGTGTCGCCCTGGGCGGGCCGGCGGTCGTAGGGCAGCGCGGTGGGGGCGGTGAGGTCGGCCAGTACGCCGCGCCAGTGCTCGACGGCGGCGGCGGTGTCGCGGGCGGCGAGCCAGCCGACGTAGTCGGCGAAGGGCCGGCGCTCTGGCAGGGCGGGCCGCTCGCCGCGGGCGAGGGCGGCGTGGGCGGCCAGCACGTCCGAGAGGACGTGGAAGACGCTCCAGCCGTCCAGCAGCACGTGGTGGAACTCCCACACCACCCGGACGGCGTCCGGGCCGAGCCGGATCAGGTCGAGCCGCAGCAGCGGGGCCCGGTCCAGGGCGAGCGGCCGGCCCCGGCGGTCGGCGAGCAACTCCTCCAGCCGGTCGCGCTGTTCGGCCGCGGTCAGGGCGCTCCAGTCGTGTTCGGTGACCGGCAGCGCGGCCTCACGGTGGACCAGCTGGAGCGGTACGGGGACGTCGCGCAGCACCACGGAGGTGCGCAGCACCGGGGTGCGGTCGACGACGTGCTGCCAGGCGGCGGCCAGCAGGCCCACGTCCCGGGCGCCGTCCAGGACGAAGGTGATCTGCTCGACGTACAGGCCGTGTTCGGCCTCGTCCAGGCCGTGCACCACCATGCCGGTCTGGGTGGGGGTGAGCGGCTGGATCTGCGTCACCTCCCGTCCGCTGCCGGCCAGCCGGTCGACGGCGGCCTGGTCGAGGCCGGCCAGCGGGAAGTCGGAGGGGGTGCGGCCGCCGGCGCCGGGTTCGGCGCAGTGGCGGACGATCTCGCGCAGCTCGTCCAGCAGTTCGGCGGCCAGCCTGGCGACCGTCCCGCTGTGGTGCACCGCGCGGGAGTAGGACCAGGTGAAGGAGAGCCGGCCCTCGGCGACCTGCCCGAGCACGTCCAGCAGGTGGGGGCGGCGGGCCGTGCGGTCCATGCCGCCGGTGAGCGGACCGGCCGGGGCGTGCAGCAGGCCGCCGGGGGCGGCGGTCCGGTCCTGCCGGCCCAGGTAGTTGAAGCCGATCCGCGGCAGGGCCAGGCCCGGCACCGGCCGCAGGTGGCGCAGGGCGCCGTGGCCGAGGCCGCCGCCCGGGACGGCGCGCAGGCTCTCCTTGACGGCCTTCAGGGCGGTGCCGGTGTCGGCGCCCGGGGGCACCTCCAGGGCGACGGGGTACATCGTGGTGAACCAGCCGACGGTGCGGGACAGGTCGACGCCGTCGAGGAGTTCCTCGCGGCCGTGGCCCTCCAGGGCGACCAGCACCCGGCTGCGTCCGGTCCAGCGGGCCAGCACCCGGCCGAGGGCGCAGAGCAGGACGTCGTTGACCCGGGTGCGGTAGGCGTCGGGGACGTCCTGGAGCAGCCGGCGGGTGTCCTCGGCGCCCAGGGCGAAGGTCAGCGACTCCTCGGTGTCGGCCGTGTTGGCGCCGTCCGGGTCGGTGGGCGAGGTGTCGTCCACCAGGCCCTGCCAGTAGGGGAGTTCGTGGTCGAAGCCGCCGGCCGCGGTGTGCGCGGCGAGCCGCTCGGCCCAGGCCCGGAAGGAGGTGGTCTTGGCGCCGAGGTCGGGCCGCTCGCCCGCGGCCAGGGCGCGGTGGGCGCGTTCCAGGTCCTCCAGCAGGATCCGCCAGGACACCGCGTCGACGACCAGGTGGTGCGCGGCCAGCAGCAGCACCGGGCGGGGGTCGCCGGGGAAGCGGCAGAGCGCGGCCCGCAGCAGCGGTCCTGCGGCCAGGTCGAAGCCGTCGGCCAGGCGCTCGCCGAGCTCCCGCAGGACGGCCTCCCGCTGCTCGCCCCCGGCGGCCTCGTGGACGCGCAGGTCGGGGGCCTGGCCGGGGGCGGTGCCGTGCTGGCGCCACCGGCCGTCGGCGAGCGGTTCGTAGCGCATCCGCAGGGCGTCGTGGTGGTCCAGTACGGCGGCCAGGGCGGCGCGCAGGGTGGGCTCGTCGGTGTCGGGGGCGAGGGTGAAGGAGACGGACTGGGTGAGCCGGGCCGGGTCGCCGTCGAGGGTGTCCAGCAGCCAGTGCTGGACGGGGGTGAGCGGGGCGTCGCCGGTGACGGCGCCCTGGTCGGCGGTCGGCTCGGGGCGGGGCGACCGTTCGGCGGCGCGGGCGAGTTCGGCCAGGGTCTGGTGGGCGAACAGGTGGCGGGGGGTCAGCGCGAGGCCGGCCCGGCGGGCCGCCGAGACGATCTGGATGCCGAGGATGGAGTCCCCGCCGAGGGCGAAGTAGTTGTCGTCGGCGTTCACTTCGGGCACGCCGAGCACCTCGCGCCAGATCGCGGCGAGGGCCCGCTCGGTGTCGGTGCCCGGCTGCCGGTCGCTCCCGGTGCCCTGGGCCGCGGGGGCGGGGACGGGGATGGGCAGGGCGCGCCGGTCCAGCTTGCCGGTGGCGCCGAGCGGCAGCCGCTCCAGTGGCACCACCAGGGCGGGCACCAGGTGGTCGGGCAGGGTGCGGCCGAGGAAGTCCCGCCACTGGGCCGGGCCGGGCAGCGCGCCGTCGCGCGGCACCGCGTAGCCGACCAGCCGCTTGTGGCCGTCCTGGTCGACCACCCGGGCGGCCGCGGCCGCCACCCTCGGGTGGCGGGCCAGCGCGGCCTCGACCTCGCCGAGTTCGATCCGGAAGCCGCGCACCTTGACCTGGTCGTCGGCGCGGCCGAGGTAGTCGAGTTCGCCGTCGGCGCTCCAGCGCACCCGGTCGCCGGTGCGGTACATCCGGCTGCCGGGCGGGCCGTACGGGTCGGGCAGGAAGCGCCCGGCGGTCAGCCCGGGGCGGCGCAGGTAGCCGCGCGCCACGCCGGTGCCGGCCAGGTACAGCTCCCCCGGCGCGCCGACGGGCACCGGGCGCAGCCGCTCGTCCAGGACGTAGGCGCGGGCGCCGCCGAGGGGCCGGCCGATCGGCGGGTCGCGGTCCGGGTCGGCGGGGTCGCAGGTGTGGGCGGTGGCGTAGACGGTGGCCTCGGTGGGGCCGTAGACGTTGAGCACCCGGCAGCCGGGGACGGCCTCGCGGACCCGGCGCACGGTGCGGGCGGGCAGTCCCTCGCCGGCCAGCACCACGGTGTCCGCGGCGAGGTGGACGGCGCCGTCGGCGAGCAGTCCGCCGAGGGCCGAGGGCACCGCGCTCAGCAGGCCGGCCCGCAGCGGACCGGGCCGCTCGGCCAGGGCCAGCAGGTCGCGCAGCAGTTCCACGCGGCCGCCGGAGAGCAGCGGCGCGAAGATCTCGAACACCGACACGTCGAAGTTGAGCGAGGTGGCGGCGAGCACGTGCTCCAGGCCGTGGCCGGCGAACTCGGCGGCGGCCCAGTCGGTCAGGGCGAGCACCGAGGCGTGGGCGACCACCACGCCCTTGGGACGGCCGGTGGAGCCGGAGGTGTGGATGACGTACGCGGGGTGCTCCGGGAGCAGGGCGCCGTGCCGCTCCTCCTCGCGCACGGGCTCGGCGGGGGCGGCGGCGAGCCGTTCCCGGCAGGCGGGGTCGTCCAGGACGATCCGGGCGTACGGGCCGTCCGGCAGCCGCTGCCCGGCGTCGGCGCCGGTGACCACGGCGTCGGGCCGGACGTCCTCGAAGAGGTAGGCGATCCGCTCGGCGGGGTAGCCGGGGTCGACGGGCAGGTACGCGGCGCCGCTCTTGAGCACCGCGAGCAGTGCCACGGCCAGCTCGACGGTGCGGGGCAGGGCGAGCGCGACGAAGCGCTCGGGGCCGGCCCCGGCCTCGATCAGCAGCCGGGCCAGCCGGTTGGAGCGTTCGTCCAGCTCCCGGTAGGTCAGCTGTTCGTCGCCGGAGCGGACGGCCGGGGCGTCGGGGGTGCGGGCGGCCTGCCGGGCGAAGGCCTGCGGCACGGTCCGCCGGGGTGCCTCGCGGACCGGGCCGGCGAGGCGGTCCAGCAGGGCGCGCCCCTCGGCCGGGTCCAGCAGCGGCAGGTCGCCGGCCGCCCGGTCGAGGCCGGCGGCCATCCCGGCGAGCAGGGTGCGCAGGCTCGCGCCGAGCCGTTCGACGGTGGCGGTGTCGAAGGCGGCCGGGTCGTGGTCCAGGCTGACCTCGATGTCCGCGCCGGGTGCCACCACCACGCTGAGCGGGTAGCTGGTCGGCTCCAGCACGTGCTCGGTCTCCACGCCGAGGCCGTGCCTGGTCAGCGACTCGGCGTCGAAGGGGTAGTTCTCGAAGACCACGATGCTGTCGAACAGGGCGGTGCCGCCGGGCAGTTCGCTCCAGCCCTGGAGCTGGGCCAGCGAGACGGCGTCGTGCCGGCGGGCCTCGGACTGCTGGTCCTGCACCTCCCGCAGCCAGTCCAGCAGCGGGCGGGCGGCGTCGATCCGCACCCGGGTCGGCAGGGCGTTGATGAACAGCCCCACCATCGAGGTGACGCCGGGGAGTTCGGCGGGCCGGCCGGAGACGATGGTGCCGAAGACCACGTCCTGCCCGCCGCCGTAGCGGGAGAGCAGCAGCGCCCAGGCGCCCTGGAGCACGGTGTTGACGGTCACCCCGGCCTGCCGGGCGGTGTCGCGCAGCCGGTCGGACAGCTCGGGGCCGAGCGCGACCCGCACCGAGGCCGAGGAGGAGGCGCGGTGGGCGCCGGCCGGGCGGCGGTCCCGGGGCAGTTCGGTGGGGGCGGGGAAGCCGGCCAGGGTGTCGCGCCAGTACCGCTCGACCTGCGCCCGGTCCTGGTCGGCCAGCCAGCGCAGGTAGTCGGCGTAGGGCGCGCGCTCCACCGGGGCGGGGGCGCGGCCGGCGGTGAGGGCGGCGTAGCGCTCGCAGACCTCGTCGAAGACCTGGGCGGCGCTCCAGCCGTCGAGCAGCACGTGGTGGAAGGTCCACACCACCCGCACCCGGGTCGGGGTCAGCCGGATCAGGGTCAGCCGCAGCAGCGGCGCGGCGCCGAGGTCGAGCCCGGCCGCACGGTCCTCGGCGAGCAGCCGGGCGGTGTCCCGCTCGACCTGCTCGGCGGGGCGGCCGCTCCAGTCGTGGTGGGTCACCGGGACGGCGGCCCGGTGGCGGACGACCTGGAGCGGTTCGGCGCCGTCCTGCCAGCTGAGCCGGGTGCGCAGGACGGCGTTGGCGTCGGCGGTCTGCTGCCAGGCCTCGGCCAGCGCGTGCGGGTCGATGACCCCGGACAGCACCAGCTGCACCTGGTTGACGTAGGTGTCGCCGTCCGGGTCGAGCAGGCTGTGGAAGAGCATCCCGGCCTGCATCGGCGTCAGCGGGTAGACGTCGGCGACGGATCGGCCGTCCCCGGCGATCCGGTCCACGGCCGCCTGGTCGAGCCGGGCGAGCGGGAAGTCGGACGGGGTGCGGCCGCCGGCGCCGGGCTCGGCGCAGTGGGCGACGATCTCCTCCAGCGCGCCCAGCATGGCCCGCGCCAGCCCGTCGACGGTGCTCGCGTGGTGCCGGCCGGCGCTGAAGTACCAGCCGATCTCCAGCCGGCCGTCCTCGACCCGGGCGACGACGTCCAGCAGGTGGGGGCGCTCGGTGCCGGGGGCCTCCGTGCCGCCGAGGCCGCCGGGGACGGCGCGCACCAGGGCGGCGCCGTCGGCGGACCAGTCGAAGCGGCCCAGGTAGTTGAAGCTGATGCCGGGGGCGGGCGCGTCGGTGAGCGCCTCGTCCCGGGCGAGGTGGCGCAGCGCGCCGTAGCCGAGGCCGCGGTCGGGCACGGCCCGCAGCTGTTCCTTGACGGCCTTGAGCGCCGTGCCCCAGTCGCCCGCCGGGACGTCCAGGGCGACGGGGAAGAGCGAGGTGAACCAGCCGACCGTACGGGACAGGTCGAGGCCGTCGAACAGGCGGTCCTCGCGGCCGTGGCCCTCCAGGCCGACGGCGACGGTGCGGCGTCCGGTCCAGTCGGCGAGCACCCGGCCGAGCGCGGTGAGCAGCACGTCGTCGATCCGGGTGCGGTAGACGGCGGGGACGTGGCGCAGCAGGGCGTCGGTGCGTTCGCGGTCCAGCCGGACGGTCACCTCGCGCAGGTCGGCGGCGGTGTTGCCGCCCTCGCCGTCCACCGGCAGCGGCTCGGCGCAGGCCCGGGCGGCGGCCGCCCAGTGGGCGCGCTGCCCGGCGAAGCCGCCGGCCGCGGTGTGCCCGGCCAGCCGGCGGGCCCACTCCCGGACGGAGCTGGTGCGGGCGGGCAGCCGCAGCGGGCGGCCTTCGACGGCCTGCCGGTAGGCGGTCTCCAGGTCCTCCAGCAGGACCCGCCAGGAGACGCCGTCGACGGCCAGGTGGTGGACGGCCAGCTGCAGCCGGTCGGGCCGGGTGCCGTCGCCGGTGAGGAGACGGGCGGTGAGCAGCGGGCCGTCGTCCAGCCGGAAGGAGCGGTCCGCGGCCTCGTCCGCGGCGCCCGGCGCGCACACCTCCAGCAGCTCGGGCGCGGCCTCGTCGGCGGGGGCGCAGTGCTGCCGCCAGGTGCCGTCCTCGGCGCGGGTGAAGCGGGAGCGCAGCGCGTCGTGGTGCGCCCACAGGGCGGCCAGCGCCCGGCGCAGGGCCTGCGGGTCGACGGCACCGGGGGCCTCCACCACGACGGACTGGTCGAACTGCCCGGCGTGCGGCGGGTTCGGGTCGAGGAACCAGTGCTGGATCGGCGTCAGGCCGACCTCGCCGCTGACGGGTTCGGTGCCGGCCACGGTGACGGCGCTGCCGGCGGCCGCTGCCAGGGCGGCGACGGTGGGGTGCCGGAAGAGGTCGCGCGGGGAGAGCGCGAGTCCGGCGGCGCGGGCCCGGGAGACGACCTGGATGCTCAGGATGGAGTCGCCGCCGAGCAGGAAGAAGTCGTCGTCCAGCCCGACCCGTTCGACGCCGAGCAGCTCGGACCAGATCGTGGCGAGCAGCCGTTCGCGGTCGGTGCCGGGGGCGCGGTGGGGGCGGTCGCCGCCCGCCGACCAGTCGGGGGCGGGGAGCCTGCGGCGGTCCACCTTGCCGTTGGCGGTGAGCGGGAGTTCGGGCAGGGTGACGAAGGCCGCGGGCAGCATGTAGTCGGGCAGGTCGGCGGCCAGGTGGGCGCGCAGTTCGGCGGCGCCGGGCGGCTCGGCGCCCTCGGCGGGGACCAGGTGGGCGGCGAGGCGCTTGCGTCCGGCGTCCTGGTGCAGCGAGACGACGGCCTCGGCGACGGCCGGGTGGGCGGTGAGCCTGGCCTCGATCTCGGCGGGTTCGATCCGGAAGCCGCGGATCTTGATCTGGTCGTCGGCGCGGCCGACGAAGTGCAGTTCGCCGTCCTCGCTCCACCGGACGGTGTCGCCGGTGCGGTACATCCGGCCGCCGGGCGGGCCGAAGGGGTCGGCGAGGTAGCGGGCGGCGCTCTCGCCGGGGCGGCCCGCGTAGCCGCGGGCGAGGCCGGCCCCGGCGATGTACAGCTCGCCGGTGACGCCCGGGGGTTGCGGCTGGAGCGCGCCGTCCAGGACGTACACCCGGGTGTTGTCCAGCGGGCGGCCGATCGGCAGGACGGCGGGCAGGTCGTCGCCGGCCCGGAAGGCCCGGCGGGTGGCGAAGGTGGTGGTCTCGGTCGGGCCGTAGCCGTCGACCACGGTGAGGCCGGGGCAGGCCGCCAGGACCTTGCGGACGGCGGCGCCGGGCACCGCCTCGCCGCCGGTCCACACCTCGCGGGCGCCGCGCAGGCAGCCCGGGTCCTCCTGGGCGAGCAGCCGGAACAGGCCGGCGGTCAGCCACAGGAAGCGCACGCCCCGCTCGGTGACGGCGTGCCGGACGGCGGCGGCGTCCAGGTCCTGCGGCGGGGCGAGGACGGCGGTGCCGCCGCGCAGCAGCGGCACCCAGAGTTCGTAGGTGGCGGCGTCGAAGGCGTGCGGGGAGTGCACCAGCACCCGGTCGTGGCCGGCGAAGGCGCGGTCCAGGGCGAGTGCGGCGACGTCCCGGCGGCGCACCGCGACGCCCTTGGGGGTGCCGGTGGAGCCCGAGGTGAACATCAGGTACTGGACGTTGTCGGGGTGGACGGCCGCCGGGGCCGGGGCAGGGGCCTGCCGGTCGCCGGGCAGGTCCACCCGCAGCACCCGCTCGGCGGGGCGCAGTTCGGCGGCCGCACCCGCCCGGTGGGCGTCGGTGAGCAGCAGGTCGGCGCCGGCCTCGGCCAGCATCCGGTGCAGCCGCTCGCGCGGTGCCCGGCCGTCCAGCGGCACGTACACCCCGCCGGTGCGGACCAGCGCCAGCTGGGCGACGACCAGGTCGACGGAGCGTTCCATCAGCACCCCGACGGGCTGCTCGACCCGGACCCCGTGCGCGCTCAGCCGTGCGGCCAGCTCGGCGGCCAGGGCGTCGAGTTCGCGGTACGTCAGGTGTCGGTCGCCGGCCTCCAGGGCGATCGCGCCGGGGGTGCGGAGCACCTGGGCGGCGAACAGCTCGGCGATGTCGGCGGCGGGCTCCTCGGCGGCGGTGGCGTTCCAGTCGACCAGGACGCGCCGGCGCTCCTGCCCGGTCAGCAGCGGCAGCCGCGCGGGCGGGCGGTGGGCGCCCGCGGGCAGGCCCGCCAGGACGGCGGTGAGCTGCCCGGCGAGGCGGCGCACCGTGGCTTCGTCGAACAGCCGCGGGTCGTAGCAGAGCCGCAGCGACAGTTCCGGGCCCGGGTAGGCCAGCAGGGCGAGCGGGTAGTTGGTGGTCTCGATGCCGTCCAGGTCGCGCAGCCGCAGGCCGTGGGCGTCGGCCGCGTCCTCGTCGACCGGGTAGTTCTCGAAGACCACCAGGCTGTCGAACAGGGCGGTCTGCTCGGGCAGTTCGGTGCAGGACCGGATCCGGACGAGCGGGACGAAGCCGTGCCGCCGGTCCTCGCTCTGCTCGCGCTGGAGGGTCCGCAGCCAGTCGAGCAGGGTGCCGTCGGCGGGCAGCGTGGTGCGGGTCGGCAGGGTGGTGATGAACAGGCCGGTCATCGTCTCGACGCCGGGCAGCTCGGGCGGCCGCCCGGAGGAGGTGGTGCCGTACACCACCTCGGCCCGCCCGGCCCGGCGGCCCAGCAGCAGCGCCCAGGCGCCCTGGACGAGCGTGTTGAGGGTCAGCCCGGAGCCGCGCGCGAGGTCCTCCAGGGCCCTGGTCGCGGCGGCGGGCAGGGCGAACGGCACGGCCCGGGTGGACTCCGCGCGGTGGCTGCGCACCGGCTCCCGGTCGTACGGCAGCGGCGTGGCCTCGGCCAGTCCGGCGAGGCGGGTGCGCCAGTGCCGCTCGGCCTCGGTGTGGTCGCGCTCGGCCAGCCAGGCCAGGTAATCGCGGTAGGGGCGGCGCTCCGGCACGCTGCCGTACGGGACGTCCGCTCCCGGGCCGGCCAGGGCGGCGTGCACCGCGAAGACGTCGGAGAGCACCTGGAACAGGCTCCAGCCGTCCAGCACCAGGTGGTGGAAGGACCAGAGCACCCGCACCCGGCCCTCCGAGAGCCGGATCAGCAGCAGCCGCTGCAGCGGGGCCTTCGCCAGGTCGAGGCCCCGGGCCCGGTCGCGGTCCAGCAGTTCGGCCGTCCGGGTGCGGCGCTCCTCCTCGGGCAGCTCGCGCCAGTCCAGGTGGGTGACCGGCACGGCCACCCGGCGGTGCACCACCAGCAGCGGCTCGGGCACCTCCTGCCAGCGGACGTGGGCGCGCAGCACCGCGGTGCGGTCGGTGACCCACTGCCAGGCCTCGGCGAGGCGCGCCGGGTCGGGCACCCCGTCGAGGACGAAGTCCAGCTGCTGGAAGTAGGCGCCGCTGTCCTCCTCGGCGAGGCTGTGGAACAGCATGCCGGACTGGGTCGGGGTGAGCGGCAGGACGTCCTCCACCGCGCCGGGGTCGGCGCCGGTGATCCGGTCGACCGCCGCCTGGTCGAGCCGGGCCAGCGGGAAGTCGGACGGGGTGCGCCCGGCGGCGCCGGGGCCGGCCGCGTGGCGGGCGAGGTCGGCCAGCTCCGCGGCGAAGCGCCGGGCCAGTGCCTCGACGGTCCTGCCGCGGTGGACGGCGGCTGAGTGGAACCAGGTGAACTCCAGCGCGTCGCCGTCCAGGCGGCCGACCACCTCCAGCGGGTGGGGGCGTTCGACGGCCGGGTCGGCGTCCAGCTCCAGCGGCCGGAAGGTGCCGCGGAACAGCCCGTCCGGGTCGTCCGGCAGGGCGATGCGGCCCAGGTAGTTGAAGCCGATCCGGGCCGGCGGGATCTCGGGCGCGGTGCCGGGGCGGCCGAGGTGGCGCAGCGCCTCGAAGCCGAGGCCGCGCCGGGGAACGGCGCGCAGCTGCTCCTTGACCTGCTTGAGGACGGTGTCCCAGTCGGCTCCGGCGGGGACGGCCAGGGCGACGGGGTGGCGGGTGGTGAACCAGCCGACCGTACGGCTGAGGTCGAGGTCGGGGAAGAGCTCCTCGCGTCCGTGGCCCTCGACGTCCACCACGACCCGCTCCAGCCCGCTCTCCCCGCACAGCGCCCGGCCGAGCGCGCTCAGCAGCACGTCGTTGGCCTGGGTGCGGTAGGTGTCGGGCAGGGTGCGCAGCAGCGCGGCCGTGTCGGCGGCGCTCAGCCGGACGGTGACGGAGCGTTCGGTGGCGTAGGTGTCCGGGCCGGCGAGCTCCGCCGCGAACGGCTCGGCGCCGTGCGCGGGGACGGCCCGCGCCCAGTAGGCGCTCTCGTCCTCGAAGCCGCCCCCGGCGGCGAAGGCGCTCAGCCGCTCGGCCCACTGCCGCAGCGGGGAGGACTTCGCCGGCAGCGCGGCGGCCCCGTCCCGGCCGTCCCGGCGGGCGCGGTAGGCGGTGTCGAGGTCCTCCAGCAGCACCCGCCAGGAGACCCCGTCCACCACCAGGTGGTGCACCGCCAGGTGCAGGACGGGCGGGCGCCCCTCGGCGCGCTCGTGCAGCACGGCGCGCAGCAGCGGCCCACCGCCGCCCAGGTCGTACGGGCCGAAGTGCGGGGTGTCCCGGTCCGGGCCGGTGTGCCGGGCCAGGGTGATCCGGGCGGCCGGCTGCCGGATCCGCCACCGGACGGCCCCGGTGTCGTCCGGGGCGGTGAAGGCCGAGCGCAGCGCGTCGTGGTGGGCGACCAGGTCGTTCAGGGCCTCCTCCAGCGCCGCCCGGTCGAGGTCCTCGGGCAGCAGCAGGGAGAGCGCCTGGCCGAAGTGGCCGGCCCGGCCGGCGGCCCGCTCGAACCACCAGCGCTGGATCGGGGTCGGTACGGCGTCACCGGTGGCGGCGACCGGCGCGGGGGCGGCCGGGGCCTGGGCGTCCTCCGCGGCCAGGGCGAGCGCGGCGACGGTCTGGTGGCGGTAGAGGTCCCGGGAGGTCACCGCCAGTCCGGCCTGCCGGGAGCGGGCCACCACCTGGATGCCGAGGATGGAGTCGCCGCCGAGGTCGAAGAAGTTGTCGTCGGCGCCGACCCGCTCCAGCCGCAGCACCTCGGCCCAGATGCCGGCGAGCGCGCGTTCGGCGGGGGTGCGGGGGGCGACGTGCCGGGTGGCGGAGGCGGCCGGTCCCGGGGCGGGCAGCCGGCCGCGGTCGAGGGTGCCGTCGGGGCCCAGCGGCAGGGCGGGCAGCGGCACCACGACGGCGGGGACCAGGTGGTCGGGCAGGGTCAGGGCGAGGGTGCGGCGCACCGCCTCGGGCTCGATCCGGCCGCCGGGGACGGGCACGGCGTAGCCGACCAGCCGCCCGGTGCCCTCGGCGAGGACGGCGGCGGCCTCCGCCACGCCCGGGCAGCGCCGCAGCGCCTCCGCCGCCTCCTCCGGGTCGGTCCGTGGCCCCCGGGGCTCGGCCCGGTGCTCGACCCGGCCGAGGTGCTCCAGTTCGCCGTCGGCCGTCCACCGCACCAGTTCCCCGGTGCGGTACAGTCGCTCCCCCGGCGCACCGTACGGGTCGGCGACGAACCGCTCATCGCCTTCGCCCGGCTGCTCGGGGAAGTCACCGGAGAGGTACAACTCACCTGGAACGCCGATGGGTTGGGGGCGCAGGCCGCGGTCGAGGACGTACGCCCCGGTCCACCCGGGCAGGGCGGCCGCCAGGGCGCCCGGGAGTTCCACGGGTGCCTTCCGGGCGTCGAGCAGCGCCCGCTGCTCCTCCTCGGGGATCATCGGCAGTTCGGCGAGGGTGCGCTGCGGCCCGTCCGCCATCCCGGCCAGCAGGTGGTGCAGCCGGTCCGCCAGCGCGGTCACGGTCCGCCGGTCGAACAGGTCGGTGTCGTACTCCACCGTCAGCGTGCAGCCACCGGCCTCGTCGGGGGTGAACTCCAGCACCAGGTCGAAGCGGGCGGCCGGGCGGGGCAGCGGGTGGTCGGTGAAGCGCAGTCCGCCGGTGGGCGCCGGGGTGGTGGGGGTCTGCTGGACGACGACGACCTGGACCAGCGGGGTCCGGCTGGGGTCGCGGGGCGGGGCCAGTTCCTCGACCACCCGGTCGAACGGCACCTCGGCGTGGGCGAAGGCGTCCAGCAGGGTGGTGCGCATGCTCTCCACGAAGCGGTCGACGGTGGCCCGTTCGTCCACGTCGCCGCGCAGCACCACGGTGTTGACGAAGAAGCCGGTCACCTCCTCCAGTTCCCACCGCTCCCGCCCGTTGGTGACGGTACCGAGGGCCACGTCCCGCTGGCCGGAGTAACGCGAGAGCAGCAGCGCGGACGCCCCGGCGAACAGGGTGAACACGGTGGTGCCGCGGCCCGCGGCGAGGTGGCGCAGCCGCTCGACCAGCCCGGCCGGGAGGTGGTGGCGGTGCGCGGCGCCGTGGCCGGCGCGCTGGGCGGGCCGGGGGCGGTCGGTGGGCAGCCGCAGGGTCGGCAGGCCTGCCAGGGTGCGCTTCCAGTAGGCGAGGTCCGGTGCGTGGTCGGTGCGGCGGCGCTGCTCCCAGTGGGCGTAGTCGGGGTACTGGAGGGCGGGGGCGGGCAGGGTGTCCGGTTCGCCGGCGGCCTCCGCCCGGTGGAGCTCGGCCAGTTCGCGGGTGAGGACGCCCACCGACCAGCCGTCGGTGACGATGTGGTGCTGCGCCAGCAGCAGCAGGTGCTCGTCGGCGGCGAGCCGGATCAGCAGCAGCCGGGTGAGCGGGCCCGTGGTCAGGTCGTAGGGCCGGGCCAGTTCCGCGGCGAGCAGGCGTTCGGCCGCCGCGGCGCGCTCCCCGGCGGGCAGGGCGCCGAGGTCCTCGGTGCGCAGCGGCAGTTCGGCCCGGTCGGCGACCCGCTGGACGAGCCGTCCGTCGACGGTGGCGACGGTGGTGCGCAGCGAGTCGTGCCGGGCGGTGAGCCGCCGCAGGGCCCGGCCGAGGGCCGCCCGGTCGAGGGGGCCGTGCAGCCGCAGGGCCACGCCGGTGTTGTTGGCGCTGCCGCCGGGGGTGAGGTCGTCCAGGAACCAGAGCCGGCGCTGGGCGCTGGACAGCGGCAGCGGTTCGCCGCGCGGGGCGGGCGGGACGGGCTCGTTCGGCGCGGCGGTGGCCGGCCGGTCGAGCAGCGGGGCGAGGGCGGCGACGGTGCGGGCGGTGAAGACGTCCCGCAGGGTGAGCCGGGCGCCCAGCCGTTCGGCGATCCGGGCCAGGGTGCGGGCGGCGAGGACGGAGTCGCCGCCGAGGTCGAAGAAGTCGTCCTCGGCGCCCACCGCGTCGTGGCCGAGGACCTCGGCCCAGATGGCGGCCAGGTCCCGCTCCCGCCCGGTGCGCGGGGCGAGCGGTGCGGCGGCGGTGCGCCGGGCTGGCGCGGGCAGCGCCCGCTGGTCGATCTTGAGCTGTGGGGTGAGCGGGAACGCGTCCAGGACGACGACGGCGGCGGGCACCAGATGGGCGGGCAGCGCGGCGGCCAGGGCGGTGCGCAGCTCGGCCGGGTCGGGGGCGTGCCCCGGGTCGGCGGGCGTGGCGTAGCCGACCAGCCGGGTGTGTCCCGGCTCGTCCTCGCGGACGATGACGACGGCCTGGTCGACGGCGGGGTGGGCGCGCAGCGCGGCCTCGATCTCGCCGGGCTCGATCCGGAAGCCGCGGACCTTGACCTGCCGGTCGAGCCGGCCGAGGAACTCCAGTTCCCCGTCGGCGTTCCGGCGGGCCCGGTCGCCGGTGCGGTAGAGCCTGGCGCCGGGCGGGCCGAAGGGGTCGGCGACGAAGCGCGCGGCGGTCAGGCCGGGGCGGCCGAGGTAGCCGCGGGCGACGCCCTCGCCGCCGAGGTACAGTTCGCCGTCGACGCCGTCCGGTTGGGGCCGCATGGCCTCGTCGAGGACGTGCACCCGGGCGTGCGGCAGGGCGTCGCCGATGCCGGGGGTGCCGGTGCCGGCGGTGAGCGGTCCGGTCCAGGTGGCGACGATGGTGGCCTCGGTCGGACCGTAGGAGTTGATCATGCGTCGGCCGGGCGCCCAGCGGTCGACCAGTTCGGCGGGGCAGGCCTCGGCGCCGACGATCAGGGTGCGCAGGTGGTGGCCGGCGCCGGCGGGGACGGTGGCCAGGGCGGCGGGCGGGATCAGGGTGTGGGTGATGCGGTGCTCGTCCAGGACGGCGGCGAGTTCCTCGCCCAGCCAGGGGCCGTCCGGGGGGATCACCAGGGTGGCGCCGGTGAGGACGGAGACGAACAGCTCCAGGACGGAGGCGTCGAAGCTGGGCGAGGAGAACTGGAGCACCCGGTCCCCGGGCCGGACCGCGTAGTTCTCGACGGCGGCGGCGGTGAAGCCGGCGATCCCGCGGTGGGTGACGACCACGCCCTTGGGGGTGCCGGTGGAGCCCGAGGTGTAGATCACGTATGCCGGGTGGTCGGTGCCCGCCACGGCCGGGACGCCCGGGTCGCCCGTCTCCGGCGTGTCGTGGACGGCGGCCGGGTCGCCCGTCTCCAGCGTGTCGCGGACGGCGGCCGGGTCGTCCAGCACGATCACGGGGTCGGCGTCGGCGAGCATCAGCGCCCGCCGCTCGGCGGGGTAGGCCGGGTCCACGGGCAGGAAGGCGGCGCCCGCCCGGACGACCGCCAGTTCGGCTGCGACGAGTTCCATGGAGCGCGGCAGGACCAGCGCCACCGTGCGCTCCGGTCCGGCGCCGCGCCGGCGCAGCTCGCGGGCCAGCCGCTCGACGCGTTCCGCGAGGGCCCGGTACGTCCAGGCGCGCCGGCCGTCGGTCACCGCGGGGGCGTGGGGCGTGCGGGCGGCCTGGGCGGCGAACAGCGCGTCGAGGGTCCGGGGTGCGACGGCTCCCGGGGCTTCGACGGTGCCGCCGGCCTGCGGCGGAGCGGGCGGGCGCACGGGCTGGGCAGGCCGGTCGGCCATGGCGGAAGGTCCTTCCGATGGGGGCGACGACGAGGGCACCGGGGCAGGCGGTAGCCGCCCCTCGGGCCCGGGGAACGGTGTGGCGGTGGCACGGGAGTGCGGGGTTGCGGCGGCGGGGCCGGCCGGTTCAGCCGGCGGCGGCCCGGCGGGCCGTGCGGCCGGAGACCTGCACCCGGTCGATCCGGCCGGTGGCCGCGTCCCGGTGGAAGCGTCCGCCGGGCTCGGGGCGGCCGGTGTCCGGGTCGAGCAGGTCATAGGAGAGGTCGGAGTAGCAGCGCAGCGGGAGCGGCAGGTCGCCGTCCACCGAGAGGGTGGCCGGTCCGTCGCCGGCGGACTCGACCCGATAGCGGATCGAACCGTTGCGGTAGTCGCCCGCGCACTCGGCCAGGGCCGCGGCCTCGGCGAGCGGCACGGGGCCGGCCGCGCCCACCGGATCGATCGCCGCGGGCACCCGTACCCCGGCCGACTCCTGGAGTTCGGCCGCGAGTTCCCGCCAGAGGGCGGTGGCGGCGGCGGCGTTGCCGGTGAAGGCGACCACGACGCCGCTGTCCGGGTCGGCCCGCAGGTGGCAGGAGGTGCCCATGGCGTTGCCGTCGTGGCCGCACCAGAGCCGGCCGTCCTGCCGGTAGAGCGCTACTCCGGCGCCCCAGCCGTCCGCGAGCGCTCCGGGCCGGGCGCCGGGCAGGGCGCGGCGCATCAGCTCGGCGACGTCCGGGGGCAGTGCCTTGACCCGGCCGACCAGGGCGGCGCCGAGGGCGGCGAGGTCCGCGGCGCTCGCCAGCAGGGCGCCGGCCGGGGCCTCCAGCGGGGCCAGGTTCTGCCGGACCGCCCGGGCCAGGCCGGTCGCGGCGTTGAGCGCGTGGCCGGTGGCGACGGGCCGCCCGGGGGCTGCGGTGTCGACGAACACGGCCGTGGTGCCGAGGGGTTCGAGCAGCAGAGCGCGCACCGCCTCGCGCCAGGGCATCCCGGTCACCGTCTCGACCAGGCGCCCGGCGGCGACGTAGCCGGCGTTGGAGTAGGAGAAGTCCGTCCCGGGCCGGAACAGCGCGTCCTGGGCGGTGCACACGGCGGAGAGGTAGCGCGTCGCGGTGGTGCGGGCGGCGGCGTCGGAGTCCGGTCCGGTGGGCAGTCCGCCGGTGTGGCCGAGCAGGTGGCGAATCGTTACTTCGGGCAGCTGTCTCAGCTCCGGTAGGTACTCGGCCGCCGGTTCGTCGAGGTCGAGGTCGCCGTCGTCGGCGAGCAGCATCACCAGGGCGGCGGTGTAGGGCTTGGTGAGCGATCCGACCGGAACGGCGGTGTCCTCGGTGAAGGGCTCGCCGGTGCCGGTGTCCGCCACCCCGGTGTGCAGGGCGACGGTCTCCGCGCCGGTGTCCAGCACCAGTTGGGCACCGGGCACCCGGTGGGTCCGCGCGAGCGCGTCGAGCCGCTGCTGCAGCTCGCCGCGCGGGAGGAGCGACGCCCGTTCTCGGACGGGCGCCGGGCTGGCGTACGGCATGGCGGAAGCTCCCACTGGTTCTCGGCCGCGGGCGCGCCGGGCGCCGCGGTGGAATTGCGGATTGGTGTGCGGCACAGCGGGAATTCCCCGGCCTTCGGTGCCGACTGCTCGATGCGCCCGCTTCAGGACGCGCGGGAACGAGGGGATTCGGCGCACGCCCGGCCCGCGCCGGCCGGCCGCCCCGGGAACGGGATTCCCCGGGTACCCGCCGACCGGGCGCCGCACCGGCCACGCGGAGCCGTTCCGGGGACGCACCGTCGCGCCCGGAGCGGGCGGTGCGAATGCGACCGGAATTCCTCCGCCGGGCGGTGAACGGCGGCCCCGCACAAGGGCGCGCGGTGAACCGCGAACCGGTCGAATACCCCTACCCCACCGGAACGGTCCAACAGAAACCCGCCCCCCGCCGACGGACCGCTCTCCCGGCCCCCACCTGCACAATGGCCGTATCCGGCATGTCCATCCCCCTTATTCGCGATCCGCCCCCGCACCCGCCGCGCGGTACGCGCCGACGCGGCCGAGGAGTCGCGCAATCCCTGCCGTCCCGAACGTCCGGACGGCGAACGCGCAACAGTCTTCACGGCGGCTCATCCGCTCGCAACCCCTACCGATTGAACGGAAAGCGACTCCAGCGGTAATCGGAACCCCAAAATCCCAGGTGCGACTCCCGACCGTGGCCGGAACGGCCGATGAGGGCGCACATTCTTTGGCTGAAAATACAAGGTTCAGATCTCACCAGTCACTCGAACAATCATTCGCGGCAATATCCGAGTGATTTCCCGGGCGCCTGTGACGGATGGGGCGGAACGCGACGGAATCAATCGGATGTGCCGCGAGTGACATCATCCGGCCCCGGCAGCAGCCCCAGGGCCTCCTCGACGAGCGAGCCGGGAGCCGGGCCGACGTCCAGCACCGCGCCCCGCTCGTCCGGCTGGAGCGGCTCGAGCTCGGCGAGCTGCGAGTCGAGCAGCGACCGCGGCATGAAGTGGCCGGTGCGCCCGCCGATCCGCTCCGCCAGCAGCTCGCGGCTGCCCGTCAGGTGCAGGAAGAAGGCGTCCGCGCTGGCCTCCCGCAGGGTGTCCCGGTAGCGCCGCTTCAGCGCGGAACAGGTGATCACCCCGCCGCCGCCCGCCGCGTCCCGTTCGCCCAGCCACCGCCCGACGGCCCTCAGCCAGGGCCCGCGCCGCGCGTCGTCGAGCGGGATGCCGGCCGCCATCCGGGCGATGGAGCCAGGACGGTGGAAGTCGTCCCCGTCCGCGAAGGGCACCCCCAGCCGCTCCGCGAGCAGCCTGGCCACCGTGGACTTGCCCGTGCCGGCCACCCCCATGACCACGACGCACGGGGCGCGGCGCTCACCACCGAGGGGCATCGGAGCGCCTACCGCCACGTCGCGGGCGGCCCCTGCGACCCGGCCGGGTACTCGTCCAGCGGAACCAGGCCCCGCTCCCAGCCGGTCAGCACGGGTTCCAGCACCCGCCAGGCCTCCTCGGCCTCGTCGCCGCGGATCGACAGCGCCGGATCCCCGTTCAGGACGTCCAGCAGCAGCCGGCCGTAGGCGGGCAGCTGCTGCGGCTCCATCCCCGCGGTCATCAGGATCGGCGCCAGCCCGTGGGCGTGGGCGCCGATGCCGGTCAGCTCCAGGGCCAGCCCCTCCGGCTCCAGCTCGAACCGCAGCACGTTGGGCCGGGCCTCCCCGCTGTGGCCGAACGGCAGGTGCGGCACCGGGCGGAAGTGCACCGCGACCTCCTTGCGGTCCTCGCCCAGGGCCTTGCCGCTGCGCAGCCGGAACGTCGTGCCGGCCCACCGCCAGCTGTCCAGCTCCAGTTCCACCTCGGCGAAGGTCTCGGTGCGGCGCTCCGGGTCGACGCCCTCCTCCGAGGCGTACGCGGGAACCTCACGCTCCCCGATCCGGCCGGGCAGGTAGCGGGCCCGCCGGGTGCGGTGCACCACGTCGTGCTCGGTCAGCGGCCGCACCGAGCGCAGCACGTCCACCTTGCGGTCGCGCAGGTCCCTTTCGCCGAGCGTGATCGGCGGTTCCATCGCCACCAGGCAGAGCAGCTGCAACAGGTGGTTCTGGACCATGTCCTTGAGCGCCCCGACGTGGTCGTAGTACCCGGCCCGGCCCTCCAGCGCCAGCGTCTCGTCCCAGACGATGTCCACGTGGGAGATGTGGGTGCTGTTCCAGATCGGCTCCAGCACCCGGTTGGCGAGCCGGCTGCCGAGCACGTTCTGGACGGTCGTCATGGCCAGGAAGTGGTCGACCCGGAACACCGCCTGTTCCGGCACCAGGTCGGCGAGCAGCCGGTTGAGCTCCTGCGCGCCCGCCAGGTCCTCGCCGAATGGCTTCTCCAGGACGATCCGGCTGCCGGCCGGCAGGCCCGCCGCGTGCAGGGCGGTGACCACGGCCGGGAAGAGCGCCGGCGGGAGCGCCAGGTAGACGGCCACCGGCCCCTCGCCGGCGACCACCGCGGCGACGTCGGCCGGGTCGGTGACGTCGGCCCGCCGGTAGTCCAGGGCGTCGAGCACCGCCTTCCTGGCGCCGGCCGGGAGGTCCCCGCCGTGCCGGTCGAGCCGCTCCTCGGCCCAGGCGCGGTACCGCCCGGTGTCCCAGTCCTCCCGGCTCGCCCCGGTCACCCGCAGCGAGCCGCCGACGTGCCCCGCCGCCCGCAGCGCGGCCAGCGCCGGCAGCAGGAAGCGGGCGCTGAGGTCCCCGGTCGCGCCGAGGATCGCGAGCCGGTCGATCATCCCCGCCCGCCCCTGGCCCGGCCGAGGCTGACGCCGCCGGCGATGATCCCGATGTGGCTGAACGCCTGGGGGAAGTTGCCCATGAACTCTCCTGTGGACGGGTTGATCTGCTCGGACATCAGCCCCAGCGGGCTCGCCCGGGAACACAGCGAGGCGTACAGCTCCTCGGCCTCGTCGATCCGGCCCTGGCCGACCAGGTTGTCGACCAGCCAGAAACTGCACAGCACGAAGGCGCCCTCGTCGCCCGGCAGGCCGTCCGGGGACTCCTCGTGCAGGTAGCGGTAGAGCAGCCCGCCGCCCGCCGACAGCCGCTCGGTGACGGCCGCGACGGTCGCCACCATCCGCGGGTGGTCGACCGGCACCACCTGGCGCAGCGGGAGCGCGAGCAGGCTCGCGTCCAGCGTGCCGCCGCCGTCCAGGTGGGCGCTGAGGGTCTTGGCGTCCTCGTCCCAGGACTGCTCCAGGATCAGCCGGCGCAGTTCCTCGGCCGAGGCGCGCCAGAGGTCCGTCCGGGCGGACAGGCCGAGCCGCTCGCCGATCTGCGCGGCCCGGTCCAGGGCCACCTGGCACAGGCCCGCCGAGTAGGTGAACACCCGGCCCTCGCTGCGCACTTCCCAGATGCCCTGGTCCGGCTGCCGCCAGGCCTGCGCGGCGGTGTCGGCCAGCCCGGCCAGGCCGTCCCACAGCCCGGGCTGGATCTCGCCGCCCGCCCGCAGCCACTGGTCGGCGCAGTCCAGGATCTCGCCGTAGACGTCGTGCTGGCGCTGGTCGGCCGCGCCGTTGCCCCAGCGCACCGGCGCGGAGCGCTGGTAGCCCTCCAGTTCGCCGTCCTCGACCTCGTCCGGCACCAGGCCGCCCCGCAGGTCGTACATGATCCGGGGCCCCCGGCTGGCCTCGAAGGCGTCGAGGACCCAGCCGAGGAAGGCGTCGGCCTCGCCGCGGAAGCCGATCCGGCGCAGCGCGAACACCGCGAACGCGGCGTCGCGGATCCAGCTGTAGCGGTAGTCCCAGTTGCGGGTCCCGCCGATCGGCGCGGGCAGCGAGGAGGTGGGCGCCGCGACCAGCGAGCCGTTGGCCCAGTCGTCGCAGAGCTTCAGCGTGATCGCGGCCCGCCGGACCAGGGGCTCCTGGGGGCCGTCGTACGCGAAGTGCCCCATCCAGCGGCGCCAGGCCTCGGCGGTGCCCTTCAGGGTCGCCTCGGCGTCGAAGCGGTGGTGCCGGTGGAAGCGGCCCCAGGAGAGCACCAGGTCCAGGTGTTCGCCCCGGCGCAGCTCGTGGGTGCTGCGCAGGCCGCTCAACGGGCGGTTGGAGCGCAGGTGGAGCCGCAGGTCCGGGCGCCGGTTCGGCCGGACCTCCAGTCCGCTGAACAGGGCCCGGGCCTGGGCGCCGCCGCGCGGCTCCAGCTCCGCCCGCAGCCGGACGCTCCCGTCCACCACCACGGCCGAGCGCACCAGTTCGCCGCGGTCGGCGGGGGCGTCGTCGGTGAGGTCGGCGCCGGTGCGCACGGTCAGCGCGTCGGTGACGCGCACCAGGCCGGTGGGGCAGCGCAGTTCGGTGATCAGGACGCCGGTGTCCGGTTCGTAGCGCTGCCTGGCCTCGACCAGGTCCTCCGGGGCGAGGGTGAAGTGCCCGCCCCGGGCGTGGTCCAGCAGGCCGCAGAACAGCGGTTCGGAGTCGAACCGGGGCAGGCACATCCACGGGATGGCGCCGTCCAGGCCGACCAGCGCGGCGGTCGCGCCGTTCCCGATCAGGCCGAGGTCCTCCAGGGGCAGGTAGCCCGTGCGCCGGCGGACCGGCCGGAACGGTGGATCGGGGTCGTACATGCCGCCTCGCTTCCGCAGCGCCGGGGGGGTCGATCACCGCGGACACGGTCCGCGGGGGGCTGGTTCAGAAGGTGATCATCACCTTCACGACGTCCTCCAGCTTCTTGTCCGACACCTCGAAGGCCCGTTCCATGTCGTCGAAGGCGAACTCGTGGGTCGTCATGTGCGACGGGTCGAGGCGCCCGCCGGCGAGCACCCGCAGGAGCCGCTCCATCCGCAGCCGCCCGCCCGGACAGAGCCCCGTCGCGATCGTCTTGTCCGCCATGCCGACGCCCCACTCGACGCGCGGGATGCGGACGAACTCGCCCTCGCCGAAGTAGCCGGTGTTGGAGATGGTGCCGCCGGGCTTGGTGACCTTGACGCAGGTCTGGAACGTCGCGTCCGCGCCGAGCGCCTCGATGGCGGTGTCGACGCCCTGCCCGCCGGTCAGCTCCATGATCCGCTCGACCACGTCCTCCCGGGTGAAGTCCACGATCACGTCCGCCCCGTACGTCCGCGCGAGCTTCTGCCGGCTGGGCACCGACTCGACCCCGATGACCAGGCCGGCGCCGCGCAGCCTGGCCCCGGCCGTCGCCATCAGGCCGACCGGCCCCTGGGCGATGACGGCGACCGTCCCGCCCACCGGGATGGCGCCGTGCTCGGCGCCCATGAAGCCGGTGGAGAGCATGTCGGCGCAGTAGACCGCGTCCTGGTCGGAGATGGCGTCGGGGATCCGGGCGAGGTTGGCGTCCGCGTCGTTCACGTGGAAGTACTCGGCGAAGACCCCGTCCTTGAGGTTCGCGAACTTGAAGCCGCCGAGCGGCCCGCCGGACTGCGAGGGGTGGCCGTTCTGGGAGGCGAGGTCTCCCCAGTCGGGCGTGATGGCGCCGACCAGTACCCGGTCGCCGGGGCGGAAGTCCTTCACCTCGCTGCCCACCTCGTGCACCACGCCGACCGCCTCGTGCCCGAGGGTCAGGTTCTCCCGGGGGCCGATGCCGCCCTTGACGGTGTGGGAGTCGGAGGTGCAGATGAGCGCCCGGGTCGTGCGCACCACGGCGTCGTTCGGACCGGGCCCCGGCACGGGCTTCTCCAGGAAGCCGACCCGCCCGATCTCTTTCATCACGAAGGCCTTCACTGGCCCGTCCTTCCTGTTGCCGCGCCGCCACGGGGCTGTCGCACCACCACGGGGCTACGGGGCTGCACGGATCCCGCCCCACCGGGCGGCCGTGACCGGCCGCGCGGCCAACGGCTCCCACGTTCCCGGGGATCGGGCCGCCGCGCGATCCGGCCGCCCCCGGCAGCGGTGCATTCCGGTGAAAGAACGCGTGCTCCTGCCCCGGGCGCGGCGGGGACGGCTGCTAGCGTCTGAGCGCGCACGGCGGGCGACGGACGGCGGACAGCGGAGGTTGCGATGGCGGACAGCGGCGCGGAGCGGGCCTTCATCGGCTCGTTCACCTCGACGGGCGGGCGCGGGATCGTCCTGGCCTCGCCGGATCCCGGCACCGGCGCCCTCACCGCCACCGGTGTCGTCGACGCCGTCGACCCGTCCTACCTCGCGCTCGGGCGGGCCGCGGACGGCGGCCCGGTGCTCTACGCCGTCTCCGAGACCGCGCCGGGCGCCGTCACCGCCTACGACATCGCCGGTCCGGTGCCCCGGCCGCTCGGCGGCCCCGTACCGGTGGACGGGGACGAGCCCACCCACCTGAGCGTCAGCCGGGGCCACCTGCTGACCGCCAACTACGGCTCCGGCAGCGTCAGCGTGCTGCCGCTCGCCGCCGACGGCACCCCGCGGCCCCCGAGCGGCGTGCTGCGCCACCGGGGCAGCGGCCCGGACCCGGACCGCCAACGGGGCCCGCACGCCCACCAGGTGCTCCCCGACCCGTCGGGGCGCTGGGTGCTCAGCGTCGACCTCGGCACCGACTCGGTACGGATCTGCGCCCTGGACCCGGCCACGGGCGGGCTGACCCCGCACGGGGAGACCGCGCTGCCGCCCGGCACCGGGCCGCGCCACCTGGCCTTCCACCCCTCGGGGCGGCACGCGTACGTGCTCGGCGAGCTGCGCCCCGTCGTGACGGTCTGCCGCTGGGACGCCGGGGCCGGGGCGCTCGAACCGGTCGCGGAGGTCCCGCTGTTCCCCGACGGCGTCCAGGGCCCGGTCTCCCCCTCGGCCCCGGTGGTCTCCCCCGACGGCCGGTTCCTGTGGGCGGCGGAGCGCGGCACCGACACCATCGTGGTGCTCGCCCTGGACGGGACGGGCGAGCGGGCCCGGGTGCTCACCTCGGTGCCCTGCGGGGGCCGCCGGCCGCGCGACCTGGTGCTGGGCCCCACGGGCACCCGGCTGTACGCGGCGAACGAGCACTCCGGCGACGTCACCTGGTTCGACGTGGACGGCGTGACGGGCGTCCCGCGCCGGGTGGGCTCACTGGCCGTCCCGTCGGCGTCCACCGTGCTCTTCGTCTGAGGCCCCCTCACCGGAGGACGGCTCCCGGGCCTGCGGGCCGCTCACTGCCCCTCGTCGCGGACCACCACGACCGGGACGCCGGCGTGCCGGGTGCAGTGCTGGGCCACCGAGCCCAGCAGCATGCCCTTGAAGCCCCCGAGGCCGCGGCTGCCGACCACCAGCAGGTCCGCTCCCCGGGCCGCCTCGACCAGCGATCCCGCCGGGGAGCCGTAGCGCGCCTCGGTGCGCACCTCGACCGGCGGGTCCTCCCCCACGGCCTGCCGCACGGCCCGGTCGGCCTCCTGGCGCGCCTTGCCCTCCAGCTCCCGCTCGTCGGTGGCCGCCGGGGGGAACCAGCCGCGCGCGCCGTGGTACGTCGGGTACTCCCAGGCGATCACCGCCACCACCGCGGCGCCGGTGAGCTCCGCCTGGCGCACGGCCCAGCGCAGCGCCCGCTCGGACGACTCCGAGCCGTCCACCCCGACCACGATGCGGCCCTTCTCCTCAGGCTGGTCGGCCATGACTCCTCCTCGACTCGACGGCGGGGAGGATCGCACCGATCGGTGGTCCGCCGTCACCGGGCTCCGGGGTCCAGCCTGGTGCCGACCACCCCGGGTGCGCAGTCCGGCTGGTCCGGGCGGGTGCGTGGGGCCCCGGGCCGGGAGCGCGCGGGCCCCGGGTCGAAAGCGCGACCCGGGCCCCGGCTGCGGCACGGGATCAGCCGTCGTTCTCCGGCGACGGCAGGTAGGCGCCGGGCACGTCCTCGGGGGCGAGGACCGCGTCCTCGCCCGGATGCGGCGTGGTCCAGTTGTGGGTCTGGTACCAGACCAGGTGCTCCATCTGCGCCGGGTTGGCGTGGTCCGGCACCGCGTTCGGGCCGGTCAGCCGCTGCTGCGACTTCCAGACGTCCCAGCGGGCCGCGACGGCCTGCTCCGCCGCCGGCGGCGCGGTCGTGGCCGGCGCGGCCGCCGCCCGCAGGTCCTGCTGCCCGGGCACGTCGAGGCCGCAGGAGGGCGGGGTCTTCAGGCCGTCGGTCAGCGCCGTCCGGTTGGGCACCGCGTCGAACGGGGTGTAGTCCGGCCGGTCGGTGAAGGCCGTGGTCATCGGGGTGGCCGCGCTGTCCTTCTGGTTCATCGGGTGGATCCCGAGGATCTGCTCGACGGTGCGGACCATCGTGATCTGCGAGTAGTAGCGGCTGTCCACGGCCCCGTGCTGCGCCCAGGGGCTGATGATCTGGATCGGGGCGCGGTGGCCGTCCACGTGGTCGAGGCCGGCCTGGGAGTCGTCCTCGACGACGAAGATCGCCGAGTCCTTCCAGTACTCGCTGTGGCTGATCTCGTCGATGATCCTCCCGGTGGCCAGGTCGTTGTCGGCGACCTGGGCGGCCGGGCTCGCCGGGCCGCCGGTGTGGTCGCTGGAGAGCCACAGCATGTTGAGGTCGGCCGGGCCGTTCCGCTCGAAGTCCTGCTTCCAGATCTGGTAGCGGTAGAGGTCCGGCACGTCGGTGTCGAACTTCGGGAAGCCGGGCACCGAGACGCTGTTGAGCGAGGGGATCGGCGAGGAGGACTTGAGGGCGTAGGCGCTGCCCTGTCCGGTCTCGTCCATGGTCTTGGCGTCGCAGTACAGGTTCTGCCAGGTGGCGTCGGCGGGCTTGTCCAGGAACTGGTGGAACTCGCCGAAGTCGCGGACGGTCCGGCCCGCGGCCTGCGCGCCCGTCCACAGGAAGCCGGAGCGCTGGTGGCCCAGGGCGTCGTCCTCGGTGTCGTAGCTGCGCTCGTACTCGCCGGCCGAGGACTCGGTGTACTCCGGATTGTCCGCCTGCATCAGCCAGTTGTGGCCCTCGGCGGAGTTGGTGCCGATGTCGTAGGTGTTGTCGTAGAGCCCGAACTGCTCGGCCAGCGCGTGCTGGTTGGGTGTCACGTCGGCGCCGAACTGGGCCAGCTTGGGATCGCCGTTGCCCCGGGCGACGTCGCCGAAGACCTGGTCGTAGGTCCGGTTCTCCTTGACGATCAGGAAGACGTGCTTGATCGGCGACGGGTCGCCGATCCGCTTGGGCACCGGCTCGGCCTTCGCCTTGTGGCCGTTGGCGAGCTTGACCGCGTTGTTGGTCCAGCCGTTCTGCCGGAACACCCTGGCCGTCTGGGCGCGGATCTCCTTGTCGCTCGGCAGCGTGAAGGAGGTGAGGCTGGAGGTGGTGTCGTGGGTCTTGTGGGCACCGGTCCTGTTGGGCCGACGGGCGTCGATGCCACGGGTGTTGGAGACGATCACCGTGGAGCCGACGGTGGCGACCTCCGCCGGGAAGTAGTCCGTGGGCAGCAGGCCGACGTAGCTCACCGGCTCCTGCGCGCCGGCGAAGCGGTAGACGGCCACCGCGTTCGCCCGGCCGAGGGTGACCAGCAGGCGGCCGTCCTCGGTGAGCGTCACCGCGGTGGGCTCGTAGCCGACGGAGGCCTCCGGCCACGGCTTGGTGGAGATGGTCTGGACGACCTTGTCGTGCGCGGTGTCGATCACCGACACCTCGTCACTCGCGGTGTCGGCCACGAACAGCACGCCGTTCTTCGCGTACAGCGCGGTCGGGTGCAGGCCGACGGGGATGGAGCCGACGGCCGCGGCCGGGGACTCCGGGTCGATCACGCTGACCGTGCCGGTGGTGGTGGCGGCGGTCGCCGGGTCGGCCGGCACCTGGGTGCCGTACGAGTTGACCGTGGTGTCCTCGGCGGTGGCCGCCCGGCCGCCCTCGTCGGAGACGTACAGCTTGCCGCCGACCCGCACGACGCCGCGCGGCGCGTTGCCGACCGTCCAGCTCCGCCTGACCGCGCCGGTGGCCGCGTCGATCGCCACCACCCGGTTCTGTCCGTTGACCGCCGCGTACACCGTCGAGCCGTCGGCGGAGAACACCGCGCCGGAGGCCAGCGCGTGCTTGTCGCCATCGGCCGGGATCGGCACCGCCACCGGCTTGGCGAGCGTGCCGTCGGGCTGCACGGTGAACCGGGTGTAGCCGTCCAGCTGGCCCAGCCACAGCTGCTTTCCGTCCGGCGAGTAGACCGGGGACTCCTGGCCGACCGAGCCGTTGGGGATGCGCAGTTCGTCGGCCTTGTTGGTGCCGACGCGCTGCTGCACCCTGCCGGTCTTCAGGTCCACCACGACCAGTGCCGAGTCGCCGTCGGCGACCGCGGCGGCCAGGTGGCCGCCGTCCGGGCTGACCGTGGAACCCGTGATCTTGCCGTTGTCGATCACCTGCCGGCTGCCGTACGGGGCGAGGTACTGGTCGCTGGAGATCACCAGGCCGTCGGCGGTGGTCTGGCCGACCCGGTCGGTGCCGAACTGCTGGGTGCTCGCGAAAGCGGTACCGGTGGCCACGGCCACCGCCGTGATGCAGGCCGTGGCGAGTGCGGCCCGGCGGCCCACCCGGCGGCCGAGGAGGACCACGTGCTCGTTCCGGCTGCGTCGACGACGCGTTACCTGCATGGCGTCAGCCCTTCGTTGGATTCGGTGCGTTCGTTGGGGAAGCGAGCAGTGCGACCTGACCGTCGAACTGCCACAGCGGGTTCGGTGCGTCCCCGGTCGGGGTGTGCACCAGGAAGTAGCCGTTCACCTCCTTCGGGCCGTCGCCGTCGGCCGTCAGCCGTCCGTCCGAGGCCACGTCGAGCTGGTAGACGGCCGTCCCCGGCGCGTCCGTCCCGGGCAGGTGCCAGGTGACCACGCAGCGCCAGTCGTTGCCCGGCCCCTCCGGGTCGACCTGGCCGTCGCCCCGCTGGCAGGCCGCGCCGGCCCGCAGCTCGGCCTCCGTCACGGCGGGGCGGTGCAGCTGCTCGGTCTGCAGCCGGTACAGGTGCGCGAACACGGTGGCGACCTCCTGCTGCACCTTCGCCTGGGAGATCCCCGAGCCGGTCGAGGGGGTGGCCGCCGCGACGGCACCGGTGGTCAGCGCGAGCAGCCCGGCCAGCGGCAGCACCCCGCGGGAGAGCGCGCGGCGCCCCACCCCGTCCTCGCTGCCGGTGGTGAAGTCCCGCCGGACGAAGAGCAGGTAGGCCGCCGCGGTGGCGACCGCGGCCCAGACCAGGCTGACCGCGACGGCGACCAGCAACTCGTCGAGCCGGCCCGGTTCGGCGAACAGCCCGTTCCAGGCGACGAAGGCGTAACCGGGCAGGGCGAGGCGCAGCGCCACCGGCAGCGGCAGCACCTGGGCGAGCTGCATCGCGACCGCCGCCAGCGCGGGGACCAGAAGCCCCATCGGCGAACGGCCCAGCAGGACGGAGCCGAGCAGTCCGAGCCCCGCCAGCGCCAGGGTGGGCGCCAGCGCGCAGGCCCAGGCCAGCAGGACGCTCCCGGCCGCGGCCGACGGCGACAGCAGGTGCCCGTCCACGCCGACCAGCGGCTCGTCGCCGACCGCGGCGAGAGCGCCGACCGCGCCGGAGACCGCCAGGGCGACCACCAGCAGCACGATCACGGTGACGCCGGCCAGGGCCTTCGCCGCGAAGATCCGCCGCGGCGAGCGGACCGTCACCAGCAGGTGCCGCCAGGTCCCGAGCCGGTCCTCGGCGGCGAAGACGTCGCCCGCGACCACGGAGGTCAGCAGGGGCAGCGCCCAGGAGCCCGCGAAGCCCAGCACCACCAGTGGCCCGGCCCAGCCGGTGGCGTGCATCCAGCGGCCGAACAGGGTGTCGGAGGGCAGCGTGCCCTGCTGGGCGACGGCGGCGGTGAACAGCGCCGGGGCGGTCCAGCAGGCCAGCATCAGCAGTCTGATCCGCCACTGCGAGAGCAGCTTGACCAGTTCGAAGCGGTACACCCGGGCCACCGGCACCGGGCGGGCCCCGGGTTCGGCGGCGACGACAGCGACCGCACGTCCGGCTGCGACACTGCTCATCGCCCGTCCTCCTGCTGCTCGGTCAGGGCCAGGAACGCCGCCTCCAGGGGCGGCACCACCGGTGCGACCTCGCGCACCCGTACGCCCGCGCGCACCAGCGCGGCCACCAGCTCCTCGACGGCCGGCCCGGACGCGCGCACCACCAGCGCCTCGGCCGCGCGTCCCGCCTCGGCCGTGGCCAGGACCCGCACCCCGGTGACGGTGGCGGCCACCCGGCGCGCGGCGGCCGGGTCGGAGGTGAGCAGCCGGTGGTCGAGTTCGCGGTGCCCGGCGGCCAACTCGGCGAGCGGGCCGGAGAAGCGGACCCGCCCGGTCGCCAGGATGGTGACCTCGTCGCAGAGCGCCTCCAGGTCGTCCATTCGGTGGCTGGAGAGCACCACCGTGACGCCGTCGGCGGCGAGCCGCCGCAGCGCCCCGTGCACGTGCTGCTTGCCGGCCGGGTCCAGGCCGTTGGACGGCTCGTCGAGGACCAGCAGCCGGGGTTCGGTGAGCAGCGCCGCGGCCAGTCCGAGCCGCTGCCGCATGCCCAGGGAGAAGCCCCGCACCCGGTCGTCGGCGACCTCGCTCAGGCCGACCTCGGCCAGCACCGCGTCGATCCGGTCGGCCCGGTCGCTCTGCCCGCGCAGCGTCGCGAGCGCGGCGAGGTTCTTCCGTGCGGTCAGCGAGGGGTAGAGCCCGGGCCCGTCCACGAAGCCGGCCACCCCGTGCGGCGCCGGCAGCGCCCGGCCGACCGGGCTGCCCAGCACCTCCAGCTCGCCGCCGTCGGCGACGGCCAGCCCGAGCAGCAGCCCGAGCAGGGTGGTCTTCCCGGCGCCGTTCGGCCCGGCCAGCCCGTGGATCCGCCCCGGTGTCAGCTCCAGCCCGATGGCGTCGAGCGCGACGACGTCGCCGAAACACTTCGTCAGTCCACGGGCGCGTACGGCAGGTTGGGTTTCCTTCATGGCTCCTTCTCGCAGTTCCCCAGGGAACCTAGGGGGTTGACCTGCCGCCGTCAGGAGCGCCCGGTTGAACACCGCCGGAACAGCAGCTGCCCGCGCCGTGGCGGTCCTGCGATCGCTTCCCGGGGTGCAGCGGCTGCGGACGCTTCGAGTGGAAAGGTTCACATGAAAACGGATATCGTTTCGCTGGAGCTCCCGCACCGAACCGGTTGCGGAGCCCGATGAACATGACAAACATGGGCGGAAGGCGAAGCCTCGAATGCGCACGGACACGGCGGGAGTCGGGATGCGAGTGGACGCCGCCCTGGCCGGCGCCTGGGTGGACCGCTGGGAGCGCCAGCAGGAGCGGTACGCGGTGGAACGCGAGGAGCGGTTCACCGTCATCGCCGACGTCCTGGAACAGACCGTCGGCCGCCGGCGGCGGCCGCTCGTCGCGGACCTCGGCAGCGGCCCCGGCTCGCTGTCGGCACGGGTCGCGGCCCGCCTGCCGCACGCCGAGATCCTCGCCGTCGACATCGACCCGCTGCTGCTCGCCCTCGGCCGCGCCCGGCACCCCGAGATCGCGCGCTGGGTCGAGACCCTGATCGGGCGGCCCGGCTGGGTCGAGGACCTCGGCCTCGACCGCCCACTGGACGCCGTGGTGTCCACCACCGCGCTGCACTACCCGCTGCCGGACGCGCTGCTCGGGATCTACCGCGACCTCGCCGGTGTACTGCGGCCCGGCGGCGTCCTGGTCAACGGCGACCACCTCATCCCCGAGGACCGGCCGCTCGCCGAACTCGCCCTCGCGATCGGCCGCCGCCGCGCCCGGCGCAAGGGCACCGGCGCCGCCGAGGACTGGTCCCAGTGGTGGGCCGCGGCCGGGCGGGTCCCCGAGTTCGCCGACCTGCTGACGGCCCGCGAGCGGCAGTTGCCCCCGACCGACGGCCCCGGCAACGGCCTGTCGGCGGCCCGGCACGGCGAACTGCTGCGGGAGGCGGGCTTCCGCCAGGCCGGACCGGTGTGGCAGTACGGCACCAGCTCCGTCCTGGTCGCGCTGCGCTGAGCCCTGCTCACGGCCCTTGTGAAGGAGGCGGGTTCCGGATCGGCACAGTCTTTGCGATGGCGTGACAGAAAGCGCCCTGTCGATCACCCAGGGAAAGGGTTACCGTTGCCCGAGGTCGCCGACGCCTCCGCGGTGGGAGCCGCGCGCGGGTGTCCGACCGCCCGCGCGCCACACCGACGCGCGGACCGCCGGGGGGACGAGGGCCGACACGGGGCAGCCTGTCGGCGGCTGCGGCCCCCGCACGCCGACTTCTCAGGGAGAGCTGGTTTCGCATGCGGCCCTTACCGCTGTATCTCGAACCACGACTGGAGGCCCCGCTCCGATCCCTCCTGCAGGAACGCGACCTCCTGCACACGCTGACCGACGCCCTGGGCTCCCCCCTCAACCTGCTCCTGCCCGAACAGATCGCGGACAACCTGGCCCGCTTCCAGGCCGTCTACCGCAAGCACCACCTCACCGGCCGGATCCACTTCGCCCACAAGGCGAACCGCTCCAGCGCCCTCGTCCGCCGGCTCGCCGCCACCGAGGCCGGACTGGACGTCGCCTCGCTCGCCGAACTCCAGCACGTGCTCGGGGCCGGCTGCGCACCCGACCGGATCATGGCGACCGGGCCGAAGAACCGCGAGTACCTCTGGCTGGCGGCCCGCACCGGCGTCACCGTCCACCTGGACTCCCGCGCCGAACTCGACGAGCTGGCCGACCTGGTGCGCAAGCACGCCCTGCCCCCGGTGCGCGTCATGCCGCGGCTGTCCGGCTTCCGGGCGCCGGGCGTCACCGTGCTCACCCGGCCGAGCCGCTTCGGCACCGACGTCGCCGAACTGGACGAGCTGCTCGACGCGCTGGAACGCCACCGCGACGCCGTCGAGACCACCGGCGTCGCCTACCACCTGGACACCACCGGCATCGCGGAGAAGGCCGCCGCCCTGGAAACCTGCATCACGGTGATGAACGAGTGCCGGCGCCGCGGCCTGCACCCCCGCACCATCGACATCGGCGGCGGGTTCGGGGTCGACTACCTGGCCGACGCCGCCCAGTGGGAGCGGTACACCACCGAGCTGGCCGACGCCGTCCTGGGCCGGCGCCCCCCGCTCACCTGGCAGGGCCACGGCTACGGGCTGCGCGCCGAGGCCGGCCGGCTGCGCGGCGCCCTCGGCCTCTACCCGGCGCACCGCCCGGTGGCCGCCGAGGCCTACCTGGACGAGCTGCTCTCCCACCCGGCGCCCACCCTCGGACGGCCGCTCGGCACCCTGCTGCTGGAGAACCTGTACGACCTGGCGGTGGAACCCGGCCGGGCCCTGGCCGACCAGTGCGGGGCGACGCTCGCCCGCGTCCTGGAGGTCCGGCACACACCGGCCGGCACGTGCCTCGTGCGACTGGAGGCGAACGCGCGGGACGTGGGCCTGGAGGAGCACGGGGTGCTGATGGACCCACTGCTGATCCCCCGACGGGGTACCCCGTCCGCGCCCGGCGGCCCGCCCGAGGAGCCGGTCGGGGTCCACCTGATCGGCAACCTCTGCCTGGAGACCGACCTGATCACCCGCCGGACGGTCTTCCTGCCCCGCCTCCCCGCCCCCGGCGACCTGCTCGCCTTCGCCAACACCGCGGGCTACCTGATGGACTTCGGCGCCGGCGAGGCGCTGCGCCAGCCCGTCGCGCGCAAGGTCGCCGCGTACCGGCAGGACGGCGCCTGGCGGTGGCGACTGGACGAGCAGTACTGGCCCGTCGACGTGGCGGCCGCAGGACACCGGGGGGACGGAAACGCATGAGGTACGACAGCATCACCGACGCGATCGGCAACACCCCGCTGGTCCGGATCGACCCGGCGGTCACCGGCCTGCGGCACGTCGACCTGTACGCCAAGCTGGAGCTGCTCAACCCGTTCGGCTCGGTCAAGGACCGCGCCGCCTGGAACATGACCCGCGAGGCCCTCCCCGGCGCCGTCGAGCGCGGCGAGACCATCGTGGAACTGTCCAGCGGCAACACCGCCAAGGCGCTCGCGCTGATCGCCGGCATGCACGGACTGCCGTTCAGGAGCGTCACCAACCGGATGAAGGTCCCCGAGATCAAGGACCTGCTCCTGCTGCTGGGCGCGGAGATCGAGGAGCTGCCCGGCCGCACCGAGTGCCTCGACCCGACCGACACCGACGACCCGCTCACCCGCATCCACCGGATGCTCTCCGAGACCGGCTCCGGCTACCTGCACACCGACCAGTACTACAGCCGGCTCAACCTCGACGCCCACCTCACCGGCACCGGCCCCGAGATCGTCCGGGACCTCGACGGCCGCGCCCCGGAGCACTTCATCGCCTGCGTCGGCACCGCCGGCTCGTCCACCGGCGTCGCCGCCGTGCTGCGCGCCCACGACCCGGGCGTGGAGGTGGTCGGACTCGTCGCCCACAAGTCCGACTTCATCCCGGGCATCCGCACCATCGACGAGGTGCACGAGGTCGGGCTGTTCGACCCGGCCACCTACGACTCCATCGCCACCGTGACCGCCGACCAGGCCATCGACGGCATGCTCACCCTGGCGCGCCGCTGCGGCCTGCCGGCCGGTCCGACCGGCGGCGGTGCCTTCTTCGGCGCGCTGCGCCACCTGCGCACCGTGGACGCCGAACTGGCCGAGCGGGGGACGGGCGAGCGGCACACCGCCGTCTTCATCGTCTGCGACCGGGTGGAGAGCTACCTGAGCTACATCCGCCGGCGCCGGCCGGAGCTGTTCAACCAGCCCGCCCGGCCGAACTCGGTGGGCACGGTGACCCCCGCCGAACTGGCCGCCGCCCGGGTCGTCGACGTCGACGCCGCACGGAAGTGGATCGCCGAGGAGCGCCCGCTGGTGGTCGACCTGCGCGGCCCCTTCGCCTACGCGGCGCTGCACATCGAGGGCTCGATCAACATCGTCGACGAGCTGTTCGACGAACTCCTGCACGGCGGCCTGCCGTTCGGCACCCACCAGCCGGTGCTGCTGGCCTGCCCGGTCGGCGAGAAGTCGGCCACGTACGCGGCGCTGCTCACCCGGATGGGACACCGGGACGCGCGCAGCCTGGCCGGCGGCATCATCGCCTGGCGCGACGCGGGCGCGCCGCTGGTCCGGGACTGAGCGGAGGCGGCCGTGACCACCCTTGACGAACTCCGTGACTGGCACCGCGGGCTGCGGGCACAGTTCCCCATCATCACCGGCAACCCCGAGCTGGCGTACCTGGACAGCGCGGCCACCTCGCAGAAGCCCCGGGCGGTGCTCGACACCGTCCAGCGCTACCTGACCACCGGCAACGCCAACGCCGGCCGCGGGACGTACACCTGGGCCAACGCCACCACCGCGCTGGTGGAACGCACCCGCGTGCGGGTCGCCCGCTTCCTGGGCGACCCGGCCCCGCAGCAGCGCTCCGGCGTCCACTTCGTCAGCGGCGCCACCGAGGGGCTGCGCGCGGTGGCCCTGGACTGGCTGCCCCGCCACCTGCGGGACGGCGACGAGATCATCGTGCCGTTCGCCGACCACCAGGCGAACGCCCTGCCCTGGCTGGAGGCGCAGCGGCTGCTGGCCCGCCAGGGCGTGCGGATCACGGTGCACGAGCTGCCGTACGACCCGGCCTCGCACGACTACGACCACCGCGCGCTGGCCGAACTCGTCACCGGGCGCACGGCGTTCGTCGCCGCCACCCATGTGCACCACGTGTACGGCGGCGACATGAACGTGCACCGCATCCGGGCCGCGGTGGGGCCCGGGGTGCCGATCTGCCTGGACGCCGCGCAGAGCGTCGGCCACCTGCCCGTGGACGTCGCCGCGCTGGACGTGGACTTCGTGGTCTTCTCCGGGCACAAGGCGATGGCCCTGCCCGGCACCGGCGCGGTCTGGGCCCGCAACACCCGGGGCCCGGCCTTCGCCCCCGGCGGCTGGAGCGGCACGCCCAACACCAGTGGGATCGCCGGGCTGGAGGCTGCCCTGGACTGGCTCGACGCCGCCGGGCCGGACCGCATCCGGCGGTGGAACACCGCCCTGGCCGCCCGGCTCACCGACGGGCTGCGGACCCTGGACCCGTACGAGGTCCTCGGCTGCCAGTCGAGCCTGGCCGCGGACTCCGCGGTCCAGCAGCGCGAGGGCATCGTCACCTTCCGGCACCGCGGGATCGGCTCCAACGACCTGGGCTTCGTCCTCGCCAGCCACGGCCTGATGGTGCGCTCCGACGGCCACTGCCAGGCGCGGGCCGGCGAGAGCGAGAGCTCGGTTCGGGTGAGCCTGCACGTCTACAACAGCCCGGAGGAGGTCGACCTGCTGCTCTCCGTCCTGCGCTCGCTCTAGGGACTCGCGCCGTCACATCCGCTGGAGGTTGCGCACCAGCCCGGTCATCTTCGGCGACGGGGCGACGTTGAGCTCCCGCTGCAGGAACGAGCGGTAGTGCTGGTAGGAGCGCAGCGCGCTGGCGAGGTTGCCCTCGGCGAGGTGCACCTCGACCACGATCCGGTGGGCTGTCTCCCGGACGGGGTCGATGGCGATCGCCGCCAGCGCGGCCTGAAGTGCCGGCAAGTAGCGTTCCGCGTCGCACAGTTGGTGGGCCAGGCTCTCCAGGGCGTACAGCCGCAGCTGGTCCCAGCGCTCGCGCTCCAGGGTGAGCCACTCCTCCTCCCAGCCCGGCAGCAGTTCGGCGGAGAGGTCGTCCACGAGGTCGTCGCAGCCGGCCGGCAACCGGTCCGCGCCGGCCACGACCCGTTGCGCGGAGCGGCGCGCGGAGCGCAGGTCCACCCGGACCACCGGTGCGAGGCGCAGCCACTGCCCGGGGCTCTCGATCGGGATGGCCCGGCCGCGCCGCCGCGCGTGGTAGAGCGCCGTGCGCAGGTTCGCGGCCGCGCGGTACTGGGTGCAGTCCGGCCAGAGCCGTTCGGCGGCGGCGCCGCGCTGGACGCCGTCGTCGTGCAGGGCGAGGAAGGCCAGCAGGTGCTGCGCGCCCACCGGGAGGGAGACGCAGTGCCCCGCGTCGGTGGCCTCGAAGCCCCGCAGCAGTTCGATGCTCGGACCGTCCCACAACACACCCCCACTCTGCCGCGCCGCGCCGTCACCCGCACCCGTTCGGGCGTGCACCGGTTGCGGCCGAGGCCTGTCACCGCCGTGTCCGTACGGCCCCGGCCCGGCGTCGCGCGGATGTCGCACGGACGTTGCGGCGGCATCGCGGTGATGCCGCGGTGACGTCGCGGAGGCGTCACGGCCGTCGTCGCCGACCGTCACGACCGTGCCCCCGGCCGACCGGTCGACACCCGAATGGGCCGCCGCCGAACGGGTGTTGGAGGCGGCTGCCGTTTCACCGCGGACGCCCGGACCGGTCCACGGGCTGGCCGACGGTCACCGTCCGTGCATCCACCGGCCCGTGGCACGGAGCACGGCAGGGGTGGCTTCACCACGGGGACGCGACGCGCCCGCGACGGCACCGGCCCGCCGACCGTGACGCTCCCCGGTACACCCGGGCGACGCCCGGCCCGTTGACTGGCACCACCTGCCGCCCCGGTGGAGCGCACCCGACGCCCCGCCCGACACCGGAAAGGCGATGCCCATGAAGGCCCGATCGGTGCTGCGCGACGTCCGCGCCCCCGAGGACGAACTCCTCGGCGACCCGGCGGTGTGCATCGCGGTCCTGGACGGTCCCGTCGACCTGTCGCACCCCTGTTTCGAGGGCGCGGACCTCACCCGGCTGGACACGCTCGTCGCCGAACCGGCCGGCTCCGGCCCGATGTCGCTGCACGGCACCCATGTCGCGGGCCTGCTCTTCGGTCGGCCGGACGGCCCGCTGGCCGGGATCGCCCCGCGCTGCCGCGGACTGGTCCTGCCGGTCTTCACGGACGCGGGCGAGGGGCGGGTGCCCCAACTCGACCTGGCCAGGGCCGTCGAACGCGCCGTGCAGGAGGGCGCCCACGTCATCAACATCAGCGGGGGCGAGATCGGCCGGGGCACCGAGCCGGAGCCCATGCTGGCGAAGGCGCTGCGGCTGTGCGACGAGCGCGGGGTCCTGGTGGTCGCGGCCGTCGGCAACGACGGCTGCGACTGCGCCCAGGTGCCGGCCGCCACCCCGACGGTGCTCGCCGTCGGCGCGGCCGGCCCCGACGGCGAGCCGCTGGACATCAGCAACTGGGGCTCCGCGTACGCCTCCCACGGCCTGCTCGCCCCCGGCCGCGACATCGAGGGCGCCGCCCCGGGCGGCGGTAGCGCGGCCCTCACCGGCAGCAGCTTCGCCACACCGCTGGTGTCCGGGGTCGCCGCCGTGCTGGTCGGCGCGCAGGTGCGGGCGGGGCGCACGCCCGACCCGCGGGCGGTCGGCCGGGCCCTGCTGCGGGGCGCACGCTCCGTGCCCTGTACACCCGCCGAGGCACCGGAGTGCCGGCGCCGGCTGGTCGGGCACCTGGACGCGGCCCGGGCGTACGAGCTGATCACCCGAGCGGAAGACCTGACGGACCGCCCGGTCCGCGCCGGAACCACGGCGGCGGCCACCCGCCGCGCCACCCTCTCCCCCGAGGTCGGGGTCGCCACGGTCGGCGCACCCTCACCAATCGGAACCTCCCCACACGACTCGCACGAGGGAGCCAGCACCATGGACACCCAGAGCGTTCCCGCCGCCACCCCCGAGGCCGTTCAAGCCGCCCAGCCCGCAGGGGCCGCGCAAGCGGCCCCTGCCGCGGCCCAGGCCGTGCCGGACCCCGAGGCCGTTCAGGCCTTCCTGGCCGCACAGAGCGCACCGTTCGAAGCCGTCACTCCGGCCGCAGCCGTCGCCGGGGTGACGGGCGCCACCGCCGCGGGCGCCCAACCCCCGAGCCCCGCCCCCGTCCCGCCGCCCGAAGCGGTGCACGCGCCCGCCCCGGCCATGCCCCCGCCGCCAGTCGGCGCCACGGCGCTCGGGCAGGCCCCGGCGGCCCCCTGCGCGTGCCAGGGCGGCGGGCCGTCGACGACCGGGCTGTCGGGTGCCGGGCCGTCGATGGCGGGGCCGCCGGGCGGCTCACCCGCGGGCGGCGGCGTCCGGCCCTCCTGCGCCTCCACCAACAACCGCCCACTGGTCTACGCGATCGGCGAGATCGGCGTGGACTTCCTCACCGAGGCCCGCCGGGACAGCTTCCGCCAGCTGATGCCGACCGTCCAGGTGCCCGACCCGGACCATGCGGGCGTGACGAAGGAGCAGCCCGCCAATCCCTACAGCGCCGAGCAGCTGCACGACTACCTGACCGCCAACCCGTGGGCCTCCGACAAGGTCACCTGGACGCTGAACCTGGACAGCACGCCGCTCTACGCGTTGGAGGCCGAACCCGCCGCGGGCATGGACTGGGCCAGCGACCCCCTCGTGTTCCTCGGGGCCACGAAGGCGGACGTGCAGGCGATGATCGACGACCACTCCAAGCTCGCGGACGCCCTGCTGGCGCTCGCCTCGCCCGCTCGCCCGGTCTCCACGGTCTACCGGTCGTTCCGGGACGCGTACTACGGCCAGCACCTCAAGCCGGACAAGGACGACCAGTACGCCTCCCGGATCTCGATACCCGGGCGGCTGACCGACCGGACCGTCCGGCTGTTCTCCGGGCAGGTCGTGCCCGTCATCGAGGTCAAGAGCCGTGGCATCTACATCTGGCGCCAGAAGCAGCTGGTGGACGCGGTGGTGAAGGCCGTCATGAAGCAGGCCCAGGACGATCACCTGACGGTCAACGAGGACTACGTCCGCAAGACCATCGACACCTTCCTCGACAAGCTCTACTACCAGTTCCGCAACCTCGGACAGACCTCCGCCGACCGGGCGCTCAACGCCGCCGGGACGAATGCCTACTCGATCGCCGGTCCGATCAGCAAGGCCATTCTGCTGGGCCAGACCGTCCCCAGCACCACGACGGCACCCAGCGAGCCGATCTCGCTCTACTGCATCGACACCATCACGGTCGAGAAGAGCCCGTACTGCCGCATGGGATCGGACTGCCAGGACGTGAAGGTGACGTTCTTCGACCCCGAGAACGACAGGCGTGCTCGGGTCTCCATGCTGTTCACGATGGACGTCAGCGACGAGTACCCCGTCACCCTGGCGCCGGCCCACCAGTTCCTGGAGAGCTGAACCCCCGACACCGCCGGCACCCACGCCGACGGAACGGCCCCACGCCACCCCTCAGGAGGAGGCGGATCATGAGAACCCCCGCACCTGCCCCCAGGATCGCGCCCAGACTGCCGGTCCTCGCCCCGCCGGTCCACAGGGACGGCCGGGACGACACCGGCCGCCTGCCCGACAACCCGGGCGCCGCACCGGCCCGGTCGGTCTGTGCCGACCTCCCCGGCCCGGCCCGGGGCATGTGCTACGCCGCCCTGTGACGCCCCGCCCCGACGGGCCCCGCCGAGGACGGAACGCGACCAAACGGAGTGCAACCGACACGACGAGAAGGGATGAGCAGAAATGACCAAGGAAGAATTCCGCGAGGAAGACCGGCGGGAGTGGTCCCCCACGCCGCAGCTCCCCAAGCTGGCCCCGCCGGTGGACCGCACCGGCCGCACCGGCGGCGCCCTGGGCACTTCCCCCGGTGTCGAGGCCGACATCAACTGGACGAACCTCCTCAAGGCCGGCGGCGGCCTGATCGAGTCGTTCCTCTGATGAGGCACCCCGCGCCGGCGCCGGGCCTCGAAGGTCCGGCGCCGGCCACCCCGCCCGGTGACGCGGCCACGCACGACCGGCCACCGGAGCACCGGACAGGAGAGACAGGACCATGTACGAGCAGCCGCCGCCCCAGGTGCCGCCGATCGACCGCACCCTGGGGTACGACGCCGACCTGAAGGTGGTCAAGGAAGTCGCCGACATCGACCCCAGCCCGCGAGGGAGACTGTCGTCCCTGAGCGTGAACCTCGGATTCATCGCCGGCCCCGAGCCGTCCGAGCCGGTGACCAACCCCGCCAAGGAGAGCGCGGCCACCGACGCGAACCCGGTCACGCAGATCATGGACGGCCCCGGTGGGCTCTACGGCCCCAGCTTCGCGGACCCGGCGCCCTGGGTCTGCGACGGTGCCCCCACCCCCGGCTGCATGCCGGCCCCGCCCCCCGTGATCGGAGGCTTCATCTGACCCTTGCCGGCCGTCCCGGACGGCTCCGCCCCGGGCCTGCGAGCAGGTCCGCCCCGGGCCGCCCGGCCGACGGAACCACCACCCACGAAGGGAAGAGCGACCATGACCATGGAAGACGTCCGCGAAGAGTACCGGGCATGGACCCCCACCCCGCAGCTCCCGACGCTCGCCCCGTCGATCGACCGCAGCGGCCGCGCCGGCGGGGCCCTGGGTGCTTCCCCCGGCGTCGAGGCCGACGCCTTCTGGGACACCGCGTTCAAGGTTCTCAGGACGGTGGCCCCGATAGCCCTGGCGGCGCTCTGACGGGATGCGCCCACGGGTACCACGTCCACGCCGTGCCGGCTGCGAGGCCCGCCCGCCTCGCAGCCGGCACACCGCTGCTCCGGGGTCAGCGCAGGCCGGCGAAGAGGTCGTTCTCGGGGACGGCCGCGCCGGTGGTGTCCTTGACCCGCACGAAGGTCTCCACGCCCATCAGTTCGGTGAACCGTTCCTTCCCCATCTTCAGGAAGAAGATGTTCTCGCCCTGGCTGGCGTGCGCGGCCAGGGCGTCGAACTTCCGGCCGCCGAACGCGGTGGTGTCCACCCAGGTGGTGATCTCCTCGTCCGGCAGGCCGATCTGCGACATGTCGGGCATCTCGGCCGCCTCCGCCGGGTCCGGCTCCTCCCAGTCCCCGCCGAACTCCCGCATGACCTCGCCGAAGCGCTGCATCGCCGAGCGCGGCGCCGTCGTCCAGTAGACCTTCGACGCCGGCTCCTCGACCAACTCCAGCGCCGCCATCGTGATCCGGTGGGCCTGGATGTGGTCGGGGTGGCCGTAGAACCCGTTCTCGTCGTAGGTGACGACCACGTCGGGCCGGTACCGCCGCATCAGTTCGGCGAGGCGGGCGGCGCCCTCCTCCACCGGCGTGCGCCAGAACGACCCGGGCGCGTCGTTGCTCGCCCAGCCCATCATCCCGGAGTCGGCGTAGTCCAGCAGCTCCAGGTGAGTGACCTTCAGCACCTCGCAGCTGGCATCCAGTTCCTGTCGGCGCATCGCGGCGACGGCCTCCGGGTCGTGCCCGGGCTCGCCCGGCTTGACCCCTCCCGGTCCGTCACCGCAGCGGCCGTCCGTACACGTGACGAGGACCGTGCGGACGCCCTCCGCCGCGTACCGGGCGAGGACACCCCCCGTCCCGGTGGCCTCGTCGTCGGGGTGGGCGTGCACCGCCATCAGCGTCAGGGGCCGGTCAGCCATGAGAATCCATCCTCCGGTGTGAAAAGTACTCGCCCCAGTCTGCGCCACCGCGAGGGGTGGTCGCTCCCGAAATCCCGCTCACCGACCGGGAAGGCCGCCGGCCACGGTCACGGGCAGGCCCGCCTCGATGCGGCTCTGCAGGCGGCCACCGTGGACACCCGGGGTGTCGAAGACGCCCTGGCCGTCGGGGTCGTCGTCGGCGCCGGCGCACAGGACCTCGCGCACCAGCACCGCCTCGGCGCCGGCGAGCGCCGGGTAGCCGGAGGCGAGGTAGGCGGGCGCCAGGACGGGGCCGTACAGGGTGCCCTCGACCAGATCGGGCTCGAATCCGGCGGACAGCACGGTGACCCGGGCGTGCAGGTCCCCGTGGAGCATGACCAGCTTGTCGGTCATGTTGCCGACGAAGGCCTCCACGTGGACGCTGCCGCGGACCAGCAACTTGGCGTCCCCCTCCAGGTAGACGGCGGCCGCCCGCAGGTCGCCGAGCACGATCAGCGCGGGGCAGCCGTCGTCGAGGTTGAGGACGGCGCCGCTGACGTCGAGGTCGCCGTCCACGACATAGCCGGTGCCGTACGGCTCGGTGGCGTCGAGATCGAGGTGCCCGTCGATCGACAGGGCGCCGGAGTGGACGTCGTACGACTCCTCGTAGAGGTTCTCGTACGAGGAGACGGGCAGGCCGCGACGCTCGAAGAGGGCCACGGACTCGTCCCAACTGTGCAACGTGGTAGCGATGTTCATGGGGCGAACTCTGCCACGCGGCACTGTCAGCCGAGCGCGGCCGGGCTCCGCCGCGGACGAGAGCGGCCCGTCGATCCGGGAGCGGCCGATCTCCTGCGGATCAATCGCCGGACCGGCTCCGGCCGACCGCGGCGTACCGGAATTCACCGGCCAGGCAGTCGAATTCGCCTTTCGAAGGGCCGGGATCGACTGTCGAACCGCCCGGACCACCACAACCGCGAAAGGACCGTGATCGGCACCGAATGGGCTCTCCCGACGCACCCGCGCGCGCCTCGCCCGTTGTTCGAATTCCGTTGTTCCGGCACTGATCAATACCCGTGTGACGCCCCCGGAGCCGGTCGGCGCGCGGGCCGGGTCGAAGGCCCCGCGGCCGCCCCTGGCGAAGGCCCCGGCCCGACGCTCACCACCGCCAGGCCCGGCGGATCCGGCTCCCGCCCGCCAGGGCCAGCAGCGCCCCGCCCGCCGCGGCGACCCCGGCCACCGCCAGGTTCTGCCGCTGCGCCCGGCGCCGGTCGGCGACGGCCGCCCGGGCCGAGGCGGCCAGGAAGGCCCGTTCGACCCCGGCCGTGGCCAGCTCCCCGGCCGCCACCCGCCGCATCAGCTGCTCCAACCGGCCGCCCCGGCAGAGCAGTTCCGGATCCCGGTCGGACGCCACCCAGCCCCGGGCCGCCGCCGAGAGCCTGCGCTGCTCCCCCAGCGCCTCGCGGCCCTCCGCCAACCAGCCGCGCAGCCTGGGCCAGGCCTGCGGCAGCGCGTGGTGGGACAACTCGACGGTGTCCCGGTCCACCACCACGAGCCGTGCCCGGACCAGCCGTTCCACCATCTCCGGCACCCCGGGGTCGTCGAACTCGGCCCGCCGGACCGGCTTGCGGGTGCCCTCGTCGCCGCCCGGCACCAGCGCGCCGCCCGACACCGGCCCGCCGCCGGGCCCCAGCCCCTCGCCCAGGCCCGGCACGCCACCGGCGGCCTCCTCGCCGGCACCGACCAACTCCCCGCCGAGCCGCAGGAACACCGACCGCGCCCGCGCCTGGTCGGACACGTCCAGCCCGTTGTACAGCGTCTCCGCCGTCCGGGCCAGCGCGCCCTCGAAGCCTCCGGTGGCCTGGAACCCGGCCAGGGTGAGCGCGTTGCCGCTGCGCCGCCGCCAGGTCTCCAGCAGCGCCGCGGACACCAGCGGGAGCGCGCCCGGCTGCTGCGCGGCGGTCGAGATGAGGACGGCCAGCAGCGCGCCCTCGACGGTACAGCCGGACCGTGCCGCCGGCTCGGTGATCGCCCGCCGCAGCTCGTCCGGCGCCGGACGCCCCACCGACAGCATCCCCTGCCGCCCGGCCGTCTCGGCCAGCCCCGGGTGCTCGGCGAGCAGTGGCCCGCACTGGTCCGAGCGGAGCACCAGCACCACCCGGCAGCGGGCGGGCGCCGCCGGCGGCAGGCCGTCCGGCGCCTCGCCAGGACCGCCCGTGGCGGTCGCCACCAGAGCGTCCAGGAAGCGCGCCCGCTCGGCGGCGTCCCGGCAGCGGGTGAGCAGCTGCTCGCCCTGGTCCACCACCAGCACCGGATCCCCGGCCGTCGCTCCCGCCCCGCCGCGCGCCGTGTCCCCGGCTCGCTGCCCGAGCCGGGCGAGGGCCAACGCGTACGCCTCCATCGGCCGTTCACCGGGGGTCAGCAGCGCCACCGGGACACCGCCGTCGGCCGGGGGCCGCTCCGCCCCGCCCCCGGCCGCCGGTCTCCCGGGATCCGCACCGGCGGCCGGAACCCCGCCGAGGCGGGCCAGTAACCCGGCTCTGACCAGCGAGGACTTGCCCGTCCCCGACGGCCCGGAGACGATCACCAGCCGCCGTTCGGTCAGCAGGGCGATCAGCCGCCCCAGCAGCGCCTCCCGGCCGAAGAACCGCTCGGCGTCGACGGCCTCGAACGCGGCCGCGCCCGGATAGGGGGCCCGTCCGACGTCCTGGGCGCGCCGCCGGGCCGCGGTCTCGGCGGCCAGCTCGGCGGCGAGCAGCTGCCAGCGGTGCTGCCACTCCCGCACGTCCCCGCCGCAGGCCTGCACGTAGGCGAGGGTGACCGCCAGGCTGGGCAGCCGCCGTCCTCCCGCCGCCACCGACAGACTGGCCGCCGAGCAGTGCGCGCGGAGGGCCAGTTGACGGTACGGCAGGCCTCCGGCCCGCTCCCGGAGGGCCCGCAGATCACCCGCGAAGCGCAGCAGCGGCCCGTCCCCGGGGTCAAGTGGACTTTCCCGACGCGGCACTACGGCCCCCTTCTCCGTTGAAGCGGTGTCCTGAAAACCTCGTGTGCCACACGCGCCACGCGCGCCGCGCGTGCCTCGCGGCCATCCCCCCCGTTGATTCATCATGCACAGGACCGTCGGCGTCAAACAATGGTGCGTGCGGGTCGGTTGTTCCGAGTTGGTGTTCAATGTCCAGCCGCACGGCGCCGAACAAAGCCGGTGGGATAGAACCGGAACCCGCAGCCTTCGCTGACTTCGGAGATATCCATGAAGTTCACGCGGTACTGCCGTTCCCTCCTGTCGACACCCGCGATGGCGGTGGAGCGGTACGCCAAGAGCCATCAGTCCGGGGCCGACATCGCCATGGTCGACCTGGAGGATTCGGTCCCACCCGCCCGAAAGGAGGAGGCCCGCCGGCTCGCCGAGGAGTTCTTCACCCTCCCGTCCACCAAGCTCGCGCGCAGCGCGGTGCGCATCAACACCCTCTCCGGACCGGAGGGTCTGCGCGACCTGATCGCCATCACCCGGTACCGGGTCAAGCCGGACCTGGTGCTGATCCCGATGGCGGAGTCCGCCCGGGACATCGAGATCGCCGCCGGCGCGCTCGCCTCGGACTGCCCGCAGACGGAGTTCCTGGCCGTCGTGGAGACCCCGCTGGGCATCGAGCACGCGCCCGCCATCGCGGCCGCCGGGCACCGGCTGCGCGGGCTGGTCTTCGGCTCGGCCGACTACGCCTTCGCGGTCGGCGCCCGGCTCTCCTGGGAGGCCCTGGCCCACGCCCGCGGCCGGGTGGTCAACAGCGCCCGCGCCGCCGGGGTGGAGGCGATGGACGCCCCGTTCTTCGAGGTCACCGACCTCGCCGGGCTGCGCCGGGAGGCCGGGCTCGCCCGGGACTTCGGGTTCAGCGGCAAGATCGCCGTCCATCCGCGCCAACTCGCTCTGATCAACGAGGTGTTCAGCCCGGGCGAGGAGCTGCTGGAACGTGCCCGCCGGGTGGTCGCGGCGGGTCTGGAGAACGGCCGCTCGGTCACCGTGGTGGACGGGGTGATGGTCGGCATGCCGTTCTTCGAGGCCTCGCAGCGGCTGATCGAACAGTTCGACCCGCCCCGGCCCGAGGTCTCCCCCCACCACCTGCACACGGGGCCACGCGCCCACCGACACCCCGAACCACTCGACGGAGAAGTGACGATGACCGAAGAATCCATCCTCGGCCCACGCCGGTACCGCAACGCCGAGGCCATGCTGGCCAGCGCCGACCCGGTCTGGCAGGCGGCCGCCGCCAACGGCCTGATCGGCATCACGGCGGACTCGGAGTCGAACAACCGGTTGATCGTCCGCGAGACCGGCCACGAGTTCGCCAACATGGTCTCCTGCTCGTACCTGGGCCTGAACAACCACCCCGCGCTGCTGGCCGGCGCGGTGGAGGCGCTGACCGAGTCCCGCAGCACCTCGCTGGTCATCTCCACCACCCGGATCCGGCACAACCTGCTGGTCCGCCTGGAGGAGGAGCTGGGCGAACTCTTCGGCGCCCACATCCTGCCGGGGGCGTCCTGTACCTCACTCACCGCCGGCATCCTGCCGCTGATCGCCTCCGGCCACCTGGACGGCACCTGTCAGGGCGGCGGCGGGCCCCGGGTGATGGTCTTCGACCGCTTCTGCCACTTCTGCATGGCCTACACGAAGCCGATCTGCGCGGACGAGTCGCTGGTGCTGACCTGTCCGCACAACGACCTGAACTACCTGGAGGACATCTGCCGCAAGTACCCGCGGGTCGCCTACGTGGCCGACGGCGCCTACTCGATGGGCGGCACGGCGGCCCTCGACGGACTACTCGAACTCCAGGACCGCTACGGGCTGTTCCTCTACATCGACGACTCCCACTCGCTGTCCATCATGGGCGAGCGAGGTGAGGGCTACGTCCGCTCCCGGCTGGAGATGAACCCGCTGACGGTGATCACCGCGAGCCTCGGCAAGGGCTTCGGCACCAGCGGCGGTGTCGCGATGCTCGGCAACCGCGAGCAGTTCGAGTTCCTGCACCGGCACGCCGGCCCGGTCGGCTGGTCGCAGAACATCCCGCTGCCGCTGGTCGGCGCCTCGCTGGCCAGCGCCGCCATCCACCGCTCCCCCGAACTGGCCGACCTGCAGGCGAAGCTGGCCCGCAACATCGAGCTCTTCGACGAACTGCTGCCGACCGCCTTCGCGGGCAACGGCCTGCCGGTGCGCCGGGTCGACGTCGGGGACGCCGAGCGCGCGGTCAAGCTGTCCGCCCAGCTCTTCGAGCGCGGCTACTACAGCTCGGCGGTGTTCTTCCCGATCGTGCCCAAGGGCGAGGCCGGGCTCCGACTGATGATGCGCGCCGACATGGACGAGCGGATGATCCGCGACTTCGCCGGCCACGTCAAGGAACTCACCGCAGACCTCTAGGACCCGGGAGCAGCCGCGATGGACACGACCGAACCCGCCGGCTACCGGCGCATCGGCGAGCGCCGCTACCGCGAGGTGGTCGGGCGCTACTACGAGGAGTTCGAGGTCGGCGAGGTGGTCGAGCACCGCCCCGGGCGGACCGTCACCGAGCTCGACAACGTGCTGATGAGCATGCTGAGCATGAACGACGCCCCGCTGCACATCGACGCCGCCTACAGCGAGCACACCCCGTGGGGGAAGCCGATCGTCTCCAGCCTGGTGACGCTGAGCATCGTCGGCGGGATGACCGCCCGTTCGACGAGCGGGCGCACCATCGCCAACCTGGGCTGGGAGAACATCCGGATGACCCACCCGGTGTTCGCCGGCGACACGCTCTACGCGGAGACCGAGACCCTCGCCAAGCGGCTCTCCAAGAGCCGCGCCGGGCAGGGCATCGTGCGCTGCCGCACCACCGGGACGAAGTCCACCGGCGAGACCGTGGTGGTGTTCGAACGCAGCTTCCTCGTCCCGCTGCGCGGCCACGGCCTGGACGAGGTCGCGGGGTACTGACGCAGCACCGGGCCCGACGGTCTGCGCCGTCGGGCCCGGTGCGCCGGGGGCGGCCGGTCGGCCGCCCCCGTACCGCTCAGTCCTCGCGGCGGACGTCCACCAGCACCTTGCCCACGGTCTCCCGCGCGGCCATCGCCCGGTGCGCCCCGGCCACCCCGGACAGCGGCACCGTCCGGTCGATCCGCGCCACCAGCCGTCCCTCGGCGGCGAGCCGGAACATGTGGTCGGCGACGCCCTCGAACAGCTTCCGGTCCGTCAGGACGTGCTTGAGCCAGAAGCCCTGCGCCCCCGCCGAGCGCTCGGTCAGCTCGCCCATCGTGAAGCCGTCCTCGACCCCCTCGCGCGCCCCGACCGACACCAGCCGCCCGAAGGGGGCCAGCGCGGCCAGCCCGGCGCGCAGCACCGGGCCGCCGACCGAGTCGAGGAACAGGTCCAACCCGCCCGACTCCGCGAGCCGTTCGGCCAGGTCGGGGTCGGCCGGGTCGAGCACGGTGTCGGCGCCCAGCGAGCGCACGAACTCCCGCTTCTCCGGGGTGGAGGCCAGGCCGACCACCCGGCCCGCGCCCAGTTCCCTGGCCAGCTGCACCGCCAGGTGGCCGACCCCGCCCGCGGCCGCGGTCACCGCGACGGCCTCGCCGGGCCGCAGCCGGCCCGCCAGGGTCAGCGCGCCGTAGGCCGTCGCCCCCTGCTCCAGCAGCCCGAGCGCCTGCTCGTCGTCCACGTCGTCCGGCACCTCCACGGTGTGCGCCGCCTCGGGGACGGCCACCTCGGCGTACCCGCCTCCGGTGCGCAGCAGCGCGACGACCCTCCGGCCGTCCTCGCGGCGCCGCCCGACCACGTCGACGCCGAGCACCGCCGGCAGCGGGAAGCGGAGGTACTCGCCGGTGCGGCACTCCAGGTCGGCGTAGTTGAGGCCGGCCAGGGTGACGTCGACCAGCACCCGGCCCGGTCCTGCCTGCGGCTGCGGCACCGTCTCGACGCGGAGTTCCTCCGGCCCGCCGTAGCGGTGGATCACCAGCGCGCGCATCCCGCTCCCGTCCACGGTCACCTCGTCCTTCTCGTCCGTCTCGTCCATCCCGTCGATCTCCTCCGTCGGGTCCGGCCAGGGCATCCGCTGTGCCGCGCACCCGGAGAAGAGCCGCTCCCGCGGCGTCATCCCGGTGAGGTCCCCGACCATCTCCTCACGGGTGTGACGTGCGCTACCGGTGTAGCGCACCGGGGTTGTTCTGGTTCGGCCCTCGGTCATTGAACAAAACGTCGAACAACCGCCGGGCCCGCGACCCGCGCCGCGGGACTCTCAGCAGTGTGCCACCGGGACGTCAACGCCCCTGGAGGCGCTTGACGTTGTCGCCGAAGCTCCAGCCCTTCGAGCCGTCCCAGTTGATCGACCAGGTCATGAGCCCCTTCAGCGAGCCACTGAAGGCGTTCCACGACTGGCCGACCAGGCCCGGGTCCATGTAGCCGCCGCCCGCGCCGGGCTGGGCCGGCAGGCCGGGCACCTGCTTGTCGTAGGGCACCTTGACGGTGGTGCCCTGGATGGTCAGGCCGTTGTTCAGGCAGGTGGTCTGAGCGGTGAAGCCCTGGACGGTGCCGGCCTGGTAGGAGTCGCCGGAGCAGCCGTACATGCTGCCGTTGTAGTACTGCATGTTGAGCCACCACAGCCGGCCGTTGTCGGCGTACTTCTTGACGATCGGCAGGTAGGCGCCCCAGATCGAGCCGTAGTTGACGCTCCCGCCGGTGACGTACGCGGTCTCGGGGGCCATCGTCAGGCCGAAGCCGGCGGGCATCTGGGCGAGCACGCCGTCGATGATGCGGATCAGGTTGGCCTGGGAGGCGGACAGCGTGTTGATGTCGCCGCTGCCGGACAGGCCGGTCTCGATGTCGATGTCGATGCCGTCGAAGTTGTACTTCTTGAGGATCGGGACGACGGTCGCGACGAACTTGTCGGCGACGGTGCTGGAGCTCAGGTCGATGCCCGCGGCGGCGCCGCCGATGGACATCAGGATCGTCGCCCCGGCCGCCTTGGCCTGGCACATCTCGGCGGGGGTCGAGACCTTGACGTTGGTGTCCATGCCGTCCTGCCACAGCACGGTGCCGTCCGAGAGGATCACCGGGAAGGCGGCGTTGATGACGTTGTAGCCGTGAGCGGCCATTCGGCTGTCCGTGATGGGGACCCAGCCCATGCCGGGGTGGACGCCGTTGGAGGCGCCGTCCCAGTTCTCCCAGTACCCCTGGAGGACCTTACCGGGGGGCTTGGGCTTCGTGGGGCAGGTGTCGCCCGGCGGGGTGGTGGTGGTCGGCGGGGTGCTGGTGGGCGGCGGGCTGGTCGGCGGGGTGCTGGTGGGCGGCGGGGTCGTGGGCGTGGTGGCGGTCGGCGAGGGGCTGCTGCCGCCGGGGCCGGTGAGCGACACGTCGTCCGCGTAGAACGCGGGCTGCCCGTACCACCCGTGCAGGTAGACGGTGACCGAGGTGGTGTTCGCCCCGGTGGTGAAGCCCACGCTGAGCCGGTCGTACGAGGCGCTGCTCGCCGTCCAGGTGGACGGGTCGCTGCCGCCGCCGGTGCCGGTGGCGCCCAGGTAGACGTAGCTGCCCTGGACGTAGGCGCTCAGCGTGTACTGGGAGTCGGGCTGCACGCTGATGGTCTGGCTGCACTGGGCGGTGTCCTGGCCGGTCGGCGTGGCCTGGAGCGCGGCGGCCCCGGAGTGGACCGGGCTGCCGACGGCCGCGGCGGTGCCGCCGGAGCAGGTCCAGCCGGAGAGTCCGTTCTCGAAGCCGGGGTTGGCCACCAGGTTGGGGGTGGCGGCCCCGGCCGTGACGGTGGTGCCGGCCACGGCGAGGCCGGCCCCGATGACGGCGGCGGCGCTCACCCCGGCGAGGGAGCGGTGCAGGACGGTCGACCCGGGCCGGGCGCGGCCGGTCCGGTCCATCCGCGTCGCGCGCTCCACGGCAGCCCGCCGCGGCCGGGGAGTTCCGAGCGGCTCGCTCCCGCCCGACGGGCGCGGCGTGCGTGATCTCCGACGAAACATGCTGTGCTCCCTTTCCGCCGAGCGTCATGGACATGACCGACGCGTGGGGGCGTGACGCCCGGCTCTGGGTGAAGTGGGGGTATGTGCGGAGCAGTGCCGGACCGGATCGTAGGAGGGGCGGCAAGGCACGTCAATAGGTCTGGACCATTTGAGGTCTGGACCAATCTCCCCGCATGCTTCCGACCGTCATGGCAGGGCGCCCGCACCGATCCGGGTCGGTGCGGGCGCCCTGGAGGCCGAGCTCGGGCCGCGACCGCGGCTCCGGTGAGGGGGCGTCAGGCGGTCCGCGGGGCGGTCATCAGCGCCGTGATCTCCTCGGCGAGCTGCGGGCCGAGCTCGCCCCAGCCGTCCTTGTAGCCGTAGACCCCGGCCAGGGTGCGGGCCTCGTAGTCGCCGTTGAGGATCTCGACGTCGTCGGCGGTGATCAGCCCGGGGTGGGCGACGCCGACGGCCGACGAGACCTTCAGCAGCTCCCTGCGCAGGGCGCGCAGGTAGTTGGCGGTCCGGTCGGCCTTGGACGCCGGGTCGACGCCGCGGGCCAGCCACGGGTTCTGGGTGGCGATGCCGGTGGGGCACTTGTCGGTGTGGCACTTCTGCGCCTGGATGCAGCCGATCGACAGCATCGCCTCACGGGCCACGTTGATCATGTCGGCGCCGAGGGCGAAGGCCACCGCGGCGTTCTCGGGCAGCCCGAGCTTGCCGGAGCCGATGAAGGTCAGGTCGTCGGTCAGCCCCAGCTCGGCGAAGGTGCCGTAGACCCGGGAGAAGCCCATCCGGAACGGCAGCGACACCGAGTCGGCGAACATCCGCGGCGCCGCCCCGGTGCCGCCCTCGCCGCCGTCGATCGTCACGAAGTCGACCCCGCGGTCACCGCGCGCCATCAGGCTGGCCAGCTCCTGCCAGAAACCCGTCTCCCCCACCGCGCTCTTCACCCCGACCGGCAGGCCGGTCTCGGCGGCGAGCAGCTCGACGAAGTCGAGCATCGAGTCGACGTCGCCGAACGCGGTGTGCCGCGACGGGGAGGCGCAGTCCTCGCCGACCGGGATGCCGCGGATCCCGGCGATCTCCGGGGTCACCTTCGCGCCCGGAAGCATCCCGCCCAGCCCGGGCTTGGCACCCTGGGAGAGCTTGATCTCTATCGCCTTGACCGGGGCGCCGGCGACCACCTCCTTCAGCTTCTCCAGGTTGAAGCTGCCGTCCTCGTCGCGGCAGCCGAAGTACGCGGTGCCGAGCTGGAGGACGAGGTCGCCGCCGTTGCGGTGGTACGGGGAGAGGCCGCCCTCGCCGGTGTTGTGCATCGTGCCCGCCAGCGCGGCCCCCTTGTTGAGCGCCGTGATGGCCGCGCCGGAGAGCGAGCCGAAGCTCATCGCCGAGATGTTCACCACGCTCGCCGGCCGGAACGCCTTGGCGCGCCCGCGCGGCCCGCCCAGCACCTTGGCCGAGGGCAGCGGGGCCTGCGGGTCGTGGGTGTCGGGCAGCGTGCCGGCGAAGGTGCGCTGCTTCAGGTAGGCGTGGCCCTGGACGTGCTCGACGTCGACCTCGGTCCCGAACCCGAAGTAGTTGTTCTCCTCCTTCGCCGACGCGTAGATCCAGGTGCGCTGGTCACGGCTGAAGGGGCGCTCCTCCTCGTTGGAGGTCACGATGTACTGCCGCAGCTCCGGCCCGATCCGCTCCAGCAGGTACCGGGCGTGCCCGACCACCGGGAAGTTCCGGAGCAGCGCGTGCCTCTTCTGGACGAGGTCGCGGGCAGCCAGGACCGCCACCGCTGACGCGGCGACCGCGCCGATCTTCCGGGCTTGCATGGACGTTCCTCCTCGGTGTCGGACGGCGGGCACGCGGGCTCGCGGGCATCGGCGTCCGTCGAACGGTGCCAAATGATGTTAAGAGTCCCGGTCGACGGGTCGGCGGTCAGGGGCCGCACCGGGCGGCCCGGACACGCGGACGCTCCCGCCGTCGGGTTCGTGACGGCGGGAGCGGATCCCCCGGGGTGCGCGCCGGGTCAGTGGAAGCCGAGCGCGGAGGGGGTGACGGTCGGGCCGTCGGCCCGCCGCGGATTCGCCAGGGCCGCGAGGGTCAGCGCCGCGAGCTCCGCCCCGGCCCGTTCGATCCGCCGCGGCAGGGTGTCGGTGCGGCTGTCGCCCGTACCGCCCCAGTCCTCGGAGGCCGCGAAGACGGCGGTCGGAGCGACGAGCGCGCGCTGGTAGGCGAAGAGCGGACGCAGCGCGTGCTCCAGGGCCAGCGAGTGGCGCGCGGTGCCGCCGGTCGCGCCGATCAGCACCGGCTTGCCCTCCAGGGCGCCGGGGTCGAGCAGGTCGAAGAACGACTTGAACAGTCCGCTGTAGGAGGCGGAGAAGATCGGGGACACGGCGATCAGCGCGTCGGCCGTGCTGACCTGCTCCAGCGCGTCGCCCAGGGACGGCGAGGGGAAGCCGGACAGCAGGTGGTGCGAGACGGGGGTGGCCAGCGGGCGCAACTCGTGCACCAGCACCCGGACTTCACGGCCCGAGCGGGCCAGCTCGGCGGAGGTGGCCTCGGTGAGGCGGTCCGCCAGCAGGCGGGTGGAGGAGGGCAGGCTGAGGCCGCCCGAGACCACGGCCAGGGTGATCGGCGAGGTCGGTTCCATGGGGAAGAACTCCGTCCTGGTCAGGAGGTGGCGGGGGCGTCGTCCCCGGGCACGGCGGGGGCGTCGTCCCGGAGCGTGGCGTGGGTGGGGGCGTCGGGAACGGTCGCGGGCCGGCCCTTGGCGAACTCCTCGCGCAGCACCGGCACCACCTCCTCGCCGAGGATGTCGAGCTGCTCCAGCACCGTCTTCAGCGGCAGACCGGCGTGGTCCATCAGGAACAACTGGCGCTGGTAGTCGCCGACGGCCTCGCGGAAGCCGAGGGTGCGCTCGATGACCTCCTGGGGGCTGCCCACGGTCAGCGGGGTCTGCTCGGTGAACTCCTCCAGCGAGGGCCCGTGGCCGTACACCGGGGCGTTGTCGAAGTAGGGGCGGAACTCGCGCACCGCGTCCTGGGAGTTCTTCCGCATGAACACCTGCCCGCCGAGGCCGACGATCGCCTGCTCGGGCGTGCCGTGGCCGTGGTGGGCGAAGCGCTCGCGGTAGAGCTCGACCATCCGCCGGGTGTGCTCCTGCGGCCAGAAGATGTTGTTGTGGAAGAAGCCGTCGCCGTAGTAGGCGGCCTGCTCGGCGATCTCGGGGCTGCGGATCGAGCCGTGCCAGACGAACGGCGGCACGCCGTCCAGCGGGCGCGGGGTGGCGGTGAAGCCCTGCAGCGGGGTACGGAAGCGGCCCTCCCAGTCGACCACGTCCTCGCGCCACAGCCGGCGCAGCAGCGCGTAGTTCTCCACCGCGAGCGGGATGCCCTGGCGGATGTCCTGGCCGAACCACGGGTAGACCGGGCCGGTGTTCCCGCGCCCGAGCATCAGGTCGACGCGGCCGTCGGCGACGTGCTGCAGCATCGCGTAGTCCTCGGCGATCTTCACCGGGTCGTTGGTGGTGATCAGGGTGGTCGCGGTGGAGAGCACGATCCGCTCGGTCCTCGCGGCGATCCACCCGAGCATGGTCGTCGGCGAGGACGGGACGAACGGCGGGTTGTGGTGCTCGCCCATGGCGAAGACGTCCAGGCCCACCTCCTCGGCCTTGAGCGCGATGGCCAGGATCGCCTTGATGCGCTCGCGCTCGCTCGGTTCCCGGCCCGTGGTCGGGTCGACCGTCACGTCACCGACGCTGAATATCCCGAACTGCATGGGGTTTCGCCTATCCCTCGGCTGGTCGCGGCCCGGTCGGGCCGCCCAGCGAAACCTAGGCAACCGACGACGGGCGGACGGACTTCGCAACGCATCGCCAGTTGCCCGGCAGCGCACTGCCGTCGGCGACGGGCCGGGGTGGCCGTGCTCGTGCGCTGTCGGAACAGTCCCCGGCGCGGAGCGGGCAGAACCTCCCGCCGACCGCGGGCTACTGTCCTCGGCGTGACGCCCCGCCGATCCGGCCGGGGCCGTGGACACTTGGCCCGCTCCTGCCGCGCCGGGCGGGCGACGCCGGACGGGCTCGGACCCCGGGTGGGGACCACCCGGAGCCCGAGCCCGTCGGCATGCGTCAGAACGGCGTCATAAGGGCGGCAGAACGGCGGGAGATCGCTTGCCGGCACGCCGGAAGCGAACCGTCCGAACGCCTCAGAGGCCGAAGCGCGCCCGGTGCGAGGCCGGGACGAGGTCGGCGTAGTCGGGGTGCCTGATGATCCAGCCCCGGACGAAGGGGCAGTAGGGCAGGACGGCGAGCCCCTGCTCGCGCGCCGCGTCCAGCGCCGCGCGCACCAGCACGCCGCCCAGGCCGCGTCCTTCGAACCGGGGGTCGATCTCGGTGTGGATGAAGGCGATCTCGCCGCCGGACCGGTGGTACTCGGCGAAACCGGCGAGCTCCCCGCCGTCACGGATCTCGAAGCGCGACTTCTCCGCGTTGTCGCTGACGGTCTGTTCCATGGTCTTCCTCCTGCTGGTCGCGGCACTGGCCGCCACTGGAACGCGCGGCACCGGAGCAGACCTCCGGAGCCCCTCGGTGTCGGTCCTCAGGCTAGGAACGTGGCCGGCCGGGGCCTGTTCCGACGGTGCACCGGCTGCGGTCGGTCCGCGCACCGAACCGAAGTCGGGCCTCCGCCGAGGGCGCTCGACGCCTTCGGCGGCGTCCCGTCCCGGGCGGCCGGTCAACCGCGCCCGCCGCCCTGTTCGCGGCGGCGGCGCCAACCCCCGCCGGGGCTTCACCCTCCACCCCCACCTGGAGGCCACCGTCCCGACGGCCCGCTCGATCAACCCGGTCTCGGGCGGCAACCGGGAGGGCACCGGCGTGATCCCGGACACCGCGACGGACCCGGCCCTGGCCCACGAGGTGGCCCACCGCGCGGCTGGCCGAGGTGGCCCGGCCCGGCGGTGACACCCCGTCCGCCGAGGAGGCCCGGCGGGCGCTGGGCAACCGGGCCGAGGACCGCCCCGCGCCGTCGGACGACCGGCTCTGACACCCGGCGCCGCCGGCCCTCACCTCACCAGGGCCGGCTGTGCAGCGCCATGTGCACCGTGTCGACGATCTGGATCAGCGCGGCCCGGGTGGTGCCCGTGGGATGGATCCCGCCGATCAGCAGGAAGCCGTGCATCACCCCCTGGTAGCGCGTGGCCACCACCGGCACCCCGGCCGCGCGGAGCCTGGCCGCGTAGGCCTCGCCCTCGTCCCGCAGCACGTCGGCCTCCGCCGTGACCACCAACGCCGGCGGCAACCCGGCGAGTTGCTCCAGGGACGCCCGCAGCGGTGCCGCCGTCACCTCCGTCCGACGGTCCCGCTCGGGCAGGTAGTCGTCCCAGAACCGGCGCATGTGCTCGCGGTGCAGGAAGTAGCCGGTGGCGAACCGGCGGTAGGACGGGGTGTCGAAGTCGGCGTCGGTCACCGGGCAGAGCAACACCTGGTGGACCAGCGGGAGTTCACCGCGCTCCCGGGCCAGCAGCGTCAGCGCCGCCACCAGGTTCGCCCCGGCGGAATCCCCGACAGCCGCGATCCGCTCCCCCGCCAACCCGATCTCATGACCGTGCTCATGGATCCACCGGGCCACCGCGTAACACTGCTCGACGGCCACCGGGTAGCGCGCCGCCGGGGCCCGGGCGTAGTCCACGTACACGACGGCGGCATCCGTGCCCAGCGCGAACTCCCGCACCAGCCGGGCGTAGCAGTCGGCGTCACCGAGCGACCAGCCCAGGCCGGGCAGGAACAGCACCACCGGACTGGGCCGGGCGGCGCCGACGGGCCTGGTCACCTGGACGTGCACCCGCCCCGCGGACTCACAGGGCAGGGCGAGCCACTCCGACTCGATGCCCCACGGATCGTCCTCGAACTCGTCCTCGAACTCGCCGTCGGCCGGCCACTCGTCCGACCAAGCGCTCGGCCAGCCGTCCGGCCAACCGTCCGACCCGGCACCCGGCGCGAGGTCGCAGGCGAGGAAGGAGAGGTCCGGCAGCTCCGCGGCGGACCGGCCGGCTCCGGCGTCCAGGAACTCCTGGAGCGCCCGGTCGAGCACCGGGCGCCGGTCAGGCTGCGGGGTGGGCTCGGACAACTCTTCGCTCCTGACCTGATCGAAGGGACGCGGCACGGCGTTGCGCGCCCCGGCGTGGACCCGGTCCGAGCCGAGCCGAACTCCGGTCCGCCCGAGCCGATAACACGCCATCGACCGTACTGCCCGGGCGCCGGCGCCGCTGGTCTGATCGTGCACGGATTCCGGCCGGGGCGAGCGGCACGTGGACCGCGCCCACGACGAGCGCCTCAATGTTCATCGGGTGCGGTTTCCTCGATCGGGAGATCCGCCGACTGTACACGACCGGCTTTGCCGGCATCGTGGATGAGTTCCGCGACCGCGGTGGGCCGGGAGACGGCCACGCTGTGCGAGGCGTCGCGCAGTTCGAGGACGGTGGCCCCGGCGCGCTCGCGACGACGACGCCGAACCAGGCACTGGCGTCGGAGCAACCGCCGTGGACGAGCACGACGGTGGGACGGGTGGAGGGCATGGCGACCTTTCGACTGGCGCCGGACGGCCGGACGCGACTGGGCTGCGGGGGCGGGTTCAGGCCGGGTTGCGCCGGTCGGCGTGGGCGGCATGGGCCTGCCCCGCCGAGGAGATGGGCGGCGGCTCGTCGTGACGATTCTCGCCGCGCACCGGCCCGGGTCACCACCGACCGACGTAGGGATTGCCCCACGAAGCTTCATCACTCTGTAGCAAGGCCACCGGGACGGGTGCCCACGAAGCACGTTCCCGCTGCTCCGGGGGCCGCGCGCACGCAGGTGTGCAGAATCCGCACAGCGGTGGGCGCTGACGGGCAAGTCCGTCGGCGCCGGGCCGCCTAGCGTTCCCCGGACAGGGAGCGAGGGGCTCTCCTGGGGCCGCCCGACGACGTCGACTCCCCCGTACCGTCGCGTCGTCGGGCGTCCGGTGGGCCGTGTGAGAGAGGACGAGCGAGTGGTGCGTCGATGACCGGGACCGACGGCGGACAGCACGGCACCGCGAGCGGTTCGGCCTGGTCGCCGTTGCGCCGACGGGTCTTCCGTGACCTCTGGCTGGCTCAGTTCACCTCGAACGTGGGCAGCTGGATGCAGACCGTCGGGGCGCAGTGGCTGCTGGTCGGCCACGGCGCGGGCCAGGTCTCCCTGGTCCAGCTCGCCGCGGGCCTGCCGGTGCTCTTCCTCGCCCTGCCGGCCGGGGTCCTCGCGGATCTCGTGAACCGGCGCCGCCTGCTGCTGGCGATGCAGGCCGCCATGGCGCTGGTGGCCGCGGTGCTGACCGCGCTGGCCTTCGCGGGAGTGCTCGGGCCCTGGACGCTGCTGGCCCTCACCTTCCTCCTGGGCTGCGGGAACGCGCTCAACGGCCCGGCCTGGCAGGCGGTGCAGCCCTCGCTCGTCCCCCGGGAGGAGTTGCGCCAGGCCGCGGCCCTGGGGGCGGTGAACATGAACCTGGCGCGCGCCGTCGGCCCGGCCCTCGGCGGGATCCTCGTCGCCGCCCTCGGGGTCGGCTGGACCTTCGCCGTCAACGCCGCCTCCTTCCTCGCGATCCTGGTGGTGCTGGCCGGTTGGCGGCCCGGGGACCAGGAGCGGCCGCCGCGGCCGGGGCAGGAGCGCGAACACCTGCTGGCGGCCATGCGGGCCGGCGGCCGGTACGTGCGCAGCGCACCCCGGATCCGCCGGATCCTGCTGCGCAGCGCCCTGTTCGTGCCCGGCGCCTCCGCCCTGTGGGCGCTGCTGCCGGTGTCCGCGCACGAGTCCCTCGGGCTCGGTGCGGCCGGGTACGGCGTGCTGCTGGGCGCCGTCGGGCTGGGAGCGGTCGCCGGAGCGGCGGTGCTGCCGGCGGTGTCCCGACGGATCGGCGGCAACGGCTCGCTGGCGCTCGCCGGGGCCGTCTTCGCGGGCGCGCTGGTGGCCCTGGCCGTCTGCGGCAGCGTGCCGGTGGCCTTCCTGGCCCTGGTCCTGGCCGGAGCGGCGTGGATCACCGCGCTGTCCACCCTGAACGCGAGCCTCCAGGTCGCCCTGCCGGCCTGGGTGCGGGCCCGCGCCTCCGCCTTCTACCTGCTCGTCTTCCAGGGTGGCAGCGCCCTCGGCTCGCTGCTCTGGGGGCAGGTGGCGCAGCACGCCGGCGTGTCGCCGGCGATGCTCCTGGCGGCGGTGGCCCTCCTCGGCGGGGTGCTGACGCTGCGGCTGCTGCCGCTGCTCGGCGGCCAGAACGACCCGACGCTCTCGGAAGCCTGGCCCGAACCCCGGCTGGCCGTCGAGCCGGCGCCGCAGGACGGGCCGGTGCTGGTGACGGTGACGTACGACGTGCGGGCGGAGCAGCGTCCGGCCTTCGCCGCGGCGATGCAGAGGGTGGAGGCCTCCCGGCGCCGGACCGGAGCGGTCACCTGGGGCCTGTACCGGGACGCCGCCCGGCCGGAGCGGTTCGTCGAGACGTTCACCGTGACGTCGTGGTCGGAGCACTGCGCCCAGCACCACGGGCGCTACACCGGCACCGACCACGCCTTCGAGACCGACGCCCGCACGCTGCTCACCCGGGAGCCGACCGTCACCCACGCCACCATGGCGCGCTGACGGGCCTTCGCGGACCGCGGTGCCCCGGGGCCCACGATGCGGCGGCCACGAACGGCGTACCCTCGGGAAGCTGCGAACGGCAGCAGGACGGGTGCGACGGGAGAGCGCGGACATGGCAGGGTCGGGCGGTCCGCTGTCCCGCAGTGGACTGCGCGGCCGGGAGGCCGAGCTCGAGCAGCTCCAGGCACTGATCACCTCGGTGGCCCGCACGGGAGGCGGAGGGCTGGCCCTGATCCAGGGCGAACCCGGCATCGGCAAGACCACGCTGCTCGCCGAGGCCGTCTCCCGGGCCGGGGCCGCCGGTTTCGCGGTCGGCCTGGGCAAGGCCGAGGAACTGCACCACATCGTGCCGCTCTCGTCCCTGGCGGCCAGTCTCCTGCACGGCGACCGGCCGCTGTTGTCCGACGGCGCCTTCGTCGATCTGGCCCGCCGTCACGACCAGCGGATCTGGCTGGTGGAGCGCCTGGCGGAGGCCGTCGAGGCCCTGGCGGGCAGCGGGCCGGTGCTGATCGGCCTGGACGACGTGCAGTGGGCCGACGCGCTGAGCCGGTTCGCCCTGCAGCAGCTCCCGACCCGGCTGCGGACCTCGCCGGTGCTGTGGCTGCTGACCGCGCGACAGGAGCCCGCCGGCCCGGCGGAGGAGGTGGTCGCGGCCGCGACCGGCAACCTTCCTACGGTCACGGTGGCCCTCGGCCCGCTGTCCGGCGCGGCCATCGGCCAGCTGGCCGACGACGCCCTCGGCACGGCGGCCGACGCCTGGGTACGGGACCTGCTCGACGGAGCCGGCGGGAACCCGTTCCTGGCGGTCGAGACGCTGGCGGGGCTGCGGATCGCCGACGCCGCGGAGCAGACCGTGCCCTCCGGGCTCGTGGGGGGCGTGCGCGGCAGGCTCAGCTCCCTGCGGCCCGACACCCTGCACTTCCTCCGGACGGGGGCGGTGCTGGGCCGCGGGTTCGGCTTCCAGGACGCCGCCGCGCTCTGCGGCCGACCGGCCGCCGCGCTGGTCCCGGCGCTGGAGGAGGCCGTACGGGCCGGGCTCCTGGACGACGACGGCGACCACCTGGTGTTCCGGCACGACCTGCTGCGCCAGGCGGTCTACGCCGACGTCCCGCCGTCGGCCCGCAAGGCCCTGCACCGCGAGGCCGCGCGCCACCTGGTCGCCGCGGGCGGGCGGCCGGTCGACGCGGTGCCGCACATCCTCCGGGGAGCCGTGCCGGGGGACGAGGAGGCCGTGGCGCTGCTGCGGCGGGCGGCCGAGGACGTGCTGCCGGTCACGCCGGGCCTCGCGGCCGACCTGATGACGCGCGCCCTCGAACTGGTGCCGTCGCCAGGGCCGCTGAAGTTCGCCGTGGGCGAGCAGGCGATCCTCACCCTGACCCGGGCCGGCCGGAACCGGGAGGCGCTGTCGGCGGGCGACCGGCTGCTGGCCGAGCGGCCGCCACTGGAGACCTTCGGCCGGCTCCAGGCCGCCCTCGGCGGGACGCTGTGGTCCCTGGACCTCGCCGAGGAGTTGCGCCGCCGGGCCGAGGCCGCGCTCACCACCGGCGGCTCCGCCCCGGAGATCTGTGCCAGGCTGGCCGCCCTGCGCGCGCTGGCCCTGTCCCGGGGCCGCGACCTCGTCGCGGCGCGGGAGGCCGGCGAGGCCGCACTGCGCGCCGCCACCGCCGCCGGTGACCGGGAGGCCCACGTCCTGGCCCTGTCCGGGCTCGGCGAGATCGCGCTGAACGCCGGTGAGACGGCGCTCGGGCTGGAGCGCTTCGCCGCGCTGAGCGCCATCGACTCCGGCTTCCTCCCCGAGGAGATCGTCGCGCACCTGCACGTGGACGACTTCGCGGCGGCCGAACGCCTGCTCCTGGGGCCGGCGGGCGAGGCCGGGACGACGCGTCAGGCCATGCTGCTGTGGGCCCGCGGCCAGCACGACCTGGGGCTCGGCCGGCTCGACGACGCAGAGGCCGGCTTCGAGACCATGGAGCACCTGGAGGACGGGGTGGGGGTGCCCGTCCAGCAGGTGAACGGCCGGGTGATCCGCTCCCGGCTCGCCCTGCTGCGCGGCGACCGGGAGGCGGCGAGGGAGCACCTGGCCGCCGCGCGGGAACGCCTGGCGGTCAAGCCGAACCCTGGCAACACGGCCGCGGTGCGCTTCCTGGAGGCGGTGCACGCCGAGGCCGACGGGGACCTCGGGCTCGCCGTCGACCGGATCCGCCAGGTCCAGCGGGAGGGACTCTTCATGCGCTGGCGGCTGCTGCGGGACTGGGTCGACGCCGCGGTCCGGATGTCCCTGCGCGGCGGGGCGCCCGAACTCGCCGAGGACCTGGCCGCGCAGGCCGAGGCCCACGCCGGGCGCAACCCGTCGGTGCCGACCGCCGCCGGCCTCGCGGCCCAGGCCCGCGGGCTGGTGGCGAACGACCCCGCCGTGCTCGAACACGCCGTGGAGCTGCTCGCGGAGAGCCCCCGCCGGCTGGTCCGGGCCGCCGCGTACGCCGACCTCGGCCGGGCGCTCCTGGCAGTCGGGCGCAAGGACCGCGCCACGGCGGCGCTGGCTCACGCCCGGGGCGCCTTCGCCGAGTCGGGCGCCCACGCCGCGGCCGAGGAGGTGCGACGCGCGCTGGAGGGACCGGAGGCCGGCCGGCGGAAGGCGGCCGCCGCGCCGCGCCCCGTCCAGGGGTGGGGGGCCCTGACGGCCTCGGAGCGGAAGGTCGCGCACCTCATCGCCCAGGGCCACACCAACCGGTCGGCCGCCGAGGCGCTCGTCGTCTCCCCGCACACGGTCAACACCCACCTGACCGCCGTCTTCCGGAAACTGTCGATCAGATCCCGGGTCCAGCTCGCCAACCTGGTCGCGTCGCTGCCCGAGGGCTGAGCGGGCGGGCCGTCGAGGAGGGCGCCGACCATGCCGCCGACGGCGACCTGTTTAATGGGCGTTCGAACGGAAGGGGCCGGTCGGTCCGCTTTTGACGGCGTTCCCGCAGTCCGGTCCCTCCCGGCGACCGACCAGGTCACCCCGTCACTCGGTAAAGGCACCAGCATGTTCTCACCGGCCAGCCCGCCGGCGCGGCGGACCGCCGCCCTCCTGACCGCAAGCGTCCTCCTGGCGCTCGCCGCCACCGGGTGCGGCTCCGGCAGCGGTTCCGGCTCAGGCTCCGGTTCGGCCGGGGGTGAGGTCACCTCCATCACCGCGCTCGACTACTACACCGACGCGTCCGAGCACGCCCAGTGGGGCGAGATGCTCGACGCGTGCGGCCGGAGCGTCGGGGTGAAGGTCGAGCAGACCAGCGTCCCCGGGGCGTCCCTCATCCCCAGGGTCCTCCAGCAGGCGTCGTCGCGGACCCTCCCCGACCTGCTGATGCTCGACAACCCCGACCTGCAGCAGATCGCCCGGACCGGCGCGCTGACCCCGCTGGACGCGTACGGCATCGACGCCGACGGCTTCGCCGAGGGCATCCGGTCCGCGGGCACCTACGAGGGCACGGTGTACGGGCTGGCCCCCAACGTCAGCACGGTCGCGCTGATCTACAACAAGGACATGCTCGCAGAGGCCGGTGTCGCCGTCCCGAGGACCTGGGACGAGCTGAAGGCGGCGGCCGCCGCGCTGACCCGCCCCGGGCGCTACGGCATGGCCGTCGACGCGAACCCCACCTTCGAGGGCACCTGGCAGTTCCTGCCCTTCCTGTGGTCCAACGGCGGCGACGAGAAGCAGCTGGACACTCCCCAGGCCGCGCAGGCGCTCCGGCTGTGGGTGGACCTGGTGAACAGCGGGTCCATGTCGAAGTCCGTGCTGAACTGGACGCAGGCCGACGTCCACGACCAGTTCGTCGCCGGGAAGACCGCCATGATGATCAACGGACCGTGGCGGATCCCGGCCCTCGACCAGGACGCGAACCTGCACTGGGGAGTGGCCCCGGTGCCCGTGCCCCAGCTGGGGCAGACCCCGGTCACCCCGCTCGGCGGCGAGGTGTGGACGGTCCCGAAGGGCCCCTCCAAGGCCCGGCAGGAGAAGGCCGCCCAGGTCCTCGCCTGCCTGAACAGCCCGGCGAACATGCTCACCGCGGCCCGGCAGCACTTCACCGTGCCGTCCCGCACCGCGGTGGCCGCCCAGTACGCCGAGCGGACCCCCTCGATGGCCGCCTTCGTGAAGAGCGTGGAGGCGGCGCGGGCCCGTACCGGCGAACTCGGCGTCAGGTGGCCGCAGGCGGCGACCGGGATCCACACCGCGATCCAGTCCGCGCTGACGGGCGAGCAGACCCCGGAGGAAGCCCTCAGGCATGCGCAGCGGCTCGCGACCGACAACTGACCCGGTCCCACCACGGCGCCGGGAGCGGTGGGCCCGGTGGACGTTCCTCGCGCCGGCCGCGGCGTACCTGCTGCTGTTCTTCGGCTACCCGCTCGCCGAGAACGTCGTGACGAGCTTCCGGCACCACACCGTCACGACCTTCTACACAGGTGAGGCACCGTTCGTGGGGCTGCGGAACTACGCGGCGGTCCTCTCCTCGGAGCGGTTCCCCACGACCCTGCTGACCACGGTCCTGTTCACCGCCGGCTCGGTCCTGGGGCAGTTCGCCGTCGGCCTGGCCCTCGCCCTGTTCTTCCGGCGGCGCTTCCCGCTGGGCGGCCTGCTGCGCTCGCTCCTGCTGCTGCCGTGGCTGCTGCCGCTGGTCGTCTCCGGGACGACGTGGCGGTGGATGCTCGACCCCGACAGCGGAGTCGTCAACGCGGTGCTGCGCGGCCTCCACCTCTCGTCCTCCGGCGTCCCCTGGCTCACCGGCACCTCGCAGGCGCTGGTGGCGGTGGTCCTCGTCAACATCTGGGTCGGGATCCCCTTCAACACGGCGATCCTGTACGGCGGTCTGCAGGACATCCCCACGCCCGTGTACGAGGCGGCGGCGCTGGACGGCGCCGGCCGCCTGGCGACGTTCCGCCACATCACCTGGCCGCTGCTGCGGCCCGTGGTGGGCGTGGTGCTGGTGCTGGGCGTGGTCTACACGCTCAAGGTGCTGGACATCATCCTCGTGGTGACGGGCGGCGGGCCGGCCGGCGCCACGGAGACCCTCGCCACCCAGTCCTACGAACTGTCCTTCCGGCAGTACGACTTCGGGCGCGGTGCCGCGACGGGCAACCTGCTCGTCGTCCTGTCGCTGGTGTGCGCCCTCGCCTACCTGCGCGCCGACCGGCGGGCCCGCGCCGCCCGGGAGGCGAGCCCGTGAAACGCGAGTCCGGCCGCCGCCGCGGCCTGCTCTCCACCGCCGTCGGGATCGCCCTGCTCGCGCTGATGCTGTTCCCCGTCTACTGGATGGTCAACGCCTCCCTCCAGCCCGCGGGCAACACCCTGCGGGGAGGGTGGTTCCCGCTCCGTCCGGACCTCGGCGGCTACGCCTCCGCGCTGCGCGACCAGGGGCGCAACCTCGTCACCAGCCTCGTCGTGGCCCTCGGCAGCGCGGCGTTCAGCCTCACGCTCGCCGCCCCGGCGGCCTACGCGCTGACGCGGCTGCGGCCGCGCGGGACCGACCTCGCCCTGCTGGGCATCCTGGTCACCCAGATGGTGCCGGGCGTCGTCGTGGCCGACGCGCTCTACGGCGCGTACAGCGACCTGGGGCTGCTGAACTCCCACCTCGGGCTGGTCCTCGCCGACTCCACCGCGGGAGTCCCGTTCGCGATCGTCATCCTGCGGGCGTCCATGCGGACCATCCCCCGGGAGATCGTCGACGCCGCGCGCGTGGACGGTGCCGGCAGCCTGCGGATCCTCCGCTCCGTGGTGCTCCCGCTGAGCACCAACGGGTTGGTCACGGCCGCGGTGTTCACCTTCCTCTTCGCCTGGAGCGACTTCCTCTTCGCCCTCACCCTGACCACCACGGAGACGGTCCGGCCGATCACGCTGGGCGTGTACCAGTACATCGGCGCCCACACCAACCAGTGGAACGCCGTCATGGCCACCGCGGTCCTGGCGTCCGTGCCCGCCGCCGTCCTGCTGGTCGTCGCCCAGCGCCACGTCACCACCGCCGCGACCGACGGAGCCCTCAAGTGAGGCGGGTGGGGACGGTTCCTCCCTGATCTCACGTGTTCACGCGATGCCCCGCCGCGGGCCGACCGGCAGGCTGTCCCGGAATCCCCGAACCGGGGCGACCGAGCTGAGAGGAACCCGGTGCCCGCGTCTCTCTCCACCGCGCGGTTGTCCGCCTCCGACCGGGCGGAGGCGTGGCACGACGCGATGTGCCACACCTTCGTGCCGCTGGAGGTGGACCTCCTGGAGGAGGAGCCGTCGCCCGGGGAGATCACCGGCCGCCGACTCGGCCCGGTGCGGATCTCGCGGGTCCAGGCGGGGCCCCAGACGTTGACCCGCGACCGGCACCTGCTCACCGACGACGACTCGCCGACGCTCATCCTCACCGTTCAGGAGCGCGGCACCTCGCTCAAGGAGCAGGACGGCAGGGAGACGCTCGTGCGGCCCGGCGAGTTCTCCTTCACCGACACCTCCCGGGTGTTCCGCAAGAGGATCGACGAGGACTTCGCCTTCACCTCCTTCCAGTTCCCCCGCGCGGAACTCCACGTCCGGGAGAAGGACCTGCGGGCGCTCACCGCGACGGCGTTCAGCGGCACCGAGGGCAGTGCCGCGCTGCTGGCGACCTACCTCCGGCAGATGACGCGCCAGGCGGCCGGGCTGGAGGAGGCCGTCGGGCGCCGCGCCGCAGCCACGGCACTCGACCTGCTGGCCCTGCTCATCGACGACCGGGCCGGGCGCACCCGGCCGCAGGACTCGCAGAGCGCGGCCTCGCTGGAGCGGGTCAAGGACCACATCCTGCGCAACCTGCGCGACCCGGACCTCTCGCCGTCCACCGTCGCGGAGGCGAACTTCATGTCGGTGCGTTTCCTCCACAAGCTGTTCCAGCAGGAGGACCTCACGGTCGGCGGGTGGATCCGGACCCAGCGCCTGGAGCGCTGCAGCCGGGACCTGCTGCGCCCGATGGCCGCGGAACTCGGCGTGGCGGGCATCGCCCGGCGCTGGGGCTTCGCCAACTCCAGCCACTTCAGCCGCGCCTTCCGCGCGACCTATGGCATGTCCCCGAGGGACTGGCAGACGGGCGGCAGGCCGACGGGCTGACGCCCCCTCGCTCACCGAACACACGTCCGAGGAATTGCCGGGCCGGACCGTTCCCACCCGAACCACACCTCCACGGCGGACCGCCGCCGGCGGAAAGTTCGTATGTGAAACGTGATAGAAGCAGCGGGATCCAGCACGGCCACGCGCACGATCGCGCCGTTTTCCACGCGATGAGCGGACGAGTCCCGCACCCGGGTGAAGATCGACCCAGGACGAGATCGTCACGGTGTTCCCGCGGAAATCGGCTCCGGTGCCACGGAGGCCGAATCCCGGCGGATGGCGCGAGCCCCGACCGGCACCGCGGGACGAACAGCCGAAGGGGTTGGTCGACACATGCTCTTGGAGCGCGACGAGGTGCTTGACATGGCCGCGGCAGTCGCGGCATCGGCCCGAGCGGGCGGCGGCCGTTGGGTCCTGCTCTCGGCGCCGGTGGCCGGCAGAGGGCGGAGCACCGCGTTGGAGGCGATCGTCCGGCAGCAGGCCGACGGCGACGCGATGCACATCGGACGCGCGCGCGGCGTACCGGAGGAGACGGCGTTCCCGTTCGGGCTCGTCCGACAGCTGTTCCCGGCCGACGAGGCCGTGGGGTTGTTCCAGTGCACCGTGACGCCGTTCTGCTCCCCGGCCACGGCGAAGGTGACCGAGCCCTCCGTGCCGGTCATGAAGCCCTCCGACTCACGCGCCCACTTCGCGGTGACACCGGCGTGACGGCCGCGGGCGCCGCGGCCGGCGCCTGGGCGGGGGAGGCCGCGTACGCCTGGGCCGTACCGCCGACGAGGACCGCGGCGGCGAGCACGGCGCAGAGCGAGGCCGCACGGATTCGCCTGTTCATGGCAATGTCCTTCCTGAAGTGCCCGCGAACGGCCGGTCTCCTGTGCCGGATCCGCCCGGCCCGGTGCGGGCTGCGGTGGCAGTCACAGACCGGCACGCGGCCACCACGCGCGGGCATCGTGGAAAACCGCGAACTTGGCCCGCCCCGGCTTCCGCGGGCACCTACACGGCGCGCAACGGCCCACTCCCCGCTGCGAGTTCGGTCGACGGTGGTTCCGGATCCGCCGCGAACGCGCAGAGCCCGTCAGGGAACCGGGAAGGATGCGTCAAGGTCCCCGCAACCGACCCCCCGCCCGGCGCGTCGCCGCCGCCGATCGGCTAGCGTGGACCGCTCCCCCTCCCGACACCCGCCCCAGGAGCACAGCGCCGTGTCCGACAGCTTCGCGCACCTGCACGTCCACACCGAGTACTCGATGCTGGACGGGGCAGCGAAGAACGGCAAGCTGTTCGCCGAGGCGGAGAGACAGGGCATGCCCGCCATCGCGATGAGCGACCACGGCAACATGTTCGGCGCCTACGAGTTCTTCCACGCCGCCGCGAAGACCGGCGTCAAACCGATCATCGGCATCGAGGCGTACGTGGCACCGTCCTCGCGCTTCCTGAAGAAGCAGGTGTTCTGGTCGCCCGGCGGCCAGCGCCCGACCGGCGCGGACGGCGAGGGCGGCAAGGACGTCTCCGGCGGCGGCCGCTACACCCACATGACGATGTGGGCGCAGAACGCCACCGGCCTGCGCAACCTGTTCAAGCTCTCCTCCCTCGCGTCGATGGAGGGCTACTACATGAAGCCCCGGATGGACCGCGAGCTGATCGCCGCGAACGCCGAGGGCATCATCGCCACCACCGGCTGCCCCTCCGGCGAGGTGCAGACCCGGCTGCGGCTCGGCCAGTACGAGGAGGCCGTGAAGGCCGCCGGGGCGTACCAGGACATCTTCGGCAAGGAGAACTACTTCCTGGAGCTGATGGACCACGGCCTGGACATCGAGCGCGACGTCCGCGAGGACCTGCTCCGGCTCGCCAAGCAGCTGGACATCCCCCTGCTGGCCACCAACGACTCGCACTACGTGACCGCCGACCAGGCCGACGCCCACGACAGCCTGCTCTGCGTCGGCGTGGGCAAGAACAAGGACGACCCGAACCGCTTCAAGTTCCAGGGCACCGGCTACTACGTGAAGACCGCCGAGGAGATGCGCGAGCTCTTCCGCGACCTCCCGGAGGCCTGCGACAACACGCTCGCGATCGCCGAGCGGGTCGAGTCGTACGAGGAGGTCTTCACCTACGTCGACCGGATGCCGCAGTTCGACGTGCCCGAGGGCGAGACCCAGGCCTCGTACCTGCGCAAGAAGATCGCGGCCGGCCTCCAGCACCGCTACGGCGACAACCCGAGCCAGGAGGTGCTGGACCGGGTCGAGCTGGAGATGGGCGTGATCACCCCGATGGGGTTCGACGCCTACTTCCTCGTGGTCGCCGACATCTGCCAGTACGGCCGTGACAACGGCATCCCGGTCGGCCCCGGCCGAGGCTCGGCGGCCGGCTCGATGGTCGCCTACCTGACCGGCATCACCCAGCTCGACCCGCTGGAACACGACCTGCTGTTCGAGCGCTTCCTCAACCCCGAGCGCATCAACCCGCCGGACGTCGACATCGACTTCGACGACCGCCAGCGCGACCAGATGGTGCGCTACGTCACCGAGAAGTACGGCTCCGCGTACACCGCGCAGGTCAACACCTTCGGCACGATCAAGGCCAAGGCGGCCGTCAAGGACGCCAACCGCATCCTCGGCTACCCCTTCTCGATGGGCGACCGGATCACCAAGGCGATGCCGCCGGACGTCATGGGCAAGGGCGTCCCGCTGGCCGACCTCTTCAACGAGAAGCACCCCCGCTACAACGAGGGCACCGAGATCCGGGGGCTCTACGCGAACGAGCCGGACGTCAAGAAGATCATCGACACCGGCCTCGGCATCGAGGGCCTGATCCGCGGCACCGGCGTGCACGCGGCCGCGGTGATCCTCTCCTCGACGCCGCTGCTCGACCTGATCCCGCTGCACATGCGGGACAAGGACGGCACCATCATCACCGGCTTCGACTACCCGTCGTGCGAAGCCATGGGCCTGATCAAGATGGACTTCCTGGGCCTGCGGAACCTGGGCATCATCGACCACTGCATCAAGATCGTGAAGGCCAACCGGGGCGTCGACGTCGACATCGACAACATCCCGATCGACGACCCCACCACCTACCAGCTGCTCGCCCGCGGCGACACCCTCGGCGTCTTCCAGCTCGACGGCGGCCCCATGCGCGCCCTGCTGCGCCTGATGAAGCCCACCGAGTTCGCAGACATCTCCGCCGTCTCCGCGCTGTACCGGCCCGGCCCGATGGGCATGAACTCGCATACCAACTACGCGCTGCGCAAGAACGGCCAGCAGGAGATCATCCCGATCCACCCCGAGCTGGAGGAGCCCCTCAAGGAGGTCCTCGGCCCCACCTACGGCCTGATCGTCTACCAGGAGCAGGTCCAGCGCGCCGCCCAGGTCCTCGCCGGCTACTCGCTCGGCCAGGCCGACCTGCTCCGCCGGGCAATGGGCAAGAAGAAGAAGGAGGTGCTGGAGAAGGAGTTCGTCCCCTTCCACGCCGGCTGCAAGGAACGCGGCTACTCCGACGAGGCCATCCAGGCGGTCTGGGACGTCCTGGTCCCGTTCGCCGGCTACGCGTTCAACAAGTCGCACTCCGCCGCGTACGGCCTGGTCTCCTACCAGACCGCCTACCTCAAGGCCAACTACCCCGCCGAGTACATGGCCGCCCTGCTCACCTCGGTCGCCGACGACAAGGACAAGATGGCGGTCTACCTGGCCGAGTGCCGGCAGATGGGCATCAAGATCCTCTCCCCCGACGTCAACGAGTCGGTGGTCGACTTCACCGCCGTCGGCAGCGACGTCCGCTTCGGCCTCAAGGCGGTGCGCAACGTCGGCGTGCCCGTGATCGAGTCCCTCGTGCGCACCCGCGACGAACAGGGCAAGTACACCTCCTTCGCCGACTTCCTGGACAAGGTCGAACTGGTGGTGTGCAACAAGCGCACCGTCGACTCCCTGATCAAGGCCGGCGCCTTCGACTCCCTCGGCCACTCCCGGCTCTCGCTCAGCACCGTGCACGAGAGCGCGATCGACGCCGTCACCGGGGTGAAGAAGCAACAGGCCATCGGGCAGGACGACCTGTTCGGCGCCCTTGACACCGGCGACGGCGGGCCCAGCATCGGACTGGACTTCCAGCTCACCGAGAACGAGTGGCCGCGCCGCCAACTCCTCGCCCTGGAACGCGAGATGCTCGGCCTCTACGTCTCCAGCCACCCGCTCGACGGCGCCGAGCACATCCTGTCCCAGAGCCGCGACACCTCGATCGCCGAACTCCTCGGCTCCGGCCGCTCCGAGGGCGAGGTGCGCCTCGCCGGGCTGATCACCGGCGTCGACCGGCGGATCAACAAGGCCGGCAACGCATGGGCGATCATCACCCTCGCCGACCGCGACGGCTCGGTCGAAGTGCTGTTCTTCCCCGCGACCTACAACCTGATGGCCGAGCAGATGATCGAGGACAACGTGATCTCGATCCGCGGCCGGCTCAACGAGCGCGACGGGTCACTGAGCGTCTTCGGGCAGGAGATCACCACCCTCGACGTCTCCTCCGCCGAGCTCGGCACCAAGCCGCCCGTCCACATCACCGTCCCCGCCGCCCGGATCAACCCCCGGGTCGTCGCCGAACTCAAACTCGCCCTCCAGTCCCACCCCGGTGACGTCCCGGTCCGGCTGCTCACCACCAACTGGGACAAGAACACCCTCTACGAGCTCGGATTCCGGGTGAACCCGGACAACGGACTCGCCTCGGACATCAAGACCCTCCTGGGCAACCGCGCCTGGGCGGGAGCGAGCATCCGGTCCTGACCCAGGCCGTCACGGTCCGGGCCCGGACGTCACCGTCCGGGCCCGGGGGCGCCGACTCCTCCGGACGGCGGTCGGAGGTCCGGTGCGAATTCGTCGCGACGGCCTTTCACATCGGGGGCGGCGGCCTGCCAGACTGGTGTCGAGGGCCGGTCAGGGACGGACGGCCACGGCGGCCAGGCAGGACGCCTGGGCGTCGCTGATCCGTTCGTCGTCCGGCTCGGGGCGCCAGCGGGGGGTGGAGGTGATGCCGGGGTCGAGGAGGTCCCAGCCGGTGAAGAACCGGCTGAACTCGTCGTGGTCGCGGGCCCGGACGGGGTTGCCGTTGTCGCGGTAGACCCGTTCCATGCGGGCCGCGTCCTGGGGGGCGTAGTCGGGGGTGAAGTGGCTCATCACGAGGGCGGAACCGCGGACCGGCATCGCGTTCCTGAGGGTCTCGGCGATCTCGTGGGCACCCTCGGGGACGAAGTGGAGCAGGGCGACGAGACTCAGGGCTATCGGCCGGGTGAAGTCGAGCACACCGGTGGCCCGGACCGCCTCCAGCAGGGCCTCGGGCTCGCGGACGTCGGCCTGGACGTACGCGGTGCGCCCTTCGGGGCTGCTGTGGAGGAGGGCCTGGGCGTGGGTGAGGACGATGGGGTCGTTGTCGGCGTAGACGATCCTGGCCCGCGGTTCGGTCCGCTGGGCGATCTCGTGGAGGTTGGGCGAGGTGGGGATCCCGGTGCCGATGTCGAGGAACTGGGTGATGCCGCTCCGGGCGAGCGCGCGGGTGGCGCGGTGCATGAAGGCCCGGTTGGCGCGGGCCGCGAACGGGGCCTGCGGGAAGACGGCGAGGGCGTGTCCGGCGGCCTCCCGGTCGGCGGGGAAGTTGGTCGTGCCGTCGAGGAAGTAGTCGTACATCCGTGCCGTGTGGGGGCGGTGGATGGCGAGGGTGACCTCGGCGTCCGGCGGTGTGACGGTGTCGTCGTGCTGCTCTGCTGCCATGCGTTTCCCCCTGCGTCGGCTGTTGTCACGCCCGCAGGCCGGCGCGCACCACGAACCCCGTGATGAGGCGTGGCGTACCCCTGGCGCGGGCCATCGTCCACTATGCCCACACCTCGCCGCGGACAATCAAGCGCCGGACCGCCTCGCCGGGCGCGGGCTGCCCGGCTCGACGCGGTGCGGCCGACCCAGAGCCTAACCCGATCGCTTTCGGTCAGATATGACCGATCATCATTTAACTTTTTGTCATATGGCAGGTCGTATAAGCCTTTTTGTGATTGCCTTCACATTCGGCTCCCCGGAACGATTGGATGTCCGCAGGAGGACGGCGAGTCCTCCACGGACCCACCGTGCCCGACCCCGGGTCGGCCGAACGTCGTCCCCCCTGGGGCCGACGAGGAGGATCATTGACCAGTGACGACGAGTGGGCGGCCGTTCGGCCGACCCACCGACTGTCGTACCGACCCTTCTGCGAGCGCCACGAGAAGGCCTGGCGTGCGGTCGCCCGGGCGCGGCTGCACGACCCGGAACTCGTCGACCAGGCGATCCGCGCCGTCCGCCGGGAGCTGCGGCAGAACTGGGTCGGCGTCCTGAGCCAGCCCGACGTCGAGGCCCACGCCTGGATGATCGCCAAACGGTGCATCGCCGACCGGGAGTTGAGCACCGGCCAGACACCGCCCAGGGCGGTCCTCCCGGACTGGGCCGTCGCCATCCGGCGCGCCCACGCCCAGGCCCGCATCAGCCTGGAGAACCTCGACAACGACTACGAGGCGCTCTACAAGGCGATCCTGCGTCTGCCGGAGCGCCAGTACGACATGATCGTCCTCCGCTACATGCTGGAGATCGACTACCCGCTGATCGCCACCTACCTCGGCATCACCGAGACCAACGCCCGCACCACCACCAGCCAGGGCCTGGCCAGGCTCCGCCGCCTCCTCGGCGCCGAAACCACCACGGAGGACATGAAGTGACACGGGGACACGACCGCCGGGCAGCCGCCCCCTGGAACTGGCCCTACGGGTACGACGACGAACCCGATCAACCGGTCGAGCTGCCCGACGGCGTGTCCGCCCCCGACCTGCGCCGTCTCGTCCGCGCCCGGGCTCCCCTGGGCGCCGAACACCTCCAGGCCCGCCACGAACTCGACCTCGCCGCGACCCTGATCATCGCCCAGCCCGAGGCCGCCGACTCCCTGAAGGCCCTCACCAACAACCGGCAGCGCGTCCACCCCGGCGGCGCGCTCGTCCTGGCGGCACTGCTCCACCTGACCGGACACGACGACGGCTGCCAGTTCTGGCTGCAGTTCGCCGCCGGTGGCGGCAGCACCACCGCCGCCAGCTGCCTGTCCTTCCTGCATGCCAGCCGCGGCGAGTTCCGCGACTCCGACTACTGGCGCAACCAGGCCGACCGGCTCGCCGCCGAACCCCGCGACCGGGCCGCGCCGACCGCGCCCCGGCCCGGCCGGCCGCTCCCGCCCGCCGTGTGGGCCGAGACCCTCGCCGCCTGCCACGAGGGCCTGACGCTGCGCCTGCCGGCCCGCGTCGCCGCCGTCGTCCACCAGCTGCCCGTCCACTCCGACGACGAGGACCACGGCGAGATCCCCCAGCCCTCCCCCACCCTCGTGGACGACCTCGCCCACGCCTCCGGGCACTCCCGCCAGCTCTGACACCCGGCCCGGCACCCGCTTCGACCGAACGTCCGCCGCCCTCAGCACCGGCTCACCGCCCGGACCGAGGTCGCGGTGCACCACTCCACTCGGGTGGGCTTGGGCAGTTCCCGGCTGCCGGCCAGGTTGCCTGATGCTCGATCAGGTCGAACCCGGCACGCGTTCGTGACAGTGCCCCTCCACCCGGGCCCTATGATGCGATCGATCCGGTTCGATACCGTTGTCGCACCGTCGGGTTCATCGCGAACGATCCAGTTGGGGGCCGGTGTTGGACGCGTGGGAAGTGCTCGAGCCGGCCGTCGCCCGGGTCTGGCCGAAGGTGGCCGACAGCCTGCCCGAAGCCGAGCGCGAACGCCTGGAGTCCGAGGTCCTGGTGGCGCTGCGCGCCCTGGAGAGCGCGCGCGTCCAGGCGCCGTCGGCCGGGCCCGGCGCGCCCGGGGCCGACGCACCGGACGCCGTCGAGGAGGCCGCCCACGCGGTGGCCGCCGCCTTCGAGGCGCACCCGCCGCTGGGCGACCTCCTGGCCGCCGAGTTCGACGCGCTCACCGAGGGCCGGGAACGCTTCGGTCCGGACGCGCCGCCGCCCTCCTGGGGCACGACGCCGCGGTCGCTGCTCGTCCCCGTCCTCTACGCCACCGACCGCGCGCCGGTCACCGGGAGCGGCGGCCCCCGGACGCGGCCGTCATACGGCGGCGAGCGCGGGCAACTGTCGTACGGGCAGGTCCGGGTGAACGTCCCCGACGACCACCGCGTCGGCGCCGTCGAGAAACCCCGCTGGTGGCGGCTTCGGTTCCGCACCAGCCCGGCCCGGGACACCCACCTCGACGACGTCAGCCCGCTCACCGCCGACGAGTTCGCCGAGCTGGCCCGCGGCCACCACCTCCCGGAGGGCGGGGGCGGTCCCCGGTCGGCGCTGGTGTTCGTCCACGGCTACAACGTCTCCTTCGCCGACGCCGCCGTCCGCGCCGCCCAGATCGCCTACGACCTGAACTTCACCGGCCTGCCCATGCTGTACAGCTGGCCGTCCAAGGCCTCCGTCACGGACTACGCGGCCGACGGCAACGCCGCCCGCCGGGCCGTCCCGTACTTCCAGGAGTTCCTGCGGCACGTGCTGACGGGCACCGGCGTCGACGAGCTGCACATCGTCGCCCACAGCATGGGCAACCGAGTGGTCGTCGACGCCCTGGCAGACCTGGACACCACCGCCCTCCCCACGGGAGCGGGCCGGCTCGGGCAGGTCGTCTTCACCGCGCCCGACGTCGACGCCGAGGTGTTCCGCCAGCTCCTGCCGCGGATCGTCCGCCAGGCGCGCGGCTGCACCCTCTACGTCTCCGCCAACGACCTGGCGCTCGCCGCCTCCCGCCGCCTGGCCGAACACCCGCGGGCGGGCCAGGCCGGACCGGGCCTGGTGGTCGCCCCCGGCCTGGACACCGTCGACGTCTCCCACCTCGACACCGGCCTGATGGGCCACTCCTACCCCGGCGACCACCGGTCCGTCCTGTCCGACCTGCACGGGCTGCTGCGCCACGGCCACGGACCGTCCCGGCGCTACGGGCTGGCCCGGATCCCGCACCCGGACGGCGCGTACTGGGCCTTCCAACCGTAGCCTCCCACGCGGCGGTCCCTCCCCTCCTCCTCCCCCTCCCCCCTCTCCGACGAGCGAACACACAGGGCATGGCGACGACGATCCCCTCGCAGGGCGGGACCCCCTCCCCGCGACCCCACTTCCTGGACAGCTACCCCTTCCGGTGGACCGACCCCGGTGCCGTCGAGCTCCGCGACCTGCTCGCGTCCGTCCACTTCCGGGTCAACCCGGTGCTGGAGCTGGCCCAACAGGCGGGCATCCCCCCGGCCGCGATCAACTGGGACCAGCCGATGACCCTCGTCTGGTTCGACCTGATCACCGTCGCCCGGAACCAGGAGAAGCTCCGCCCCCTGCTCGAACGGATCGCCGCAGGCCCCGACGTGGCCCTCGCCACCCGCATCCGCGAACTGCTCGCCGCCCGACCCGTGCTCCCCGCCCCCGAACCGGAGCCCCCGGCGGACACCTGGGCCGCCTTCCGGGACCCGGACGAGCAGGAACGCCAGATCTTCCGCACCTCCGAGTTCCTGGACGTCGCGTTCCTGCGCCGCGGCGCCGAACTCGCCACCGCCGTCTGTCGGCTGCTGGTCACCCACGCCGACGGCAGCAGTTGCTACGGCACCGCCTTCCGGATCAGCCCCGACCTGCTGCTGACCAACCACCACGTGCTGCACTCCGGGGGCCGACCCGCCGAGGCGGTCGAGGCCTGGTTCGGCTACGAGCAGGACCTCGACGGAAGGGAACTCACCTACCGCACCGTCCGGTGCGACGCCGGCACGGCCGTCGGCCGGCCGGAGGCCGACTGGGCCGTGATCCGCGCCGCCGACCCCCTGCCCGAGGACGCCCTGGTGGTGCCGCTCCCCGAACGGGTCTCCGTCGCCGAGGGCGACCGGGTCTGCATCATCCAGCACCCGCACGGGCTGGTGAAGAAGCTCGCCGCCCGCCACAACGTGGTCCGGCACGTGGACGAGCAGGTCGTGCAGTACTGGACGGACACCGCGTACGGCTCCTCCGGCTCCCCCGTCTTCGACGAGCGCTGGCAGTTGGTGGCCCTGCACCGGCGCTACACCCGCGCCGGAGGGCGGCTCAGTGCGTCGGAGTTCCGCAACGAGGGCCTGCGCATCGAACGGGTGGCCGCGGACCTGGCCGCCGCCGGGGTGAGGTGAGCCGGTGGCACTGCTGGACCAACGCCCGTTCCCCCATGAGGACTTCAGAGCCAAGTGGCTGCTCAAGGCACTCATGGACTCCTACAGCCTCCAGCCCGAGTCCCGGCAGCTCACCGCCCTCGCGGGCATCGGAGCGGCGGAGATCCACTGGCAGCAGAAGATGCTCGACGCCTGGCCGGAAATCCTCGAGCTGGCAGCCGCGACCGGGCGGCTGCGCAAGCTCGTCCAGGCCGCCGCCGACGATCCCAACTCCCGGGCCAACGCGGTGGTCTTCAGAAACCTGCTCAGCGAGGAGGCGGCCGAGCAGCACACCGATCCGTTCGGCCACGGCCTGATCAACGACCGGCAGCGCGCCTTCTTCGACCGGAAGTCCCTCCGTGACCGGTTGCGGGAGATGGTCCAGGACCGCGGCCACCGCGTGCTCACCGTCGAAGGCGGTCCGCGGACCGGGCGGACCTTCACCTGGTTCCTCATCCAGCACGTGCTCACCAGCCAGGGGATCGACCCGTGCCGGATCCGGATGAGCCAGTACACCGAGCCGGTCCGGGTGGCCGAACTGACCGCGTTCCTCAACGACGAGTTCCGGGAGTGGAACATGAACATCGACCACCACTCCTCCGAGGACCAGCAGGCCGACCGGCTGGTCAGCCAGCTCAGGGGGCTGATGCGCGAGGAGAAGCGCTCCGGCCCGGCGCGACCCCGGCACTGGCTCGTCTTCGACGACTCGGAGTCCCTCCGCTTCACCGAGCCCGCCCTGCGCGCGGTCAGCCGGCTGGTCGAGGCGGTGGTCGAGGAGGAGATGGCGGACCGGCTGCGGATCGTCCTGCTCGCCTACGACGGCTGGCTGCCGCCCGACATCGAGTGGCACGCGGCCAGGGAACGGCTGGCCCCGATCGGCGTCGAGGACCTCCGCGAGTACTTCCAGGCGGTCGCCGCGGACGCCGGCTGCCCGATCGACGCCGAGGCGGCCGGCGACCTCACCACCAAGCTCCTGAACGAGACCGGCCTCGACGCCTGCCTCCCCGATGGCCTCCCCCTGACCGCCGCGATCCAGCACACGGCTGTCGGCCTCGGCCGAAGCCTCTACGAGGGACGTTGACGACGGTGACCGAGACCATCACCCTGCCGCCCCGCGCCGGCTACCGCGAACGGACCGCCCTGCTCGGCGCGTTCACCGCCGAGAGCCTGGAGACGGCCACGGTGGAGACAGCCGCCGTGGAGACGGACGCCGCCGAGAGGGGCGCGGACGAAGTCGACGCGTCCCTGCGGGACTTCCTCACCCGGGACTGCGAACGGGTCACCACCCGGGAGGGCCGCCGCTGGCGGCTCACCCCCGAGGTGCGCACCCTCACCATCGAGGCCCTGGGCGGCCCGGAACGCCTGCGGGCCGCCCTCACCGCCGCGCCCCGCACGGATCGCGACGCCGCGCGCGACTGGGTCGAGCGGTTCCTCGCCGAACGGAACCCCCCGCTGGAGCAACAGGGCTTCGACGAGCTCTACGCCGCCCTCACCGTGGTCGGCTGGTTCCGTGACACCCCCGGCACCCGGACCGCGCTCGCCGCCCGGGGACTGACCCTGCCGTCCACCGACGAGCTGCAGCAGAACCTCAAGCGCGCCCGGCTGCTGCAACCGCTGCGGGCGCTCGCCGACGAGACCTTCACGGGCCGGCGGGACGAACTGAGCGCACTCGGCCGGTACGTGGACGGCCAGGACGGCTACTCCCCCTGGCTCCTGGTCCACGGGCCGGGCGGGGTCGGCAAGTCCACCCTGCTGTCGCGCTTCCTGCTGGACCGCGCCACATGGGGCTCCGTCGCCCACCTCTACCTGACCTTCGAGCGTCCCGAGCTGGCGCCGGATCGCCCGCTGACCGTCCTCATCGAGGCCGTCCGCCAGGTCGCCCTGCTGGCACCGGGGTTGGCCCCCAGGGCCGAGGCCCTGGGGCACTCCCTCCGCCGAGCCGTCGCCGCCGACCTCGGTGCGGAGCAGGACCGCAGCTCCTCGTCCAAACACCGGAGCTCACAGGCCCGGGACACCGACCTGCTGCTCGGCAGGGTCGGCGCCTTCCTGACCGCCTTCGGGTCCGAGTTCGGCGGCCAGGCGCCGCTGCTCGTCCTGGACACCTTCGAGCGGGTGCAGCGCCGCGGCGGACACGCCCAGGAGCGCCTGCTGCACGCCCTGGACAGCCTGCGCTGGATCTGCCCGAAGCTGCGCGTCATCGCCGCCGGCCGCGCGCCGGTCGACGATCCCCGCTTCCGTCACCTTCCGCTCGACGGCTTCGACCCGGCGACGGCCCGCCGCTTCCTGCGCCGGCACGTCACCGAACTCACCCGGGCCACCGACGAGGAGCTGGACCTGGTCACCGACACGGTCGGCCGGAGCCCGCTCAACCTCAAGCTGGCCGCCGCCCTGCTACGCCACGAGTCCGACGCCCTGCGGGACCCGGCGCTGCACGAGCGGCTCCGGGAGAAGCTGGAGGCCGAGACCGTCCAGGGCGTGCTGTACCGGCGCATCCTCGACCACCTGGAGGACCCGGACCTGCGCCGCATCGCCAGCCCTGGCCTGGTCGTCCGGAAGGTCACGCCGGAGGTCATCCGCGACGTCCTGGCCGATCCCTGCGGCCTCGGCACCGTGGACGAGGACCGCGCATGGGACCTGTTCGACCGGTTCCGGAAGGAAGTCTCCCTCGTCGAGGAGGTACCGGGGCAGTTCGCGGTCGTCCACCGGGCGGACGTCCGCGCCGTCATGCTGCCACTGCTCCGGCACGACCATCCCGAGGTCGTGGAGCTGATCCACCGGCGGGCCGTCGCCCACTACGAGGAGAACGGCGACCGGGTCGAGGAGCTGTACCACCGGCTGGCCCTGGGCGAGCCGACCGCGGTCCTCGACGACCGGTGGGACGAAGAGGCGGGCCGACTGCTGGAACCGGCCTACGACGAGCTGCCACCGCGCTCACAGGCCTACCTCGCCGAGCGGTTGGGGAACATCGCCCCCGCGGAGATCCGGGCGCAGGCCGACGACGAGACCTGGGCCCGACAGGCGCTGCGGACAACGACCCGGCTCCTCGCCGACGCCCAGCCGGACGAGGCGGTGGCGCTTCTCCAGGAACGCCCCCAACGGGTGGCCGAGAATGCCCAACTCGCCCTTCGGCACATCGGCGCCCTGGGCTCCCTGGGGCGCTGGGACGAAGCGGACGCCATGACCGACGACATTCTCGGCGACGGGAGCGACCCGACCCTCACCGTGGCCATGCTCGTCCTGCGTTCCCAGATCGCCGCGAACCGTGGCGACTTCGGCCTGGGTTTCGATCTGCTCAACCGAGCCCTGCTCGCGGCGGAAGCCATCCAGGACACGTTCATCCTGCTCACCATCAATGTGGCCCTCCTGCGCCTGCACAGGACGGGCGGCTCGCTGGACTCACTCGATGCCCGGCAGCTTCGCGCCCGCACCCTCGCCACGGTCAGCGGGCTGGACCTGCGCGACATTGCCTGGAGTCCTGCCCTCGTCCGACAGATCGCCGCCGAACTCGGCGACGACGCACCCGAGTTGGTCGCCCTGGCCGCCCAGCAGTCCGGCGTCGACCTCTCCGACGGAGGTGACGCGGCCCTGCGCGACACCCTCACCCCGGAGGAGTTGCAGGACTTCACCCGGACCACCGGCGTCGACGTCCCGGTCACCACGACCGACGCCGACACCGACACCGACCCGTCGGGCCCCGCACTCACCAGCGTGGACTTCGGCGATGCCGTCCACACCTACCTCGGCCGGGACGGCGAGTACCCCGAAGCCTGGAACACGGCGGTGGTCCAACAGCTCCGGTACGAGGTGGACCAGGAACTGCTGCCCCCCGCCGCCGGCCACCCGGCGGCCCGCGACCTCACCCACGACGCCGTCGTCTTCCTTCCCGGCTTCATGGGCAGTGCGCTCCTCGACACCGAGACCGGCCGGCACATCTGGGGCGATCTGAGACCCACCAACCTCCTGCGGCTGACTCTCGGGGACCTCTCCCCGCTGCAGGTCACCCCCGCCGAGCGCGCGGGCAGGCCCGGGCGCCTGCGCCCCGACGGCCTGTTGCGCGCCCCGACCTGGCTCTCGACGCTCGGCGGCCTGGAGACCTACCAGCCCCTGCTCGACGCCCTGCACGCCACCGTCCCCCACCAGGACGCCGTCCTACCCTTCCCCTACGACTGGCGGCTCTCCGCCGAGGTGAACGCGCGGCTGCTGGCCGAGGCCGCCCACCACCACCTGGCCGCCTGGCGGACGAGCCCGCACCGCCTCCGGGCAGCAGCGCCCGGCGAGAAACCCCGGCTGGTCTTCGTCGCCCACTCCACCGGCGGACTCGTCGCCCGGGCGGCACTGGCGGCCGACTCCCGACTCGCCGCGCTCACCCGCGACCTGGTGACCATCGGCACGCCCTTCCACGGCACCCCCGCTGTCGCCGAGATGCTCAGCGGCCGCCGCCGCTTCCTGCCGCGCTCGCTGCACGGCCTGGCCGCCACCCTGCCGGGGGTGTACGACCTGCTGCCGGACTTCCGCTGCGTCGAGACCGACGGCGGACCGCGTCGACTCCACCTCGACGACGTCCGCCGCCTCGGCGGCGACCCGGACCTCGCCGCCGCCGCACGGGCCGCACGGGCCGCGGAGTCGCGCGCACCATTCCTCCCCCGCACCCGCGCCGTCGTCGGCATCGGCCAGCCGACCGTCCAGGGCCTGCGGCTCACCGAGGACGGCGTCGAGCCACTGCTGACGGCACCGCGCACCCACGCCGACGGCCGCCCTTACCGGAGCGATTCCGGCGAGATCGTCCGCTGGGACCGTGGCGGGGACGGTCTCGTCCCCCGCGACGCCGCCGCGCCCTCCGCCTCGAACGCCGTCCTGTACGTGTCCGGCCGGCACGGCACCCTCCCCTCGGATCCGAACGTCCTGGAGCTCGTCCGGTCCGCGCTCACCGACCGGCGGCCGGCCGCCCATCGGCCCCGCTCGGCCATGGGCGCCCTCCAGCGCCCCGGGCTCGGTCTGTCCCTCCCGGAGACGGCCGTCTCCGGGCAGCCCTGGCCGCTGATGGCGCACGGCGCGCCGCCGGAGGGCACCACCTGCCGCATCGTCGACGAGGCCACCGGGGCGACCGTCGCCACGCCCCGACTCCTCCTCAGCGAGGCGACCCTGGTAGCCGTCGTCACCCTCCCCCGGCCGGGCCTCTACCGAGTCACCGTCACCTCGGGTGCCGAACGGGTCAGTGACCTCCTCCTGGTCACCGGCCTCGTCTGACACCACCACAGGAAGGGCGGCCGGAGCGCACTGCTCCGGCCGCCCTTCCGCCTCCCCGGGGCCGGTCGGCCCGCTGTCCCCCACACCGGAGTGAATGCCTTCTCATTTGGAGGCATTAAAGCTATTTGTCGCACTTTCAGAAGTCATACTACATCCGTGCGGTCACCTTGGGTGGCGGACTGTGCACGGAACGCACCCGCCCTGCGGTTGCCCGCCCGCATCACCACCACTGCCCAGCACACCGTGTGACACCGGGTCGCTCAATCGAAGGGAATCGTCATGAGGCGCTGTCCACCCATCAGCGGAGGCGAGCGAAGACGCCCCGGACCGGTAGCGCTCCGCGACCGCCTCACCCGGGCGGCGCTACCCCTCCTCCTCGCGTTCGCCACCGCGTCCGCCTCCTTCGCCGCGCCCGCCGCGGCACACGCCGCCGACCACCCGGCCGACCGTGCCGCGCGCACCCCCGCCGCCGCCGGCCACGCGGCGCACGCCGCTGACGGCGCCGGCCGTCACAGCGGCCGTCAGCTGCCCGTCACCCTGACGAAGACCGGCACCGACCTCACCACCGGCAGCACCACCGACACCGCCCACGGCGACACCGTCCGCTGGGTGGTCTCCGCCACCAACCCCGACAAGGTCCCGGTCTCCACCACGATCACCGACCCCATCCAGGGCGGGCCGGGCAGCACACCGCAGACCCAGTCCTACGTGCCCGGTTCGCTCCAGGTGCCCCCGGGCTTCGACAAGCAGTGGTCCACGGACGGCGGCGCGACCTTCTCCGGCACCGACCAGGGCGCCGCCACCAACGTCGTCCAGGCGACCAACCCGACCCTCGCGGCACCGGCGACCGGTCAGGTGGTCCAGATCCCGCCGCCGTTCGTCCCGGTCAACACCGCCACCGGCGGCGACGGCTTCACCCCCATCCTCTACACCGCGACGATCAACGGCGTCGCCACCCCCGAGATCTGGAACATCTACCACCACGGGTTCTCCAACCCCGCCAGCGTGGTCTGCACCGACCAGCTCACCAACGGCCCCTGCCCGACACCGAGCGGCGCCCCCGCCACCTGGCCCCAGGCGCTGAACTCCTCGGTGGCCGGAGAGACCACCGGCGACCTCGGCAGCACCCGCACCCCGACCTACGTGCAGATCGGTTCCAAGCTCTACTACGCCGCGATCAGCCGGGTCACCCTCGCCCTGATCGGCGTCGGCTGCATCGACCTCCAGGCCCAGGCCAGCTGCGGCTTCACCGCCCTCCAGAGCGGCAGCGGGCTGGTCATCGGCGGCGTGGTCCAGGCCCCGAACCAGCTGATCTACGCGGTCTCCGGCACCGGTGAGATCCTCTGCTACGACCCCTCCACCAACGCCTCCTGCGGGACCTTCGACATCGGTCTGCCGCCCAACGAGGGCCAGGCGGTCTTCAGCGGCGACTACGCCGGCATCATGCGGGTCATCAACGGCAAGATCTACGTCACCGACAACCAACTGGCCCCGCTGCCCACGGTGATGTCCTGCTTCGACCCGTCGACGAACGCCGCGTGCAGCGGCTGGACCACCCCCAAGACCGTGGTCACCCCGCTCGGCACGGCCCCCGCCCGAGCCGACAACGTCTTCGAGATGTACGACCAGGCCGGCACCGTCACCGGCGTCTGCACCGTGGTCGGCGGTGTCTACCAGGAGGTCACCCCGCCGGTCGGCACCGTCGTCTGCTTCGACCTGGCCGGCAACCCCACCGCCGCACCCCCCGGCCTCGAAGCGCTGCTCAGCACCAACGTCGCCCCCGGCGAGGCCAACTTCCAGGTGCCGCTGACCATCACCGCCCCCAACGGCCACCTGGAGACCGAGTTCCCGCTCTGGATCTACCAGGGCAACACGCCGACCCTCAACAGCTCCGAGCACTGCTACGACTGGACGATCCAGGGCCCCTGCACCCAGTACGGCACCAACGGCGTCGTCAACGGCCCGCCCAACGTCAACGGCGGCGACACCAGGCCGTACGGCTTCGCCTACGACGGCCAGTGCAAGTACAGCCTCGGCGACACCGGCTACCTGTTCTCGATCGACCCGGTCACCGGCGCCTCCCCCTGCCTCAAGACCAAGGCCCGGGGCACCATCAACCCCTCCGCGTACTACTGCGACGGAGCGACCGGACACGTGAGGTCCTACGGAACGGTCAGCCTCATCGGCATCGACCCGACGACCGTCGACTTCGCCCACTCCTCGGTGACCGTACTGGCCGCCGACGGGACCACCATCGGCACCTTCCCCTTCGACCCCGCCACCGGGACAGCGGACATCTCGTCCGTACCGACCAGCGACTCACCGATCCAGATCATCGCCAACCTCACCCTGACCAGCGAGTCGTCCTTCACCCCCGACAACCACCCGCAGATGCAGGTGACCTTCGTCGGCGACCCGCCGCAGATCTGCTTCGAGACCAAGGTCGCGACCGACTGCTCCGTCACCGCCGTCTCCAACCAGGCCTCCGCCGTCACCAACGGCGGCACCCCCGTCACCTCCAACACCGTCACCCTCCAGGTCACCCCCGGGCCGGAGTGCGCGCCGCAGCTGACCATCAACAAGGAGGTCTGCACCTCGGCCAACGCCGCCGACTGCGTGGACGGTGGCCCAGGACCATGGGCGAAGAACGCGACGCTCACACCCGGTGCCACCGCGTACTGGCGGATCACGGTGACCAACACCGGCACCGTCCCGGCCACCGGGATCACATTGACGGACAGCGTCTCGCCGTCGTGTGTCACCGCTGCCGGGACGTTCGGCCTCGCCCCGGGCGCTTCGCACCAGGTCTTCTGTGACCTGACGAACGTCACCGCACACACCGTCAACACCGTGACGGCGTCGTTCCCGGGTCCGGGTGGCACGCCGATCACCACGCCGCCGTCCGAGGCGACCGTGGACGTGACCCCGCCCGCCGTCCCCTCGCTCAGCATCAACAAGGAGGTCTGCACCTCCACCAAGGCCGCCGACTGCATGGCGGGTGGCCCGGGCCCGTGGGCCAAGAGCACCACCGTGCCTTCGGGCAGCACCGCGTACTGGCGGATCACCGTCACCAACACCGGCAACGTCCCCGTCACCGGGATCACGCTCACGGACAGCGTCTCGCCGTCCTGCGTGACCGCTGCGGGAACGTTCGACCTGGCGGTTGGCGCGTCGCGGCAGGTCTTCTGCGACCTGGCGAACGTCACCCAGCGCACGGTGAACACCGTGACGGCGTCGTTCCCCGGCCCCGGCGGCACGCCGATCACCACACCCCCGTCCGAGGCCACCGTCGACGTGACCCGCACCCCGTCGCTGATCGTCGACAAGAAGGTCTGCGAGTCCGACAATGCCGCTGACTGCGGTGCCGGCGGGACCGGGCCGTGGGTCAAGGAGGTGACCCTGCGCAAGGGGAACGGGCCCGCCGACATGTGCGACCCGGACAAGTGCCTCGCCTTCTGGCAGATCACCGTCACCAACAACGGCACCGCGGACCTGACCGGCATCACCCTGAACGATGCCCAGGAGCGGAGTTGCGAGGTGGCGGCCGGGTCGTTCGACCTGGCGGCGGGAGAGAAGAAGACCTTCTACTGCTCCAGCCTGATCAGTGAGGACACCGTCAACACCGTCACCGCCTCCTACGTGCCGCCGAACTCCCCGCCCGGGACCGCGCCGGTGACCACCCCGCCGTCCTCCGCGCTCGCCCGGTGCCTCCCGCCGTGCGAGGAGAAGTGCGACCACCACCACCCCGGCCACGGCCACGGGGACGGCTGGGACCACACCGAAGGCCCGAAGCAGGACAGCACCGGCAGCGGCGGCCACGTGATGGCGTGGAACAACCCCTACCTCCAGCACCAGGGTTGGGCACTACCGGCAGAGTTCGACTCCGAGCTGCCCTACCTCACCACCGGTTTCCTGCTGACCGACTTCGACTGGCTGATGCCCCTCCTGGCCGCTGAGGGAGGAGCGGCCTGATCCCGATCGGGCTGAACCAGCCCTGAGCGGAAGAAGGGTGGTGGCCGGGGAAGGCGTCCTGCCCGGCCACCACCCTTCGTGCGTTCCGGCGCGGACCTCGACGCCGAGGTGACCCGAGTCGTCCGCGTGGGTAGGCGAGGGGTCGGACCGTCCACCACTCAGGAGCAGACCAGATGACCTCAGCCGAGACCGTTCCCGCCGCCCGCTCCTCACTCGGCGCCGACTCACCGGCCTCCGGCGGCGCGGCCCCGACAGGAGGCGGGCCAACCGGGCCGGCCTGGCTGGCGCAGGTGTCGGAGGTGCTGGGCGACGGCATGGACGCGGACGCGGCCCGGGCCTGGGCGCGCCGGATGCAACGGGAGTTGGCGCGGTTGAGCGGCCGGGTGCCGTTCAGAGTGATCCACGACTGGCACTGCTCCACCGTCGGCCCGGTGCTGGCCGAGGCGAGCGAGCGGCACGGCCGGTCCGCCGCGTCCATCGAGGCCGTCCTGGCCTTGCACGCGGGTGCGCTGAGCGGTCGTCGGGTCGACGAGACCACGTGGCGTGCGGCCCTCGAACCGGAGTTGCGGGAGCTCTTCCACCACGCGTACCCGTACGCCGAGGCCCATGCCACGGCCGCTGCCGCCGCCGGATCCTTCGCGCTGGCGAACGGCTACGACGCGGCCGAGGCCACCCGGTACGGCGAGACCTACGCGGAGCTCAACACCACGGCCAACGTGCGGGCCCATGCCGACGCGAACGCGCTGGCCAACTCGGCGGCCCTGGCGGCCGCTTACGCGGCGGCGGACCCGGACGCCTATGCCGAGACCTGCCCGTTCGCCCGGGTCCGCGCGGTGGTGCGGGTGGTGCACTCCAACCGGCGGGACGAGCACGGCGAGCGCGCCACCTGGGTGCGGCTGGCCGACGGCCTCGCCGACTGCCTGGCCCGCGCGGACGCGGCCTGAGCCGGGCCGCTCAAGGGCTGAACGGCCCGGGCCGGAGCCGGTTCAGCCCTTGAGCGGCCCGCCGTTGATGGCGACCCGGCGGCCGTAGCGGGTGTGCGGGTGGTAGTCGTACGTCGCGTGGTGCTGGACGCAGCGGTTGTCCCAGAACACCAGCGTGTTGGGGGTCCAGCGGATGCGGCAGGTCAGCATGGGCCGCTGGGCCGGCAGCGCGCAGAGCAGGTCGAGCAGGGCCCGGCTCTCGTCGGCGGACAGCTGGGGGATGCGCGCGGTGTAGGCCTTGTTGACGTAGAGGATCCTGCGGTCGGTCTCGGGGTGCCGCACCACCAGCGGGTGCTCGTTCTTGGGGATCACGTATCCCGGTGGCGGCGTGTAGCCCTGGAAGGCGACGAGGCCGTCGTGCACGGCGGTCAGGCCGTCGAGCAGTCCGCGCATCGTCGGGGACAGCATCTCGTACGCCAGGTGCATGTTGGCGAACAGGGTGTCGCCGCCGCTGCCCGGTTCCGGCACGCGGGTGATGTGGAGCATCGACCCGAGCGAGGGCTCGGCGTCGGCGGTGCCGTCGGCGTGCCAGCCGTTGCCGGCGACGTTCTCGGCCGCCGCGTCGGTGCTGATCTCCAGGATGTACGGATCGGCGTCGGCCGGGGGCGGGTTGACGGGGCGCAGTTCGCCGAAGTGCGCGGCGAAGCGCTTGTGGTCCTCGTCCGTCAGGTGCTGGTCGCGGAACACCAGCACGTGGTGGTCGAGGAACGCCTGCTTCAGTTCGGCCAGTTGCTCGCCCGGCAGCTCCTGCGAGAGGTCGACGCCGGTGACCTCGGCGCCGATCACCGGGGTGACGGGGTCGACGGTGATGGTCCGGTACTCCTTGGCGGGCCTGGTGGTGACGGCCCTGACGGCGTCCAGTTCGTACTGCTCCATGACCTGCTCCTGTGGTGGGGTGTTCGGTGTTGTCACAGCCCGCGGGCCAGCAGGTCCGCGAGGACCAGCCGGCCGAAGGCCAGGTTGCCGTGGATGGAGTCGTCGGCCTCGCACAGTTCGGGGCGCTGGAGGCCGTCCGGTCCGGTGGTGCGGGCCCGGAGGTCGACGAGTTCGACGCCGAGTTCGTCGAGCGCGCTGCGGACGGTCTCCTGCGCGGCCATGAACACCGCCGGGTCGGACTGCTCCGGCACCCGCTGCGGCGGCAGCACGGCCAGCACCCGCAGGCCGAGGCGGAGTGCGTGGCGGTAGAAGGCCAGTGCGTCGCGGACGGTGGCGCGGACGACGGCGTCGAACAGCGGTCCGGTGAGGAAGCCCGGGGCGAAGCCGCCGTCGCGGCGGTAGAGGTGCCAGTTCTCCCGGGTGGCGACGAAGTGCGAGCTGAGGCCGAAGGTGCACACCAGCGGGACCGTGAGGTGCCCGAGGCCGTCCACGTCCAGGTCCGCCAGGAAACTCCGGTAGTGGGCGTCGGCCTCGGCCTTGCGGAACACCACGTCGTGCTCGCGCGGCTCGAAGAAGTCGTCGGTGAACTCGCGTCCGGCACCGATCGGACCGCCCTGGAAGGGGATCCGGGCGGCCTTCGCGGCCCGTCCGATCGGGCCCGCGTGCGAGTCGCCGAGCAGCAGGAACCTAGCGGGGGCGGTAGTAGTCGAGGACGGCGTCGTCACAGGTGTCCACCCCCTTCGGCTCCGCCGGGGCGCCGGTCCTGACCGGGCGCTGGTCGGCCGCCGGGCGCGCGTCGGCCGCCGGCCGGGACAGCCCGGCCATGAAGTGGCGCATGACGAAGTCGACGCCCTCGGGCGTCACTTCACGCAGGTTCGGCGCGTAGAACCGGCTGCGGAACGGGAGGCCGGTGATGAGTTCGTACGACGGGAAGTAGTCCACGTCGGCGAGTTCCTGGGTCAGTTGCCCGGCCACCGTCCGCAGCAGCGACTTGGAGTAGGTGTTGGCGGTGAGCGCGTGGCCGCCGGTGGCGGTCGCGGTCAGCGGGTGCGGTGAGACGGTCAGCAGGACCCGCAGCCGCGGGTTGGCCTCGCGGGCCAGTGCCACGGCCTCCGTCAGGTCGCGGCGGACCTCCTCGAAGGTGAACTGGTGGAAGACGTGACGGTCCGGGTCGAAGGTGCCGCGCACGGTGCCGGGGCAGGACGGGAGGACGGTGCCGTCGGCGCGGTCCCGCCACGCCTCGGTCAGCCCCAGGGTGAAGACCAGGCAGCCTGCTTCGGTGACGGCCTCGCGGATGGCGGCGAGGGTCCGTGCCCGGGCGGCCAGCACCTCCTCGGCGGAGGCGTGGCCGCCGGGTTCGACGGACGGGCGGCAGGGGTCGTGGTAGCGGCCGTCCTCCAGCCACGCCTCGGTGGGCGGGGTGGTGCGGCCGAAGGCCCAGGAGAGCCACTGGCGCAGCATGGCGGCGGTGTAGACGTTCCCGGTGCGGAACGAGAACACCCCGTAGTGGCGCGCCCTGCGTTCCTCCTCGGTCAGCCCGGGCGGGGCCGGTTCCGCGTCGTACCAGTTCATGCCCCGCTCCAGCAGGGCCCGGCCGATGTGCGCGGCGAAGCACGACCCGGCGGTGAGGACCGGTTCGTCCTGCCCGATCTCGAACGCGGGCGTCCACAGGTCGTCGATGGCGAGCGGGTCGGGCTCGGCCACGGCGGAGCGCCAGAACGAGCGCGCGGGGAGGGACTGGTAGGGGTTCACGAGGGACGGTCTCCGATGGTCGGGCGGGGCGTCGGTGCGGGACGGGAGCGGCTGGTGCGGCCCGGATCGCCGGGGCGGGGAGCGGGCCGGGATCACCTCCGGGGGTGGTCGCCGCTCTCCCCGGGCGGGTCCTCCGAGGCCGCGTCGATCGCCGCCGCCACCGCGTGCACATGGGGCGGGCGGACGATGCCGTAGTGCGTCGTGTCGAGCCGGTGCCAGGTGCTGGGTTCCGGGAGGTGCGGGCGCCACAGCTCCCGCTGCCGCTCCGGTGCCCCGGGCGAGGGCAGCCCCGGCACCGGTCGCCCGGCCAGCCACAGCCGGCTGGGCGTGGCGCTCAGCAGCGGCATCCGGTACTCGGCCATGCTCCGCAGGTTGGCCCGGCAGCACCGGACCAGGCGTTCGGCGTAGCCGTGGGCCTCGGGACCGGCCGGCCCGGACCCGCCCTGGCCGAGTTCGTGTTCGAACACGGCCTGGAGCTGGGCGTCGTCGTAGCCCTGGAAGAGCGCGCCGGAACCGGGCGGCGGCGGGTCGATCAGGTGGACGCCGTGGACCGGCCTGCCGATCGCCTCCGCCTCCGCGGCCATGCCCATCACCGCCCAGGCGCCGAAGGACCAGCCGGCCAGGTGCAGCCGCCGGGTGCCGTCCGCGAAGCGGGACCGCAGGGCGGCGGCGTAGCGGCGGGCCCGCTCGGCCAGCGTCCAGTCCGCGGCCCCGGGCCGTTCCAGCGCGGGATCGGCGATCAGGCAGACGGTCAGCCGGGGGCCCAGTGCCGACACCAGGGACCGGTAGGCCTGGATGTCGCCGCCGACCGGGTGCACCAGGCACAGCACGTCGTCTCCGGTGCCGTGCTGCCAGACCACCGGGACCACGTCCTCGGTGGCGACGGCCCCGGTGGGTGCCGCCTCGGACAAGCGGGTGAGGATCTCGGTGAGGGAGACCCGGTGGCTGAACCGCGTGACGTCGAGCTCGACGTCGAGGTGACGTTTCACCACGCCGATCAGGTCGAGCAGGGTCAGCGAGTCGGCGCCCAGGTCGTAGAGCGGGGCGTCGGGATCGATGTGGTCGACGTCCAGCCAGTCGCACAGCCAGTCGCGGAGCAGGACGGCCGCGCTCGCGCCCGACGCGTCGGGCGCGTCGGCGTCTTCGGCGGGCACCGGTGACGTGTCGGCAGGCACGAGGGCCCGGGCGCCGGGCGCCGCGTAGAACGCGCGGGACTGGTGGAGGTCGGTGGTGGAGACCAGCACCTGCGGCAGCTGCAGTCCGACGGCCCGCGCGAACACCCGCCGGCCCTCGGCCACCGTCAGGCCGACCGAGAGGTGCGCCCGGTGGCGCGCGTCCACCCGGGGCACACGCAGCGCCATACCGGTCTCGCTCCACACGTCCCAGTTCACGCCGAGCCGGACGGTGGACTCGGCGTCGCCGGACCGGTACTGGGCGAAGCCGTCGAGCAGGCTGTTGGCGGCCGCGTAGTCGAACTGGCCGACGCCGCCGAGCTCCGCGGACATCGAGGAGCAGTACACCGCCGTCGACGGCCGGTAGCGCTCGATCAGCTGCTCGACCAGCAGGGCGCCCTGCAGCTTGGCGGCGGAGCCGCGGCGCATCGCCCCGGCGTCGCGCCGGGTGATCATGCCGCCGCTCGCCACCCCGACGGCGTGGATCACGCCGTCGAGCCGCTCGGTGTGACGGCCGATCCGGGCCAGGACCTCCTCGGGCGTGGACTCGGCGAGGTCGGCTTCGACCAGTTCGACCCGACCGGCCCAGGGCGTCAGCTCCTCCGGCAACCGGGGGCGCCTGGCCAGCAGCAGGACCCGGGCGGCGTCGTTCTCCAGCAGCCAGGCGGCGATGCCGCGGCCGATCCCCCCGGTGCCGCCCAGGACCAGGTGCACGCCCCGGTCGGGCAGTCCGGCGGGGCCCGGGCCGGCCGTGGACACCGGCAGCATGACCTGCTCCCACCAGTGGCCCCGGCGCAGCGCCAGCCGGCGCGGGAGTCCGGCCGCGCCCTCCGTGGTCGCGGCCTCGGCGAGCAGCGCCGCCAGGGGTGCGGCCCAGTGGGCGGGGTCGGCTCCGGGGAGGTCGACCCAGTGGCCCGCCGGGGCTCCCTCCTGGGGTGCCACCTCGGCGGCGCCGGCCAGCAGGCCCGCTTCCGGCCGACCCACCGGGCCGTCCACCGGCCTCGCCCGGTAGGACAGCCACCACGGCCTGAGCCGGAGTGGCCCGGCGGACTCGGCGGACTCGGCGGCGGCCCGCAGCAGCGCGGCCGGCGTGTCCAGGCAGGCCCAGCCGGCCCGGGCCAGGCTGTCCCGGCCGACCGGCCCGCCGATCCCGAGCGGGAGCGCGTGCAGCCAGTCGACGCCGCCGTCGCCCGCTCCGGTGGCCGCCAGGGCGTCGAGGAGCCGGCCGAGCGAGGCGGGGTCGGCCGGGTCGACCTCGTAGGAGTCGTCGCCTCGCCGGGCGAACGCCTCGGCGGCGCGGACCCGCACCACCCGGGCGTGGGTGGCCTCGAAGGCGCGGACCGCGTCCGGGGGCGCCGGTCCGTCGGTGAGCAGCACCAGCAGCCGGGAGGTGGGCGCGCCGATCGCCGTGCCCGCGCGGCGCAGCCGGGCCCAGTGCGGCTGGTGCAGCCAGGCGTCCTCCGGCAGGCGCTGCGGGACGTCTACGGGGGCCGGAACCACCGAGCGGGCCGGGTGCGGGGCCGGGGTCGCGGTGGCGCGGGGGAAGTCGAACTCCGCCAGCGCGAAGGCGGGCGGCGGGAAGTCCCACGGTGCCTGGGCGGGGCCGGCCGGCCAGTCGATCCGCGCGCCGGCCAGCCAGGCCGCGGCCGTCTCCTCGGCGGTGAGTCCTTCGCCCGGGACGGGTGCCCCGGTACGGGCCTCCTGCACTCCCGTGTCCGTGATCGGCCCCGCGCTGCGCAGCCAGGCGACGGCGGAGGCGGCGTCGGGGCAGACCGCGGCCAGCCGTCGGCGGCGGGCGGGACGGCCCGCCTGGAGGTGGCGCAGCACCTGCGGATAGGCGGCGGGCCGGGCCTCCAGGTAGTCGGCGATCCGGGCGGCGTCGGCGCGCAGTCCCGCCTCGCTGCTGCTGGAGAGCAGCAGGCAGGGAGCCGCGGCGGTGTCCGGCGCCGCTGCGCCCGCCGTCCCCGGGGCCGGCCGGTCGGCCTCCAGCACGGCGTGGGCGTTGGTGCCGCCGATCCCGAAGCTGCTCACCGCCGCGATGCGGTCCCGGTCGGCGGGCCAGGGCCGGGCCTCGGTGGGGATGTAGAACGGCGTGGGGTCGGCGCCGAGCTGCGGGTTGAGGGCGTGGAAGCCGACGTTGGGCGGGATCACGCCGTGGTGGGCGGCGAGCGCGGCCCGTACCAGTCCGACCACTCCGGCCGCCGCGCCCAGGTGTCCGATCTGGCTCTTGACCGAGGTCAGCGCGCAGTGGCCGGAGCGGTCCAGGTCGAAGGCCTGGCGCAGGGCTCCGACCTCGACCGGGTCGCCGAGCCGGGTGGCGGTGCCGTGGGCCTCCACGTAGCCGAGGTCGGCGCCGCTGCGGCCGCTGCGGCGCAGGGCGGCGCGGATCACCTCGCGTTGCCCGGCGAGCGAGGGGGCGCTGTAACTCAGCTTGTCGGAGCCGTCGTTGTTCAGCGCCGAGCCGGTGATCAGGGCGTAGACGGTGTCGCCGTCGCGGCGGGCCAGGCGGAGCGGCTTGAGCACCACCACGCCGACGCCGCTGGCGCCGATGGTGCCGCTCGCGTCGTCGCTGAAGGGCCGGCAGCGGCCGTCCACGGAGAAGATGTGCTGCGGCTGGTAGCGGTATCCGTCGGTCAGGGTGGGGTCGACCAGGACTCCGCCGGCCAGCATCACCTCGGCGTCGCCCTGGCGCAGCATCCCGGCGGCGACGTGGACGGCCACCAGGGAACTGGCGCAGGCCGCCTGGGCGGTGAAGGCGGGGCCGGTCAGCCCCAGGTGGTAGGCCGCCTTGGTGGCGAGGAAGTCCTTGTCGTGGTGCAGGGCCAACTGGAAGCCGTCGGGCAGGCGTTCGGGGTCGGCCTCGCGGAGCATGGACTGGAAGTAGGTGTTCTCGCCGGCGCCGGCGACCAGGCCGACGCGCAGGCCCGACGGGTCGGCGATCCCGGCGTGTGCCAGTGCCTCGACACAGGTCATCAGCAGGTGCCGTTGCTGGGGGTCCATCAGCCGGGCCTCCGGCCGGCTGATGCCGAAGTGCTCCGGGTCGAAGTCCAGTGGGCCGTCCAACTGGCTGCGCGCCCCGACCAGGCCGTCGGCGGCGTCGAAGAGTTCGATGCCGGTGCCGCCCGTGGTGACCATCCGCCAGAACGCGGAGAGGTCGGGCGCGCCCGGGAGCCGGACCGCCATGCCGACGACCGCGATCGGCTCGTCCACGGCGGGCGGGGCGGCCTCGGCGGGCGGGGCGGTCACAGCGGGCGGGGCGGTGGCGGCGGGCGGGGCGGTGGCGGCGGCCGTCGCGGGCCGGTCCAGGAAGGCGGCCAGCGCCCGTACGGTGACGTGTTCGAAGAGGTCGGCGACGGTGCAGCGCAGGCCCGCTTCGGCGGTGCAGTGGAGGTGGAAGCGCATCAGGGCCAGGCTGGAGGCTCCGGCGTCGAAGAAGGTCTGTCCCGGGGCGATCGTCAGACCGGTGACCGCCTCGAACGCCTCGGTCAGCAGGGCTTCGCGTGCCGTCAGGCCGGCCGCGCGGGCCGTCGGCCGGCGCAGTTCCCGCCCGGCGGAGCGCAGCGCGCCCCGGCGGTCCAGCTTGCCGCTGGGGGTCCTGGGCAGCTCCTCCACGACCCGGAAGCGGGCGATCCGGACGTGTCCCGGCAGCAGCGGCGCCAGGTGGGCGGTGAGGTCCTCGGCGGTGGGCGCCTCGCCGCGGCACTGCAGGCAGGCCACCAGCTCGCCGCCGTCGGGGGCCACCACGGCGTTGACGACGTCCGGGTGCCGCAGCAGGGCCGCCTCGACCTGTCCCGGTTCGAGCCGGTGTCCGCTGAGCTTGATCTGGTCGTCGTCGCGGCCGAGGAAGTGCAGCCGGCCCTGCCGGTCGAACCGTGCCCGGTCGCCGCTGCGGTAGCGGAGGCCGAGGCCGGGCAGCTCGACGAAGCGCGTGTCGTTGAGCTGAGGGTCCCCGAGGTAGCAGCGCGCCACCATGGTGCCGCCGATCAGCAGGGCGCCGGCCCGGCCGGGGGGAACGGGCTCGTCGGCCTCGTCGACCACCGTGAGCACCGCGCCGGCCACCGGCCGGCCGATGGCGGGGCGCTCTGGCCACCGGAACGGGTCGCCGTCCAGGCACAGGCCACTCACCACGTGGGTCTCGGTCGGACCGTAGTGGTTGAACAGCCGTGCGCCGGGCAGGCCGGCGAACCAGCGGCGGATCGCGTCGGTGCACACCAGTTGCTCGCCGGCGGTGACCACCTCCCGCAGCCGGGAGGGGTAGCGGCCCAGGTGGACGGCGTGCTCGGCGAGGAGCTGGAGGGCGACGTAGGGCATGAAGACGCGCTCGATCCCGGCCGTCTCCAGCTGTTCCAGCAGTGCGGGGGCGTCCTGGCGCCAGCCGGGCCGCACCAGGTGCAGGCAGCCGCCGCCGCACAGCGTCCCGAAGACCTCCTGGAAGGACACGTCGAAGGAGAGCATGGAGAACTGCTGGGTGGCCGCCGGGGCCGCCAGTCCTCCCGACTCGGCCTGCCACTGCAGCAGGTTGGCCAGGGTGCGGTCGGACACCTGCACGCCCTTGGGGACACCGGTGGAGCCCGAGGTGAACAGGGTGTAGAGCGGCCGGGCTCCGCGGTGCGCCGGGGCGGTGGCGGGTGCGGGTGCCGTGGTGAGGGGTGACAGCACCACCGGGTGGCGTGCGACGCGGCCCGGGTCGACGGCGTCGAACTCCGGGTCACCGCCCGGTGGGAGCAGCACGCACAGCGGCTCCGCCTGGTCCAGCACCTGTCGGCGCAGGGCGGGCGGGTAGGACGGGTCCAGCGGCACGATGGTCACATTGAGCCGGGCCAGTGCCAGCAGCGCCACCACGTGCTCGACCGACGGCCGCAGGTGCAGCGCGACGCGGCACGGGCGGTCGTCCTCCTCCGGCAGCGGGTGGGCGGCCCGCAGTTCGGCGGCGAGCGCCGCCGCGTGGGCGTCGAGTTCGGCGTAACTCAGCGACCGGCCTCCGGAATTCAGGGCCGGTGCGGCGGGTGTACGCGCGACCTGCCGGGCGAAGCCCTCGGCCACCGTCGTCCAGGCGAGCGCCGGCGAGGCGCCGCGGCCGGATTCCGGCAGTCCGCGGCGGTAGGGTGCCGCGAGCTGGGCCGGGGTCGCCGTCCCACCGTCGGCGAGCAGGTCCAGGCCGCGCCGGAACAGGCCCGCCACGGCCGCCACCTCGGCGGCGTCGAAGCGGTCGTCGGCGTACTCCCACAGGCAGTCGAGCCCGCCCTCGTGCTCGACCACGGACAGCGTCATCGGGCACTTGGCCTCGGCCGGGGCCCACCACAGCGGGCGGGAGGCGCAGCCGGGCAGGGCCAGCGCGGCGAAGTCGGTGTTCTCCAGGACGAAGAGGTAGTCGAAGGGGGTGTCGCCGCCGGCCGGCTCCCGGTCGGCCAGGACATCGGCCAGCGCCACGTCCTGGCGGTCCAGCACCCGGCGGGCGTCGGCGCCCAGGCGCAGCAGCTGGCCGCGCAGGTCCTCGCGGGGCGCGACGGCCTGCGGCAGCAGCACGGTGTTGGCGAACATGCCGACGCTGGCCTCGAACTCCTGGACCGGCCGGTTGGCCACCGGGGCGGCGATCCGCGGCCGGGCCGCGCCGGTCACCCCGTACAGGCTCCAGGCGAAGACGCCGAGCAGCAACTCGAAGCGGGTCATGCCCAGTTCGGCGCAGAGCCGGTCCACGGCGGCGCGCCGTACGACGTCCAGCGAGGTGTGCAGCAGGCGGGCCGCGGAGGCGGGCCGGGGGTCGGCCGGGTCCCGCGGGTCGTGGTCGAGCGCCTCCTGGTCGGGCGAGTCGTCCGTCCGGGCGTAGTGGGCCCGCAGTTCGGCACGCTGGGCCTGGTAGGCGGGGTCGGCGAACCAGTCGGCCTGCCAGGCGGCGTAGTCGAGCGGGGTGGGCGCCGGGGCGCCGTCCGTGGGGCGCGCGGCCTCGGCGGCGCCGTCGTGCGCGTGCCGGTAGCCGGTCGACAGGTCGGCCAGCAGGACGTTGAGCGACCAGCCGTCGACGGCGATGTGGTGCAGGTGGAGCAGCAGCACTCCGCCGCCGTCCCGGGGCAGCCAGCGGGCGCGCAGCATCCGGGGGCGCGCCAGGTCGAACGACGCGGCGAAGAAACGATTCGCCTCGGCGCGGGCACCGTCCTCCGCGCGGACACCGTCCTCGCCGCGCGCGCCGTCCTCGCCGCCGACCCCGACCTCCTCCGGGGAGCAGTCGGGTTCGGGTTGGGTCCACGGGTCGTACGGCTCCCCGACCAGCTGGCGCAGGCCCTCGGGCGCGGCCCGGAAGGCGGTGCGCAGGGCCGCGTGCCTCCGCACCAGCTCCCGCAGCGAGGCCCGCAGGGCGTCGGCGTCGACCGCGCCGTCCAGCCGGAAGGCCAGCTCCACCGCGTACGCCCGGGAGCGCGGCGCCCGCTGCTGCAGCAGCCACAGGCGCTGCTGCTCGCTGGTGGCGGGCGCCGAGCGCGCCCGGGTGGGTGCGGGCGGCACCGGGTAGGGCGAGCCGGCGGCCGGCCCGGCCTGCGCCACGGCCCGGGCGATCCCGGCCACGTCCCCGGTCAGGACGCGGACCTGGGGCAGTTCGCAGCCCCAGCGCCGGCGCACCTCGAAGCGCAGCCGCAGCGCCTTGAGCGAGTCCCCGCCGGAGGCGATCCAGCGGTCGTCCAGCCGCAGGTCCGGCACCCCGAGCACCTCGGCCGCCAGGGCCAGCACCTCGCGCTGCCGGTCGGTGGTGGCCTCGGCGCCCGCGCGGTCGCTCTCCGGGCGGCGCCAGGGCCGGTCCTCGCGGCGCAGCAGGGCGGCCTGGTCGACCTTGCCGTTGGCGGTCAGCGGGAGCGCGTCCACCAGGTGGATGTGATGCGGCCTCATGTAGCCGGGCAGCCCGGCCGCCAGATGGCGGTCGAACTCCTCGAACGGGACGTCCTCGCCGAGGACGACGTACGCCAGCAGCTCGTTCGGGCCGTGCTCCCCGGCCCTGCGGGTGCAGACGTACGCCTGCCGCACCGCCGGGTGCCCGAGGATCTGCCGCTCCAGCTCGCCGGGCTCGATCCGGAAGCCGCGGACCTTCACCTGGCGGTCGGCGCGCCCGACGTACTCGATCAGGCCGTCGGCATCGGCGCGCACCAGGTCCCCGGTGCGGTAGTGCGTCGTACGGCCGTCGTCGTACCAGGGCAGCCGGACGAAGCGGCGCTCCGTCTCCTCGGGCAGGTTGCGGTAGCCGGCCGCCAGACCGGCACCGGACAGGAGGAGTTCGGCCACCTCGCCGGGCGCCGCGGCCCGGTCGCCGTCCGGGACGACCAGCACGGCCCCGGTCTGCGGCAGCTCCCGCCCGATCGGGACCACGTCCCCGTCGAAGTCGCGCGGGACGGGGTGGCACAGCGCGAAGGTGGTGCCCTCGGTGGGGCCGTAGACGTTGTGCAGCCGGGTGGGGGCCGTCGCGTTGTGCCGGTACCAGCGGCGGATCAGCCGGGCGTTCAGCTGCTCGCCGCCGACCAGCAGCTGTCCGACCCCGGCGAAGCAGGACGGCTCCGTGTCCACCACCGCGTTGAACAGGGCCACCGTGACGAAGGCCGTGCCGATGCGCTCGCGCAGCAGGGAGGCCGCCAGCCGGTGCGGCGTCTGAACGGCTTCGTCACCGAGGACGACGCAGCAGCCGCCGGTCAGCAGCGGCACCCAGACCTCGAAGCTGAGGGCGTCGAACGCCGGATTGGACAGGCAGGAGTAGCGGGCCCCCTCCTCGATGCGGATGTACCCCGGGGCGGCCAGCCGCAGGATCCCGGCGTCCCGCACCTCCACGCCCTTGGGGCGGCCCGTGGTGCCCGAGGTGTAGAAGAGGAAGGACACCGGTGCCCCGGTGGAGACCGTGTCGTCGTCGGCCGGTCCGGCGGCGAGCAGCGCCGCCGCCTCCAGCGCGAGCAGCCCGCCCGGCAGGTCGTCGGGTGGCGTCCCGCCGTGGACCACTGCCACGCTGCCCGAGTCGGTCAGGATGTGGCGCCGGCGGTCCGCCGGGCTCTGCGCGTCCAGCGGGACGACCTGGGCGCCGAGCCGCAGGACGCCCAGCATGACGCAGACCAGCTGCCAGGAGCGCGGCAGGGAGACCGCCACCGCCTGGCCGGGGCGGACGCCGGCCCGGCGCAACCCGTGGGCCGCCGCCGCGGCGGCGGCGTCCAGGCCCGTGTAGTCCAGCCGCACGTCGCCGTCGACCAGCGCGTCCGCACGGGGGGTGCGCAGGGCCTGCTCGTGCACGGCCCGGGCCAGGCCGGTGGCCGGGGGCGTGGCGGGTGCGGCGCTCTCGGCGCGCATCAGGCCTCCACGGCGGGCTCGGCGGACGGCTGTCCATGCGGCGGGGGCACCGGGAACCGGTCCAGTTCGGCGGCGATCAGCTCGGCTATCCGGGGCACCGCCGCGCTCTCCAGCAGGTCCCAGTGGCCGCCGGCGACCGGCTCGACCAGCAGGCCGCCGCCGGCCCGCCGCTGCCAGAACGCGCGTACATCCAGCGCCTGTTGCAGCTGGTCCTGTTCCTCGGGCCCGTCCCCGGCGGCCTCGACCAGCACCAGGCGGGCCGGTGAGGGCGGCGCCTGGTAGTCGCGGGCGGTCATCCGGTTGTGGTTGTAGATCCGGAAGTACCGCTCGATCTGCTCGTCCTCGATCCCCGGGTACATCCCGTTGAACCGGACGAGCTTGTCGCGGAACTCCGCCATCGGCACCGGCTCGATCGAGGCGAGCCGCTCCGCGTCCTCGGTGCCGTGGGTGTCGAGCAGCACCACGCTGAACCGGGTGTGCCCGGCCAGGGCCAGCCGGCGCCCCATCTCGTGGGCGACCAGGCCGCCGTAGGAGAGCCCGCACAGCACCAGCGTCTCGTCCGGCCGGGGGTCGACCAGGGCCAGGTACCGTTCCGCCATGGCCTCGACGGTGGGCAGCGGCGTCTCCCCGGGGTTGATCCCGGGCGACTGCACCCCGAGGACGCCGACCCGCTCGGGCAGTGCCGTGGCCAGCGGCAGGTAGCAGAAGGCGGTGCCGCCGGCCGGATGGACGCAGACCACCCGCTGCCGGCCGTCCCCCGCGCGGAACCCGACCAGGCTGCCGTCCGGTGCGCCCGCCGCGGTGTCCGACGCCCCCGCCCGGATCCGTTCGGCCAGGGCCTCGATGGTCGGGTTCCGCACGATCTCGCGGATCGGCAGGGTATCGCCGAACTCCTCGCGGACGGCCAGGGCCACCTTGATGGCGGAGATCGAGGTGCCGCCCAGCTCGAAGAAGTCGTCGGATATCCCGATGCCGGGATGGAGCAGCACCCGCCGCCAGATGGTGTGCAGCACCATCTCCACGTGGTCCCGCGGGCTCGCCGTGTTGACCTGGGTACGGGTCGCCGAGCGGGCGGCGTCCAGCAGCGCCGCGCGGTCCAGCTTGCCGCTGCGGTTGAGCGGCAGCCGCGGCAGTTCGACGAACAGCGCGGGGATCATGTAGTCCGGCAGCCGCCGCGCCAGGGCGGCACGCCACTCGTGCGGTCGGCGCGGCCGCCCGTCGTACCGGCCCTCGCCCAGGCTCTCTTCCCGGCCCTCGCCCAGGACCACGCCCGCCACCAGACGCGGCTCGCCCGTGGCGTCGCGGTCGGCCAGCACCGCCGCCTCCCGCACACCGGGCAGGGCCAGCAGCGCGGCCTCGACCTCCCCCGGCTCGATCCGGAAGCCGCGTAGCTTGACCTGGTCGTCGGCGCGGCCGAGGTACTGGGCGTTGCCGTCCGGGAGCCAGCGGGCCAGGTCCCCGGTGCGGTAGAGGCGTTCACCGGGCACGAAGGGGTCGTCGAGGAACCGCTCGGCGGTCAGGTCCGGGCGGTGCAGGTATCCCCGGGCGAGGCTCGCCCCGCCGAGGTGGACCTCGCCGGTCACCCCGGTCGGCACCGGCCGCAGCCGGCGGTCGAGCAGGTAGAGGCGGGTGTTGTCCAGGGGGCGGCCGATCGGGCAGGGCCGGTCCAGCGGCTGCGGGTCGGAGTAGGCGGTGCTGTAGAGGGTGGCCTCGGTGGGTCCGTAGCCGTAGCAGACGCGCAGGCCCGGCAGCGCCTGCCGGAGGCGGTGCAGCGCCCGCTCCGGCAGGGGCTCGACTCCGGTGAGCAGCTGACGGAGCGCCAGCCCGGCCAGGCGGGCCCCGGGGTCCTCGTCGATCCACGTGACGTAGGACGGTGGCAGGAAAGCCTGCACGACGCGGTGCTCGCGCATCCAGGCCAGCAGTTCCTCCGGTTCGCCGCGCAGCTCGTCAGGGACCAGGTGGAGCACGGCGCCGGTGGTGAGCGGCAGCAGCAACTCGTGCACCGAGGCGTCGAATCCGATGCTCGACCAGGCGGAGGCCGCCTCGCCGGGGGTGGCGCCGAACCGCGCCAGCCAGGTGTCGAGGAGGTTGGTGACGCTGCCCCTGGTCACCGCCACGCCCTTGGGGCGGCCGGTGGAGCCCGAGGTGTAGATGACGTAGGCGAGCTGCGACGGCCCGGCCGTGACCTCCGGCGCGTCGTCGCGGCCCGCCTCGGCCTCGACCGCGCGCAGGGAGTGCCGGCCCTCGGACGGGAGTTCGGCGTCGTCGGCATCGCTGAGCACCAGGGCCGGCGCCGCGTCCTCGACCATCGCGGCCAGCCGCTCGACCGGCTGCCCCGGGTCCAGCGGCAGGTAGGCGGCGCCCGCCTTGAGGATGCCGAGGACGCCCACGACCAGCTCGGTCGAGCGTCCGGAGTGGAGGCCGACCACCTGGTCCGGGCCGACGCCGCGGGCGATCAGCGCGTGCGCCAGCCGGTTGGCGCGCCGGTCCAGCTCGGCGTAGTCGAGCCGCTCCCCCGCGCAGACCAGGGCCGGAGCGGTGGGGCGGGTCCGCACCTGGGCCTGGAAGCGCTCGACCAACCCGGCCGGGGCCTCGTCCCGGTCGTCGGGGTGGGCGCGGTCGGCTCCGCTCCAGTGCGACAGGACCAGGCGGCGTTCCTCCTCGTCCATCAGCTCCAGGTCGTCCACGCCCAGGTCGGGCCGGTCGACCAGCTGGGTCAACACCCGGCGCAGATAGCCCGCGTAGCGCTCGACCGTCCCGTGGTCGAACAGCGCGCAGGCGTAGTCCAGGTACCCGGTCACCCGGCCGTCCTCCTCCTCGGCCAGCGACAGGGCCAGGTCGAACTTGGCCGCGGCGTACGGGATCGGGAACGGCTCGACCTCGATCCCGGGCAGGTCCAGCGCGCCGTTCCGGGAGGGCTGCCAGGCGAGCATGGTCTGGAACAGCGGTGTGTGGGCGGTGCTGCGCGGCGGGTTGACCAGCTCCACCACCTGCTCGAACGGCAGGTCCTGGTGCTGCAGGGCGGCCCGCAGCGCGGCGCGCGTCTGCTTCAGCAGGGCCGATCCGGTCGGCGAGTCCGCCAGATCGACCCGTACGGCGAGGGAGTTGACGAAGAAGCCGACCAGCTCGGAGAAGCCGCCGCGGCGGCGGTTGGCGCTCGGGACGCCGACGACGATGTCGCTCTGGCCCGTCAACCGCGACAGCACCACGGACCAGCTGGCCAGCACGGCCGTGAACAGCGTGGCGCCCTGCTGCCGCGCGAGCTCCTTGAGGGCGGTGCCGAGCTCGCCGTCGACGAGGATCGGCACCCGGCCGCCGCGGTAGTCCTGTTCCGGCGGGCGGGGGCGGTCGGTGGGCAGTTCGAGCAGGGTCGGCGCGCCGGCGAGCGCCGCCCGCCAGTGGGCGGCCTGCACCGCGGGTTCGTCCCCGGCCGCCCATGCGCGCTGCCAGCGGATGTAGTCGGCGTACTGCAGGGACAGCGGCGGCAGCGGGGAGTCCGCGCCGTCACGGAAGGCCGTGTACAGCGTTCCGACCTCGCGCAGGATCACGTTCATGGACCAGCCGTCGAACACCGTGTGGTGCAGTGTCAGCAGCAGCACGTGGTGCTCCTCGGCCAGGGCGATCAGCCGGCCGCGCGCCAGCGGGCCCCGGCCCAGGTCGAACGGCGTCTCGGCCTCCGCCCGCTGGAGGGCGGCGACGCGCGCCCCGGCGTCCGGGAGCCCGGTCAGGTCGTCCGTCACCAGGGCGTAGCCGGAGTCGGGCGGACCGACCAGCTGGTGGACGGCGCCCCCGGTGGCGACCAGCCGGGTGCGCAGCACCTCGTGCCGGGAGACCAGTTCGTCGAACGCCCGGGCGAGCACGGCGCGGTCCAGCGGCCCGCGCAGGGCGAAGGCCAGGGTCTCGTTGTACGCCGTGTCGGCGCCGTCCAGTTGTGCCAGCATCCAGAGCCGCCGCTGCCCCGGCGACAGCTCCGGGAGCGGGCTTCCGGCCGCCGCCGGGTCGCCGCCCTGTCGCGCGGGAGGCGCGTCCACCTGGTCGGTGGTGGTGCCGTGGGGCTGGTGCGTCTGCGACAAAGCCGGACCTTTCCAGGGGAGGGTCACTGCAGGGATCGACGGCGCAGTGGGGGCGGCGGTGCGTGGCGGCAGCGGGTCGATGACCCGGCGGTACGGAGGGATCGCCTCGATCGGTGCCCGGTCAGACCGCTTCGACCGCGCACCGGGCTCTGGGATGACGGGTGGTCGGCACCCGTCGGGGCATGGGCGAACCGGGGCAGCGCACAGGGATGCCGGTGAGGCCGGCGATGACGAACCGCAGTGGATCTACGGCCATGGGTGCCTAGTTAAGATGACTAATTCGACCGGGGCAAGAGTTCGGATCTTCTTCGCCCGTCCGAACGTTCGTCTCCGGACACGACCGGCGGAGACCGGCTCGATCTTGACCGGAATCGTTCGCCGAGGACGCCCCGGCCCCCGGGGCGGGCCGGAGCGCACCGGGGCGAACCAGGGCAGAACGGGACGGATCCGCCGAGCCGGCGGGCCTACTTGGCGAAGCGGACCTCCGGATGGGCCGCCGAGGGCCCGTCCAGCAGCCGGCCCGGGCCGTCGAGCAGGTGCCGGTCGAAGAACGCGCCGAGGTAGGCCCGGGTGGCGGCGAGCGCGCGGTCGCCCTTGATGCTGCCGTACTGCTCCGCGAGGCCCTCGGGCGGCAGTCGGTCGCGGATGCCGAGGGCGTCCACCAGCCAGTGCACGTCGCAGAACGACAGGCGTCCGGCCTCCGGCAGGTCCAGCCAGCGCTTCCAGCCGGTCAGGTGCCGCCAGGCCTCGTCCCAGTTCGCCGTCGGGGACTGGCCGGCGTGGCGCTGCGCGCCCAGCAGCAGCACCGGGCGGGAGAGGCCGTCGACCGGGAGCGGGACGAAGAAGTCGCCGTCCAGGTTGGCGGCGGCGCGGATCCGTCCGTCCTGGCGCATCGCCTCGACGGCGCTCGCGCCGCCGATGGAGTGGCCGGCCGCGCCGATCCGGTCGCGGTCGATCCGCAGGCCTCGGACCAGGCCGGGCCCGGGCGCGGTCAATCGGTCGATCAGGAAGCCGATGTCCTTCGCCCGGCTGCGGATCACCTCGGCCGCCAGCCGGTCGTCCACCTTGTCGCAGATCAGGCAGGCCTCGATCCGCCCGTCGGGGAACTGCAGGGCCGTCTCGTAGGTGTGGTCCAGTGCGGCCACCGCGTAGCCCCGGGCCGCGAGGTCCTCGGCGAGGGCGGTGAGCGAGGAGCGGTCGTAGCCGAAGCCGGGCGAGAGCACGACCAGCGGGTGCCGCCCGGGCGCCGGCACCGTGCGGGCCCTGACCCCCGTGCGGGCCCTGACCCCCGTGCGGGCCCTGACCCCCGTGCGCACGGCGGCGAGGTCCGGGGTGCCGTACTGGGCGGTGGACATCTCCGGGGAGAGGTACGGCAGTTGCTCGCCGCGCACGGACTGCGCCGGGTACCAGAGGGTGGCCATCAGTTCGCGGGTGGCGGCGTCCGGCCGCCAGGGGTCGGGCCGGCCGGTGTCCACCAGGTGGACCGAGGTGGCGCCGATCGGGCGGCGCGTGGTGGGCGCGGGCACCCGCACCTCGGCCGCCGCGCCGGCGGGCGAGGCCGACAGGGCTGATGAGCCCGGCGAAGCCCAAGAGGCCGCGGCGGAGGGCGGCGGTCCGGCGGCCGGGGAGACGGCCGACGCGGTCTGCGGGCCGGCCAGCGAGAGGAGGGCGGCCATGGGTACGGCGAACCGGGCGGCGTTCCGCCACCGGGGAGTTGTCGACATGACGCCACGTTGGGTTCACGGCCGGTGCCGACGCGTCCTGCCCGCGACGTAACCGGCTCAGCCGCTGGTCGGACCCGCCGCGCCGGACGGACCCCGCCGCTCGGGCGGAGCGGCCTCCACCCTGAGCGGGCGGGCAGGTCCGGAAATGTGCGAGGGCATCGTCGACGGGTGTGCGGCGGTTCAACCGGGGACGGCCCCCCGGGCTGCGGGTCAGGGGCGGGCGGCGCGGCGGATGACGAGCATGTCCTGGGTGTGGCCGATGGCGTACCGCCGGGCTCTCCCCTGCGACCGGAGGCCCCCCGGTTAATCGGTGGCCCGGGCCTCGCGACCGCTCCTACAGTGTCCGCCGGATCAAGAACGCCCAGGGAGCCGGACATGCGTGTGCACTACCCCCGGACGCCGCATCTGCCCTGGTCACCGGGCGCCGCGGCGGACGACGTACGGACCGGGGACCTGTCCGCGCTGGCCGGCGCCGAGGTCGTCGTCACCGAGAAGCTGGACGGCGAGAACACCACCCTCTACCGCGACGGCCTGCACGCCCGCTCGCTGGACTCCGCCCACCACCCCTCCCGCGCCTGGGTGAAGGGCCTCCAGGGCCGGATCGCCCCGCGCATCCCGGACGGCTGGCGGATCTGCGGCGAGAACCTGTTCGCCCGGCACTCGATCCCGTACACCGACCTGGAGAGCTGGTTCTACGGCTTCTCGGTCTGGACGGGCGGGACAGGCGGGACAGGCGGAACGGGCGGCACGACGGGCGGGACAGGCGGGCCCGACGGCGGGGACCATTGCCTGGACTGGGACGACACCGTCCGCTTCCTGCGCCGCCTCGGCATCCCCACCCCCCGGGTGCTGTGGCGCGGTCGCTACGACGAACGGGCCCTGCGCGCCCTGCGGTTGGACCTCGACCGCCAGGAGGGGTACGTGGTGCGGACCGTCCGGGGCTTCCCCCGGGCCGAGTTCGGCGAGCGGGTCGCCAAGTGGGTGCGCCCGCGGCACGTGCGCACCGACACCCACTGGATGCACGCCGCGGTGGTGGAGAACGGGCTCGGCCCTGGCGCCGCGCTCTGGGCCGTACGGTCCGGCGCGCTGCCCGAACCCCCCGCCCTCGCAGCCGCCCTGGAGCTCCCTGAACTCACCTGCCCACCCGAGGAGTTGGCCCAGGTATCGGCCCGGCTGGACGAACTCGGCCGGGGCGGCGACGCCCGGCTGGCCGGCGTGCTCGCCACCGCGCTGCGCACCGCCCCCCGCCAGTCGCTGGCCCCTCGGCTGGCCGGGCCACTCGGCCTGCCGCTGGCCCGGCGGGTCGCCGACCTGGTCGGGCTGCACCCGGCCCTCCAGCGGCCCTACCCGGACGAGGAGCGCCGCGCCGGGCTGGTCAGGCTCTCCGCCGCTGCCGACCTCGGGGTGCTGCACGCCGTCGCCGCGACCGCCGCCCCCGGCCGGGCGGAGCGCGAGCTGGTCGCCTGGTCGGCGCTGTACGCCGAGGACGCCGGGCTGCTCGACCAGGCCCCGCTCGCCCCGCTGCGGGCCGGCCTGCGCGAGGCGCTGGCCGGCCTGGACCGCGACGCCGCCGACCGCTGCTGGGCCCAGGCTCGCGAGGCGTACGCCCTGGGAAGGATCGCCACCGCCGAGGAGGCCGTGGCGGCCACCTGGCGCTGGCGCGACGGCCGCTTCCCCCGGCTGGTCCACCTCTGCGGCCCCTCCGGCAGCGGCAAGAGCAGCTTCGCCGCCGGGCTCGGCGGCGTCGCCGCCCGGATCAGCCTGGACGACCTGCGTGCCGCCCGGGGATCGCGCGCCGACCAGCGCGACAACGCCGAGGTGCTGCGCGCCGGGCTGGCCCGACTGGAGGCCGCCCTGGTTCCCGGCGACCCCACCGGGCCCACTGCCGTCTGGGACGCCACCTCGCTCAACCGACAGCAGCGCTCCCTCGTCCACGCCGTCGCCCAACGCCGCGACGCCCTGGTCACCCAGGTCGTGCCGGTGGTCGGCGCGGAGGAGCTGCTGCGCCGCAACGCCGTCCGGCCGCACCCGGTGCCCGCCGAGGTGCTCGCCTCGCAGCTGCACCGCTACGGCCCGCCGTACCCCGGCCAGGCGCACCGCACCTGGTACCTCGGCCCCGGTGGCACGGTGGAGGACACGGCGGGCACGCTCGACGAGCAGGAGGACTGATGCGCCCCATCGAACAGATCTGCCAGCGCATCCGCTGGGACGCCCGCTTCGACCCGGCCCGGTTCACCCTGGGCGTGCGCCAGCGCGACGACCGCACCGAGCGCGTCCCGCTGGAGGCCTTCACCGCCTCCGGCGAGATCCCCTGGCACCGGGTGCACTGGGTCGAGGCGGACGGCGTACGGGTCTGGGACCGCGCCTCGGGCGTCGACCTGCTCGACCGCACCGAGGCCGGGCGCCGCACCGACCCGCCCCGGCTGCCCGCGCCCTTCTTCACCGCGACCACCCCGTACGCCTGGCACCCGGACGGCGGCTGGCGGCCCGCGGAGGCCGGTCCGCGGGCCCCGACCGCCCCCGGCCTGCGCGTGGTCACCTGGAACACCCTCTGGGACCGCTACGACACCGACCGCATCGCCACCGCCCGCCGCAGGCCCCTGCTGCTCGCCGCGCTGGCGGCCGCCGACGCCGACGTCATCGCCCTCCAGGAGGTCGAGCCCGCCCTGGTCACGCTGCTGCTGGCGGCGCCCTGGGTCCGCGCCGGGTACACCCTGGGCACCGACCCGATGGGACCTGAGGTCGACGACCACGGCCTGCTGCTGCTCAGCCGGCTGCCGGTGCTGGCGGCCGGACGGCACACGCTGGGCCCGCACAAGGCCGTCACCGCCCTCTCGGTACGGACCGCCGGCGGACCGCTGACCGTCGCCGCCGTCCACCTCAGCAGCGACCACTCACCGGACGGAGCCGGCCGGCGCCGGGCCGAACTCGCCCGACTGGCCGAGGGCTTGGCCGGGGTCGAGGGCGAGCTGCTGCTGCTCGGGGACTTCAACGACGCCCGCTCCGACGCGTCGGGACCGGCCGCCGCGCTCGGCCTGCGGGACGCCTGGACCGAGGTGCGCGGGCCCGCCGACGACACCCCGACCTTCGACCCGACGGCCAACCCGCTCGCCGCGGTCTCCTCGCTGACCGGCCGGCCGGGCCGCCTGGACCGCGTCCTGCACCGCGGCGACGGCACCCGCGCCACCGCCGCCGTCCTGCTCGGCGACCGCCCGGCCGAGGACGGGCTCCTCCCCTCCGACCACTACGGCGTGGCCGTCGACCTCATGCTCGACGGCGAGGGCTCCGGCGGCCGCCCACCGGGCGTCCTGGACGCCGCGTCCACCGTCCGCACCGCCGTCGCCTGGCTGCCGCCCGAGGAGCTGTGGCCGCCGATCCAGCGGCTGCGCGAGGCGTACGACCCGCAGCTGCGCCGCTGGCCCCCGCACGTCAACCTGCTGTTCGGCTTCGTCCCGGAGGCCGAGTTCGACCGCGCCCTGCCGCTGCTGGGCGCGGCGGTCTCCGAGGTGGCGCCGTTCACCGCGCGGCTGGAGGGCGTGCACACCTTCGGGCACCGCGAGGACGCCACCGTCTGGCTGGACCCGGCCGCCGCGTCCCCCGCCCCGTGGGCGGCGCTGCGGCACGCGCTGGAGCGGCGCTTCCCCCGCTGCCGCGGCCGGGCGGAGGGCTTCACCCCGCATCTGACCCTCGGGCGCAGCGCGGACCCGCAGCGCGCGGCCGCCGACTGCGCGGCCCGGCTCACCGCGGTCCCGGCCCGGGTGGGCGAGCTGGTGGTGCTCTCCCGTCGGGGCGCCGAGCCGATGCGCCCGCGCGCGGTGGTCTCGCTGGGGACGGGCGAGGTGCGGACGGTGCCCGAGCAGCCGATCGCCTCGCCCGCCCCGGAGTCGGCCCGACACACCGACACCGCCCGGGCGTTGGCCCGACGCGTCGCGGCGGCCCTGCCGGAGGGCGTGGTGCACACGGTCGGCTCCCGGCGGCTGGGCTGCCAGCTCGACGGAGGGGACCTGGACCTGGTGGTCGCGCTGCCCGGTGCCGCCGACCTGCCCGCCGTCCGCGCCCGGGTGGCGGCCGCGCTGCCGCGGGCCCGGGGGCTGCGCGAGGTGCGCGGCGCCCGGGTGCCGGGGCTCCGGCTGGCCGCCGACGGCCTGTCGGTCGACCTCGTGGTGGTCTTCACCGGCGCGCTCGATCCGGCCCTAGCCGTCGACCGCCGTGCCGATCTGGGCGAGGCCGAGGCCGTCGCGCTGAGCGCGGTCACGGACGCCGAGGCGATCCTCACGGCGCTCGGCGACCGCCACGCCCGCTTCGTCCGGTTGGCGCGCCAGGTCAAGGCCTGGGCCCGGGCGCGCGGCCTGGACTCCGCGCCCTTCGGTCAACTGCCTTCGCTCGCCTGGTCGGTGCTGGCCGCGCGGACCGTCCTGGACGCGGCCGACGACCCCGAGGACGACCTCTTCCCGCGCTTCACCGAGACCTGGGCGAGCTGGGACTGGCGCCGGCCCGTCGCCCTCACCGGCCACCCGACGCCTCCCTCCTCGGGCCCGCTCACCGTCCTCACCCCCTCCGCCCCGGTCCGCAGCTGCACCACCCAGGTCGGCGCGGAGCTGCGCGACCTGCTCGCCGAGGAGCTCTACCTCGCCTGGGAACTGACCACCGAGGCCGCCGAGGCCGGTGAGGCAGCCGCCGGTGCGGCCGCCGAAACCCCCTGGCCGGCCCTGCTCGCCGCGCCCCCGCTGCACCGCCGGCACGCCGCCTGGGCCGTGGTCGACACCGACGAGGAGTCACTCGGCCTGGTCCGGGGCCGCATCCGCGCCCTGCTGACCACCCTGGAGGAGGCCGGGGCCACCCGGCTGCACGCCTGGCCGCACCCGTACCGGACCGCCGACAGCCGCGTCCACCTCCCGATCGGCCTCGGCCCCGCCCCGCTCCCCGCCGCCCGGATCGCCCCGCTCGCCAAGGCCTGGTCCCGGAGCCTGCCCGGTGTCCGGGTCGAGTACGTCGACGGCGGCGGCGTCCCCACTCCGACCCGCTGAACCACCGGACGCCCTGGCCCGCCGAACCACCGGGCGCCCCCGGCCCGCCGGACCACCGGGCGCCGCCGGCCTGCCGGACCCATCCCGATCGCCCGCACGACGCCCGCCCGAGGAACCACACCGACCAGCCGAACCACCCCTGCCCGTCCGGCTCTTCTGGACAACCGCCCGCAAAATTTGCCACGGTGAGGACCAGCGGCCCAGCCATCGATCATGCGGCCGAAGCCCCATGGGAGTTCCCCCGTGCCCTCCGCCGACTTCCCCGCCTTCTACCTCGGGCAGAGCGTCTTCTCCGACCCCGGCGCCCACCTCCCCCGCTACACCGAACTCCCCAAGGATCCGAGCCGACTCGCCCGGATCGCCCGGAACCTGATCATCCATCGGCTCGAAGGCCGACTGTTCCACCACCCCATCCCGGCCGACCGGCTCCACCACGACGCCGAGACGCGCTACCTCGACGACATCCTGCACCTGATCGCCGACCGCGACCCGGCCCCGCTCAGCCACCCCCGGGCGCCCGCCGACCGCTTCGTCGGCGTCTGCCGGGACCTGGCCCTGCTGCACTGCTCCTTCCTCCGCCACGTCGGCGTCCCGGCCCGGCTGCGCTGCGGCTTCGCGGACTACCTCGGCCCGGACGGCTTCCACTGCGACCACGTGGCCACCGAGTACTGGGACGACCGTCGCGGCTGGCTGCTCGCCGACCCTCAGCTGGCCGACCCGAAGGTCGCCGCCGCCTGGGGGGTGGACTTCGACCCGATGGACGTCCCGCGCGACCGCTTCCTGGTCGCCGGCCGGGCCTGGCGCACCATCCGCTCCGACCGGGCCGCCGCCGACTCCTTCGGCGTCCACCCGCCGGAGGAGGGCCCGCTCAACGGCGAGTGGTTCGTCGCCCACTCCACCCGGCTCGACCTCGCCGCCCTGAACAAGGTCGAGACCCTCCTCTGGGACACCTGGGGCACCGGCTCCACCAACACGCCCCACGCGCCGTACGACGAGGTGGCCCACCTGACCGTCGGCCCGGTCGACCTCTCCGCCGTCCGCCGCCTCTTCGCCGAGCACGACGCCCTGCGCACCCCGAGGACCGTCCTGTCCCTGGCCCCCTTCAACGGCCCCCGCGAGGTCACCCTGCGCTGACGGCCGCCCCACTCCCCAGATCCGAAATTTTCATTGCGCAATTTTTCTTTCAGATCTATCGTCGAAGCATGCCCGAAGAGCCCCGGCCCGACCGGATCACCGACCTGTCCCGTCTGAAGGCGTTCACCAACCCGCTGCGGATGCAGCTCTACCGCCTGCTCTACGCCGCCGGCAGCGCGACCGCCTCCCAGCTCGCCGAGCAGGCCGACCAGGCGCCGTCCCTGGTCAGCTACCACCTGCGCAAGCTCGCCGAGCAGGGTTTCGTCACCGAGGCGAGCGGCCGGAGCACCGACGGCCGGGAGCGCTGGTGGCAGGTCGCCTCCGAGGAGGGCTGGGGCTTCCGGGAGTCCGAGCTCGCCGGCACGCCCGAGGGCGCCGCCGCCGTCAACGCGGTGACCAAGGGCCTGGTCGACTCCCGCTCCGCCCAGTACCGCGCCTACCTCGACCAGAGCGCCGCCTGGGGCCGGGAATGGGCGGACGCGGCGTTCAGCTCCGAGTGGATGCTTGATCTCACCGCGCCCGAACTCGCCGAACTGAACGAGGAGTTGCAGGCCCTCTCGCGCCGCTGGCGGGAGCGCGGCAAGGCCGCGAGGACGGCCGGCGACACCGCCGGCCGCCAGCACGTGTCCGTCCACCTGTACGGGTTCCCCTTCCGCCCCTGACACCGGCGCCGCCGTGTCCCCGACCGCCGGAGTCCCGGATGACCCTCGCGGAACCGACCCTTCCCCGCGCGAGCGCCACACCGCCCGCCCACCGCGACGGCAACGTGCTGCGCTGGCTCGCCGCGTACACCGCCTCCCTGATCGGCGACAGCGTCTACTTCGCCGCCCTCGCCTGGGCCGCCCAGCGGTCCGCCGGGCCCACCGAGGTCGGCCTGGTCATGGCCGCAGGCGCCGCCCCGCGCGCCCTGCTCATGCTCGGCGGCGGCGTCCTGGCCGACCGGCTCGACCCGCGCCGGGTGATCCTCGGCAGCGACGCCCTGCGCTGTCTGCTGATCCTCTCGGTGGCCGCCGCCATCGCGATGACCGCGCCCGCGCTCTGGCTGCTGGTCGCGGTGGCGCTGGTCTTCGGTGGCGTGGACGCCCTGTTCGTCCCCGCCGTCGGCGCCCTGCCGCCCCGGATCACCCGCGCCGACCAGCTGGCCAGGGTCACCGGTCTGCGCTCGCTGGCGATGCGCCTCGGCCAGATCGCCGGACCGCCGCTGGGCGGCCTGGCCATGGGCCTGGGCGGCCCGGCCGCCGCCTTCGCGACCGCAGGACTGCTGTTCGCGCTCTCGCTGCCGCTCCTGCTCTCCGTCCGGATCAGCCCGCTCGAAGCCCCGTCAGACGACGAACACCCGGACAACGCACATCCGGACGCCGCCGCGCCCCGGCGCGGCACCCCGCGCGCCGACCTGCTCGACGGGCTGCGCTACATCCGCCGCCACCCACTGCTCGGCCCGCTGGTCGCCGCCGGAGCCGTCTGCGAACTCGGTCTCACCGGCACCCTCAACGTCGGCATGGTGCTGCTCAACGCCGAGCGCGGCTGGGGCCCGTCCGGCTACGGCTGGATCGTCGGCTGCTTCGGCGCCGGGGCCGCCGCGAGCGCCGCGCTGCTCGCCGTCGTCGGGCGCCTTCCCCGGGCCGGCCTGACCATGGCCGCCACCCTGCTGGCGGGCAGCGTCGGTGCGGCGGTCATGGCGCTCGTGCCGCAGCTGTGGACGGCGGCCGTCCTCGCCGCCCTGGTGGGCCTGGGTGCCGGCGTCTTCGGCAGCCTGGACGGCGCCCTGATCCAGACCACCGCCGACCCCGCCTACCTGGGCCGGGTCACCTCCGTCACGATGCTCACCATGGTCGGCCTCGCCCCGCTCAGCTATCCGCTGGTCGGCGCCGCCATCGGTGCCTGGGGCACCGCCCCGGTCTTCGTCGGCTGCGGCGCCCTCTCCTGCCTCGGCGCCGCGCTGGCCCTCGCCTCCCCGGCGGTCCGCCGCGCCGAACTCCCGCGCGCCACCGCCCGCTGAGCCCCGCCGGGCCTGCGCGACGAACCCGCTACCAGGCGACCGGGAGCGCCTCGACGCCGTAGACCGTCGAGCCCCCGCGGAAGCGGAGGTCGGCCTCGGGGACGGCGAGCCGCAGGGCGGGGAAGCGCCGCAGCAGGGCCGGCAGCGCCACCTTCAGTTCCAGCCGGGCCAGTTGCTGCCCGAGGCACTGGTGGGCGCCGAAGCCGAAGGACAGCTGGGCGACCGGGCGTCGGCGCAGATCGAGGTCGTCCGGGCGCTCGGGGACGAGTTCGGGGTCGCGGTTCGCGGTCAGCGGGGAGAGCAGCACGTGCTCGCCCGCGGCGATCCGGTGGCCGTTGACCTCGACGTCGGCCACGGCGGTGCGCAGGAGCGGTGCGGGGATGGCGAGATGGCGCAGCAGTTCCTCCACGGCCGGGCCGGTGACCTCGGGGTCGTCGCGCAGCGCGGCGAGCTGCTCCGGGTGGCGGAGCAGGGCCAGCACGCTCAGGGCGAGCATCGTCGCGGTGGTCTCGTGCCCTCCGACCAGCAGGGTGGTGCCGAAACCGACGAGCTCCTCGTCGGTGAGCTCCGCGCCGTGCTGCCGCACCACCTCACCCAGCACGCCGTCCCCGGGCGTGGCCCGGTTGTGGGCGACGATCTCCGCCATGGCCGTGTTCAACTCGGCCGATGCGGCGACCAGCTGCCCGGCGTCGGCGGTCCCGTCCATGATCACCTGGGAGCAGCGCTGGAACATCGCCCGGGTCCCGTACGGGACGTCGAGCAGTTCGCAGATCGCCAGCGAGGGGATGGGCAGGGCGAAGTCCTCGACCAGGTCGGCCACCGGCCCGCGCTGCGCCATGGCGTCGAGGTGGTCGGCGACGATCGTCTCGATCGCGGGGCGCAGCCGCTCGACCTGACGGACGGTGAAGCTGCCGGTGAGCATCCGGCGCAGGCGGCTGTGCTCCTGGCCGCTGTAGGCGGGCAGGAAGCCCGGGTGGTTGAACAGGGTGCGCGGCAGCGAGGGGTCGATGCCGTTGCCCGTCACCAGGCGCTCGTCCGCGAACGCCGCCCGGACGTCGCCGTACCTGGTGATGACGACGGCCTCGATGTCGCCGCGCACCGGGTGGGTCACCCGCAGGCGCGGCAGGCCGTCCTCCTCGCGCATCCGGCGGAGGTCGGGCGACGGGTCGAACGGGCAGGTCCGGTCCCGTTCGGAGGCTACGAAGGACGCCGAGCGGCGGTCGGGCATGGTGCGGGCTCCTCAGCTGGATCGGTCCGGGGAACGCGGGTCGTGGAACGCGGGTCGTGGAACGGCGGGGCCTCACCCGTGGTAGCGGGTGGAGGCGTGGTGCCAGTCGTAGGCGCCGCGGATGGTGGTCTGCAGCGTCTCGGTGCAGTAGCGCCGCAGCAGGTCGCGTTCGGCCGGGTCGAGGCGGCCGGCCGCCGTGGCGTCGAGCAGGGCCCGGTGGGCGCCGGTGAACAGCTCCAGGGCTTCGCTGCGGCGGTGCAGCGCCCGGTCCACCGCCTCCAGCCGGGTGAGGCCGTGTTCCCGTTCCAGGCAGAGCACCAGGTTGTTCTGCTCCCCCTGGGTCGCGTCCTTCTCCAGGGAGACGATGTCGTTGTCGCAGATGATGAAGGTCTTCGTCATCTCGCGCATGACCGACAGGTGCGGCAGCGCGTACAGGTGGTCGGGCAGGACGCAGGAGGACAGCCGCTCGGCGAGGTCGATGACCGGTGCGACCCCGATGGTGTGGCGCCGGACCCGCAGGTAGGTGCTCAGCGGCAGCGGCGCTCCGGACTGTCGGCTGCGCGCCTCGTGGACATGGTGCTCCAGGTAGGAGGACCAGTGGACCTCGGACCGCCGGATCCAGTCTTCCGGCATGCCCTGGCAGCTGCGGCGGCGCATGTCGGCGAAGGCGGCGGCCAGCGGCAGCGGTGACGCCTCGCCGGTGACGCCCTCCCGGACGAGTCCGACCAGGTGGCGGACCCGCTCGGGCGAGGCGCCCCACTGTTCGTCGAGCGCGTCGTCGAACAGGAAGTACCAGCTCTGCTGGTCGACGCCGAGGTCCAGTTCGCTCCCGGTCGCGTTCGGATAGAACATGGCCGCGATCAGCGGGAACTGGCCCTTCAGGTGGTGGGCCCGCTCCGCTTCGGTGGCCAGGAAGCCGAAGGACTCCGGCCAGGCGAGGTGGCGGTCGTGGGCGTCCCGGAAGTCCGGGCTGATCCGGGGCGGGAAGGGAAGGGAGTCCAGGTCCGCGGCCTGGGCCGGCGCCTCCTGGTCCGGGGACAGGGGCTCTGCCGTCGATGTCATGGTGTGGCGCACCTCCGGGAAGGGGACCGGTCGGCCCCGGGGACGGAGCCGGCCGGTCGGGACGGGGCCGGTGGACCGGTCGGGACGGGGCCGGTCGGAACGGGAACGGTTCAGCCGGCCGGCCAGGGCGAGACGCGCATGGGCAGCGCGTTGGGCCGGATCAGCGCCTGGACCACCGGCCGGACCCGGTGCCCCGCGACCGGCCGCGGACGCCACCGGGAGACGATCGACCGCAGGACGACCAGCATCTCGGTCATCGCGAAGTGGTCCCCGATGCACTTCCGGTTGCCCAGGGCGAACGGGACGTAGGCGCCCGGCGGCAGGTCCTTCTCCGGGCGGACGAGCCAACGGTCCGGGTCGAACCGCAGTGGGTCCGGGTAGTACGCCGGGTCCCGGTGCATCGTCAGCGCGCTGTAGATCAGCTCGGCCCCGCGCGGGAGGTCGACCCCGCAGACCCGCGCCGGTTCCAGGGCGCGCCGCATGAGCAGCCAGCTGGGCTGGTGCAGCCGGAGCACCTCGCGCAGGAAGCGGTCGGTGAACGGGAGCGTCGCCGGGCCGGGCAGGGCGCCGGCGGGCAGCGCGTCGCACTCGGCCTTCATCCGTTCGGCGAGGTCCCGGCGCCGGCCGAGCTCGTGGAGCGCCCAGGCCAGGGTGGTGGACGTGGTCTCCGCCCCCGCCATCAGCAGGGAGAGCAGTTCGTCGCGGGCTTCCAGGTCGGTCATCCCCTCGGGCTTGCCCGGGGTGCCGGCGAACATGATCGACAGCAGGTCGCCGCGGTCGTCGGGGTCGTGTCGGGCCTGCCGGACGGCGGTGTCCGCGAGTTCGCGCAGCGCCTCGGCGGCGGCCAGGTACCTGCGGTGCCCCAGCGCGGGTGAGGAGGCGATCGGAGCGGGCAGCAGGGTGCCCACGAAGACCCCGCGCATCACCGTGGTCAGGTGCTCGGCGACGCGTTCCCCCAGCTCGGCGACGGCCGCGGCGCCGTCCGGGCGTTCGGTGCTGAACAGCGTCGCCACGAGCATGGCCGTCATCATCCGGCGCAGCACCAGGTCCATGGCGATCACCTCGCCGGTGCGCCACGCCGACACCTGCTCCTCGGCGAGGTCGGTCATCGTGCCGACGCACGCGGCGATGCTGTCCCGGTGGAAAGCCGGTTGGAGCGCCCGCCGTTGGCGGATGTGGAAATCCCGCTCGGAGGTGATGATGCCGTTGCCGATGAAAGGCCGTGCGACGTCGAACAGCAGCCCTTTGCCGAACTTCCGGCTCTGTGTCAGGAGAACCTCGTGGACGGCCTCCGGCGAGTTCAGGACGAACACCGGGCGATTCCCGAGGAATATCCTGACGATGCCGCCCTGCGCCCTGATCGACTGCAGGAACTCGACCCGTCTGACGGCCAGCTGCGGCAGGTGACCGAGTAGTGGAACGCGCCCCTGTGCCACGGGCGCCGCCACGGGAGCGGTGGTGGAACGCACAACCCTGCACCTCCCTGAAGCCTGGGATCGAGAACTCGTCGGACAATGGAACGTTCACTCGCTCGCGGTGCACGGTGATCATCGTTCGCCACCTCCGGAGAGGTCAAGGGACCGGCTGGAACTGCGACTGCCGGGGTGGTTTCGAGCCGAGCGGCGTGAATTCCCCCCACCTGTCGAAGGTTTCAGGCCACCCACACCGGATTGGACCGCGACGCCGCCCGCCCCGGTGGCTAGCCTCCAGCACACCGCCCGACCGACCGACGGAGAAACGCCATGCACCCCGAACTCGCCGCCGATCTGCACCGGTTGCCCGAGATCCTGGAGGAGGCCCGGCGGCACGCGCTCGCCTTCCTGGCCGGCCTCGACGAGCGGCCCGTGGTCGCCCGGCCCGAACGGCCCGAGGCCGGGCCGACGCAACCTCCCACCGTCACCCCGCTCGCCACCGAGGGCGGCGGGGTGCGCGCCGCCCTGGCGGAGTTCGAGCGGCGCTGGGAGCCCCGGCTGTCGGCGAGCGCCGGGCCGCGCTACTTCGGGTTCGTGACGGGCGGGGCGACACCGGCGGCACTCGCCGGCGACTGGCTGACCTCGGCCGTGGACCAGAACTCCAACTCCTCGCTGGATCCCGCCGGTCAGCAGCTGGAACGGGAGACGGTCGGCTGGCTGCGCGAGCTGTTCGGCCTCTCGGCGGCGCACCACGGCACCTTCGTGAGCGGCGCGGCGATGTCGAACACGGTGGGGCTGGCGGTCGCCCGCGAGTGGCTGGGCGAGCGGCTCGGCGTGGACGTCGCCGAGGACGGCGCCGGCGCGCTGGGGCCGGTGCAGGTGCTGTCCGGCAGCGCGCACTCCAGCGTCGCCAAGGCACTGTCGGTGCTGGGCCTGGGCCGCGCGGCACTGCGGGCGGTGCCCGTCCTGCCGGGCCGGGAGGCGGTGGACGTGGCGGCGCTGGAGCGGGCGCTGGCCGAGGCGGACGGGCCGTGCGTGGTGGTGGCCAACGCCGGGACGGTCAACACCGTCGACTTCGACGACCTGCGGGCGATCGCCGCGCTCCGCGAGCGGTACGGGTTCTGGCTGCACGTGGACGCGGCCTTCGGCGCCTTCGCCGCGCTGTCGCCGGAGCACGCGGAGCTGGTGGCGGGCCTGGACCTCGCCGACTCGGTCTGCGTCGACCTGCACAAGTGGCTCAACGTGCCGTACGACAGCGCCGTGCAGTTCACCCGCCGCCCGGACCTCCAGGCCAGGGTCTTCCGGAACGCCGCCGCCTACCTCGGGCCTCTCGGCGAGCACCCGGACCTGGTCCACCTGACGCCGGAGAACTCCCACCGGCTGCGCGCCCTCGCCGCCTGGTTCACCCTGCGGGCGTACGGCCGCGCCGGGCACCGGGAGATCGTGGAGCGCTGCGTCGCCGGTGCCCGGGCGCTCGGCGCGGAGGTGGCCCGGATCGACGGCCTGGAACTGCTCGCGCCGGTGCGGCTGAACGTGGTCTGCTTCACACTGGCGGCGGACCCGACCCCGGAGCGGCTGGCCGAACTCGCCGCCGAGTCGGCCGAGGAGGCCTTCCTCACCCCCACCCACTACGCGGGGCGGCCCGCCCTGCGCGCGGCGTTCAGCAACTGGCGCACCACCGAGGCGGACGTCCGGCGGACGGCGCGGGCGCTGGCCCGGGCCGTCCGGAAAGCGACGGCCTGAGCGCCGGACCGGGGTGCCCTGCTCGAACCCGGGGACAGGTCGAACGGGAGCCCCCGACGAGCCGTCAGCGCCGGTCGTGGTCCCCCGTCCCGCCGTCGATCAGTTCGCGCAGGATGTCCATGTGCCCGGTGTGCCGCGCCGTCTCCGTGGCCATGTGGGCCAGCACCCAGCGCAGCGAGACGGTGTTGCCCGACCAGGAGGTGCCGAGGTCGTCCAGCGCGAGCTCCCGGATCGCCTCGTCGGCACCGGCCCGGGCCCGCGCGTAGAAGGCCAGGACATCCTCCGTCGACTCGTGCGCCTCCACCCGCATGTCGGACTCGGGATCGGCGTCGATGTCGAACGGCAGCGGGCCCGTCTCCCGGCCGAACGCCTCCCGGAACCAGCCGAGTTCGGCACCACCGAGGTGCTTCACCAGCCCCAGCAGGTTCGTCCCGGAGGGCGTCATCGGACGGCGCAACTGCTCGTCGTCCAGCCCCTCCAGCTTCCACAGCACCACGTCGCGGTGCCGGTCCAGCGCCGCATGAAGGATTTCCTTCTCCTCGCCCGTGAAGGGCACACTGTTGCTCATGCGCGGGACCGTACCAGCCCCCACCGACAACCCGTTCCGGGAGCGGCTACGGCCACCGCCCCCGGCCGTCCGGAATCACGGGTGCGCCCCCTGCCCGTAGCACCGCCCGCGCGGTGGGTCAGCCCGTCCAGGAACTCCGCGTGCGCGACGCCGCTCTCACGCCCGACCCCAGCGGCTCGCGCCGGACGCCGAGACGGATTCCCGACCTCCCGCACCGACCCGGCCGGCCCGTGCCGTCATGCGGGGCCTCCTCGCCCAACACGCGTGGCGGACCTTGCCCTCACACCGGTGTGAAGGCCGATGATGCTCCCATGACCGCCACTCCTTTCGACCCGTACGCGCTGCTCGAGCAGAGCCGCCTCGGCATCCTCGCCACCATCAAGGCGGACGGCCGGCCGCAGCTCTCCCCCGTCCTGCCGTTCTACGACCGGGCGGCGAACGCCGTCCTGATCTCCACCCAGGAGGGGCGGGCCAAGACCGCCAACCTGCGCCGGGACCCGCGGGCCAGCCTGGAGGTGACCGGGCCGGACGGCCGCTCCTGGGCCACCGCCGAGGGCGTGGCCACCCTGACCGGCCCGGGCACCGACCCCGACGGGCCGGAGGTCGAGGCGCTGGTGGACTACTACCGCCGCGCCGCCGGGGAGCACCCGGACTGGGCGGAGTACCGCCAGGCGATGATCTCCGACCGCCGGGTGCTCCTCACCATCCCGGTCGACCACGTGTACGGCGCCCACATCTGACCGGCTCCGGAGCCGGCCACCGCCACGGGGGTGCGGTGGCCGGTTCCGGCACTCGAAGTCCCCTGCGCCGACCGGCGGTTCAGCACAGCGTCGCGGAGACCACGGTGGCGTCCAGGTCCTCCTGCCACTGCTCGACCGCCGCCAGCCCGGCCGCTCCGGTCACCGCGAGGGCCGTCGGCGCCTGCCGCTCGCTGGTCTCGAACAGCAGCGACCCGCCGGGCGCCAGCCACTGCGGCGCCTCGGCGACCACCCGCCGCAGCACGTCCAGCCCGTCCGCCCCTCCGTCCAGCGCGGGCCGGGCCTCGTGCAGCCGCGCCTCGGGCGGCAGCAGGCCGATGTCCCCGGTCGGGACGTACGGGACGTTGGCGATCAGCACGTCCACACTGCCGCGCAGGTCCGCGGGCAGGGCGGCGAACAGGTCGCCCTCGAAGACGCCCGCCGCGACGCCGGCCAGGTTGCGGCGGGCGCAGCGGACCGCACCCGGGTCGATGTCGGCCGCGTACAGCTCGACCGGGTGCGCCGCCGCGGCCGCCACCGCGGCGCCCAGCGCACCGCTGCCGCAGCACAGGTCGAGCACCACCGCGCCCGGAGCGGTCAGCGCCGTGGCGGTGGCGGCCAGGAACTCGCTGCGGCGGCGCGGGACGAAGACGCCCGGGTCGACGGCGATCCGCAGACCGGCGAACTCGGCCCAGCCGACGACGTGTTCGAGCGGCCGCCCGTCGGCGCGGGAGCGGACCATGGCGACCAGGTCGGCGGGCGAGGCGGCGGCGGAGAGCAGGATCCGCGCCTCGTCCTCGGCGAACACGCACCCGGCGGCGCGCAGCCGGGAGACCACCGAGGAACGGAGGGAGGCGGAAGGGAAGACCGGCAAGAGAACCCCTTGGGGGAGACAGGAGGGCTGACGACTCCGTCAGGGCTCCCGCAAGGGCCGACACCGCGTCGGCGCGTCGGCCGCGCTATGCGCGGACGGCGCCCGCTCGGCCGCGCTCCGGGAGCACCCGCTCGGACATTCCGTTGATGGGTCTCACCTCCTGAGTCGCGGTCACGATCGACGTCGGCCACCCTACCGCATCCACCGAGCGAGGATCATGGGAATGATTCTGGAAGGCCCTGGGCCGCCCTGACGCCCTGTGAACCATCAGGCCGCCCCCTCCGACTCGCTCGTCCGAGCGATTGGATAGCTCCACTGACAGTACTTCAGCGATAACGGTGCGTAGCAACCGCGCATATTAACGGCATGACCAGACATTCCCGCGGACCGTCACGGCTTCGTGCCAGAACGGCCCGCTTCATCAGCGCCGCGGCCACCCTGGGCCTGGTCGGCGCCGGCCTCACCGCCTCACTCGCCCAGGCCGTCGCCCCCGCACACCACCTCGCCGCGCCGCTGCCGGAGCGGGTCCGGGCCACCGGTACTCCGCTGCTCCACGAGACGTTCACCGGTGCGACCGCCGACCCGCGGTTCGTCGCCGTCGGCTCCGCCTGCCTCACCGGCGCGCCCGTCTCGACGCTCGGGCCTGACGGTCGCCCGCTCGGCGGCTGCCCCGTCCCCGAGATCGGCCCGGTGCCCCCGCTGGACAGCGCCCCCCTCGGCTACCTGCGGATCACCGATGCCGGCAACGACCAGAGCGGCGCGGTCCTCTTCGACCAGGCCCTGCCGGCCGGCAACGGCCTGGACGTGTCCTTCGACCAGTGGCAGTACGGCAGCACCACACCCGCCACCCCGGCCGACGGCATCTCCTTCTTCCTGGTCAACGGCGATGTCTCCCTCAAGCACCCCGGCGCCTTCGGCGGCAGCCTCGGCTACGCCCAGAAGCTCCCCGACGACAACCCGAACCTCACCTTCCTGCCCGGCGTCGACAGCGGGTACCTGGGCGTCGGGCTCGACGTGCTCGGCAACTACTTCGGCGACTGGGAGCAGCGCGGCAACGGCTGCTCCCAGCGCTCCCCCGCCGGTACGGGCTTCCGCATCCCCGCGCCGGGCGCCAACATGGTCACCGTCCGCGGGCCGGGCAACGGCCTCCTCGGCTACTGCTTCCTGACCGCGACGACCAGCAACTTCACCACCACCGGCCCGTGGCCCTCCACCCTGCCCGGCACCCTCCAGGGCCCGCTCACCTCGCTGCCGCCCGGTGTGACGCCGGACCAGGCGCAGACCCTGCTGGAGCCCTCGCGCCGCCGGGTGAACGTGCACCTGACGCCGGCACCCTCGCCGGTGCTCACCGTCTCCGTCGACTTCAACGACGGCACCGGCTCGCACCAGGTGATCCAGACGCCCGCGCCGCAGCCGCTGCCCGCGACGTACAAGTTCGGCTTCGCCGGGTCCACCGGCCTGTTCACCGACGTGCACCTGATCCGCAACGTGGTGATCAGCACCGACCAGCCGCTGCCCGAGCTGAACCTGGTCAAGCAGGCGCACCGGCCGCTGCCCGGGTTGATCACGGTGGGCACGCCGGTCCAGTACGACTTCGTCGTGACCAACTCCGGGAACGTGCCGATCACCAACCTGGCCGTCAACGACCCCAAGGTCGGGCCGATCAGCTGCCCGGTGATCACCCTGGCCCCCGGTGAGACGGCGACGTGTACGGCGACGTACCTGGTCACCGCCGAGGACGCCGCCGCCGGCCACGTCGACAACACGGCGCAGGCCACCGGGACCACCGACGAAGGCCCGGTCACCTCTCCGCCGTCCTCGGAGAACGTACCCGTGGTGGCGCCACCGGGGCTCGAGGTGACCAAGCACGTCGACGCGCCGGAGCCGTTCCACGTCGGTGACACCGTGCCGTACACCTACGTGGTCAACAACACCGGTGGAACCGAGATCACCAACCTCACGCTGACGGACGACAGGGTCACCGGGATCACCTGCGACACCACCACCCTGGCTCCGCGCGGCAGCCCCGGCGACAGCACCAAGTGCCACGGCAGCTACGTCGTGACGGCGGCCGACGCCCAGGACGGGAAGGTCACCAACCACGTCTTCGCCGGCGGGACGTCCAACGGCGAACCGGTCACCTCGCCGGAGGCCGAGGCCACGGTCACGGTGGTCGGGCCGTCCTCCATCGACCTGACCAAGCAGGCGGACACCCTCGGACCGGTCCGTGTCGGTGACACCGTCCACTACACCTACACGGTCACCAACACCGGCTCGACGGTGCTCCACGACGTCGCCGTCACCGACGACCACGTCACACCGGTGACCTGTGACGCGACCACCCTCAACCCCGGCCAGAGCACCACCTGCCACTCCACGTACGTGGTGACCGACGCCGACCTGGCGCTCGGCCACATCACCAATACGGCCGAGGCCTTCGCCACCAACCCGCTGGGCGACACGGTGCTGAGCCCGCAGCGCGAGGTGAGACTGCCCGTGGCGGGTGTGGCACAGCTCAGCCTCGCGAAGAAGGCGGACAGTGCCGGGCCGTTCCACCTGGGTGACACCGTCACCTACACGTACACCGTCACCAACACCGGCACCGCGGTCGTGAACAACCTCACCGTGACCGACGACCACGTCACCTCGGTCACCTGTGGCGCGGCCTCCCTCAACCCGGGCCAGAGCACCACCTGCCACGGCAGCTACGTGATCACGGCGGCCGACGGCCAGGCCGGACACGTCACCAACACGGCCCACGCCAACGCCACCGACCCCCACGGCCGACCCGTCCAGAGCCCGCCCGCCGAGGCCACGGTCAAGGTGGTTCCGGCCGGCGCGTCCTCGCTGACCGTCACCAAGCGGTCCGACGCCGACGGGACCGTGTTCCCGGGTGACATCGTCACCTACACGTACACGGTGACCAACACCGGCTCCGCCACGCTGACCGACGTCGCCGTCAACGACGACCGGGTCCAGAACGTGACCTGCGAGCAGACCACCCTCGCCCCCGGCGAGAGCACCACCTGCCAGGGCACCTATACGGTGACCGAGGAGGACGCGAAGGCGGGCAGCATCACCAACACCGCCCGGGCCACCGCCCGCGACCCGCAGGGTGAGGTCGTGGAGAGCCCGCCGGTCGAGCTCTGCATCGTCGTCGCGCCCTGCCCGCCGAAGGGGCACGACCACAAGGGCGGCGGCAGCCACGGCTGCCCGAGCCACCCGGGTCACCACCCGGTGCCGCCGCAGGGCGGCGGCAAGGGCGGGCTGCCGACGACCGGCTCCCCGACCCCTGCCGCGAGCGCGAGCCTGGCCGGGGGCGGGCTGATCGCCCTCGGCGGTCTGGCGCTCCACCGGTCCCGGCGCCGCGCTGCCGCCAAGCAGCCCGTCGCGTAACGCCGACAATCCCGCCGTGACGGCGGTCGGGCCGCCCCCGGTGCCTTCGGGTACCGGGGGCGGCCCGCTGTCGGTCCGGTGTGGCAGGGATCGGGCAGCCGCAACCGCCGACCGTGTCCGGGACAGTAGAAAACCGAACGTGCTGTTTGTTACTGCAGAAGGCGTGGCTCCGCACGGGTCCCGTGGTCCCGTCGCCGCCGGCCGGCCCGCACCCGTCAGGAGTCCTGCGGGCAGGAGGGCGTGGGCCGCCGTCAGCCGACGCCGATCTCCGTCGGCACCTCGGCGCGCACGGGGCCGCCCGTTCCGCGCGAGCTGCCGCGCGACTCACCGCCCGGGGCCGGGTCGACGACCGGGCCGCCGTCCTCCGCGGCCGCACGGGCCGCCGCGGCCTCGGCGACCACCTGGGCCCCGCGGTCGGGCCCCATCTGCAACGAACCGAGCACGCCCGGCACGGCGATGCTCGGCATCAGGTGCTGGTACAGCGCGGACACCCGCTTCTCCAGGTCCGCCCGGCCGCTGAGCTTCTGGGACTGGATCTGCACCCCGGTCCACGCGGCCACGAGCAGCCACGCCGTCTCCGCCGGCACGACGTGCGGAAGCAACTCGCCACGCTCACCCGCCGCGGTCAGCAGCACCTCGAACCGGCTGACCCAGCCGGGGATGGCGCCGCTGCCCAGGTCGTCGAAGAGGTCCTGGCCGAGCGAGAGCCGGGCACCCGCGCTGAGCAGCGGGTCACGGGGCATCAGGTGCGCGACCACCATCCCGGTGTCCACGAACTCCTGGAGCTTGCAGCTCCGTTCGGGAACTCCGTCCTGGACGAACTGCTCCTCCACCACGCCCTGCGCCAGATCGCGCTTCGAGGCGAAATGGAAATACACCGCGCCACGCGTCACCCCGGCCCGGGAGACCACCTCCCCGATGGTCGCGCCCTCGTACCCGAACTCGTCGAAGACCGAGGCCGCCGCCTCCAGGATCAGCCGACGAGTCCGGAGCGCCCGCTCCTGCCGTACCACCGAAACCACCCCGCCCTGAACTCCCGGAAAACAAAACCAAACACCCCGTATCTTAGCTGCGCGCCACCGGCGACCGACACGGCGATGTCGGTGAATCCCGCCGACCCCTCCCTTTCCTCACATTCCGTCAGACCCGACCACCTGCTCGGCGGCCACGCACGCCGACCTGGCCCGACGGTTCGATCTCCGGCCCGCCGTCCTCGCACCGCCCGGAAACCGGATGAAGGGTTTCTTCCAGGTGTTCGTCCCCGTACACCCGCGCCGGCCTCCTGCGTGCGCGGGAGGCCGTCCGGGCCGAGAACCCACCGAGGCCGCGCGGGAAGTCGGACCGGCCGACTTCCCGCGTGGAACGGGCCGAACCGGCGGCGCCGGGTCAGGCCGGAATGCCGCAGTACTGCTGCTGCTTGCCGATCGCGCGATAGACGCAGTCGGCCGTCTCCACCAGGCGCAGGACCGCTTCGCGGTTGCGGCTGGTCTCGCGGTCGATCACCTCGTCGGGCGGGTAGAAGCCGCCGCCGCTGCCGGTCTCCCCGGGGTACATCTCGAAGGTGTAGGCGAAGATCCGCTGGGCGCCCCAGAGCCAGTCGTCGATCGCTCCGTCGGTGATGTAGAGGTCGCTCGACTGCTCGGGCGTGTAGCCGTTGGTGGCGGCCATGCCGCGGCCGAGGGTGGCGAAGGTGTTGTACTCGTCGGCCGTCATGCCGGTGGCGGTGTCGGCGGTGGTCCAGCCGAACGGCCAGAGCACGAGTTCGCTGTAGGTGTGGAAGTCGATGGCGGCGGTGATCTGCTGCTTGCCGCCGACGACCCGGCTGCGGACGAAGTCGGCGACCACCTTGGTCTCCTTGGCGGACTCCGGTGCGCTGCCCCGGTAGGTCTCGCTGGAGGTGGAGCCCGAGGAGCCGCCGCAGCAGCCCCACTTGTAGTTCCAGTTGCGGTTGAGGTCGGTGCCGATGCTGCTGCTGCCGATGTTCGGCTGGCGGTCCTTGCGCCAGCTGCGGTAGCGGCCGGTGGCGATGTCGTACTCGCCGCCGTCCGGGTTGAGGTCGGGGATCACCCAGATCTCGCGGCTGTTGACGGCGTCGGCGATGCGGCTGTCGGTGGCGTACTTGTCGCCGAACTCGTGCAGCAGGTAGAGGGACATCTCGACGGTGAGGTGCTCGCGGGCGTGCTGGTGGGCGGTGAACAGCACCTCGGGCTCGTCCTCGTCGGTGCCGACGTTGTCACTGATCTTCACCGCGACGATCGGGCGGCCCTCGTAGGAGGTGCCGATGACGCGCTTGCTCATGATGTCCGGGTGCGCGGCGACCACCGCGTCGATGTCGGCGGTGGCCTCGGCGTAGTTGTGGTAGCCGGCGTCGGCCTGCGGGAAGTCGTACACCGGCGCGGCCAGGCCCTCGTCCCCGGGTTCGGCGCCGTAGCGGGGGCCGGGCAGCGCGACGGGCGACCAGCCGAGCGCGCGCAGTCGGGCGGCCTCGGCGGGGGTGGCGGTGACCACCACCGCGTCGGGCAGGACGGCGTCGACGGAGGCGCCGGTGGCGGCGACGGCGGTGCGCTCGGCGACGGTGCGGGGGCCGTCCAGCCGGTACTGCCGCGCGGTGTCGGCGGCGCTGTCGGCCGTGACGGACGCGGGCGCCGGCGGGCGGTCGGTGGCGGCGGCCTGGGCGGTGAGCGGGGCGGCGAGAGCGAGGGCCAGCAGCACGGCGGTGGCCGCGGCGGGCTTCCCTCGGCGGGGCAGTCGCATGACTGTCCTCCTGGGGGGTCCGTGGGGGCGGAACGGTGGAGGAGGTGGCGCGCGCCAGCTTGATGGTCCGTCAATGCCATGGATTCGTCAAGGCATCGGAAAGTCCGGGTGCACTCGCCGGACCGGCGCGGACGGCGCGGGAGACTCAGGAGGCCGCACGGGTCCCACAGGTCGCCAGACTGCACCAGCGGCGCCGCCCGCTCGCATCCAGGAACAGCCAGCCGCAGCCGGTGCTGGGACAGCGGCGGATGGTGAACCGCCTTGGGTCGGCCAGCAGTTCGGCGGCGGAACGGGCGGCGGCGTACAGCGGCAGTCGCAGGCCGGCCGCCGGTGGCAGCCGCCAGTGCGCCAGGCCGTCCTCGCCCCGGGTGAAGACCGCCGACCGCCCGGCCTCCTGCACCACCGTCGCCACCGCGCCGAACGCGGAGCCGTCCTGCGGGTCGGTCAGGGCCGTGTAGAGGGCCGACCGGAACGCGCGGGCGTCGGCGAGCACGCCGGCCGCCTCCTCGGGCCGCTCCGCCGCCCCGCGGAGCAACGCCTCGACGACCGGTTCGTCGGCGAGGTCGTGGTGGCCGGCCCAGACGGCGAGCGTGGGGTAGCCGCGCAGCCAGTCCGACCCGGGAGCCGGCGCGGCACCCGGCTCGGCGCCCCAGCCGGCGTAGGTGTTGCAGAACTCCAGCGCGGGGTGGCCGCCCGCGCTCCACGGCAGCCACTGGTCGCCGACCCGCACCGCGTACAGCGGCGCCGGAGGACGGTCCAGCCGGGGGTCGGCCCGCAGGATGCGGTCGTGCAGGGCGGCGAGTTCGGCGCCGGGCTCGACCCCGAGGCCGTCCACCAGCACGCGCCGGGTGCGGCGGTAGAGGGCGAGTGCCTCGGTCTGCCGACCGGCCCGGTAGAGGGCGGTCATCAGGGCGAGGACGAGGCGCTCGCGGGGCAGCAGGTCGTCGGCGGGAAGGCCGGTCGGGGTCTCGGCGGGCGCGGCGGGCGGCGGCCCGGCCGAGGGGGCGGCGGGAGCGGGGGCGGTCGAGGCGGGTGCGGCCGGAGCGGGCGCGGCCGGAGCGGGTGCGGTCAGGTCGGGTGCGGTCAGGTCGGCGAGCACCTGTTCGTGTCGGCCCATGGCGAGCAGGATCTCGGCCCGCTGCTCCAGGGCGGACAGCCGCAGCTCGGCCAGCCGACGGCCGAGCCGCCCGCGCAGCGCCTCGTCGACGACGTCCGCGAGCAGCGGCCCGCGCCAGAGCGCGAGCGCCCGGTCGTGGCAGCGCAGCCGTTCACCGGGGTCGCCAGTGGCGGCCGCCCGGGTGGTCAGGTCGGTGAACTCCCGTACGTCGACGTTGTGTTGACCGGAAGCGAGGACGTACCCGTCGTGCCGGGTCTCGATCACCACGCCGTACGGGCGCAGCCGGGCCCGCAGCCGTCCGATGTACGTGTGGACGGTGCCGCGGGCCGAGCCGGGCGGGTTGCCGCTCCAGAGCAGGTCGATCAGCCGGTCGGTGCTGACGACCCGGCCGTCCTCCAGCAGGAGGACGGCCAGCAGGCACCGCTCCTGGCGGCGGCTGCCCGCCAGGACGGGCTCACCCCGGTGGTCGGCCTCGAACGATCCGAGCAGTCGGAACTCCATGGCGGCCCACCCTAGAACCCCGAACGGCCGTACGAGGAGACCTCCGGAGGCACGATCTCGATCGGCGTGCGGGCCGGACGGCAGCAGTGCCGGGCTCGTGGTGAGAATCCGGTCAGGGGTGCCTGCCACGCTGGGCCTCCGAACGCCCGACACCTCGCCAGGAGGACCGATCATGCGCCGAATCCTGTCCACCGCCGCGTCCGCCGCGCTGGCCGCCGTCACCGCCGTCACCCTCACCGGCCTGGCGGTCGCCCCCGCCGGCGCCGTCACCGGCCAGGGCGGGTGGGAGCCCTCGCCCACACGGGCGTTCGACCTCCCGGCCGGCTCCCGCTGCGACTTCCCCGTGCACATGGAGCCCGTCGTCGACGAGGTCCAGCGGCGGGTGCTGGAGTACGCCCCGGACGGCACCACCGTGCGCCGCGCCGCCTTCCGGGGCGCCCTCGTCCTGCGGCTCACCAACACGGCGACCGGCGCCTCGTACGACGCGGACGCCGGCGGCCGGGCCGTCGTCGACTACCGCGCCGACAACTCCCAGACCTGGCACGCCCACGGCCCGATCCTGCTCGGCGTCGGCCCGGACGGCGGCAACCTGCCCCGCGACCTCTACACCGTCGACGGCGTCTACACCGTCGACATCAGTGCCACCGGCTACCGCACGCTGAGCATCGAGCGGGGCTCCGCCGAACCGCTCTGCGCGAGGATCGGCTGACCGGCCGACCCGCAGGGCGCCACCGGCCACGCCCCGATCGGCCACGGCCCGTCCCGCGTGTCCTGCTGCCCCGTCCTGCTGCCCCGTCCGGCGCAGCAGGACGGGCGGGACGGGCGGGTTGCTGCGATCTTCGGAGGGCACCCGGCAACGCCCGACGGCCGGGTCCCGTCGTCCCGAGACCGTGGAGGCCCGGATGTGGCAGGCTCCCCCCGCCGCCGTCAGCCGCGAGTGGCTCCCGGTCCTGGACATGCCGGCCCCCGGCCCGCAGAACCGCTGGACGGTGCTGCTGCGGGCGCTGCTGCTGATCCCCCAGTTCGTGGTGGTGTGGGTGCTGTCGGTGGTGGGGTTCTTCGTCACCGTCATCGGCTGGTTCGGCGCGCTGGTGCTGGGCCGGCTGCCCGGTTTCGTGGCGGACTACCTGACCGCGTTCCTCCCGTACGACACGCGGGTCACCGCGTACCTGATGCTCACCGTGGACCGCTACCCGCCGTTCCGGTTCGAGGTCCCCGACTACCCGGTGCAGGTCGGCCTGCGGCCCGGTGAGCTGAACCGGCTCGCCGTGCTGTTCCGCATCGTCCTGGTCATCCCGGCCTCGATCGTGCAGGCCCTGGTGAACGCGGGGTGGTGGACGGTGTCGTTCGTCGTCTGGCTGGTGGTGCTGGTCCTCGGCCGGATGCCGCAGCCGCTGTTCGAGGCGACGGCCGCGATCGTGCGCTACCGGATGCGCTACGCCGCCTACCTGGTGATGATCTCGTCCGCCTACCCCAAGCGCCTGTTCGGCGACGAGCCGGGCAGCGAGCCGCAGGGCCCGGCCTCGGCCACCCGGCCGCTGGTCCTGAGCGGCGCCGGGCGCGGCCTGCTGGTCCTCTTCCTGATCCTCGGCCTGGCCTCCTGGGCGACGGGCTCGATCACCGCCTCGGTGAACTCGGACGAGAACGACGACGACGGCACCACCGGCCCGGCCGAGCGGGTCGTCGCGCCGCTCGTTCCTGGACCCGCCGGCCACCCGCCCAGGGAGTGACGCGCAGGTTCGCCCGATCGGGGGGCGCGTACGCACCGGCGCGCCCCTGCCGCGCACGCGCCGCCTGATCGAGAAAGTCAGGTTACCGGCAGTATGTGCACGGCTACGTTTGGCATATGACGCACTCTCGAGTCCGCCGACTTCTCGTCCGTACGGCCGGGGCCCTCGTACTCCTGGCCGCGCCCCTCGGCGTACAGGCCGCCTCCGCGCACACCCCTCCCGGGGACCAGCGGACCGTCATCACCGCCCTCAGCGACGGCGACCGCGACGCGCTGCAGCGATCGGTGGACGCCCAGCTCGCCCCCAGCCGGGGCGGCAGGCAGACCGCCGCCAACGAGGTCAGCTACCCCGACGGGGCGGTGGTGGTACTCCCCCTCCCCGGCCAGGCGCAGGCGCCGGCCTGGAGCGGCGACCACCGCCGCCACACACCCCGGGGCCCGGACTGGAAGAACTGCCCCACCCCGGCCACCGAACCGTCCTACTACTGCTTCTACGCCGACAAGAACTGGGGGGCCGCCGCCTCCAGTTCAACCTCTTCCACGAGGACGCCGCCGTGTACTTCGCCGACTACGGGTTCCGCGACCAGGCGAGCAGCTGGGTGAACACGGCACGCGGCCTGGAGGTGATCGTGGACAACGACCCGGGCGACGGCCAGTGGCAGATGCTCTGGAAGGAGCCGGCCCAGGCGCTGTCCGGGTCGGTCGCCTACGACAACATGGCCGACCGCTTCTGGGCCGTCAGGCAGTAGCCGCCGACCGACCCCCCGACCGATCCACCGGCCGCGCTACCGGCCGCCGGCCGAAGGCGGCGGCGAGACCGCGCCGCCCGTGGCGACCGGCTCCGGCGTGACCATGATGTACGTCGGCGCCGGAGCCGTCTGCCGGGAGTCCGCCGCGAACCAGCCCGCGCCGAACGCGACGATGCCGAGCAGGAGGCCGCCGAGGACCAACGTGACGATGTGCTGCTTCATGGCCCAAGCGTAGGGTCGCCACGGCCAACTTCCTTGCCGCCACGGCCCGATGGCCATGCCGAGCGTCAACCGCGCTTGACGACGGCGCCGGTTGGGAGGATTTCCCCACAACCTCTCCCGCTCCGTGTCCTCCGCGTGCTCGGCGACCGCCCGTTCGCCGAGGTCGGCCCCCCGTCCTCGCCGTGCCCGACGAGGGGCGGGGCCTGCTCGCCGTGGCGGTCGAACGCGGGTTCGCCCGGACGGCGACGGTGGGGGTGTACGGCACCGGGGACCTCGGATGCCGGGCCGTGCTCCGGACGCGTTTCCCGGTGCACGCGCCGGCCTTCACCCCGACGCGCCCCTGCTCGCCGTCCCCGGGCCCGGGCGTCCGCTCGTCGGCACGGCCGACGGCCGGGTCCTGGACTGCGCGACGGAGCAGCCGTCTCCCCCGCCGGGCGCCCGGTCACACGCCGGCGCCGGCGGCCGCTCATCCCCGCGACAGCAGGGTGCGCACCTCGCGGGGCCTGACCTCGCGGTCGTCGAACACGACCGCCTCGCCGGCCTCGCGGCCCACGGCGGCGAACGCCCCCTGGAACGCCTCCTGGGACCGTCGCCGAACGCCTGCGCCGCGTGGACAACCGGCGCATGGACCTGCTGCGCGAAGCCATCGGCACCGTCTGCACCGACCCCGACGAGATCGAGGCCCGCAGCCTGCTCGCCTTCTGCCTCGCCATCGGCAACCACTTCCTCGCCGCCGACCACCCCGGCCGCACCCGCGCCGAAGTCCTCGACCGCGCCGGCGGCCTCATCCTCACGCGGCCGTCCGACGGCCCCGCCCGCTGACCCGTTACGGCCGGCCCGACGGGTTCGCCGGGGCTTCCTCGGCCCTCGACCCCGACCGAACGTTCGCGCTCGTCGTCGGCCCCTTCTGAACGGCCGCCGGACCGTTCACCGGCGAACTCCCCTCTGCTTTCGGGCCGTTGCGTCCGCGATTCACCATTGCGGGTGATGGCGGAGCGGCCCGCCGGAGCGGAATGCTGGTACGTGCGCCCGGGTACCACGCCCCCCGAGCGCCCACCCCTCGCCACCGCCACAGCACCGGGAGGCACCGTCATGCAGCCCCAACCGTCCGGCCTCGACCAGGCCTCCGGAGTCCGTCGGCGCCGCATGCTCGGCCTCGCGCTCGGGGCCGGCCTCGTTCCGGCGCTCGGCCCGGCCGCCCAGGCCGCGTCCGACGCCACGTCCGACGCCGCCCGATCGCTGCCGGCCGCCGCGCTGGGCCGCCGGGTCGCCGACGTGGCCGCGAGCCAGCTCGGCGTGCCGTACGCCTGGGGCGGCGGCGACCGACTGGGCGCGAGCCTCGGCTTCTGCGACGCCGACAACGGCTGGCTGAACGGGGTGTGCCTGGGCGAGAAGACGGTCGGGTTCGACTGCAGCGGCCTGTCGCTCTACTGCTGGTACCGGGCCAGCCACGGCACCGTCGAACTCGGGCACTACACGGGCGCGCAGTTCAACCTCAGCGCCCCGGTGGAGCTCGACGCGCTCGCCCCGGGCGACCTGCTGTTCTTCTCCCGCCCCGACGCTCCGCTGCACCACGTCGGGATCCACGTCGGCGACGGCGCGATGATCCACGCCGAGCGGACCGGCACCCTGGTCGCCCGGGTCGAGAAGGTGCTCGACGTCCCGCGCTGGGCGGGCGAGTTCGCCGGTGCCCGCCGCCCGGGGCAGCCCACGGCCTGAGCCGGCCGACCGGCCCGGGCGGTCAAGGGCCGCCGCGCCACTCCCCCGTCCCGTCGTGGACCCGCAGCAGCAACTCCTGCAGGGCCCGCCGCTCCCCGGCGTCCAGCGGCGCGAGCACCTCGTCCTGCACCGCCCGCGCCAGCGCATCCAGTTCGGCGAGCAGCGCCCGTCCGGCGTCGGTCACCGAGCGCCGCCCCGTGGGCCCGCGCCACCGAGCCGCCGCGCCGCATGCGAGCGGTCCGCCGCCCGGTCGCACCGTCCTACTGACTGACCCCCGGCCCGCACAGCACGGGGCTCGTGTCTCGTGCGGCGCGGTGCGGGCCGGGGGGCGCGCCCGCTGGACCTACTGCATCGGCGGGAAGGGCCGCCCCATCAGCCCGAAGGACCCGAAGCCGGCACCGGCCTGGGCGAGTTGATCGGTCCTGAAGTCCGAGGAGCAGGCCCGCCCGAGGGTCTGCGAGGCGGTGTCGGCCCCCGGGACGTGCCCGAGCACGGCGGCGCAGTACTGGACGGCCGGGATGGGCAGCGGGCGGAGTTCCGCCGAGCCGGCCGGGGAGGCGGCCACGGCCCCGGCAAGGGCGAGCGAGCCGACCAGGGCGGGAACGGCGAGGCCACGGGGGTTGCGCATCGGGGTACCTCCGTACGGGTGGGGACAGCGGCGGCCATCGCCTCGGCCGCCGGGCCCATTCGACGGTCGGCCGCCATCCGCCGCCCGGCCGACACACCGCGCGCCGCACTAGTCGTACGGACGCCACCGGCGTGCCGGACGGTCACCGGCGTGCCGGACGGCCACCGGCGTGCCGGACGGCCACCGGCGTGCCGGACGGCCACCGGCGTGCCGGACGGTGGCGGCGCCGCCGCCACCGTCGCGGCCCCCGGTTCAGCGCTCGGCACCCTCCGCCCAGAGTTCCGAGTCGCACGCCGCCACCAGCGCGCCGATCCGCGCCCACGCCTCCTCGGCCGGCAGCGGCTCCAGCCGGCGACCGTCCCGCAGCCGCAGCGCGACCCGGTCGTCCACGGCCTCCTTCGCCCCGATCACCGCCTGGTACGGCACCAGCCTGGCCTCCCGGATCCGGGCGCCCAGACTGCCGTGCTCGGGACCGGCGACCTCGGCGCGCAGTCCGAGGTCCAGACAACGCTGCCGGAACCGTTCGGCCTGCGGCAGTTCGGCCTCGGAGACGGGCAGCAGCGCCACCTGGACGGGCGCGAGCCAGGCCGGGAACGCACCGCCGTACAGCTCGATCAGGTGGGCGACCACGCGCTCGACGCTCCCGATCACGCTGCGGTGCACCATCACCGGGCGGTGCTTGGCGCCGTCCGCGCCGATGTAGTGCAGGTTGAACCGCTCGGGCTGATGGAAGTCGATCTGCACGGTGGAGAGGGTGAACTCGCGCCCGGCGCCGTCGGCGATCTGCACGTCGATCTTGGGCCCGTAGAACGCGGCCTCGCCCTCCGCCGCCTCGAAGGGCACCCCGGAGCGCTCCAGCACCTCGGTGAGCAGCGCGACGGCGCGCTCCCAGAGCGCCGGATCCGCCACGTACTTGCCGCCCTCGCCCGGCAGCGAGAGCCGGTAGCGGACGGGGACGACACCCAGCGCCCGGTGCGCCTCGCGGATCAACTCCAGTGCGGCGACGGCCTCGTCGGCCGCCTGCTCGGGGGTGCAGAAGACATGGGCGTCGTTCAGCTGGATCGCCCGGACCCTGGTCAGTCCGCCCAGCACCCCGGACAGCTCGGAGCGGTACATGCCACCCAACTCGGCCATGCGCAAGGGTAGTTCACGGTAGCTGTGGGAGCGGGAGCGGTAGATCAGCGCGTGGTGCGGGCAGAGGCTGGGGCGCAGCACCATCTCCTCGGAGCCCAGTTCCATGGGCGGGAACATGTCCTCGCGGTAGTGCGCCCAGTGGCCGGAGATCTCGTACAACTCCCGCTTGCCGAGCACCGGGGAGTACACGTGGCGGTAGCCGGCGCGGCGCTCGCGGCCGCGGATGAACTCCTCCAGGGAGTGGCGGATCGCGGCGCCGTCGGGGAGCCAGTACGGCAGACCGGAGCCCATCAGCGGGTCGGTGTCGAACAGGTCGAGTTCACGGCCGAGCTTGCGGTGGTCGTGCATCGGGTGGTCGTGCATGGCGGTGGTCTCCACTCGGGTCTGCGGGCGAGTGGGTCCGGGAACGGCGAAGCCCCGGGGCACTCGCCCCGGGGCTTCGGACTAGGTCAGCAGTCAGCGCGCCGGGACTCTCTCCGGCGTCGTCGTGACGAGTGCAGCGCGCTTCATGCGTTCCACGGTAGCAGCTCCGCGCCGGTGGGTGCCGGTCTTTTACGGACGGCGCCGCCCGGGCCCGGAAGGCCGCCCGGCTCAGAAGAGCGTGACGCACCCGCGCGCGGCCAGCTCCGCCACCAGCCGGGCCGACGGCCGCGCGTCGTTCCACCGCAGGTCCAGCTTCTCCAGCGCGGGCAACGCGCCCCGATCGGCCAACCAGTCGGGCAGCTCGGTGATCCGGTTGCCGCGCAGGTCGAGGCGGCGCAGCTGGGGAAGCCCCGCGAGCACGGCGGGGACCTCGGCGAGCGCGTTCTCCCGGAGCTCCAGCTCGCGCAACTCGCCGAGCTGCCCGACCGATTCCGGCAGGCCGGTCAACTCGTTTCCGCGCAGCCAGAGTTCACGCAGTGAGCGGAGTTCGCCGATCGACTCCGGCAGGGCGGTGAGCCGGTTGTGCTGCGCGCGCAGCTCGACCAGCGAGGCCAACCCGCCGATGGCGGCGGGGAGTTCGGCGAGCCGGTTCTCACCCACGTTGAGGTAGCGCAGCGCGGTGAGCCGGCCGAGCTCCTCGGGCAGGACGGTCAGCGCGTTGTCGTGCAGGTAGAGGAAGTCCCCGAGCCCGGTGAGGTCGAAGAGTTCGACGGGCAGTTCGGCGAGCCTGTTGTGCCCCAGGTCGATGGTCCGCAGCGCGGTCAACCGGCCGATGCCGGAGGGAAGTTCACTGATCCCGGTCTCGGCGAGGATGAGCACCGTCAGCTCGGTGCGGTCCCACACCTCGGCCGGTACCTCGTCGAGCGGCCGACGCCAGAGGTTGAGCGTCACATCCGTCGGATCCGTCATCGCACCCACGTCCCCCATGCCTGCCGCCTGGTCGGCGGTGATGCGGAACTCCGCCAACTCCCGGCCGTACCACCGGTCGGTCAGCCCGGTGCTGGTCATCCCCAGGCGCCGGCACACCGCCGCCGACCGAGCGTTGTCCGGGGCCAGCACGGCCCGGATCTCGGTCAGGCCGTCGGCGAATCCCTTGGCCAGGACGGCCCGGGCGGCCTCGGTGGCGATGCCCTGCCCCCAGCTGTCGGGATGGAGGTGCCAGCCGACCTCGATCTCCCCGTCGCCGTCCGGCAGCGGCACCAGCAGGACGGTACCGGCGACGACCCCGGTGTCACGCCGTTCGATCGCCCAGGCGCCGTAGCGCGGATCGACGGAGCGCTTCCGACAGCGCTCGACGAAGGCCCGGGCCTCCTCGGGCCCGGTCATGGCGCGCGGAGTCCGGCCGATCCACCGGGCGACCTCCGACCGGGAGTAGATGTCGAAGGCGCGGTCCTGGTCCGCCATGGTCCACTGCCGCACCACCAGCCGTTCGGTGGTCAGCACCGTCTCCGGCCCCTCTTCCGTTCCCGCCATGACCCCAGCCCCTCTCCGATGGTGTGTGGATCACCGTACGCACCCTGGCCACCGGGTGGAACTCCGGCCCGTAACCGCTCGCGGGGCTCAGGACGCCGGACTCAGGACGCGGGCGGGAGGTGGCGCACCGCCGCAACCGGGCGGAGCAGCGCGGTAACGGCGGCGAAGACGGCGAGGGTCAGCCCGGCGGCCCGCTCCGGACCCACATCGGCACTCGTCGCCGCGCCCCGCGCGAGCCGGTCGCGCAGCCGCACGCCGTGGCCGAGTTCGGCGGCCGGGCCGTCCCCGAGGAGCCCCTCGGCGACGGCCCGTTCGATCAGCTCCGGGAGCGGCCCGGCGACGGCCAGCCGCTCGGCGAGGACCTGCTCCAGGGCGAAGAGCGCGTGCGTGACGGCGACGGTGGCGAACTCGTAGCGGAAGTACGAGTGCCGGATGAGCTCCCGGGAGGTCTCCAACGCGCTCATCACGGAGCTGAACGCCCCGGCCGGCAGGGCCAGGTCGGCGACCAGGGCGTCCATGCCCGCGTAGTCGGGGGCGACGAAGTGGGCGCGCGGGTCCGGTACGGGCAGCAGCGGCAAGGCGTTCACCGGTGCAGTCTCACCACCCGGCCACGCCGACGCCACCCGTTTTCCCCCGGGCACTCGTCCTCTTCGGAGCCGCGGGAACGGCGGGCGGTCAGCCCAGCTTCGGCGCCACGGCGGTCGGCCCCTGCGCCACCCCCGCCACCCCCGCCGCCTCCGCGCCGCTCCCCCGCCGCCCGGTGCCGCAGAACGCCTGCTCCAGGAAGCCGCCCTCCGCCTGCAGCTGCGCGACGAACTGCGCCTCGTCGCCGCGCGGGGTGACGGACAGCGACACCTGCCGGTCGCCCGAGCTCCACAGCTGGGTGCTGTAGCCGGGCACCGAGCCGTCGTGCCCGTAGACCGGACCGCAGGAGAGCTCCCAGCGGGCCAGCCCGAGCCCGTAGCCCAGCGAGGACGGTCCGCCGTCGACCACGATCGGGGTGGTCGTGGTCATCTCCTCGAGCAGCGCCGGCGGCAGCAGCCGGCCGTCCAGGAGGGCCCGATGGAAGCGGTTCAGGTCACCCAGGGTGGAGATCAGCTCACCGGCCGAGTTCGCCCAGGTGAGGCTCGCGACCGTGACGTCCCGGTCGCCGCGGTCCTGCGGGCCGGGGCCTCCGGGCAGCGTCCAGTAGCCGTGCGCGTGCGGGCCCCGAATGCCGGTGGCCGTGCCCGGGAAGTACGTACCGGTGAGGCCGAGCGGGCGCAGGATGCGCGCGGTGACCTCCTGGGCGTAGCCGTGCCCGGTCACCTTCTCGATGATCATGCCGAGCAGGGTGTAGTTGACGTTGGAGTAGCCGAAGCGGGTGCCCGGCGGGAAGGCCGGCGGGTGCGCCACCGAGGAGGCGACCACCTGGGCCGGGGTGATGTGCCGCGTCAGGCCGCCGTGGTCCAGCCAGTCACGGATGCCCGCCGGGTCCGTCCGGTCGGGGAACACCCCGCCCTTCTCGTTGGTGGAGTCCCAGAGGCCGGAGCTGTGGTTGAGCAGCCGGCGGACGGTGATCCGGTCGCCGTTCGGGACCAGCCCGGGCAGGTACCGCTCGACCGGGTCGTCCAGGCCGATCCGCCGCTCCCCGACCAGCTGGAGCACCGTGGTGGCGGTGAACACCTTGGTGACGCTGCCGACCCGGAACCGCCCGTCCGCGCGGACCGGTGCGCCGGTGGCCAGGTCGGAGACGCCGGACGCCCCGCGCCAGACCCCGTTGCCGTCCCTGACCTCCGCGATCGCCCCGACCGCACCGGCGCCCGTCACCGCCCGCAGGGCGGCCGCCCTCGGGTCACCGGCGCCCGGCTGCCCGCCCGCGGGCTCGACGGCGCCGGCCGAGACGACCGGCCCGGCCAGCGCCAGACAGACCGCCCCCACCAGCGCGGAAAGCGTACGACGTGCCATGCGACCCCACCTTCGCCGTCGGCGAGCAGTTCCTCGCCCTCGCCGCCCAGCCTCGCCGCATCGCTGACGGTCCGTCATCCCCCGCCGGGAGGAGTCGGTCGTACACCGGCCAACGGAGGGCCTCCACCGGACGGCGGAGGCCCGTCGGTGGAGGGTGGAGACCCCCCGGCGCGCGCGGCTACCGGGCCGCGGCCGGGCGGACCGGGTGCTTGCTCAGGATGGACACCCGGTTGAAGGCGTTGATGGCGATGGCCACCCAGACCGCCGCGGAGATCTCCTCGTCGCTCAGCACCTGGCGCGCCACGCCGTACGCGGCCTCCTGGAGCGCCGCGTCCGCCGGGGCGGTGGTCGCCTCGGCCAGCCCGAGCGCGGCCCGCTCGCGGTCGCTGAACACCTCGGTGTCGCGCCAGGCGGCGAGCACGCCCAGGCGCTGGGCGCTCTCGCCCTCGCGGATCGCGGCCCTGGTGTGCACGTGCAGACAGTAGGCGCAGCCGTTGATCTGCGACACCCGGAGGTTGACCAGTTCGATCAGCCGACGGTCCAGCCCCGCCGCGGCCGCGACCTCGCGCGCCGCCTCGGCGGCCGCCAGCATCGCCCGGTACGCCTGGGGGCTCTCCTTGTCGATGAACACCCGCCGGTCCGTCGGGACCACCGTCACATCACTCACCTGGACTCCTTAGGCTGATCGCAACTGTCGTCCGCCACTCTGCCATGGCATGATAGTTGAATATAGAACTAACTGACACCCGGGAGGGACCCACCCGTGAGCACCGCCGAGACCGACCGCGTCCAGACCGACCGCGCCGGGACCCCCGCCGCCGACCCGCGGGTGGAGGTCCTGCCCGCCCGGGACGTACCGCTCGGCGGCCCGCGCGCGATGACCGTACGCCGCACCCTGCCGCAGCGCTCCCGCACCACGATCGGCGCCTGGTGCTTCGTCGACCACTACGGACCCGACGACGTCGCGACCACCGGCGGCATGGACGTCGCCCCGCACCCGCACACCGGGCTGCAGACCGTGAGCTGGCTGTTCACCGGCGAGATCGAGCACCGGGACAGCCTCGGCGTGCACGCGTACGTCCGCCCGGGCGAGGTCAACCTCATGACCTCCGGCCGCGGCATCGCCCACTCCGAGGTCTCCACCCCGGCCACCACCGTCCTGCACGGCGTGCAGCTGTGGGTCGCCCTGCCCGAGGAGCACCGCCACACCGGACGCGACTTCCACCACCACGTGCCCGCCCCGGTCGCCCTCGACGGCGGCGAGGCACGGGTGTTCCTCGGCTCCCTCGCCGGCGACACCTCCCCCGTCCCCACCTTCACCCCGCTGCTCGGCGCCGAACTGACCGTGCGCCCGCACACCACCGTCACCCTCGACGTCGACCCCGCCTTCGAACACGGCCTGCTGGTCGACAGCGGCGAGATCCGCCTCCTCGACACCCCGCTGCACCCCGCCGACCTCGGCTACGTCGCCCCCGGCCGCCACACCCTCACCCTCACCAACACCGCGGCGACCGACGCCCGGCTGGTCCTGCTCGGCGGCACCCCGTTCGAGGAGCGGATCGTCATGTGGTGGAACTTCATCGGGCGGTCTCACGAAGACATTACCCGAGCCCGCGAGGAGTGGATGAGCTCCGCGAACCCCGACCGCTTCGGCGCCGTCGAGGGCTACCCGGGCGACCGCCTGCCCGCCCCGGAGCTCCCGGGAATCCCCCTCAAGCCGCGGGGAAACGTGCGCTGACCTGGGAGTTTGCAAATCGGGGGTGCGGCGGCCGGGCCCGCCGCACCCCGAGCCGGAGTCCCCCTGCGCTCACCCAGAAGTGCCCCTGTCGGCACTCGCTTCCGCACTCGACGCGTGACATCGTTCGGCCATCCGCGACAGCGCCTGACAGGACTGACGCTGACCCAATGCTGAGTTTTCTGACGGTCCATCGGAACAGACCGGAGTACTCACGGAGCCCGGGAGGTAGTCGTCGGGTGCCGCCGCGAGAACCGGCGGATGCCCTGGCGCGGCCCCTTCGGCGGCTGCCGAAGGACGGTCGCTGGCAGTGGTCGCCTGGTCCTCGCCACAGTGCCTGACATGCCGACGGGACACCAGCCTCATGGGCGAGCGGACGAAATGGTCCGGACTCGCTGTGACCACACGGACCCGACGCAAGCGCCCGGACACCGCCCATCGATTCTCCCTGGTGGCTTGGGAGAAGAACAACGAACACGTCAGCGATGCGCTGCGGGGCGCCCATAAGAAGCTTCCCAACGGGGCCTTCGGGTTCATCCCCACGGCCGAGCCCGAACTCCTCGCGCAATCCGTCATGTACCGCCTAGAGGTCGACCACGGTCTGACACTGGAAGAAAGCAACGAACAGGTTTACCGGTGCCGGAGCTACTACCTCGACGCCCAGTACGTACTCATGGTGGCTCAGACCGAACTGCTGCTCCTCAACAGCGCTGCCGAGGCCGTCACCGAAGAGGCATTCACGCCGGAACTTGAGCGCACTCTCCACTCCACCGTGCGGGACAGGTGGGCCCCACCGGAAGAACTCCTCAGGTGGGTGGGCGACCAGTACCACGGGGACCTCCCGGTACCTGAGTGGCGCCTTGCCGTCAGCTGGACGCCTCGTGCATGACCGGATGCAAACCAGAATCACCGTGTTGTCAGGGCCCAGCCCGAGCAGTACTTCCGGCAACGGCCGCGTGGGCGTGCAGTCCGGGATCATGCTCGGCTACGGCAGTCAGATGAGCTCGGCCGACTCGGCGACGAGAGCAGCCTTGGGGCGGGCAGCACTGATGATCTTGACGGTCTACCCGCCCTGGAAGACGAGCAGGGTTGACAGTGACAGCACACCGGGAGTTGAGCGTGCTTTCGGGTTTGCGTCGGCGTCGACCTTGGCGATGGTGGGCTTGTCTCCGCACTTCGCATCTCGATCTACTCCAGAACCCGGGTGATCTGACGGCAAGGCCCGCATCAGGCGGCCCAGAGGTCGACCAGCACGTGCTTGTCGCTGCCCAGGACGTTGGCGGCGGAGGTCTCGTCGATGATGGTGACGGCGGCACCGGCCATGAGTGGCTCCGCAAGCCTGTCGGCGGCCCGGGCGGCTGCCCGCCCGGGCCGAGCAGGAGGAGCGGCAGCCGTCAGATGGCCGGCTCGAACTCCCCGACTGCCTCGTCGAGTTCACTGCTGCTCACGTCCTCCAGCGCGGCCAGGTAGCGCTCGGCGTCCAGGGCGGCCGAGCAGCCGGTGCCGGCGGCGGTGATGGCCTGGCGGTAGGTGTGGTCCACGACGTCGCCGGCGGCGAAGACGCCCGGGATGTTGGTCCGGGCGGAGGGGGCCTCGACCTTGAGGTAGCCCTCGGCGTCCAGGTCCAGCTGGCCCTTGAAGAGCTCGGTGCGCGGGTCGTGGCCGATCGCGATGAACAGGCCGGTGACGGCCAGCTCGCGGGTCTCGCCGGTGGTGCCCCCGTCCTTCGTCACCGTGCGCAGGGTGACGCCGCTCAGCTTCGGGTCGCCGTGGATGGCCTCGACCGCGCTGTCCCACTCGAAGCGGATCTTCGGGTCGGCGAAGGCGCGCTCCTGCATCGCCTTGGAGGCGCGCAGGGTGTCCCGGCGGTGGATGATCGTGACGCTCTTGGCGAAGCGGGAGAGGAAGGTCGCCTCCTCCAGGGCGGTGTCGCCGCCGCCGACCACTGCGATGTCCTGGTCGCGGAAGAAGAAGCCGTCGCAGGTGGCGCACCAGGAGACGCCGCGGCCGGAGAGCTCGTCCTCGTTCGGCAGGCCGAGCTTGCGGTGCTGGGAGCCGGTGGTGACGATCACGGCGCGGGCCCTGTGGACGTTGCCTTCGGAGTCGGTGACGGTCTTGATGTCACCGGTGAGGTCGACCGCGACGATGTCGTCGGGGATCAGCTCGGCGCCGAAGCGTTCGGCCTGGGCCCGCATGTTGTCCATCAGCTCGGGGCCCATGATGCCGTCCCGGAAGCCCGGGAAGTTCTCGACCTCGGTGGTGTTCATCAGCGCACCACCGGCGGTGACGGCCCCCTCGAAGACCAGCGGCTTGAGGGAGGCACGGGCCGTGTAGAGAGCGGCCGTGTACCCGGCCGGGCCGGAACCGATGATGATCACGTTACGGACGTCGCTCATGTGGTCAGCCCTCCAACTTGGCGTCGATCTCGGCGATCAGGTTCTCGATGAGGGTCTTGATCTCATTGCGGATGGGGCGGACGGCTTCGACGCCCTGGCCGGCCGGGTCGTCCAGCTTCCAGTCGAGGTACTTCTTGCCGGGGAAGTACGGGCAGGCGTCGCCGCAGCCCATCGTGATCACGTAGTCGGATGCCTGGACGGCCTCGGTCGTGAGGATCTTCGGCTTCTGGTCCGAGATGTCGATGCCCACCTCGGCCATGGCGGCGACGGCGGACGGGTTGACCTGGTCACCCGGCATGGAGCCGGCGGAGCGGACCTCGACGCGGTCGCCCGCGAGGTGGGCCAGGAATCCGGCGGCCATCTGGGAGCGGCCGGCGTTGTGGACGCAGACGAACAGCACGGAGGCTACGGCGGAGGTGGTCATCTCGCTCTTCCTCGAAGACGGGGGTGCCGTACGACACGACCGGGCGGGGACGGTCGCACCCGCGGCACGGCCTTGCGGCAGTTGCGGTGTCCGCAGACCGATTGCGCTGCTGGACTCGGCGGTCTGCTCGGAACGGCTGCCGACGCCGACAAACGTATCACTACATGGTGATGTCAGTCGACAGTGATGTGAATGACGAGAGCAGCGCCCTCGCCCGAAGCCCCGGATGGCCTCGGGTTCCCCCATCCAGCCGCACACGCACCGGCCACCCGGACTCAGTGGTGCCGGGCGAGCTTGACGGCGGAGACGAGCAGGATCACCCCCAGCGCGGGGATGAGGACCAGGTCGGGGAACACCCCCAGGAGCAGGCCGCCCAGCACCGCGCCGGCGACGGAGCCCGCGGCCATCACGGCGGTGAAGCGCAGATTGGCGCCGAGGACGGCGAAGCTGCCGTCGCGGCTGTATCGGGCGAAGGCCACCAGCATGGTCGGCAGCGACACCAGCAGGGACAGGCTCCCGGCGGTCTTGATGTCGAGCGCGAACAGCAGCACGATCGTCGGGATCAGCAGCTCGCCGCCAGCCAGCCCCATGATCGCCGCGACCACCCCGATGCCGAACCCGGCCACGACCCCGCCGGGCACCCGGACCCACGGCGGAAGGTCGAGCGCGCCCAGGGTGGCGGCGTGCGTGACCAGCAGGGCGGCGGCCATGAGCACCATCAGGGCGGCCAGCACCCTGTAGAGGGTGGCGCTGCGCATCCGCACCGCCCAGCCTGCCCCGGCCCAGGCGCCCAGCAGGCTCCCGGCGAGCAGGTTGACCGCGACCGGCCAGTGCGCGGCCAGCTGCGAGGCCGGCACTGCGGCGAGCCGGGCGGGCAGGGCGGTCAGCACGACGACCAGGCTCATCGCCTTGTTCAGGATGACCGCCGAGAGCGCGGCGAACCCGAACAGGCCGATCAGCAGCGGCAGGCGGAACTCCGCGCCACCCAGGCCGATCTTCCCGCCCAGCACGCCGATGGCGGTGCCGGCCCCGAAGACTAGGGGCATCGAGCGCGTCGAACGCTGTAGCGCGAGGTCCGCGTCGGTGGTCACGACAGGCATCCTCACGGATCGAGGCCACCACCCGCCATGGCGAGTCCTCCGAGGGCAGGTCGACGCCGAAGCAGGAGACCACCAGGCAGTGGGCCGCCCAGACCGCCCGGGCGCGTGTTCACCCAGCGGGCGGGGCGACGGGTACGACGGTGCCGTCGACGTCGCACACGGCGGCCAGGGTGTTGTAGACGGTGCCGAACCGGCGCAGGTTCTGGTGGAGCAGGTCGGCTGGGCCCGGTGCGCCGCTCGGGGCGCTCCCCCAGCAGCCGTCGACGGGGATGGTCTGCGTGGCCGCCCGAACCCGGGCATCGCCTCCGGGGGCGGTGTGGCCGTGGACCTGGTAGACGGTCGGCGGGGTCGCGCTTTCCTCCATCGCAGGCACTCCGTTCAACAGATCGGGAGCGTGCGCCACAGGCCACCGGTCAGCAACCGGGGCCGCACGCTCCAGGGCCCGTGGCAGGCGCCCCAGGCGCCATGACCCGCGTCGACGGCACCGTCTTAGGATTCGGGACATGGACAGGATCACGCTGCCACACGGAGAGCCCCTACCGATGACGACGCGGCGAACCCGCTGGCAGGAAGCGGGAAGCAGCGGAGGCTTCGGCAAGCGGTTCGCCGAGCTGATCGCCGCCGGCGAGGACGTCGACGGCGAGGCCAGGCTCGCCGACACGCTCCTGCCGCGCGGCGCCCGGGTGCTCGACGCCGGCGCCGGAATGGGCCGGGTGGCCGCCGCGCTCCGGCGGCGGGGGCACGACGTGGTCGCGATCGAACCCGACGAGGGCCTGGTCCGGCAGGCCCGGGAGACCTACCCCGGACTGCCGATCGAGGAACGTGACATCCTCGAACTCGGCCCCGACGACGGCCCGTTCGACCTGGTGGTCTGCGTCGGCAACGTCATCGTCTACCTCGCCGAGGGCACCGAACGCGGGGCGCTGCGCGCGATGCGCGACGTACTCGGCGAGAACGGCCGCATCCTGGTCGGATTCCACCTCCAAGACCCGCCGCCGCACGCCAGGAACTACACCGCGGCGGAGTTCGAGGCGGACCTGACCGCCGCCGGACTGCGCGTCGACCTGCGGGCCGGCACCTACCAACTACACCCCGCGAACGACACCTACGGCGTCTGGATCCTGAGCCGCGCCCACGACTGACCCCACCCCGGGCCGGTACTCGATGGACCGACACCCTCCCGCGGAGGCGGCGCGGCACAGGGAGTCTTCGTAGTGCCGGCCTCGAAAGCCGGCCCGGCATAGGTGACACCCACCCTTGAGAGGGCGCACACGGTCGGCTTTCGGGCGGCAGCAGCACCGTCGGCGCAGCATCCAGGGCTGCAGCGGGCACTCAAGAGCCCCAACCGACACGCCACCCCCTCCTGCGGCGGAGGCCGGCCTGCCCTGCCGCCCACACGACGGCGCCATCGTCGACACCCACCCGCACCGGCCGGTTCATCACGGCACCCCGGCCCGGCGAGCTCCCCCGCGTCCAGCCCTGGGCTACTGCGGCAGCCGGCCACGCGCCGAATGCGCAAGATGCCCAGCCTCGACCCCCAGCGGCGCCACACCCTTGCGGCTGCGGCACCTACGGGCGGTTCGACCCGTGAACTCGACGGTGGGCTTGGAAGTGCCGCCGACATCGACTAACGTATCACTACATGGTGATGTCAGTAGAGAGTGATACAACTAGCCTGGTGGACGTGCTGAAGGCCGTGGCCGACCCACTGAGGATGCGGATCCTCACCCTGCTCGCCCGCGAGGCCCTCTGCACCAGCCACCTGGTCGAGGAGACCGGCGCCCGGCAGACCAACCTGTCCAACCACCTCAGGATCCTCCGCGAAGCCGGACTGGTCGACACCGAGCCCTGCGGCCGCTTCACCTACTACAAGCTCCGCGCGGACGCCCTGGACGGCCTCGCCGGCCTCCTCGGCGACCTCGCCGCCACCGCCCGCGCCACCGCGTGCGCCGACACGAAAAGGGCCTGCCCGTGACGGCCACCAAGACCACCGCTCCCCCGGACCACCCCGAGGCCGGACCGGTCGGCAGGCTCTCCTTCCTGGACCGCTTCCTCGCGGTCTGGATCCTGCTCGCCATGGGCCTCGGACTCGGACTCGGCCGCCTGATCCCCGGCCTGAACGACGCCCTCGCCAAGGTCGAGGTCGGCGGCGTCTCGCTGCCCATCGGCCTCGGCCTGCTGGTCATGATGTACCCCGTGCTCGCCAAGGTCCGCTACGACCGCCTGCACACCGTCACCGGCGACCGCAAGCTCATGGCCTCCTCCCTGGTGATCAACTGGGTGCTCGGCCCCGCCGTCATGTTCGCCCTGGCCTGGCTCCTGCTGCCCGACCTCCCCGAGTACCGCACCGGCCTGATCATCGTCGGCCTGGCCCGCTGCATCGCCATGGTGATCATCTGGAACGACCTCGCCTGGGGCGACCGCGAGGCCGCCGCCGTCCTCGTCGCGCTCAACTCGGTCTTTCAGGTCGCCATGTTCGGCGTGCTCGGCTGGTTCTACCTCGACGTCCTGCCCGGCTGGCTCGGCCTCGAACAGGACGGCCTGCACTTCTCCGTCGCCAAGATCGTCGTCAACGTCCTGGTCTTCCTCGGCATCCCGCTCCTCGCCGGCTTCCTCACCCGCCGCCTCGGCGAGAAGAAGCTCGGCCGCGAGACCTACGAGCACACATTCCTGCCGAAGATCGGCCCCTGGGCCCTGTACGGCCTGCTGTTCACGATCGTGATCCTCTTCGCCCTCCAGGGGAAGACCATCACCTCACAGCCGCTGGACGTCGCCCGCATCGCCCTGCCGCTGCTGGCCTACTTCGCGATCATGTGGTTCGGCACCTTCGCGCTCGGCAAGGCCCTCGGCCTGGCCTACGACCGGACGGCCACCCTGGCCTTCACCGCCGCCGGCAACAACTTCGAACTCGCCATCGCCGTGGCCATCGCCACCTTCGGCGTCACCTCCGGCCAGGCCCTGTCCGGCGTCGTCGGCCCCCTCATCGAGGTGCCCGTCCTCATCGCCCTCGTCTACGTCTCCCTGGCCTGGCGCAAGCGATTCGCCCCCACTGCCGTCACCACCGCGGCGAAGGAGTCCTGACCCCCATGCACTGCCTGGAGTGCCGTTCGGCAGACACGACCAGCACCGCCGTCGGAGTCTGTCGCGGCTGCGGCGCCGGCGTCTGCGCCGACCACGCCCGCACCGAGGCGACGGCGGTGCGGCGCGGGCCGGCTCTCGGTCCGGCCGGCAAGACGGTCGCCCGCCAGATCCTGTGCCCGCCCTGCGCGGCACCCGTGGAATCCGGCGCGGGGATCCCTTCGTGACGGAGACGACCGACGTGGTGGTGGTCGGCGGCGGCCAGGCCGGGCTCGCCGCCGGCTACTACCTGCGGCGCGCCGGACTCGACTTCGCCATCCTCGACGCCTCCGAGGCGCCGGGCGGCGCGTGGCAGCACTACTGGGAGAGCCTTCGCCTGTTCTCCCCGGCCGCGTACTCGTCGCTGCCCGGCCGCCCGATGCCGGGCCAGGCCGGAACGGAGTGGCCGGACGCCGAGCACGTCACCGAGTACCTGGCCGAGTACGAGAAGCGGTACGAACTCCCCGTTCACCGCCCGGTCTCCGTCACCTCGGTGACGGAAGCCGGCGATGGGGGCCTACTCGTGCACACCGACGACGGCACCTGGCACACCCGCGCGCTGATCAGCGCCACCGGATCCTGGACCCGCCCCTTCGTCCCCGCCGTCCCGGGCCGCGAGGTGTTCACCGGCCGCCAGCTCCACACCACCGGCTACCATCGGGCCTCCGACTTCACCGGCCAACGCATCGTCGTGGTCGGCGGCGGCAACTCCGGCGCGCAGATCGCCGCCGACCTCACCGGGGCCGCGGCCGCCGTCCGCTGGGTCACCCGCCGCCCCGCCCGCCTCCTGCCCGACGAGATCGACGGCCGCGCCCTCTTCGAGATCGCCACCCGCCGCGTCCAGGACGGCGGCCCGCGCATCTCCGACCTCGGCGACATCGTCGCCACCCCACCCGTGCGCGCCGCCCGCAACGCCGGACTCCTCACCGACCACCGCATGTTCACCGCCCTCACCTCCACCGGCCCGTACTGGCTGGACGGAGAGGTCTGGCCCGCGGACGCGATCATCTGGTGCACCGGCTTCCGCCCCGCCCTCGCCCACCTCGCCCCACTCGGCCTGCGCACCGAGGCACGCGGCCGGATCACCACCACCGGCACCCGAGCCACCTCCGAGCCGCGCGTCCACCTCCTCGGCTACGGCGACTGGACCGGCCCCGCCTCCGCCACCCTCATCGGCGTGGGCCGCACCGCCCGCCAGGCCGTCACCGAGATCACCGACCTGCTGCGCTGACCGAACGTCGGACCGAAAACCGGCACGCAGAACGCCAACCAGCAGGTCTGATGAACACTTGTGATCGAACAGCCGACATCGACCCTGTACCGCTTCGTGGAACACGACGACCCCAACAGCCTCACCCTCGTCGTCGACACGCCCCAGGGGCCTCACCTGCGCCGCATACCGCCCGCTCTGCCGCTGCCCTCCCACATCGACCCCGGCCCCGGCGCGGAAGCCGCAGCGCACCACGCCGCGGCCACGTGGGGCATGCCCGACTTCGTGTTCCAGCAAGCCGCGCACGCAGCCAAGGGCTCAGGCCGGCGAGAGCTGGGTGACCGTCTGCTCCATCCGGCCGACGCGGTGCAGTCGTCCAAAGCGGATGTTGCGGAACCCTCGCCGGACCCGGGCGGGGGTGAGGCGTTCGGAGGGCTGGGGTCGCTCCCAAGGTCGGCGAAGGTCGGAGAACAGGGTTCTGGCGAGGCGGAGCTGGGTGTGGGCGGCCAGGACCTGGTGGGTCCAGCGGTCGGCCGCAGCGGGTTCGCGCAGGCGGGAACGGGTCCGGCCCAGGGTCTGCTTGAGGAAGCGGAAGGTGTGCTCCAGGTCGAAACGCCGCAGGAACGCGTGCCAGGCGGTGTCGGTGTCCGCGACGGAGGGTGTGGGATCGGAGAACCACAGCCAGACCGGCTTCGGGGTGCCGCCGGAGGGCAGGTGGTCGACGTCGAGGCGGATCAAAGTCCCCTCGATGGTTGGGAGTTGGCCCTGATGGTTGCTCCAGGCGGAGCGTCGCCACACGCGGGGGTGCAGACGGTGCCAGACGCGGCCGCGGACGGTGCCGTAGCGGCGGGTGGTGTGCTTGCCGTCACTGCGATCGGCCCGGCATCGTGCCTGCCAGGACCCCGGAGTCGCCGAGCGTTACCAGGAGCGGCGGCCCGGGGGTGCCGGCCATCCCACCGGGGTGTTGGCTTGCCGCTGTTTATCGCCCCACCTAGGATTCCGAAAGCCACTCAGACGACATTGAGGAGCACTTCATGGGAAATCCGACGACCACTCCCGGGCAGCCACTTCCGAAGTTCGAAGAAGCCAGGGGACTGGGTCCACAGGACAGACAGTTCGTGCGCGATCTCGTGGACGTACTGGAAAAGCACGGGAATCTCGACCGTTTCGGCCTGTGCCTGCTGCACGAACACTTTCCCGTCGCGAGCGACGAGGTCCTGGTCGAGACCCACGACCTCGCGGCACGCACGCTCCAGATCCGGGTCGACAAGGCGGACGCGACCGGTCACACCAAGCCCTCGCAGTGGCGGTTCGTGAAGAACGGGCGCGGCAGTGGCGAGGCCGAGAGCCACGCCTACCAGGTGATCCTGCAGTGCAGCCCGATCAGCGGGTGCCCGGGAAGCGGGAGCACACCGCGTTGAAGAACGAGGACGGCGGCGAGGTGGACACGAACACCTCGCCGCCGTCGCACGGTCGCGACCCGAGACCCCGCAGCACCGTGGTGTACCGGTGGCGACTGTGCGCCGTGCCGTTGCTGGTTCTCCTGATCTTCTGGGGCGGACAGTCCGCCGCCCGAGCGGATTCCCCGTCCGCGAGCAGCTGCCATGCGGAGCAGTTGACCGCGGCCCAGGTGGACGTCGATCTCACGCTCGCCAACCACGCCCACAACACGGCCGAGGCCCAGGGAACCATGACCGTCCGCGTACCCAGGTCCTGGGCGTACGCCGACGGTCTGCTGCTGCAGAAGAGTTCCGTTGCCTACCGCGACGCGATGCGCTGTCTCCTGCGCGACGGCCAGGAGTCGGGGCGGCCCCCGAAGCAGTACCTGCGCCAATACGAGTGGCGCTCGTCCAACCCGGCGGTGAGCATCGAGCCTGACTCGGTCAAGGTCGAGTACAAGACGACCTTCTGGTTCGACCACGGCGGCACGTTCCGCGTCGGGCCGTGGGACGTCGATGTGCAGCGCCCCAAGTGGGAGCTGTCCCTCGTTCCGCCGACGGCTCTGGCAGGGGCCCGCTGGAACTCGGTCGTGGTCGATCTGGGCGGCCTGGAGGCACTCCGCGTGGTGCCCGAACCCTCGACCGCCGGCCAGGGGAGGATGATGTGGGCCGACCTCGGCCGGCCTCAGGGGGCGAGCCCCTTGCTGACGGTTCAGGTGGCTCCCCCGTGGCAACGCGCGTGGGCGGCGGTGAGCGGCAAAATCGCACCGTTTCTCGTCAGCAACAAGATCGGGCAGGCCGCCTGGTGGCTGGTCATTTCCGCCGTCGTCGCGGTGGCCGCTCTACGAGCCCGCCGCCGGCCGGCCCATGCCGAGGCCACGGGGGTGGACTCCGTGGCCACCGGGCTGGAGATCTGCAGCAGCACGGCCCTGCTGCAGTGGGGTGTGGTCAGCGCCGTCATCATCCTGACGTTCCTGCTGCCGCAGTACGCGTTCCTCGAGCAACATTGGATGGTCCTGACCGGGATTCTGGTCGGCTGGGCGTTGACGGCCACCGCCCGTCCGAGGAGGTCGGTGCTGCTGGCCGCCTCGCTGGTGGCGGCGGCCGGCGGCCTGGTGGCCACCTGGCCGTCCCTGTTCGGTCTTCCCCAGAAGCTCTCCCTCTCCGGGACCGGGCCCGTCCACGGCTTCGTCCCACTGGTGGCCATGACCGCGGCGCTCCTGTGGCTGTGGCTGACGGGCCTGGCGCTGTGGATCTGGCGGCTCGCGTGTGAGGGCGGGCTGATCCGGCCACAGGCGTCACCCTGGCGACTGCGCCGGGTCGGATCGGGACTCGCCGTGGTCACCCTCCTTCTGCTGGGCTGGCAGTGGTGGACCCAGGCCCGCGGGTGGGAGCGGGCCAGCTGGCTGAGCAACCGCGCGGTGCCGGAGTACGGCTGGCTGCACCGGTCCTTCCTGAGCGAGCGTCTGGTGTCCTACGCGATCCAGATCCCCTCGTGGTGCGCTTCCTCGACCTGGGTGCTGACCGGCATCGCCATCGTGGCCCTGCTACGGGCCAGGGATTTGGCGTTCCCCGTGCCGCGCGCGTATCCCACCAGGCTGGACCGCCTCCTGCTCGTCGTGTTCTTCGGCGCCGTGGTCGCCTACCGCCAGAACTCATTCGCAGGCAGCCAGGCCGTGGCTGTCTTCTGGCTCGTCCTGGACATCGTCGGGCTCTACGCCCTGTTGGCGGTCGGGAAGCGGTGGGCGGTCCTGGCCCATCACCTCGAGGGAAGGGGGGACACTCCGACGCTGGGCGAAGCGATCACGGAGGCGAGCCGCGAAAGCCTCATCATGCGTGCCCGCCGCTACCGGGAGCTGACCGACGAGCTCCATGACATGGGGAAGATCGAGGGGGCCGCGAGCCGACAGGCGGCGGAGAAGGAACGGCACGCGATGGAACGGGAGCTGAGCGCGCTGCACCGCTGGCGAACGCCGACCGGAACCGCTGGCACGGCACGGACCTGGCTACCCGGCCAGTACACGATCACGGACGTCGCCCTGAGCTGGGGCCCACACGCCAGGTGGTGGGAGAACGCCCGCCGGGCTTCCCTGTTGGCGGCCGCCTTCGGCCTTCCGGGCACTCTCGTCATCGTCTGGTTCTCCTACCGGGCGGAGGAGGCTCAATGGATGTACACCGCGCAGGACTCCTTCGGGGCACCCAACATGGTCAGGCTGTTCCTGACCTTGGAGCTCGCCGCGGCAGGCGCGGGCCTGGTCCTGGGAGGGCTCTGGCGCCTGTTGCCCGGCCGCCGCGGTCCGGCCCGCGCCCTGAGCCTGGTCGCCGTCTACACCCTGCTGATCGGCGTGGGGATCCTGGGCAACCTCATCACCGACCAGCCGCTCGGCAACGGGGCCATCTCCATCTGCCAGATGCTCCTGGTGCTGACCCTCACCGGCCTCGCCATGGACGCGGACACCTTCCATGCCGAGCGGCGCCTGTGGCCCAGCCGCCTCGGACTGCTGCTCTGGATCTACCAGCTCCGCGGTTTCTCCGCACAGATCGCCTATGTACTGGCCCAGTTGTGCGCACTGGTCCTGATCGCGAAGTTCTTCATCGGACCCGACATCCGGGGTATGAAGCCGCCGTAAACCGGCGACTCGCGCGAAGGGGCGGGTGTCGTGGCCGGCATTCGGGGCGTGCGTCGGGGTGAGTGGCAGCTCCGTCACGGTCACGACGCTCCGCCGTAGAGCGCCCGGAAGCGCAGCAGCGTCTGATGGTCCGAGTTGGATTCCGTAAGCGTGTGGTCGTCCTCGAGGACACCGTTCTCATCCCACTGCTTCGCCCACAGCGCGATGCCGTACTCGTACTCGCCGTCCTCCGCGAGCTGCCCGTTCCTGTGCCACTCCCGAGCCCGTCCATGCAGCGCCCCCCGTACGAACGCCGAGTCCACCATGGGCTGCCCCGACGGATACCACTCCTTCGTCGGCCCCCACCGCAGACCCTCCCGGTAGGTCGCCTCGGACCTGAGGGCGCCACCCTTCTCCGTGAACGCGACTCCGGTGAAAGGAGCGCCGTCCAGGTAGTGGAGACCGTCGTCTTCGTAGTCGACTCGGTCCGCCGGAACTCGATCCATGGAGATCTCCTTGTTGTCCTCCCCGTCTGGTTCGACGGGCGCATCCGGCCGGCTGCCGGTCCGCAAGTTCCGGCTGCTGCCAGTGACTTGTGATATCCTGTCCGATCCGATTCCGCCAAATCGCGGGGTCGTCCAAGGAGCGCCGCCCGGCACGGGGGCGTCCACCGTCAGGAACCTGAACGGGCTACCGGCTGCGGAGCATGTGCTTAGCTTGTCGTTTTACCTTCGGTGATCAACTCGAGATTGTTCGAGCCGGTCACCCACATGGGGATTTGCCGGACAGGGCGACGACCTCCGTCTCACGCTGTGTGATGTCGAGTCGCACAACAGAGCCGGAGGCCGTCGGTATCGATTGTGGTCTGAAGCCGTTCGCCAGCAGGCAATCTCGGAACTGTCCTCCTTTCGAATGGACTTGTACGCCTCGATGCCCCGCCGTGGGGACGCGCTGTTCGAGCTGTCGGATGCCCTGCTGTGCGCTGACGGTCCGGTCCGCGCCCTGGTCGAGCTGGCCCTGGCGCCCGAGCACCGGCGTTCGCATGCCTTCCTCTACGCCGCCTTGAACCGGGGCGACCTTGACGCTGACCGCCTTCGGGCCGCGAGCGCGGCCCGAAGCGTGCCCCGCGGCCCGGGTGGACGGATCGTGCTCGCCGTCGACGTGTCCGCCTGGCTGCGGCCGGACGCCAACACCAGCGACGGCCGTTCCTCCTGTCACACCTACGGCCGTCGTGAGAACACGCACGAGATGGTGCCCGGTTGGCCCTACTCCTTCGTTGCCGCCCTGGAGTCGGGCTCGACGTCGTGGACGGCCCTGCTGGACGCCAAGCGTCTCGGACCCGGCTCGGACACCGCGGCCGTCACGGCCGACCAACTGCGAGTGGTCCTGCACGGCATCCTCGACGCCGGGCACTGGAAGCCCGGCGACCCGCCGGTGCTGGTCGTGGCGCACGCCGGCTACGACGGCCCGCGCCTGGCCTACCTCCTGCGGGACCTGCCTGTCCAGATCGTGGTGCGGATGCGCTCCGACCGGATCTTCTTCAACCCCGTGCCCGACGACTACCGGGTGGGCCCCAAAGGCGGCAAACCCCGCAGTCACGGAGCCCGGTTCGCACTGGCCGACCCCGCGACCTGGCGCGACCCCGACAGTGACGGCAAGCACACCACCCGCCGCTACGGCACCGTCCGCGTCCGCGTCTGGCACCGTCTGCACCCCCGCGTGTGGCGACGCTCCGCCTGGAGCAACCATCAGGGCCAACTCCCAACCATCGAGGGGACTTTGATCCGCCTCGACGTCGACCACCTGCCCTCCGGCGGCACCCCGAAGCCGGTCTGGCTGTGGTTCTCCGATCCCACACCCTCCGTCGCGGACACCGACACCGCCTGGCACGCGTTCCTGCGGCGTTTCGACCTGGAGCACACCTTCCGCTTCCTCAAGCAGACCCTGGGCCGGACCCGTCCCCGCCTGCGCGAACCCGCTGCGGCCGACCGCTGGACCCACCTGGTCCTGGCCGCCCACACCCAGCTCCGCCTCGCCAGAACCCTGTCCTCCGACCTTCGCCGACCTTGGGAGCGACCCCAGCCCTCCGAACGCCTCACCCCCGCCCGGGTCCGGCGAGGGTTCCGCAACATCCGCACGACCTTGCCCTGTCCAACTGCTGTTGCGAGACCCTCCCGACCCGGCCCAGGACGCCCACCCGGTCAGCCCAACCGCCACCAAGCCCCCACCTACGACGTCGGACTCGCCCTGGGCACCAACCAGTAGCGAACAGGCAGGCGAGAGTCCGAACGCAACAGAAGATGATCACCGGAGGTAAAACGACAAGCTCAGCAGACCCACCACCGGCTTCCCTCCGCCACGACCGACCCGGCAGAGCGCCGGGCGGCAGTGACGCGGGCGATCGACTACCTGCGCGCCGAGGGCTTCACGTACGACTGCCCGGCCGACCTGGTCGACCAAACGGCCGCTCCCGCTGCCCGACACGTTCCGCACCCGGGCCTCGCCGACCCGGCGGTGCGGGCGCGCTACGGCGAGGTGTCGAGGTGGACGGCCAGCGCGAGGCGATCCGCGCCATCCTGGCCTGGTTTGAGCACTGGCGCGACGGCCACTCCTGGCCATACTGGATCACCCCCGGCCACCTGGACGGCGACGACGATGCCCGCGTGCCACTGGCCCCGCAGCGGCCGAGCTGGTGCTACGGCACTGCCGGCGTCGCACGCGCCCAGCAGCTCGCCGCCCGCGCCCTCGACGACTCCCGTCTGCGCCACGATGCCGAGAGCTTCCTCGCTGCCGCGTTGGTGGACCCGAAGGCGCTCGCCGCGACCACCGACCTGTCCGCCTGCCACGGCTTCGCCGGGCTCGCCCACATCGCCCACCGCGCCGCCTCCGATGCCCTCCCGCACAACTCGGCCCGTCTGCGCTCCGCGGCCTCCCTACTGCTCGACACCGCGCACCCGCCCCACACCGACCCCGACGAACAGGCGCACCACCTCCTCGCAACGGCCGGACCCGGACTCCTGGAGGGCGCCGCCGGCACGGCGCTTGCCCTCCTCGCCCCCGCGACCGGCACCGCTCCCGCAACCAGCTGGGACGCCTGCCTCCTGACCTCCTGACCTCCTGACCAAGGACTCCTTCGATGACCACCGGCTGGATCCAACACAACCTCACCTTCGCCGCCCCCGGCGCCGTCGAACAGATCACCGCCCACCACCTGACCCCCGTCCTCACCCACGCCCAGAACTCCGGCGCGCTGGAGGACTGGTGGTACATGCGGAAGAAGGGACTACGGCTGCGCTACCGCGCCGCCGCCCCCGCCCCCGTCGCCACCGCGCTCCTGGACACCCTCGTCGACGTCGGACTCGTCTCGGGCTGGGTCACCGTGGTCCACGAACCGGAGGCCGACGCGTTCGGCGGCCCCGAGGCCATGGAGATCGCCCACCGACTCTTCCACGCCGACAGCCGATGCCTCATGGCCCGTGCCGCCAAGCCCGACCCGCCCGCACTCGGCCGCACCGAGACCTTCGTCGTCCTCGTCTCCGCCATGCTCCGCGCCGCCGGCCCCGACTGGTACGAACAGGGCGACGTGTGGGCCAAGTTCGCCGCCGAACGCCCCACGCCTCCACCCCTCGCACCCGAACGGGCCACCGCCCTGACCACCAGGATGCGCCGCCTCATGACCCTCGACACCCGCCAACTCTCCCGCCCCGGCGAACCGCTCGCCGGACACACCGACTGGGTCGACGCCTTCGAGGAGACCGGACAGGACCTCGTCCGCCTGGCCCGCGACGGCCGCCTCCGCTCCCAGGGCGAGCGAGACCGCGTTCACCGCGCCGACCAGGACGTCCGCCGCGTCCTCCCCGTGGTGGCGTCCGCGCAGCCCGGCGACCTCAATGCCGCCCCGGGCGTGAAACTCGTAGAACGTGCCGACCGCGGCGAGCTTGCGGTTCCCGCTGGACGTCGTGCAGTGGTGCTCGACCGTCGGCAACACCGCCACTGCCCCGTTGCGGGCCAGTGGCGGCAGCCGCGGCGGGTGCTGGACCTGACGGTGTGCCCACGGTTGGCTCAGACAAGCGGGCGGGGCCGGGCGGATGCCCATAGTGTCTTCGACGGACGATCCGCCCGCTCTCGCGCCGGGAGCAGGCATGACCTGCACCGGCCCGAGCCGCCGCACCCGAGGGGCAGCACCATGTCCGACTTCCCGCAGGCTGACGACTCCCTCGGCCTGATGACCCAGTTCTTCGTCGAAGACGTGAACAACCACAGATTCCGCTACCACCTGCTCCGGCTCCAGGCGATGGCCGGCCTGACCGAACAGGACGTCGAGGAACTCGGCGAGCTCGGTCGGCTGGTGTTCCAGAACAGCCAGACACCGAACCGGGCGGCGGACCAGGCGGCCAAGATCGCAGGCCGACCCGATGCCAGTCAACTGGCCGTCACCATCGCCGGCATCGTCCAGGGCAGTGCACGAGGCATGGGTCCGGACGCCGCACCGAACATCGAGCGGGTCCTGATGGGCACGTTGATCGGGGCCTACCTGTCCACGGGCGACATCCCGAACCACGACGGCCCGACGCTCGCCTCCCTGGGCGCGATCGCCGGAGCGGCCGCCATGGCCGTGGGAGCATTCACCATGGACACGATCAGCCGAATCCCGCCGGGCGAGTACCTGACCACCTCGGACTGACAGCTACCTGGGGGCGCGGACCGGCCAACACCTCCCGAGCACGCGCCAGCCGAACCTGCGGCGGCGGCGCGGGTGCGCCGAGGCGGCACGGTGCGGGCGGAGCGGAGCGGAGCGGGGCCGGTCGAGGTGGTGCTCATGGTGATCCCTCTCTGGGTCGGTCATGTGGCGATGTAGTCGTCCGCGAAGGACATCGCGCGGCCGATCTCGTGCGGCTGGAGCATCCTGAACAGGACCTTCGAGAGGTCGTACCCGCCGCTCGGGGTGATGAACGCGAACCGGTCGCGGGTGGGGAGGGTGCCCATCGGGTCACTGACCGGCTTGGCCCGGCCGTTGCCGTAGTACGGGCCGAGCAGGCCGTCGCCTGGGGTGATCAGCCCTTGGTGGTTGCCGCCGGCCGACAGTGTGAAGCCGGCCTCGCGGCAGATGTCGGCGCCGGCGAAAACCGACTTCCGCGCACCAGCGGCAGAAAGGAAAACGGGATGGGTCATGCAGTGAACTCCTCCGGCCGAAGGGGAAGTTCGTCGTCCCGGTCGCCGACGTGCGAAGCGGCCAGTGCGACCACCGTAGGGTCGAACCGGTCCAGGACCTGCTGAATCCGGCTCGCATACGGACCGAAGACGGCCATGAACTGGGCCGCGGGCATCTGCTGCCACTGCCGGGAGAAGAACGCCTTCGGCTCTGTTCACTTTGCAGAGCAGCGTTTCGACGGCAGTTCGGGAGGCAGCACCTGAACCGGATGCTCACGAGAACGGGCAGCACCTCGCTGGTGACCGGTAGGACGCCGACTACCGCCCGCTCGGGGCCCAGGACAAAAGCGCTGGCCACGGGCGCAGGTGGCAGCCACCACCGCGCTGCCGAGCGCCGGCGGGTGACTCCCGTCCTCGTGAACATCGGGTCGTCCGGTCCGCGGGCGCCTCCCAAACCCGTGAACATCTGACTTCACGAGTCGTGAACAAAGCCAGGGCGAAAGCTTCGTCCCGTAGGGCGGTGCACCTGGCTACGCCACCGACTCGGGTAGTCGATACGCAAGGGTCGGAGTGGGAGGTCGGGCCCGCCGACTTCCCACTCCCCCACTGCGGGGAGGCCTGGACGGCGGAGCGCGAGGGGTGCTCCGCCGTCGGTAACGGCCGGGTCAGGTGCAGTCAGTGCCGCCCGGGCCGCCGAAGAAGAAGTACTCGTTCCACGGATCGGGAGCATTGCCGACCGTGATGGTGTAGCAGTTCGGCGATGTCTGGACGCCGGTCAGCTTCGCCGACTGGGCTGTGTTGTCGGTCGCGAAGTAGTAGATGTCGCGCTGGTAGGCGGCGAACTGCCAGCCGGCGTCGGCGAACGCGCCACTGCCCATCGGCGGCCACGCCACGTTGTTCACCACCTCGCCGCCGTAGTCGATGTCCTGGGCGTTGGTCGCGAGCGGGCCGCTGCCGAACAGCGAGCCCGGGTAGTAGCCGACCGCGTTGCTCGCCTGGGTGCCGCCCAGGTAGAGCCACCAGTTCCCGCCCGAGAGGTAGTAGGACACCTCGAGCTCGTACTGCGGGCCACCCGAGACGCTCACCGGGGAGATCGTGCCGCCGAGGGCCCAGGCGCTGTTCGTCTGGACGAACGCCGAGCAGTCGAGGTTGTAACACCCGGTGTTCTGGTAACCGTCGGCCGTCCAGTAGATGAAGAGGACCGGCTGGGTGGTGCCGTACTTCCCCGGGTAGACCTGGTAGCCGCACTCGACGGTCTGCACGGGTGAGCCGCCGGCGTACCAGTGCTGGGAGAGCGAGAAGACCTCCGACCCGACGTTGGGGTCCCAGACGTTGATGAAGTCGTGACCGCCGAGGTTGTCGACCCCCTGGAAGGCGTGCGCGTACTTGTGGGTGCCCGCGGCGGCCTCAGGAGGGCTCAGTCGGGGGTGGCGGCCTTTCCCCTGCGGATACTTCCGGTGGAAGTTCTGCACGCCGCCGGTCCTCGCCACCTCCTCCAGGGTGACGCGGCGCATCGCGATCGTGCCGGGCGGGCACGACATGGCGTGGCCGAACTTATCCAGCCGGTCGGACCGCAGCTGCGGCTGGATCGGCGTGCCCTGACCGGCGCCCCGTGGCCCGGCCGCGTCCGGGGCGTCGGGGGGCTCGGGCGGAACGCTGAAGGCGCCCCTGAGGGCGGGCTGGCTGGCGATCGGGACACAGTCGAAGACCTGCCCGTTGTCGTCGACGAAACTGTGAGTGACCTCGACACCTGCGTAGAGGTTCCTGACGTGTTCTGCCGCCGCGGAGAAGTCCTCCGCGTTGGTCGTACCCGCCACCGCCCGGAGCACGAAGTCCTCGTGCCGGGCCGAAGCGAGGGAGTCCATGAACTTGGCGAAGCTGGGGAAGGCCCGGTCGTCCTGCGGCGCCATGGTCGGTTCTCCTTTGGTCGCTGCGCGTGGTGTTCGGAATTGCGGTTCCTCTGCCTCCACGCTAGGTCCGGATCCGGCCAGTGTCCTGCCAGGGATTGGGAGTTGTGGACCATGCAATTGAATCCTCAAACACGCCGGACGTGACGCCTGGACCAGCCCCTCGCCTTCCCCATCGCCCCATCCTCCCCAGCCCGGTGACGGCCGGATGCGGCGTCTCGCCGACAGCGCGGGTCGCAGTGAGGTCGGCGGCCAGCAGGACGATGTCCAGGTGCGTGTGGCGCAGCGCCTCGATGTGTGCGGGAGCGGTGGCCAGGGTGGCGGGCCGATGCAGGGCGTCGAGGCTGCTGCGGGCACTGCGGATTCGCTCGGAGACCCCGGTGAGGGCGGTCGGCAGGTGGTGGTGGGAGGGCAGGGGAGAACTCCGGGGTCAGAGCCGCTTGACGGCGGAAGGGCCTGGGGCGGGCGCGGTGGCGGAATGCCCGGTGTCGGGGCCGGTGCGGAACGGCCGGGCGAGGACGGACCGCAGACGGGCAGCCACCCCGCGGGAGGGGCGTTCGGCCTCGACGGCGGGCCGGACGGGCTTGGGCGCGGACCGGGGCGCGGGGCTGTTCGCGCGCAGGTGGCCGGCGGCCTTAGCTGTGTGAGGTTGCGATCAGTCTTCGGGTTCTGCCCTCACCTGAGAGCAGAGCCCGGTAGAACGGTTGGTCGTGACGCGCAGGCAACTGACGGACAAGCAGCGGAAGTTGATCGATTCCTATCTGCCGATCGGGAGGTTCGGACCGCACCCCGAGCGGCTTCGGGAGCAGTTCGAGGGCGTGACCTGGCGGTTCCGCTGCAGCGCCCAGTGGCGGAAGATGCCTTCCGAGTTCGGTCCCTGGCCGACGGCCTACCCCCCCCCTTGGCCGCCAGCACGGCGTAGTACGCCATCGGGCCGTGGCCCTTGGAGAGCAGGAAGCGGTCGCGGTCCTGCGCGTCGGCGGTCTCCGGGGCCACCCGCAGCACCCGGTCGTAGAGCACCCAGAGCGCGACCAGGGTGGAGGTGGCGGCGGGGCCGTGCTTCTCGTCGCCGGTCATCAGGCCCATCAGGGCGGGCAGGTCCTCGAAACGGGTGCCGGTCCCGGCCTCGGCCGTCGGGTTCGTCGTCATGCCCCCGATCGTGCAACTTCAAGTCGACTCGAGGCAGCGGCTGCGATGGGTGCCCATGACCGCCCTCCCAGACGGCCGCCGCGCCCCCGGACCTCACCACAGCGATCCGCTCACCATCGGCCAACTCGCCGACTGCAGCGGCCTCGCCGCCTCCGCGCTGCACTACGAGAGCCTCGGCCTGATCCACGCCACCGCACCACCGGCGGCCAGCGCCGCTACACCCGCGGCACACTGCGCCGGATCGCCTTCGTCCGCGCCGCCCAGCGGGTCGGCCTCTCGCTGGACGAGGCGAAGGTCGCCCTCGACCGCCTCCCCGACCGCCCGGCCCCCAGCCGCACCGAGTGGGACCGGGTGGCCGAGTCCTGGCAGGACCGGATCGACGAGCAGATCGCCGAACTCCAGCGGCTCAAGGCCAAGCTCACCGGCTGCATCGGCTGCCTCTCACTGTCCCGCTGCGCCCTATACAACGCCGCCGACCGCGCCGGCGCGGCCGACCCGGAGGCCCGCTATCCGCTCACCCGCGACCCGGACACCGGTCCCGAGCCGGTCCCGTCGGACGTGGAGACCTGCGGGACCCGCCGGGAAGAGCGCTGAAAGGCCTTTGCGCCAAGCCCGTTCGCCTGCCTACGGTGGACCCGTGCTGCCCTTGGTGCTGACGGACGAGGAGTGGGACGCGGTCGTCCCTGACGAGACGGTGATGCGCCCCGGCGCCGAGGCGCTCTGCGCCCGGCTGGGCGTCGGGGGCCTACCCCTGGAACGCTTCGCGGAGGGCTCCGTCCCGGTCTACGCGGTCGGCGACGCGCTCGTGCTGAAGCTGTTCCCGGCCGCCAGTGCCCGGGACGGCATCGTCGAGGAACGCGTGCTCTCGCGGCTGGACGGCGCACTGCCCGTCCCCACCCCGTCCGTCCACGCGGCCGGCGAGTACGTCAACGGCTGGCGGCACGTCCTGATGTCCCGGCTGCCGGGCAAGGGCCTCGCCCCGGCCTGGCCGCGCATCCCGCGGGCCGACCGCGAGCGGATCGCCCGCGAGTGCGGCGAGGCGCTCGCCGCACTGCACGCCCTCGACCCGGGGCCGCTCGCCGACACCCTCGGCCCCGGTGACTGGCCGGACTTCCTGACCGGCCAACGGGCGGGCGCGGTCGCCCGCCAGCGCGACCGCGGGTTGACGGAGGACTGGCTGGAGCAGATCCCGGACTTCCTCGCCGCCGCCCCGCTCCCCGCCGCCCCCGAACGCGCCCTGCTGCACACCGAGTTCATGCGCGAGCACCTGCTCACCGACCCGGCCGACGGCTGGCGCCTGACCGGCCTGGTCGACTTCGAGCCCGCGATGATCGGCGACCCGGCCTACGACCTGGTCGCCGTCGGGCTCTTCACCACCCGGGCCGACCCGCACCTGCTCGGCCGGCTGCTGGACGCCTACGGCCGCCGCTTCGAGCCCCGGCTGCTGATGGCGTACACCCTGCTCCACTTGTACAGCGATCTGCCGTGGTACCTACGGGAGTTGAATCCCTCGGCGCGAACGCTGGACGCCCTCGCCGAGGAGTGGTTCGGAACGGCCTAGTACTGCAACGGCGGTTAGGGTGACGAGGCTTCAGCCCCTGGGCTGTGGCCTCGTCGTGTAGTGGCTGGTGCGGGCCTGGTGTTGGCGTCGGCGGCGCCAGTGGGACCAGTGCAGGACGTGGGCGATGCTGCGGCGGACGGGCCGGGTGAGGCCGGTGATCAACCGGCGGATCTCGGGGACGGTGAGCGATATCAGGTCTGGCGTTCGAGCGGCTCCGACCCCTTTTCGAGTTGCTGGGCGCGCAGGACGGTGAGGTAGGCGTGGGCCGCCTGGCGAGAGTGATGTGCCAATACCAGCCGGGGTAGCGGCGGACCTGGCAGTCGTCCAGGCCGCACTGGCCCTTGGCGGTCTGGAAGCACTCCTCGATCGCCCATCGGGCGCCCGCGACGGCGATCAGCTCGTTCAGGGTGGGTCCGGGAGTCATGTGGCAGGGCGCCGGTCGACGGCGGCGTGGCCCGGCCCAGCGGCTGCGATCGCCGACGTGGTGTCAGGTCCTGGGCGGGTGGGTCGGCTGGGGCCACAGGCTCGGGGTCTTTGTGGCAAGCCAGCGAGCGAGCGCGGCGTTGACGGCGGTGGGCTGTTCGAGCTGGGCCCAGTGGCCCGCCTCGATGGATTCCTCGGTGAGGTCGGTGCAGTAGCGCCGCATGGGCTCCGCGAGCCGGGACACGGACGTGTCGGCGACCTGGTCGTAGAACGCTTCGAGGAACAGGACCGGCATGTCCAGCCGTCCGCCGTTCAGCGAGGTGTCGCTGTAGGCGCGGTTGGCTTCGTCGTTGAGGTAGTAGGCGATCGAGGCCCCGAATCCCGTTCCGGTCAGCGAGGACGTCAGGTCCGCGAGCAGTTCCTCGTCCAGGACGCCGGTGTCGGGCGGGAGGTCCGGGACCGCGTCCGCGCCTGCGAACCATCCCCCGTTGCGGGTGATCTCCGAGGTCGGTCCCGGCTTGCCGTGAACGGCCGGAACGCCCCCGCGGAAGAAGGCCCTCACGCTGTTGGCCGGCCGTGCGTCGAGGACCTGCACGGCTCGCTCCGCCTCGGACGCGTAGTAGTGCATGTAGTCGAACTGGGCGTACGGGTGGGTGTCCGGCGGATAGATCGAGCGGTTGACGTGTTCGAGAAGAGCCGGCACCCCCCGTTCGAGCGTGCGGTACGGGACGCAGATGCTGGCCACGGCCGCGCAGCGCTCGGGATGGTGAGCGGCGAGGCCCCAGACGGTTGCGCTGCCCCAGTCGTGTCCGATCCAGACGGCCTGTTCGCGGCCGAGCCGGTCGAGTAGGGCCACCATGTCGCCCACGAGGTGTTCCTGGGCGTACGCGTCTCGCCGCTGGTGCACGGTCGAGCTTCCGTAGCCGCGCAGGTCGGGCGCGATCACGCGGAAACCGAGCGCGGCGAAGGCGGTCAGTTGGTGCTTCCAGGTGCGGCCGTGGGCCGGCCAGCCGTGGACGAAGACGAGCATCGGACCGTCCTCCGGACCGGCTGCGAGGTAGGAGATCGAGTGACCGTTGCCGGCGGCGGTGCCCTCGGTCAGGGTGACGCCGGCACGTGTGAAGGTGGTCCGGGTGCTGGGGTCGTTCACGTGAGTACCTCCAGGATGGTGGCGTTGGCGAGGCCGTCGGCCTCGCACATCGCCTGCGGGGCACAGCGGGCGCCGCGCTGGTGCAGGGCATGGGCGAAGGTGGTCATCGGTCGGGAAAGTACGACGGCCGCGGCGCTGAGCAGCCAAGCCATGCCGGTGACGAGCAGGGCTGTGCAGGCCGGAGGTGAAGTCGTTCACGGCGGCGATGCTCTCGGCCCCGCCCGGCCGCTGTGCGGCATGGACACTGACCATCAGCCCGTCCGTGCCCACCACCTCCACCAGCGAGTTGGAAAACCAGACTCACTATAGGAGAGCGGGTTGGAAAAGCCAACCGAGATCCTTACAATGAACGACATGACCACAGCCGCAACCCCCCGCCCCTGCTCGATCGCCGACGCGCTCGCAGTGGTCGGGGAGAAGTACTCGCTTCTGGTCCTGCGTGAGGTCTTCTTCGGGGTGCACCGCTTCGACGGCATCGCCCGCAACATCAGGGCGCCACGTGACATCCTCACCACCCGGCTGCGCCGCCTGGTGGACGCCGGAGTACTGGAGAAGGTCCAGTACAACGACCGCCCGACCCGGTACGAGTACCGCCCGACCCCGGCCGGCGAGGAACTGCGCCCCGTGCTGCTGATGCTGCTGCGCTGGGGCGACCGCCACCTCAACGACGTGCCGCCGACCGTCTTCGAGCACTCCTGCGGCGCAACACTCGACCCGGCCGTCGTCTGCCGCGCCTGCGGCACGGAGGTGGAGAGCCACTCCCTCACCCCGCGCTTCACAACCCCCGGCTGGACCGCCGCCGGGCCGGAATGATCCAAGAGCCGGGCCCGGTCGGACAGGCGCCGACCTGCCGGCCGGTCACCGGATCCCGTACCGCCACCGCCCCGCCGTAACGGCCCGTGACAGCCAGGGTGCGACCGTCCACGACCGACGTCGCTATCACCGTCGTCTGACCCAGGTAGCCGTTCGGGGTCGGCCCGCACCGCGGGTCGAGCGGGGAGCCGCTGGACCACTCGACGCTCCACCGCCCGGCGGGCTCGCCCTCCCCCACGACCGCGGCGATCCGCGCGGACAACTCCCGCTCCCCGTACCGGGCTGCGTCCAGCGCCAGCAACTGCCGCCGCACGCCCGCACCGGCCGTACGATGCAGCTCCGCCGACACCCGTACACCGCGGCCCCCACCCGTGCCGCCGGACTCGACACCACATCGAGCAGCGCGATGACCCGTTCCGGGTCCGCGGTCACCAGGAACTCCAGGTCCGCCAACCACTCGTCGACTGCGGCGGTTTCCGTGGCGGTCGGAGTGGTGGCCGACGTCGAAGACAGCACGGGGTCCGTCCCGTGTGATGAGAGAGGGTGGCCGCGCGGGGGCCGCACGGGAGGGAACGTGCCGTTACACGCGGGGCCGGATTTCCTCGACGAGGGCGGCGAGGTATTCCTGGGCCGTGCGCGGTCGAGTGAGCGGTGCGGCCTGCCCGGCCCAGAGGTTGAGGTAGTCGGGGAGCCCCCGTTCGACGGCCGCGCGGCGGATGGGCTCGGTGAGTGCACCCTGGACCGGATACGGCGGAAGGTCGCCCTCGTGCAGGGCCATGTCCCGCACGAACCGGTTGGCGATGGTCCGGGCCTGGCGGCCGGAGACGGCGCTGGTCAGCACGGTGACGCGGGCTTGCGGGCTGTGCAGGGCCCGCTTGTGGACGGGGCTCGCGCCGGACTCGTCGGTGGCGAGGAATCCGGTGCCGATCTGGACGGCGTCGGCGCCGAGTGCCAGTGCGGCAGTGATCCCGCGGCCGTCGGCGATCCCGCCGGCGGCGACGACCGGTACCGAGACGGCGTCCACGACCTGCGGGACGAGGGAGAACGTCCCGACCAGGGACTCCTCCACCGGCCGCAGGAACGCCCCTCGGTGGCCCCCGGCATCCGCCCCGGAGGCCACGACGGCATCGACCCCCGCCTCGTCGAGCGCGACCGCCTCGTCGACGGTCGTCGCCGTACCGAGGGTGACGATGCCGCGCCGCCGGGCCTCGGCCAGGACGTTCCCGGGCGGGATGCCCATGACGAAGCTGAAGACCGGCGGCCGGGCCTCCAGCAGCGCGTCCACCTGCTGCTCGAAGTCCTGGCCGAACGACGCGGGGAACTGCGGGTCGGGCAGGCCGAGCCGGTCGAGGTACGGACGGAGCCGCCCGAGGTGGGTGGCGAACTCGGACTCGGTCATGGCCAGTTCGCGTTCGCCGGGCTGCGGTATCCAGAGGTTCACCGCGAACGGGCGCGCGGTGCGGGCCTTGATCTCCGCCACGGTGGCCGCGATGTCCGAAGGGGCGAGGACGTGGGCGCCGTAGGAGCCCAGGCCGCCGCCGTTGGACACGGCGGCGGCCAGGCGGACGGTGGAGTAGCCGCCACCGAACGGCCCTTGCACGATCGGGTGGTCGATGCCGAGGAGCTCGGTGATGCGGGTACGGGTCGACACTCGGCCGACGGACATGTCCACTCCTTCGTTCGGGCCCCTCGTGACGGCAGGCACGCCACCTGGGGGCCGGGGAGCCAACCGACCGGAGCATCGGGTTGGAAAATCGAACTTACCAGAGGCCTGGAGGGTTGGAAAAGCAAACCATCTGCCCTTCAGTCCGGGGCGTCCAGGTGTCGGCGGGCGGCGGTGAGGATCTCCTGGGAGAGGCCCGGGTCGTCGCTCGCGCGGGCGAGGAGGATGGCGCCGACCAGGGTGGACAGTTCGGCGAGGGCGGTGCCGCGGTCGTCCGCGTCGCCGCCGAGCTGCTGGAAGCCGTCGACGAGATCGAGCAGGCCCGCCGTGAAGGCCGTGCGGATCGGGGCGCCGGGTTCGGCGCGGGCGGCGTCGGCGGCCAGGGCGGCGGCGGCGCAGCCGCCGGCGGGGGTGTCGCGATGAAGGTCGGAGAGGTAGCGCGTCAGGAACTCGGACCGGCCGGCCCGGTCGGAGGGAGCGGCCTCGGAGACCCGGTCCATGGCTTCGCGGCGCTCGGTGAAGGCTGCCTGGAGGGCCTGGACGACGAGGTCGTCCTTCGAGGAGAAGTGGCGGTAGAAGCCGCCATGGGTGAGCCCGGCGGCGGCCATGGCCTGGGGGACGCTGACCCCGTCGGCGCCCTTCTCCCGGATCAGCCGGGAGGTGTGGTCGATCACCTGCTGCCGGTGCTGTTGGGCCTCGGCTCGTGACACGCGGGGCATGGTCGGCGGTCCCTTCTTCGTCCTGAGCCTTCTGGAGCTCTTGAGGATCCTACTTCCGCGACCATATAGATGATGATAATAATCTAAACGCCATCCTAGAGCGAGGAGAACGCACATGACCGTGATCGAAGGCTCTGTCGCACTGGTCACCGGAGGCCGGCGCGGTATCGGCAAGGCATTCGTCGAGGAACTGCTCCGGCGCGGGGCCAAGAAGGTCTACGCCACCGCCCGCAAGCCCGCCCCGAGCCCGGACGAGCGGGTCGAGGCCCTCCCCCTGGACGTCACCGACGACGTCTCCGTCGCCGCCCTGGCCGAGCGCGCAGCAGACGTCGACCTCGTCTTCAACAACGCCGGCGTCCTGCACCCGGGGCCGCTGCTCACCGCGGACCTGCGGCTGGTCCGGGAGACGTTCGAGACCAACATCTTCGGCCCGCTGCGGATCGCCCGGGCGTTCGCGCCGGTGCTCGCCGCCCGCGGCGGAGGCGCCCTCGTCGACATGCACTCCCTGCTGTCCTGGGGGGCCGGAGCCGGCGCGTACGGCGCGTCCAAGGCCGCCCTGTGGTCGCTGACGAACTCCCTGCGCCTCGAACTCGCCGCCCAGGGCACCCAGGTCGTCGGCGTGCACCTGGGCTTCGCGGACACCGACATGGTCGCCGCCATCCCGGTCGAGAAGATCTCGGTCGCCGACGTCGCCCGCATCGTCCTGGACGGCGTCGAGCGCGGGGAGAGCGAGATCCTCGTCGACGACGCCACCCGCGCGATCAAGGCCGCGCTGTCCGGACCGGTGGAAGGCCTCGCCATCGCCATCCGCCGCTGAACCGCCAGCACGTCCGAAGCCGCACCCCACCGCACCGAGGAGAACCATGCCGCTCTGGCACGTCTACCACCCTCCCGGCACCTACACCCCGCCGCAGAAGAAGCAACTCGCCGACGACATCACCGGGTTGTACACCCGCTTCGGGCTGCCGAAGTTCTACGTCGTGGTGCTCTTCCACGAGATCGACGCGGACTCGTTCTACGTGGGCGGCGAGCCCACGCCGGACGCCGTACGCATCGTCGTCGAGCACATCGCCCGGCACACCAGCGACCCGGACATGCGCGGGCGCACCCGGGAGGCGCTCGCCGCACTCCTCGCGCCGCACACCAAGGACCGCGGGCTGTACTGCGAATTCCACATCGACGAGACGCCGCGGGACCTCTGGATGATCGACGGCATGGCCCCGCCCTCGCCGGCGAGCGAGGCCGAGCAGCACTGGGCTCGGGAGAACCGCCCGAGCCCGTACTGATCACCTCGATACGGCCGGGGTCGGCGGCGCTGTCGGCCCCCGGCCCCGGAAGCGCCGCGCGCGCACCCTCCACGCTGCGGACCTGAAAGGGTGTTGGCGGTCGATCACAGAGCTATCCGACGGCCGACCACCGCCGCGCGGTTCACCGGTACACCCGTGCGCCACTCGTCGGCGGTCGCCGGGAGCATCCACCGCACAGCGGGAAGCACGGCCGGAAGGGCTTCCGGCCGTGCTTCCGCAGGACTTCCGGCAAGATCTACCAGATGCGCTTCGAGACCGCCGCGTTGTCGGGGAACAGGCCGCTCCTGGCGCCGTTCCACCTGATCGTGATCGTCCACGAGGCGTTCCCCAGGGGCGTCGGGTACACCGCCGGTGTCGAGGCCGACGGGGCCAGAGAACCGGCCGGGCGGCGCCAGCCGTCGAAGGTGCGGCCGCCGTCGCTCGACGTGGTCTCCCACACGTATCCGTCGTTTCCGATGCAGGAGATCATGACGCGCTGCTGCTCGGCGTAGCCCGGCTGACCGGGGCCGACCACGGTGGACTGGTTCCCGAGTCGCGCCGCCCCCACGCCGCTGGCGCACTCGCCACCGCCGTTCACCTCGGACAGATCCAGGACCGCGCCGGTCGTGGGATCCGTCGTCTCGCGCCACACGTGGTGGTCGGTTCCCGTGAAGAAGCTGCGCAGCACCGATCGGTAGTACTCGGTGCCGTAGACGGCGATCTGGCTGTCACCCTCGATGTCCGTGGCGTTGGTGCCGAGGAGCGCGTGCGAGTCCACCCGCCAGCCGCTGGACGTCAGTGTTCCGTTGTAGTTCCTCAGGAACGTGGTGTTGATGCGCCGGTAGGCGTTCGGTGCCTCGATCATGAGGTCCCGGGTGGCCGAGCTGATGGTGAGGATCGGGCTGCCGATCGCGTTGGCACCGGCCGGGAGCCGCACCCAGTCCGTCCAGAAGTTCAGGGACCCGTTGTTCGCCTGGCTGTACCAGATCTCCCCGTCCGTGCCTCGGATGACGACCATCGCGCGCCCCGGAGGGAACTCGACGATGCGCGGCGGCGACGTGGTCCGGGAGGCGTTGTTTCCGCCGAGCGGGTGCCAGCTCCCACCGTTGTAGCGGAACCAGATGTTGTTGTCCGTGCCCCGGGCGACGTCGTACGTGGCACCGCTGATCGTCACCGAGTACACCGCCGACAGCACCCGTGACTGATTTCCGTCGAGACTGATCCACTCCGTCTCCGCGGCCTGCGCCGGACCGGGCGTGCCGGCCAGTACCAGGACCACCCCGGCGAACGCGGCCAGCACCGCGCGCCAGCCGCGGACCATACGCTGACGAACCAAGGACACAACGACCTCCCTGCCGTTTACCTGCGACGTCCGACGTTCCGTACGGGGCGTTCGACGTTCCACACGGACCGTTCAAGTGAGGAGTCTCGTCCGTCGTGGTCGCGGAGGTTGCCGCTGCGCGCACTGGCGGACGCCCCCCAGCGCACGAAACCGCGCCGCCTCCTCGCCGCGCCACGCGCACCGCCGGACGAGGCGTCCACGCGCCCACCGGCGAGAGCTTCACCGCCCTCGGCAGCAAGGACGAGACCCCGCAGCAACGCGCCGACAAGCGCATGACGCCCGACGGCCTCACCAGCCGGCCCCGGTCGACCCGCCCGCCCGCCTTCAGCCGTGCAGGCGGGCAGGCCGGGCAGGCCGACGCCGGCGTCCGGCAAACAGGGGAACGCCGCAGCATGAGGCCGGTCGGCACCGAGACCGCCGCCCGCTTCGACACCGTCGGGCTGGACCGGTCGCGGGAGCCGGTCCTCCCGGGCGCCGCGTCGTGCGGCCGCGGCGCCGTCGCGCGGGGCGGCTGGCCCCGTCGGGTGATCCCAGGGCGCGGGTTCCGCGTCGGCCGGTCGACGGCTCGCATAGTCGGACCGTCACACCTGTCGATCATGAGATGAGCCGATGATGCGATTCCCGCGCCGAGAGATCCTCACCACCGCCGGCGCCCTCCTGCTCGCCCTCGCGGGGTGCGGGGCACCGCAGGCCCGGCAGGCCGTGCCGTCGCCGCCGCGGGATCCCGGCACCACGGCCGCGCCGACCCCGCCGGGGCCACGGGCGTTCACACTGGTCGCGACCGGGGACGTGCTGCCACACACCGAGATCATCCGGCAGGCCCGGGAGGACGCCGGGGGCAACGGCTACGACTTCACCCGGATGCTCGCCGGAGTCGAGCCGGTCGTCGGCGCCGCCGACCTGGCCATCTGCCACATGGAGACGGTGTACGGCGCCGACGGCGGGCCCTTCACCGGCTACCCGTCGTTCAAGTCGCCCCCGCAGGTGGCCCAGGCGCTCAAGGACACCGGCTACACCTCCTGCGACACGGCCTCGAACCACACCCTCGACGACGGGCCCGACGGCATCCGGCGCACGCTCGACGCCATGGACGCCGTCGGTCTGAAGCACACCGGATCCGCTCGCAGCGCCGACGAGGCCGGCCGCCCCGCACTGGTCACGGCAGGTGGCGCCACGGTGGCCCAACTCGCCTACACCTACGGAACCAACGGCATCCCGCTGCCGAAGGACCGCCCCTGGGCGGTCAACCTCATCGACCGGGAGCGGATCCTCGCCGACGCCAGGGCCGCCCGGGAACAGGGGGCGGACATCGTGGTGGTCAGTGTCCACTGGGGCACCGAGTGGCAGGACACCCCGGACGAGCAGCAGCTCGCCCTCGCCCGCGACCTGGCCGCCGGGCGGAGCCCCGGTCGGCCGGACATCGATCTGGTCCTCGGAACCCACGCCCACATCCCGCAGGCCTACGAGAAGATCAACGACACCTGGATCGTCTACGGCCTGGGCGACCAGCTCGCCGGACACATGTTCAACCCCACCGGCGCGGAGGACCCGCGGGGGAACTGGAGCTCGATCGCCCGGTTCACCTTCTCTCCGCCGGCCGCGCCCGGGCAGCGCTGGACCGTCACCAAGGCCGAGTTCCTCCCCCAGCTGACGGACCTCGGTCCGCCCTACAGGGTCCTCGACCTGACCGAGGCCGTCCGCCGCGAACCGGGCCGAGCCGACTACGCCCAGGCCCTGGACCACATCCGGTCGGTCGTGCTGAGCCGCGGCGGCGGCGCGGCAGGGCTGACCATGGCCTCCTGAGCCGCCGTTCAGGCACCGGCCCGGCCACCCCGTCCGCATGGCCCCCGTGCGAACCTCACCGGGGCCGTGTGCCGGTGCCCCGCCTCGACCCGCGCCCGGGAGGAGTCCCCTGGTCAGCTCCGCCCCGTACCGGCAGCTCGTGGGCCGTCACGGCGTCGGGAACCATTCGTTGCCGGTCACCGTCCTTGGTCGGACACCAGACGAAGGAGTGATCGTGAACGTCCTGCCCGATCTGTTCGCCGCGCTTCCGGCACTCGACGCCGGCCTCGACCCCGCCGCGCCATGGCCGGTGCGCCGAGCGGAGCTGCGCGTTCCCGCCGGCGCGACCCTGCACGTCGGTGACCCGCAGGGCAACGACGGCTACGCCTTCGAGGTCCCACGGTTGGTGGCGTACCTGATCCTCGACGCCGACCCGGACGAGCCCGGGATCACGGCGGCCCTGCTGCGCCTGGACGACGCCTACCCCGTCGATGCGGACGAGGACGTCGACTTCCTCGACACCTGCTCCGGAGTCCTCCTGGTCCACGCGCTGGCCGACAACCAGTCCGCCGTACGGTTCGCTCAGGACTTCGCCGAGGCAGGAGACCGGGAGCAGGAGGCGAGCCCGGACGGACGGGCCGCCTGCGGAGCCGTGAAGCATTCCGAGGGCTGGCAGCTGGAGCCCGACGGACCCGTCCTCGCCCTGCGCGTCGACCCGGAGGGGCTGAACGTGATCACCTGCCGCGACGGGCAGGGGCGGGCCGTCGCCATGCTGCTGCAGGCCTGACGGCACCACGCCGCTCACGCCCGGCCGTCCCCGCCCGGACATCCCCGCCCGGACAGCAGGAGGTCACGGAGAGCGACCAACGACGGTGTGAGCAAGGCCACCCCGACCGCAAGGGCAGCCCTGGCAAGAGGACTGACGGTGTGTTCGTCGCCGACGGGGCTCCTTCCCTTCCCTCTGACGCGAAGGCTGCCGACAATGGGCGACGCGGCGTCCCGTGCCGCGCTTCGGAGCGACCGTCCACGGCCGCCCCGGTTCTCCGTGCCGCTCGCGGGACCACGCCGTGCCGGACGGGGGCCGATCCTGCCCGTCCGACCCCCAGAGAACCGTGCATTCCAACACGCCCGCGTCCCCCGCCGCCCACCCGACCCCGGCCGCATGCCCTCCCCACCAGCGGACATCCGCCTCACCGGCCCAGGCGGCCGACCCGGCATCGGCGTCGGCCGCCGGCCTGCCGACGCCCCGGAACGACCGTGCGCCCTGGCGCTCGCTGCGTCACCGTTCGATGCGCTGGTGGACGGTGGCGAATCTCCTGTCGAACGCGGGCACCTGGATGCAGCTGACCGTGCAGAACCTCCTGGTCCTGCAGCTGACCGGCTCGGCGGCCGTCACGGGTCTCTCCCTGGCCGTGCAGGCAGCGCCCGCGCTGCTGCTCGGACTGGTCGGCGGCGCGGTGGTCGACAGCTGGCCACGGAAGGTGACGGCCGCGGTGAGCCAGGCGGCCCTGGCCGCCATCGCCGTCGCCACCGCTGTGCTGCTGGCGGTCGGTGTGCTGAACGTGCCGCTGCTGCTGGTGCTCGGGCTGCTCACCGGCCTGGTCGCCACCGTGGACGGTCCGGCCTGCGCGCTGCTCGGCAACGACCTGGTCCCGCGGGAGGACGTGCCGTCCGCGATCGCGGTCGGCTCGGTCGCCCACAGTGTCGGCCGTCTGGGCGGCGTCGCCCTGGCCGGCCTCACCTTCGCTCCGCTCGGCCCCGTCGTCGCCTACGCGGTCAACGGCGTCTCCTTCGCCCTCGTCGCGACCGCGATCCCCTTCCTGCGGCCCTTCCCCGGCGCGGCCGACGACCAGGACGCCCCGAGCCCCGGCCACGAGGCGGACGGCCGGACCCGAGGCGGCAGGGGCGTGCGTGACGGCATCGGCTACTTCTTCGGCCGTCCCCGCCTGGTGGCGCTCGCCGCCATGTGCGCGCTGAGTTCCCTCCTCGGCCGGAACTACCAGCTGACACTGGCCTCGCTCGTCACCGGCTCCTTGCACGCCGGTCCGGGGGCGTACGGCACGGTGTCGGCCGTACTCGCGGTCGGTGGTGCGGCCGGAGCGGTCCTGGCCGGCCGGCTGCGCCGACCCACCGTCCGGTTGGTGGCGTGGGTGACGGCGAGCGGTGCGCTGCTCCAGGCCACCGCCGCGCTGGCACCGTCGTTGCTCCCGCTGCTCCTGCTGGTCCTGCCGATGGCGGTCCTGGAGTCGCTCTCCGACACCGCCGTCTCCACCCTTCTCCAGACCGACCCGCCCGCGCATCTGCGCGGCCGGGTGCTCGGTGCGTGGCGCAGCATCAGCACCGGGTGGGCACTCGGCGGCCCGCCGCTGCTCGGCCTGCTGATCCAGGTGCTGGGAGCCCGGACGGCGTTGCTGACGGGCGGCCTGGTGGTCGCGGTCGCCGTCGCCGGGGGCGTCCTGGCGCGCCGGCCGTCGGCCCTGCCCCGGGTGGCGTCGGCACCCGCCTGATCCCGCGGGGGCCGGCCCACCGGACCGGCATGGCTCAGCGGCCGGCGCGAGGTCGCCGCCGGACCCCGGGGTGCCACTGACCGCGCCGAAAAGCGCCGGCAGCGCGCCGACCGGACGCGCCGACCGGACGGGCCCTGCCCCACCGCTCCCCCGGAGGGTCGGCCCTTCCAGCCAGGATCACCCGGGTGGCGGCCCGCCCCCGCGCCGCCGCTGCGGCCGTTTCGCCGCGCGGCGCGGGCGCGGGCACCGTCATTCCGCACGGGCGACCGCGGGCCCCGGTCGCGTCCTCCTCGGCAGCCACAGATGCTGTTCGTGCTGCCACGTCCCCGATTGAGGATGGACACGCCATGAACTCTGTGCGAACGAGCGGCAAACACACCGTGGTGACCGGCGGGGCCGGCTTCGTCGGCTCGCACCTTTGCACGGCGCTGCTGGCCCGGGGCCATGCCGTCACCTGCGTCGACGACTACTGCACCGGATCACCGGCCAACGTGGCGCACCTGCTGGACCGGCCCGGCTTCGTCGTGCACCGCGCCGATGTCGCCGACGGCCTGGACATCGCACAGCCCACCGACATGGTCTTCCACCTCGCGTCCCCCGCCTCCCCCGCCGACTACCTGCGGCTGCCGGTGCACACCCTGGAGACCGGGAGCCTGGGCACGCGCAACGGACTGGAGCTCGCCCGGCGGCACGGAGCGCGCTTCCTGCTCGCGTCCACGTCCGAGGTGTACGGCGACCCGCTCCAGCACCCGCAGAGCGAGAGCTACTGGGGCAACGTCAACCCGATCGGCCCGCGCAGCGTGTACGACGAGGCGAAGCGCTTCGCGGAAGCGCTGACCACCGCGGAAGGCCGGGCGGACGACGTGAACACCGCGATCGTGCGGCTGTTCAACACCTACGGTCCCCGCATGCGGTCCCACGACGGCCGGGCCGTGCCGACGTTCATCCGGCAGGCGCTGGCCGGTGAACCGCTCACCGTCAGCGGCGACGGCAGCCAGACGCGCTCGCTCACGTACGTCGACGACACCGTCGAGGGCATCGTGGCCATGGCCGAGTCCGAACTGTCCGGACCGGTCAACCTCGGCAACGACGCCGAGATGTCCGTGCTGGCACTGGCCGAACTGGTCATCGAGCTCACGGGCTCCCGCTCCCCCATCGAGTTCATCGAGCGCCCGATCGACGACCCGGCCGTCCGCCGGCCCGACATCACCCTGGCCCGCGGCAAGCTGCGCTGGGAGCCGCGGACCCCGGTGCGGGAGGGGCTGCTGAGGACGATCGCCTGGTTCCGCGAGCACCCCGAGGCCTGACGCGGACCGTCCGAGGTCCCATCCCGCAGGCCCGGGCAGGAGGGGCCCGGCGGGAACGGCCCCGCCCGAAAGAGGAAGCATGCGCCTACTCGGTATCAACGCCTTGTTCCACGACCCCTCAGCGGCCCTGGTCATCGATGGCCGTACGGTGTGCGCCGCCGAGGAGGAACGCTTCTCCAGACGCAAGCACGGCAAACGACCACTGCCCTTCTCCGCCTGGGAACTCCCCGAACAGGCCGCCCGCTGGTGCCTCGCCCGAGCCGGCCTGCAGCCGGCCGACCTCGACTTCGTCGCCTACGCGTACGACCCGGCCCTCGCCCGGCCGGCCGACGCGCTGGGCCTCGACGACCCGTGGGACGAGCTGCGGCAGCACTACGCCCGGGTGGCCCCCTCGTTCCTCGCCGAGGCGCTGCCCGGCCTGCACCCGGAGCAGGTGCGTTTCGTACCGCACCACGTGGCGCACGCGGCCTCGTGCGCGTTCGCGGCCGACGGGGAAGCCGACACGTGCTCCGTGCTGGTCCTCGACGGGCGCGGCGAGGCGACCTCGCACCTGGCCGCCCGGCGACGGGGCAATCGACTGGAACCACTGGCCGGACAGGAGCTGCCCCATTCGCTCGGTCTGGTGTACGAAGAGCTGACCCAGCACCTGGGCTTCCTGCGCTCCAGCGACGAGTACAAGGTCATGGCGATGGCGTCCTACGGCCGGCCGCGGATGGCGGAGGCGCTGCGCCGCCACGTCCACCCGACCGGGGACGGCGGCTTCCGGGCCACCGCCGTGCCGTGGGAGGAGTTCGCGCCGGCGCTGCCGCCGGGCGGCGACTGGACACCGCTCCACGCCGACCTCGCCTGCTCCGCACAACGGGTGCTGGAGGATGTCCTGCTCGACCTGGCGCGCTGGCTGCACGGGCGCACCGGGGACCGGTTGCTCACCATGGCCGGGGGCGTGGCACTCAACTGCGTGGCCAACTCCCGGATCGCCCAGGAGGGGCCGTTCGACCGGGTCTGGGTGCAGCCCGCGGCCGGGGACGCGGGCACCGCGCTCGGCGCGGCCCTGTACCTGGCGGCCGTCCACGGCGACGAACCCGCACCGATGCCCGGCGCGGACCTGGGCCGTTCCTGGCCGGACACCGAATTGGAGGCGTGGCTGAACCGGGCCCGAGTACCGTACGAACGCCCGGCCTCGATCGCCGCCGAGGCCGCCCGGGTGCTCGCCGAGAACGGCATCGTCGCCTGGTACCAGGGCCGGTCCGAGTTCGGGCCGCGGGCCCTCGGGCACCGCTCGCTGCTCGCACACCCCGGACACGCCGCCAATCTGGAGCGGCTGAACGACGTCAAGGGCCGCGAGCAGTTCCGGCCGGTCGCGCCGATGGTCCTGGCCGACCGCGCGGCCAAGATCTTCGAGGGGCCGCTGCCCAGCCCGTACATGCTCTTCGTGCACCGGGTGGCCGACGAGTGGCGCGAACGCATCCCCGCGGTCGTCCACGTGGACGGCACGGCGCGGATCCAGACCGTCGACGCCGACGACGACCCGTCCACCGCCCGCATGCTGGAGGAGTTCGAACTGCTCACCGGCCTGCCGGTGGTCGTCAACACCAGCCTCAACACGGCGGGTCGCCCGATGGTCGACAGCCCCCGCGACGCCCTGGAGTGCTTCGGCTCCTCGCCCGTCGACCTGCTGGCGCTCGGGCCGTTCGCCGTCCGGCGGGCGTCGATGTTCGCCGGCACCGGGGAGGTGCGGCCGTGACGCGCTACGCCGTGGTCATCCCCACGCTCGGACGGCCGAGCCTCGCCGCCTGCCTGACCGCGCTGGCCGCGGCCGAAGGGCCCGCGCCCGAGCGAGTGGTCCTGGTCGACGACCGGCCGCGCCCCGGTCCCCCGCCACTGGACGCCTCCGTCCCCGAGATCCTGCGCGACCGCGTCGTGACCGTCGCCGGCGGCGGCAACGGTCCCGCAGCCGCGCGCAACGCCGGCTGGCGGGTGACGACCGAACCCTGGGTGGCGTTCCTCGACGACGACACCGTGCCCGGCCCGACCTGGGCGAGTGACCTCGCCGCCGATCTCGCCGCCGCGGACGAGCGGACGGGTGGCGTCCAGGGCCGGATCGTCGTGCCGCTTCCGGCCGACCGCCGCCCCACCGACTGGGAGCGGGCCACGGCCGGCCTCGCCGGGGCCGCGTGGATCACCGCGGACATGGCGTACCGGCGCGAGGCCCTGGAGCAGGTCGACGGCTTCGACGAACGTTTCCGCCGGGCGTTCCGCGAGGACGCCGATCTGGCGCTGCGGGTCCTCGACGCCGGGTGGCGGCTGGAGCGCGGGCGGCGGACCACCACCCATCCGGTGCGCCCCGCGGACCCGTGGACCTCCCTGCGCCTCCAGGCGGGCAACGGCGACGACGTGCTGATGACCCGTCTGCACGGCCGGGGCTGGTGGCGACGCGCCGACGCTCCGCGGGGCCGGCTGCCCCGGCACCTCGCCGTCACCGCGGCAGCGGCGGGGGCCGTGGTCTGCGTCCTGGCAGGCCGCCACCGGGAAGCGGCGCTGCTCGGCGGCGCGTGGCTGCTGGGCACCGGCGAGTTCGCGCTCGCCCGCATCGCGCCGGGTCCGCGGACGGCCGACGAGGTCGCGGCCATGCTCGCCACCAGCGTCGCGATCCCGCCGGCCGCCTGCTACCACTGGGTGCGCGGCCTGGTGCGCCACCGCGGGGCCGAGCGCCGTACGCACTCCCCGGCGAACGGGCCCGCGGTACGTCGGCCCTCCGGCGGGGCGCCCCCCGTTCCGTCCGCGGCCCGGCAACCGGGCGGAGCAAGGAGTACGACGTGATGGCCCTCGTCACCCCGGCCTCCGGCCCTTGGCTGTACGCCGGTCCGAACACGGGACGGCCCGCCCCACAGCTGCCCGGGGCACCGGCGGCGGTGCTCTTCGACCGCGACGGCACCCTGGTCGAGGACGTGCCGTACAACGGCGACCCCGGCCTGGTCCGGCCCGTTCCCGGCGCGCGGCCCGCGCTGGCGCTGCTCCGGACGGCCGGTGTGGCCGTCGGCGTGGTCAGCAACCAGTCGGGCGTCGCCCGCGGCCTGCTCGACCGTGCCCGCCACGACGCGGTACGGGCCAGGGTCGAGGAGCTGCTCGGACCCTTCGAGGTCTGGGCGGTCTGTCCGCACGGACCGTCGGACGGCTGCGGATGCCGCAAGCCCTCGCCCGGGCTGGTGCTCGCCGCGTGCGAGGCGCTCGGCGTCCCGCCGGCGCGGGTCGCGGTGATCGGGGACATCGGCTCCGACGTGGAGGCCGCCCGGGCCGCCGGAGCCCGCGGCGTGCTGGTTCCCAGCCCGGTCACCCGACCGGAGGAGATCGCCGCGGCCCACGAACGGGCGGCCGACCTCGTCTGCGCCGTCCGGCTCCTGCTCGGACCGCTCACCGGGCGCCCGTCATGAGGACACTGGTGGTGCGGCTGGACAGCGCCGGCGACGTACTGCTCGCCGGGCCCGCGGTGCGCGCGGCGGCCCACGGCTCGCAGGAGGTGACCCTGCTCTGCGGGCCGAGGGGCCTGCCGGCGGCCCAGCTGCTGCCCGGGGTCGACCGGATCCTGGTCTGGGACGCCCCCTGGGTGGGATTCGACCCGCCGCCGGTCCGCGCCGACGACATCGAAACGGTGGTCGCGGACCTCGCCGCGCACCGCTTCGACCGGGCCCTGGTACTGGCCTCCTTCCACCAGAGCCCGCTGCCCACCGCCCTGGTGCTGCGGCTCGCGGGCGTGCGGGGCATCGCGGCCGACGGCGAGGACTACCCGGGGATGCTGCTCGACCTGCGGCACCGGCGCGCGGAGGGTCGGCACGAGGCCCTGGCCGCGCTCGACCTCGCCGAAGCGGCCGGGTTCGCCCTCCCGCCCGGGGACGACGGCCGGCTGCGCATCCGGCGGGCCACCGACACGGGTACGCTGACCGGCCCCGGCCGGTACGTGGTGGTCCACCCCGGTGCTGCCGTCCCGGCCCGGGCTCCCGGCCCGGCCACCGCCGCCGCCGTGGTCCGGGCCCTGAGCGCGGCGGGGCACCGGGTGGTGGTCACCGGTGGCCCGGGCGACAAGGAACTCACCGCGGAGGTGGCGGGCCCGTACGCTCTGGACCTCGGCGGGCGCACCGACTTCGGCGAGCTGGCCGGAGTGCTCCGGGGAGCCGACGCCGTGGTCGTCGGGAACACCGGTCCCGCCCACCTCGCGGCGGCCGTCGGCACGCCGGTCGTCTGCCTGTTCGCTCCCGTCGTCCCGGCCGAGCGATGGCGCCCCCACGGGGTGCCGCACGTGCTGCTCGGGCACCAGGACGCCCCTTGTGCCGGCACCCGCGCCCGGACCTGCCCGGTTCCGGGCCACCCCTGTCTGGACTCGCTGACCGGGCCCGAGATCGTCCGCGCCGTCGATGATCTGCTGCGCCGCGCCGAGGAGGCCCCGTGAACATCCTGCTGTGGCACGTCCACGGATCCTGGACGACGGCGTTCGTCCAGGGACCGCACCGCTACCTCGTCCCGGTCCTCCCGGGGCGGGGGCCGGACGGGCTCGGGCGGGCCCTGACCTTCGACTGGCCCTCCTCGGTCGTCGAGCTCTCCCCGGACGAGCTCCGCCGCGCCGACGTCGACCTGGTGGTCCTCCAACGGCCCCACGAACAGGACCTCGCCGAGCGCTGGCTCGGACGCCGGCCCGGACGGGACGTGCCGGCCCTGTACCTGGAGCACAACAGCCCGCACGGGAACGTGCCCGACACCCGCCATCCGCTCGCCGACCAGGCCCGGGTGCCGATCGTCCACGTGACCCACTTCAACCGCCTGTTCTGGGACAACGGCCGGGCCCCGGCCACCGTCGTGGAGCACGGGATCGTCGACCCCGGCCACCGGTACACCGGCGAGCTGGAGCGAGCCGCCGTGGTGGTCAACGAGCCCGTCCGGCGCGGGCGCACCGTCGGCTGCGACCTGTTGCCGATGCTCTCGGCCGCCGCCCCGCTCGATGTGTTCGGCATGCGCACCGACGGCCTGGCCGGGCACCTGGGCCTCCCCGAAGAACGCTGCCGGACGTACGAGCTGCCGCAGGCCCGCCTGCACACCGAACTCGCCCGTCGCCGCGCCTATCTGCACCCCGTCCGGTGGACGTCGCTGGGACTGTCGCTGCTGGAGGCGATGCACCTCGGCATGCCGGTGGTGGCACTCGCCACCACCGAGGTGGTGCGGGCCGTACCGCCCGGTGCCGGAGTGCTCTGCACCCGGCCGGAAGCGCTCGCCGAGGCGACCCGCCGCTACCTTCGCGATCCGGCCGCCGCCGATGCGGACGGTCGACGGGCCCGCCGGGCGGCACTCGAACGCTACGGCCTCAAGCGCTTCCTGAACGACTGGGAACACCTGATCGAGGAGCTGACCCGATGACCACGACACCCCCTCTGCACATCGCCCTGGTCTCCGAACACGCGAGCCCGCTGGCGGAGTTGGGCGGAGTCGACGCCGGCGGTCAGAACGTCCACGTCGCCGCCCTCGCCGACGCGCTCGCCGACCGGGGCCACCGGATCACCGTCCACACCCGGCGTGATTCGCCCACCCTGCCGGCACACGTGCGCCTGCGGCCCGGAGTGACCGTCCACCACGTCCCCGCAGGCCCGGCCCACGCCCTGCCCAAGGACGAACTGCTGCCCCACATACCGGAATTCGGCGACCGTCTGGCGGAGCACTGGGACAGCGACCCGCCCGACGTGGTGCACTCGCACTTCTGGATGTCGGGCCTGGCCGCGCTGCGCGGCGCCCGAGACCGCGGCGTGCCGGTGGTCCACACCTACCACGCGCTCGGCACGGTCAAGCGCCGGTACCAGGGGTCGGCCGACACCAGCCCGCCCCACCGGATCGAGGCCGAGACCGCCGTCGGTCTGTCGGCCGCCGCCGTCATCGCCACTTGCCGGGACGAGGTGCGGGAGTTGCTCCTGATGGGCCTGCCACCCGATCGGATCCGGGTGGCGCCCTGCGGCGTCGACCCGGACCGGTTCGGCCCCGCCCGGCACCGCCCGCCCGCAGGGCCGCCGCGGCTGCTGACCGTCGGCCGGCTCGTCCCTCGCAAGGGCACGGACACCGCCGTGGCAGCGCTCACCCGGTTGCCCGGCGTCCACCTGCTGGTCGCCGGCGGCCCCCCGGCCGACCGGCTGCCCGCCGACCCGGAGGCCCGCCGACTGCGGGCTCTCGCCGTGGAACTGGGCGTCGCCGACCGCCTCACCCTGCTCGGCGCCGTACCCCGCGAGCGGATGCCCCGACTGCTGCGCGACAGCGACGTCGTGGTCTGCCCGGCCCGGTACGAGCCGTTCGGCATCGTACCGCTGGAGGCCATGGCCTGCGGTGTCCCGGTCGTGGCCAGCGCCGTCGGCGGGCACCTCGACACCGTCGCCGACCGCCGCACCGGGAGACTGGTACCGCCCGGCTCGGCGGAGGAGCTCGCGGCTGCCGTGGCCGGACTGCTCGCCGCACCCGCCGTCCGCGCCGCCTACGGGGCCGCCGGCCGCCGCCGGGTGCTCGCCAACTACACCTGGCGGGCCGTCGCCGACCGCAGCGAGGCGGTCTACCTCGACGTCCTCGCCACGGCCCGCCCCACCGTCCACCCGATGACGGGAGTCGTGCGATGACACCCCGATCCCGTGACCGCCAGCCCGACGTGCGGCCGGCCACCGGCCACTGCCTCGCCCTGGAGGAGGCCGTCCGTCGACTGCGGACCGACCAGCTGCCCCTGCTCACCTCATGGGGCGCCGCCCTCGCCGGGCGACTGCCCGCCGGCGGCAGGCTGTTGGCGGCCGGCAACGGCGGCAGCGCCGCCCAGGCCCAGCACCTCACCGCCGAGCTGGTCGGCCGTTACGCGGCCGAGCGGCCCCCGTTCTCCGCGATCGCGCTGCACGCCGAGACGTCCAGCGTCACCGCCATCGGCAACGACTACGGCTTCGACGAGGTGTTCGCCCGCCAGGTGGCCGCCCACGGCCGACCGGGCGACGTACTGGTGCTGCTGTCGACCTCCGGCCGCAGTCCCAACCTGGTGCGCGCCACCGAGGCGGCCCGGCGCGGCCGTCTCGACGTCTGGGCGATGACCGGCCCCGCACCCAACCCGCTCGCGGCCGCCGCCGACGAGGTCCTCGCCGTCGCGGCCGACCGGACCGCCACGGTCCAGGAGGTCCACCTGATCGCCCTCCACCTGGTGTGCGAGGCCTTCGACGCGGCGCTGGCCCGCCCACGGCCGTACCTGCTGCCGACCCGCACCACCGTCGCGCGCACCGGCGGCGACGGGGGACGCCCCTCCAGGGAGTCGGCATGAGCACCGCCGAGACCCGGGTCACGAACCGACGCCGTCCGCTGGTCGTCGTCGGCGACAGCCTGCTCGACTGCGACATCGACGGGGACGCGACCCGGCTCGCCCCCGACGCGCCCGCGCCGGTGGTGGACGTGACGGCCGAACGGCACCGGCCGGGCGGTGCGGCGCTGGCCGCCTGGCTCGCGGCCGGCAGCGGCCGCGAGGTCGTCCTGGTGACCGCGGTCGGGAACGGCGACGCCTCGACCGAGCTGCGCCACCTGCTCGCGGACCGGGTCACCCTCGTCGAACTCCCGCTGGACGGCGACCTGCCGGTCAAGACCCGGGTCCGCGTCGGCGGACGGCCACTGGTGCGGATCGACCGGGGCGGCGGCGTGCCCGGCGCGCCCGGAGACACCGCCCGACAGGCGATCGCGGCCGCCGGGGCGGTCCTGGTCTCCGACTACGGCCTGCGGACGGCCGACCGGCTCCGGCCGGAACTGGCCACCGCGACCGGCCACCTCCCGGTGGTGTGGGACCCCCACCCCCGTGGCGGCCCACCGGTGCCCGGTGTCCGGCTGGCCACCCCGAACGCAGCCGAAGCCCGTCTGCTCACGGTCGCCCTCGCCCCCGACGAGCCTCCCGGCGAGGACCTTCCCTCGCAAACCCGCCGAGCCGCCCTGCTCACCCGGCGCTGGGGAGCCGCCGGAGTCGCGGTGACCCTCGGCCCCCTCGGCGCACTGCTCAGCCGCGGCCCCGACAGCCCGATCCTGCTGCCCGCCCCGTACGAGGCGACGGGCGACACCTGCGGAGCCGGGGACTGCTTCGCCGCCACCGTGACCACCGCGCTCGCCGACGGCGCCCTCCCCGAAGAGGCCGTGCAGCGCGGGGTCACGGCCGCCACGGACTTCATCGCCCGCGGCGGCGTGGGCGATCCCGCACTCTGGCGGCACACGCCCCCGGCCTCCACCACCGAGGATCCGGTCGCGCCCGACGCGACCCGGCTGGCCCGTGCGGTCCGCTCCCGCGGAGGCGCGGTGGTCGCCACCGGAGGCTGCTTCGACCTGCTGCATCCCGGACACCTGGCCCTCCTGGAATCCGCCCGGCGGCTCGGCGACTGCCTGATCGTCTGCCTCAACTCGGACGCCTCCGTCCGGCGGCTCAAGGGCCGCGGGCGTCCGATCAACTCCGCGGAGGACCGGGCCAGGGTCCTGGCCGGCCTCGGCTGCGTCGACGCGGTGGCGGTCTTCGACGAGGACACGCCCGAGCGCGTGCTCGGTCTGCTGCGGCCCCATCTGTGGGTCAAGGGCGGCGACTACACAGCCGAGACGCTGCCCGAACGGGCCGTCCTGCGCAGCTGGGGCGGCCACGCCGTCGTACTGCCCTACCTCGACGGACACTCGACCACCTCGCTCGCCCGGCGGGCAGCCGCCGCGACGGGCGGCGGCCCGTGGCCGGCGCGGTGACGCCCGGCCAGGCGGTGCCCCGGCGGCGTACGTCCCGGCAGGGCGCCCACCGTCCGCGGGTCCTGGTGCTCCGGGCCCTGGGCCTCGGCGACCTGCTCACCGGCGTGCCCGTCCTGCGCGGACTGCGTCGGGCCCTGCCCGACCACCACATCACGCTGGCCGCACCCGCCCGGCTCTCCGGCGCCGTCCTGGCAACCGGCTGCGTGGATCGGCTGCTCGGCACCACCGCCGCCGGGCGCGGGGTCCCCTCCCGGCTGGCGTGGTCCGGTCCGCCACCCGACCTCGCCGTCGACCTGCACGGCAACGGCCCCGCCAGCCACGCCGTGCTCCAGGCTCTCGGCCCACGGCAGGTGTGGGGCTTCGGGCGCGTCGGACCGCCCGCACTGGCCGGTCCGCAGTGGGACGAGGAGGAGCACGAACGCGAGCGCTGGTGCCGCCTGGTGCAGTGGTACGGCATCGCGGCGGACCCGGCCGACCTGCTGATTCCCGCCCCCGAGTCGCCCTCGCCCGCCCCGCACGCCGTCCTCGTGCATCCGGGAGCCGACGCCGGCAGCCGACGCTGGCCCGCCGAACGGTTCGCGGCCGTCGCCCGAGCCGTCCACTCGTCGGGCGTGCCGGTCGTGATCACTGCGGGCTCGGGCGAGGGGGCGCTCGCCCACCGGGTGGCCCGGGACGCCGGGCTGCCGGAAGGGGCCGTGTTCGGCGGAGAGCGGGACGTCCCGTTCCCCGTCCTGGCCGCCCTGGTCGCCGGAGCGCGCGCCGTCGTGGCCGGCGACACTGGCCTGTCCCACCTCGCGACGGCCCTCGGCACCCCGTCCGTCACCCTGTTCGGTCCGGTCGCTCCCCGCCTCTGGGGCCCGCCGTCCTCGCCCCGCCACATCGCCATCTGGCGGGGCGGACCCGACGGTGGGTCGCGCCCCGGCGACGCCGGCGGCCACGAACCCGATCCTCGGTTGCTGGCCGTCCACCCGGTCGACGTCCTGACCGCACTCGACGGGCTGCCGCCCGCCGTACTCGAACCGGAGGGGCGCCGGGACCGGACGATCCGGTGACGCGCCCCGGAGCCCGGCGGATCAGACGCTGGTGAGCAGCTGGGGCGACAGGGTCTTGATCATGGTGTTGGTCCAGCGCATCTGCGTCGGGCAGGCCGCCGAACTCGGCGAGCTCGTCGAAGCCGACCGTGTGCTGGGACGCGGGCTGGCCGTCGCAGCCGAAGGTCTCCTTCAGCGCCGCGGCCCCCAAGGCTGTGCGATCCGGGGGTCCGCGCCCCCGTCCTCACGCCACGACGGGCGGTGCGTTTCCCGTCATTCCCGCCGGGCACACGCGGCACCATGGACCAGTCCCAGGCACCGGCATCTTCCACCTCCGGGGCGGCCTCGTCGAGGCCGCGGTCCTCGTCGAAAGCTGAACGGCCGAGCCCATGACGCCCCGGCCCGGCACCGGACGACAGCCCGACTCCCCCGCCACCGACGGTGAGGACCGGCTCCCGGTCGGCCGCGCGGGCCTCGATCCGACCGGGACGTTGGTGCGGCACATCACCGGCGCCCTGGCGGCAGCGGGCCACACCGTCGCGGTCGCCGAATCGCTCACCGCGGGTCGTCTCGCCACCGCGCTGGCGGACGCGCCCGGCGCCGGGCGCACCTTCCTCGGCGGCGTCGTCGCCTACGCCACCGAGACCAAGACCTCCCTCCTGCACGTGGACGCCTCGCTGCTGGCCGCGACCGGGGCGGTCCATCCCGAGGTCGCCGCCCGAATGGCCCAGGAGGTCCGCGCCGTCACCGGCGCCACCTACGGCCTCGCCACCACCGGTGTCGCCGGCCCTGCCCCGCAGGACGGCCGCCCGGTGGGAACGGTCTACGTCGCCCTCGCCACCGACCGCACCACCGTCACGGCCGAACCCGACCCGCCCCGTGACCGGCGCGAGGACATCCAGCACGCGAGCGTCCTCGCCGCCCTCCGACTCCTGCACGACCACCTGCGTCCCCCGCCGCGGCCGTCCGCCGCGCAAGCGCCGTAGCAGCGGCTTCCCGTGACAGCCGAGTTCCCGCCCGCACCGGTGGTCTCCGGCGCGGGCGGGCCCGCAAGGGTTCAACCTGCCACGGGGAAGCGCTCCCAGACACGATGCGTGCCGAGTTGCTCCACCAGCGCCGAGACGGCCCGCCCGCCGTCCGTCTCGATGGACACGCCCGGTGCGTGCGGATCGACCCCCGCCGCGGCCCACAGGGCGCGGGCGTCCGCGAGACCGGCGATCGGCTTGGCGTGTCGGTAGGCCTCGTTCACCAGCAGGACGACCCGGGAGTCGACCGTCCGCTGGCCGCCCGCCACCGCGCCGGACTTGGCGTCCCGTGCGCCGCGGTCATCCGCCCCCGGCCCGGGAGCGTGGGCCACCAGGAGCGCGTCGAACTCGACGGAGCGGGCGGCGGCGAAGGTCCGCTGCACGCCGAGGCCGTCGGCCAGTGGCGCTCCCGTGGGACCGATGACCAGCGGCAGCAGGCCCGCGGCACGCGCGGCGTCGCGCATTCCGAGGACCACGGCGGGGTCACCGCCACCGTCCGCGATGATGCCCAGCACCCGGCCGGTCGCGGGCCACCGCTGCCCGAGTTGGGACAGGGCCGGACTGGGGGTGACGTCGGCGGGCGCGGCGGCGGTCGGTGCCGGCAGGCCGAGGCCGGTGGCGACCTCCCGGCAGAGTTCGTCGTCGATCCGCGCCAGGACGGTCAGTACGCGTTCCTTGATCGCCTGCTCGTAGACCTTGGACAGTTCGAAGGTGTAGGCGGCGATCACGTGCTCGCGCTCCACCGGGCTCAGGCTCAGCCAGAACAGCCGGGGCTGGCTGAAGTGATCGTCGAACGAGGCGGGCGCCTCGCGGACCTTGGCTCCGGCCGCGATCGGTGTGGGGTGCTCCACGAAGGCGCGGTCGGCGGGGCCGGCGAAGAACGGGCAGCCGCCGTCGAGCGAGTTCGGCTTGTACGGCGCGACGCCGCTGTGGACGGCGTCCTGGTGGAAACCGTCGCGGAGCATGTCGTTGACCGGGGCGTGGGTGCGGTTGACCGGGATCTGGGCGAAGTTCGGACCGCCCAGTCGCGTGATCTGGGTGTCGAGGTAGGAGAAGAGCCGACCGGAGAGCAGCGGGTCGTCGGTGATGTCGATGCCGGGGACGAGGTGGCCGGGGTGGAAGGCCACCTGCTCGGTCTCCGCGAAGAAGTTGGTGGGGTTGGCGTCGAGCGTCATCAGGCCGATCGGCCGGACCGGGGCGAGCTCCTCGGGAACGATCTTGGTCGGGTCGAGCAGGTCGATGCCCTCGAAGGTCTGCTCCGGCGAGTCCGGAAACGTCTGGATGCCGAGCTCCCACTGCGGGAACGCCCCGGCCTCGATCGCGTCCGCCAGATCCCGACGGTGGAAGTCCGGGTCCGTGCCGCCGATCAGCTGCGCCTCCTCCCACACCAGCGAGTGCACGCCCGCCTTCGGCTTCCAGTGGAACTTCACCAGCGTGGTCGCGCCCTCGGCGTCGACCAGGCGGAAGGTGTGGATCCCGAAGCCCTCCATCATCCGGTAGGAGCGCGGGATGCCGCGGTCGGACATGTTCCACAGGGTGTGGTGGGTGGCCTCGGTGTGCAGGGAGACGAAGTCCCAGAACGTGTCGTGCGCGCTCTGCGCCTGCGGGATCTCCCGGTCCGGGTGCGGCTTGCCGGCGTGGATGATGTCCGGGAACTTGATCGCGTCCTGGATGAAGAACACCGGGATGTTGTTGCCGACCAGGTCGAAGACGCCCTGGCCGGTGTAGAACTTGGTGGCGAACCCGCGGGTGTCGCGTACCGTGTCCGCCGAGCCGCGTGACCCCAGTACGGTGGAGAACCTCACGAAGACCGGCGTCTCCACGCCCTCGGCCAGGAACGCCGCCCTGGTCACGTCCGCCGCCGTGCCGTACGCGCGGAAGACGCCGTGCGCCGCGGCGCCGCGGGCGTGCACCACCCGCTCCGGGATCCGCTCGTGATCGAAGTGCATGATCTTCTCGCGCAGGTGATGGTCCTGCAGCAACACGGGGCCACGGGGGCCGGCCTTGAGCGAGTGGTCACTGTCCGGCAGACGGACGCCCTGCGCGGTGGTCAGGTACCCGCCGTTCTGGGCCCGCGCGGCCTCCGTGCCAGCGGCACGGCCTGTCGCCGACACCGCCGCAGGCGCCTGCTGGTCGGGCTTCGGCGGCAGCGGCGCACGCGGCTCGGTCGGTTCCGCCACGGGCGGCGCCTGCGGGCCGGGGGCACCGGGCAGCTGTTCGGTCGTCTTGCGCACGCGGTTGGACTCGTCCATCAGTACTCCGATCGGATACTCGGCCCGCCCGGGATCGGCGGGGCGCCGGAGCACGGTTCGCCGTCACGCGCCGGGGTGCTGCGAGAAATGGCCGGCCCCTGCCCCGCCTCGACGGGAGCACCGCGCCCCGGCTTCGAAAGGTGCCACCAGTCGCCCGACGAGCCTCCCCCGGGTGCGGCGTTCCATCTCGCACCGTGTCGGCAGTTCACCTGGGCGCTGCCCGATGCTCCACGGCGTGACCTCCCCGGACCGACGGGCGGGCCCCATCGAAACCCCGGCCATCCCGGCGGGACCGGGACATCAGGCCCCTGTCGGCCGGGCGAGGGCGCGCTGGGCGGCGGTGAGCACGGGCCCCGCGATCCGGCGTACGGCGGGTCGGCGCGCCCGCAGGGCCGCGCGGGCGGCGTTGGCGCCGCAGGCGCCGTGGACCCCGCCGCCCGGGTGCGCGGAGGAGGAGGCGAGGTAGAGGCCCTGGATCGGCGTCTCGGGCCGTCCGGTGCCGGGGACGGGACGCAGGACGGCTTGCTGGTGGAGCGCGGTGGTACCGCCGTTGATGGCGCCGCCGACCAGGTTCTCGTCCAGGCCCTGGAGGACGGGCGGGGTGAGGATGCGCCGGTTCACCACCCGGTCGCCGAAGCCGGGGGCGAACCGTTCCACCTGGGCCTCCATCCGCCGGGCGAACACGGCGCTCTCGTGCCCGTCCCAGCGGCCGGTGAGCCCGTCCGGGCCGGAGTCCGCCGACACCCGCTGGGGGACGTGGGTGTACATCCAGGCGGACTCGGTGCCCGCGGGCGAGCGCGAGGCGTCGGTGGTGGTCATCTGGCCGAGCAGTCCGAACGGCCGGGCGGGGACGCGTCCGGTGATGACCTGGAGCGCGTAGTCGCTCAGCTCCGTCAGGTCCGCCCCCAGGTGGATCGTGCCGGCGCGGGCCGCATCGGGGCAGCTCCACGGGATGGGGCCGTCGAGCGCCCAGTCGATCTTCACGGTGGAGAAGTCCCACTGGAAGCGGTGCAGGTCCCGGCGCAGCTGGGCGGGAAGGCGGTCCCAGCCGACGAGGCCGCCGTACAGGGTGGGGGCGGCCACGTCCGCCAGTACGGCATACCGGGCCCGGACGGTTTCGCCACCGGCGGTGCGCACGCCGATCGCCTGCCCGGAGCGTACCAGGACGCCTTCCACGCGGGCGTCGCACCGTACGTGTCCGCCGTGCGCTTCCAGGCGGCGCACCAGGGCGTCGGTGAGCGCGCGGGCGCCGCCGACCGGAGCGGGCCAGCCGTACTGCTGGCCGAGCATGGCCATCAACCAGCCGAACACGCCGCTGATCGGGGACTCCGGCAGCAGGTCGGCGTGCAGGGCGCAGCCGGCCAGCAGCAGCGCGGGGCCCTGGGTGTCGAACTCCTCCTCGGCGAGGCGGCGCACCGGCAGGGTCGCGAACCGTGCCAGGCGCAGGCCACCGGCGGCCCGCACCCGGGCGGCCAGCACGAGCCCGGCGCGCACCGGTGGGAAGGGGGCGAACATCGCCCGGATCAGCCACGGGTCCAGGCGCTCCCACAGCTCCGACAGCCGTTGCCAGCCCTGGGCGTCGTGGGGGCCGAAGTCGCGGCCGATCAGCTCGGCCGTCTCCTGCGCGTCCTGACGCAGCTGGGCGCACCGCCCGTCCGTCAGGGGATGGGCCAGCACGGTGGGTGCGCGGCTGAAGGTCAGGCCGTAGTCCTGGAGGGCGAGTGCCTGGATGGCGGGGGAGGCCGCGGCCAGCGGGTAGAAGGAGCTGAACACGTCGTGGACGTAGTCCGGGTGCACGCCGCGGTCGCTGTGGACCGCGCCGCCGGGGTGGTCCTGGGCTTCGAGGACCTCGACCTGCCAGCCGGCGTCGGCGAGGACGTTCGCGGCGACCAGTCCGTTGGGTCCGGCACCGATCACGACGGCGTCGTTCATGCCGCGCCTCCTCGTGCCGGTGACCGGTGCCCGGCGTTCTCGACGGTGTCGGCCAGGCGGGAGAGCATGCTGCGGTGGCGCAGGTGCAGCAGTGCCTCGGACGGGGCGGTGTGCAGGCTGCTGCCCGGTCCCTGCAAGGGGTGTTCGTCGACGATGACGAGGGTGCCGCCGCCCCAGGCCAGCAGTTCGAGGGCGATGCGCGCGGTGCCCAGGCGGCCGGCGACGGCTTCCAGTTCCAGGCGCTCCGGCTCCTCGCAGCGGCGCACGACGGTGTGCCCCTTCAGGTGCCAGGGGCCGGCCCTGACGGTGTAGCGCAGGCGGGCGCCTGTCCGGGGCCAGCTGCCGTCGGCCGGTTCGGTGTGGGAGGTGCCCGGGACCCACCGGGCGTAGCAGCGCGGGTCGGCCAGCACCTTCCACACGTCCCCGGGCGGTCGGTCGATCAGGACATGACGGACGGCCATCGTGTTCTCCGCTTCGTCGTCGGTGGCGGCCCAGCCGCTCCCGGGTCTTCTCCTGTCTTCGCGGTCCGCCCCCTGCTTCGTCCGGGGCGGGTGCCCGGACGGCGCGCCCTCTAACCCGCGGACCCGGCGTCCGGTGAGGCGAGGTGGCCCACGCCACTGCGCGTGGGCCACCTCCGGGGCCTCAGCCCTCCTCTGGCTCGTCCGCCCACCCGGGGGCGCCGCGGTCCTCCAGCTCCTCCCGCAGCCAGGCCAGCGTGGCGCTGAGCAGCCGCGAGACGTGCATCTGAGAGACCCCGATCCGCTCGGCGATCCGGGACTGCGTCCAACCGTCCCAGAACCGCAGCTTCAGGACGGTCTGCTCGCGTTCGGGCAACCGGGCCAGCAGCGGCCGCACCGCGATACGGAAGTCCACGAGCTCGATACCGGGATCACAGCCGCCGAGGCGGTCCAGCAGGGCACTGCCGGCCTCGTCGGTGTCCCCGTCACGCAGCGCGTCCAACGAGTTCGGGCGGCAGACCCGGCCCGCCATCAGGCCCTCGGTGGCCTGTTCCACGGTGAGGTGGAGATCCTCCGCGATCTCCCCGGGCTGCGGGAGGCGGCCGAGTTCCTGCTCGAGCCGGTCCGAGCCGCGGGTGACGGAGAGATAGAGCTCCTGCATGCTGCGCGGCACCCGCACCGGCCAGGAGGTGTCGCGGAAGAACCGCTTGATCTCGCCGGCGATGGTGGGGATGGCGTAGGTGACGAACTCGACGCCGCGCCGCGGGTCGTAGCCGTCGACGGCCTTGATCAGGCCGATCGTGCCGACCTGGAGGATGTCCTCCATGTCCTCGGCGCGGTGCCGGAACCGGGCCGCGATGAAACGCACCAGCGGCATGTTCAGCTCGATGATCGTGCCGCGGACGTAGCTGTAGGCGTGGCTCTCCCGGGCCAGCCCGGCCAGCCGCTCGAACAGCGCGTCGCTCAGCTCCCTTGCCTCGGACTTCCCCATGCGGCGCAGTGCGGCCGCCGTCGGCCGTCCCGGCAGGTCCGGCGGCAGCCCCGCGGGCACGGCTTCCCTGTCGGTGGTTTCCCTGTCGGTGGTTTCCAGGTGGATGGACACGTGATCGCTCCTGGGCATCGGGGTGAACGCCCGGCGACGTGTGCTGGAGCCGCACCTCGTGCGCCCCGGGCCTCTTCCCCCAGGACCTGTGCCTGGCTTCTTCAAGCGCGGTCCCGGTGCACCCCAACCGGGGTGCGGGACGACCGGACCGTCGACACGGTCGCCACAGGAGGGTTGTACCCGACATACGACATTGAATTCACGTTTAGCCTGTCTTGTTGCATTTCATCCCGAGTGCACGCACTCGCACCACCGCTCCGGAACGAACACGCCGGCCGGCGCCGGTGCGCCCGGGACCTCAGGCCAGGTCGACGACGAAGCCGCTGCGGGGCCGGGCGATCACGCGGCTGAGCGCGATGGTGGGGTCCTGGTCGGGCACCGTGTAGTCGAGCCGTGCCAGCCGCGGCGCGAGGAGTTCCTGCAGGGCGACCACGACCTCCTCGCCCGGGCAGCGGTGGCCGGTGGCCGCGTCGCCGCCGCCCTGCGGGATCAGATGCTGCGGATCCGGTGGTGCGTCGAGGAAGCGCTGGGGGCGGAAGTCGTAGGGACCGCGTGTCACCCGGATGCGCGTGCGCGTGTCACGGGCTCGGCGCGCGGTGCCCGAGCCCGGCTACGCCCCCTTTCGGAGGGCTGGGGCTCCACGCTGTGGACGGCGGAAGCGGACCCGCGTCCTCACCGGCGACTCACCGCCGAGGCATCAGGGTCGCGCATTGCCGGCGGGCGGGGTCACCGGTCGGGTCGCGGCTCGTTGAACCGCCGTCCGGCCCGGTCGCCGAGTACGGTGACCCAGGCCGGGAGCCGAGCGGATCCGGCGGCTCGGCTGCCGACCACCCCGTGCGCCGGATCGGCGCCGGGGCCGGGGAGGAGGCGGGCGACCAGACCCATCAGTCGGGCGGTCGTCGCCGGAGCCAGGCCCTGCACGCGGGCACCGATCTTGGCCGCCGGGGTGAGGACGAGTTCCGGTCGGCCGCGGTCGGCCGCGCGCACGATCGCTCGGGCGGCGCGCTCGGCGTCCATCGACAGCAGCGGCAGGCCGGCCGCGGCGGCGAACCAGGAGTACTCGGCCGCGGGGCGACCGTGGAACCGGGCTGCCGTGTGCGAGCCCGTCCGCATCAGGCCCGGGATCACGGTGGTCACCCGCACACCGTCGGCCGCCAGCTCGGCCCGAAGGCCCTGGGAGAGCCCGGTGGCGGCGAACTTCGCGGCCACGTACGGCAGCAGGTGCGGAGCCGGGACGCGGCCACCGACCGAGGTGACGTTCACCAGCGTCCCCTCGTGGGCCCGCAGGTCGGGCAGCGCGGCGGTCGTCAGACGCAGCGGGGCGAACAGCATGGTCTCCATGGCCTCGCGGAAGTCCTCCTCGCGCAGGGCCTGGAAGGGGCCGACCTGGATGACACCGGCGTTGTTGACGAGGATCTCGACCGGCCCGAAGCGTTCGTGCGTGGCGGCCAGGAGGCGCCGGGGCGCATCGGAGTCGTTCAGGTCGCAGGCACAGGCGGCGACGGCGGCTCCCTCGTCGCGCAGGTACCGTTCGGCCCGGGCCAGTTCGGCCGGGTCGCGGGCGCAGAGCATGACCCGGCAGCCACGGCGGACCAGTTCGCGCGCGATGAGCAGGCCCAGGCCCCGGGACGCGCCGGTGACGACGGCGGTGCGGTCGGCGGTGCGGGCCGTCCTGGCGCCGCCACGTCCTCGGTCCGGCGGGCGGTGGTGCTCGTGTCGGCGGTACTCCACGGGGAACTCCTTCCGGGTTCGCGAGCGTGGCGTCTTCGGGACGCCGTCGGGCCGGTCCTGGCTCGTCAGGGCCGGAAGAGCACCTTCACCGCGCCGTCCTGCTTCTGCTGGAACATCTCGTAGGCGCGCGGCGCCTCCGTCAGCGGCAGGTGGTGGCTGGCGAAGCCGTCGACGCCGAGCGGATCGCCGTCCAGGAGCAGCGGGAGGATGTCGGGCACCCAACGGTGGACGTTGGCCTGGCCCATGCGCAGTTGGATCTGTTTGTCGAACATCGTCAGCAGCGGCAGCGGGTCGGTCATGCCGCCGTAGACGCCGGACAGGGAGATGGTGCCGCCACGCCGGACGATGTCGATCGCCAGGTGCAGTGCGTGCAGGCGGTCGACGCCGACGTGCTCCATGAGGGAGGCGGCGAGCCGGTTGGGGAGCAGCGTGGTCATCCGCTGGGCGAGTGCGGCCGCGGGCGAGCCGTGCGCTTCCATGCCGACGGCGTCGATCACCGCGTGGGGGCCGCGGCCGTCGGTGAGGTCGCGGATGACGTCGGCGAGGTCCTTGCCGTGCTCCTCGAGGTCGAGCGCGGTGACCCCGTGGGCGCGGGCGCGTTCCAGGCGTTCCGGCACCAGGTCGACGCCGATCACCCGGGACACGCCGAGGTGGGCGGCGATCCGCGCGGACATGTCGCCGATCGGTCCGAGTCCGAGGACGACGAGGCTGCCGCCCTCGGGGACGTCGGCGTACTTCACGGCCTGCCACGCGGTGGGGAGGACGTCGGAGAGGAACACGAAGCGGTCGTCCGGCGGCCCGTCGGGCACCTTGATCGGCAAGGTGTTGCCGAACGGCACCCGGAGCAGCTCGGCCTGTCCTCCCGGGACCCGACCGTAGAGCTTCGTGTAGCCGAACAGCGCTGCGCCGGTGCCGAATTCACGGACCTGGGTCGTCTCGCACTGGGAGTGCAGGCCCTGTCGGCAGGTGAAGCAGGTGCCGCAGGACACGTTGAAGGGGACGACGACCCGGTCTCCCGGTGCGAGCGCCGTGACCTCGCGGCCGGTGTCGCGCACGATGCCCATGGGTTCGTGTCCGAGGATGTCGCCCTCCTCCAGGAACGGTCCCAGCACCTCGTACAGGTGCAGATCGGAACCGCACAGGCCGCTGGAGGTCACTTCCACGACCACGTCGGTCGGGTCCTCCACCACCGGGTCCGGCACCGTGTCGATGCGCACGTCCCGTTTGCCGTGCCAGGTCAGGGCCTTCATCACGTCACCTCGCCTTGCTCGTGTTCCGGACGGGCGCCCGGGTCGCCGACGCGGGGCCCGGGGACGGCCGCGGCTGCTCCGACGGGAAGCAGGGTAGGCGCCGAAGGCTCCGGGCTCGGCGCCCCAACGGATCAGGCGCCCACGTCCGGCGCCCACGTCCCGCGCCGCCGTCCACCGGCGGCTGCCCGGTCCCCGGCCGGGGAAACGGCGTACGGGCCCCGGGTGGCTTCGCGGCCGAAGCGGGGGTCGGGCAGACGGTCGGGCAGGCTCCGGGGCTCGGTCCGCGAGGCCCCGGACCGACGCCGCGGACCGGGCTGCCGCTCCTGGACGACCGGCCGAGGCCGGACGGGGTTCGCCCGGCCGGGCGGCGGCGCCCGCCCTGCACCCCGCGCACGGCGACGGGTACGGAAGGCCGGGCCACCACGGCAGCCCGCCCTGCACCGTCCGCGATGCCTACGGGGTCGTCGGGTCCTGCGGCAGATCACCCGCACGGCTCTCGGACGCCGGCGTGTCACCGGTCCGGCTCCCTCCGTCGGCCGGGAGGTCGCCGGCGTTCCCGCCGGCACCCCCGAGTGCGTCCCCGGCGGTGCGCACCGGAGTGCCCGCGGCGGCGACGCGGTCCGAGTCACCGCGGGCCCCCGCCGGGGCCAGGCGGGCCGCGAGCAGCTCCTTGCCCAGCTCGGCACCCTTGCGGCTGTCCGCCTGCGCCTTGCGGAAGAGCTCCACCACCTCGTCGTCGCCGTCGCGTTCGGCGTCCCGCAGGTAGCTCTCCAGTCGCAGCGCGTTCTTGAGGCACGCCTCGACGTACCAGATCAGGTTGTAGTCCTTGTCCTTGGTTCCGGTGATGTGACCGGTCTCCTCGCCCATGGTTCCGGCGCTCCTTCCACGCCCCTGACGGGCCCGGCCGGTGCCGGTCCTCTCGGGCGCACCCGTGCGCCTACCCGACGCCACGGACGCAATCCCGGTACGGCGGCCCTGCGGCGGACGGGTCCACACGCGAGCGGCCCGTTCCTCGTCGGAGCGGAGGCGGAACCCGAGTCCCTCGGCCGGTGTCATGCCGGCGACGCTTCGGGGCACGGCCGGGCGACCGCCCTCGGCGGGTTCCGCAGCCCCGGAGCGACGTCATCGTCCGAGCGGGCCGTCGAACCCGGGCGGCGGGCCGACCCGCTGTCAGCGCGGGGACAGCCGACTGCCGGTGAGTTGTGAGCGGCGCCTGGGAGCGTACGGACCGCGCGAACCGCACCGCGCCGAACCGAACGACGCCGAACCACCGGGAGCACGCCATGCCCTCCGTATCCGAGACCCGTCCGTGGAACGTCCACCGGCTGCCCCGCGCCGAGGGGCGGCGCTTCCTGGTCACCGGCGGAAACGCGGGCATCGGGTACTTCGTCGCCGAGCAGCTCGCCGCCACCGGGGCCACGGTCGTGCTGGGCAGCCGCGACCCGGCGAGGGCGCGGGCGGCGATCGCGTCCATCGGCTCGCGCGTCCCCGGCGCCGACGTGCGGCACCTGCCCCTGGACCTGGCCGACCTCGGCTCGCTCCGCGCATCCGTGGACGCGCTCGGGCCGGACCGGCTCGACGCCGTGGTCCACAACGCCGGCGTGGCGCTCGACCACCCGCCGCGCCGCGAGAGCGCCGACGGGCACGAGCTGATGCTCGCCACCAACCACCTCGGCCACTTCGCGCTGACCCACCACCTGGCGCCCCTGCTCGCGGCCACTGCCGGCAGCCGGGTCGTCACCACCGGCAGCTTCGCCGCCAAGTCCGAGCGCCTGGACCTCGACGACCTCCAGAGCACCCGCGACTACCGGCCCAAGCGCACCTACGCGCGCTCCAAGCTCGCCCAGATGCTCTTCGCCCTCGAACTCGACCGCCGCCTGCGCGCCGCCCGCAGCAGCACGCTGAGCGTCCTCGTCCACCCCGGCGGCGCGCTCGACGCCCTCACCCCCTCGCGCCCGCCCCTCCACGTCCGCACCGCCGGCGAACGGCTGCGCCACCTGCCGCTCGGCCTCGTCGTGCAGGGCAAGGACGCCGCCGCGTGGCCCGCCGTCCGGGCCGTGCTCGACCCGGGCGTTCGCGGCGGCCGGATGTGGAGCCCCCGGGCATTCGGACTGCGCGGCACCCCGCGAACCGAACCCGTCTGGGACCACCTCAAGGACACCGCCACCGCCGCCCGGCTGTGGGCGGCCAGCCGCGAACTGACCGGCACCGATCCGTCGTTCGCCGGGTAGCCGCCCGGCTGGTCAACCCCGCGGACGACTCGCCGCCACGGGCGAGGGCCGCTCCGCGCCGCCGGGTCCAGGTGGTTTCGCCGAGGTCGGCCGGGTACACGCGCGGAGGCGCGGTCCGGGACCGCCCGTACTCGAGCATAACGAGGAGGAGTCGTGGAGGACATCCCGCAGGGCGGAGCCGGTGGTGTTCCGCTCGACGACACCGACCAGAAGCACCCGATCCACCCGCCCGGCGGCGACGGTGCACCGGACGACGGCGAGGACGGCAACGCCACCACCGTCGAACCGGGCAGAAGCCGGCACCTCGACCGGCAGGAGACGGCCGAGGGGACCGAGGGGAAGACCGAACAGCCGAGCGAGAGCTGAGGCCGGCGCGCGAAGGCGCGCCGCACAACGGAGAGGCGGGGACATGAGCGACCAAGCCAGGGGGGACGACGTCTACCAGCCGACCGGGAACATGGAGGAGCAGGCGGACGCCGCGCCCCTGGACATGGACGACGCGGTGGACGAGCGCGACTACGACGACCTGCTCGACGAGGGCTACTCGCCGCCGGAGAAACCGCTGGGCGTCGGCAAGGTGGGGGTGACGGCCGCCGAGCAGCGAGACGGCGAGACGCTGGACGAACGCCTCGCCCAGGAGGAGCCCGACGTCCGGCCCGACGAGGACGACGGAATCGGCGACCTGCCCGACGGAGAGGGCGAGCCGGTCGACCCCCGGGCCACCGGGACCCGCCGCGCCGGGCGGCTGGTGGCCCCCGACGAGGGCACCCGCCCCGACACGGAGAAGGGCCTCCCCGCGTCCGACGTCGGCGTCGACGGCGGCGCCGCGGGCGCGGAGGAAGCCGCGGTGCACGTCGTCCCGGACGGGCAGGAAGAGACCGCCCGGTAGCACCCGGTGCCGTCGGGCCCGCGGCACGGCGCCGGGCCGGCGGTGCCCGCAGGCGCCCGCGAGGCCCCGTCAACCTCGTCCGCCGACGGAGGACTTGACGCCCCGGGTGCGATGGCGGGCCCGGTGGACTCAGAGCCGGTCGTAGACGGCGGACAGCCGCTGGAGCACTTCGGTGGCCTGGTCGAGGGCGACGTCGTCGCAGTCGTCCAGATCGGCGTGCAGGGCCTCGGTCAGCACCTTCTGGCGCTGGCCGTGCCGGGCCCGGCCGGCGTCGGTGAGGGCGACCAGGACGGAGCGCTTGTCCTCGGGCTGGCGGGTGCGGGTGACGTAGCCGGCCGCGACGAGGCCGTTGACCAGCTGGGTGGTGGCGGCGCCGGTGGTCTCGGTGCCGGCGGCGAGCCCGCCGATGGTGAGGGGGCCCTGCTCGGCCAGGACGCGCAGGGCCCGGGCGTGGGTGAGGGAGAGTGCGCCCGGGGTTCGGGTGGCGCGCCCGCGCAGCCGGGCGTCGGCGGCGCTGAGGCGGTAGGCGGCGCGGGCCAGGCGGTCGAGTGCTTCGGCACGGTCCTCGGTGGGCGGTGTGCTGCTCATGGTGGTCCTTTCGTCGGGTTGACAACCAGCCTAACTTAAGTACTTAATGACTAAGTACTTACTCATTAAGTACTTAAACAAATGCCCCAGGAGGAGACCCATGACCATCCGATCGACCGGCCAGAGCTGGGCCCTGGACACCGCCCTCGCCCAGGGCGGCTTCGACGCGCTGCACCCCGAGGCCGTCGGGACCATGGAGCAGCTGGGCCACGACCACACCGACTTCGCCAAGGTCTTCGCGCTGGTCAGGAGCGGTGCGATGCTGCCCAAGGCGTGGGCGACGGTGGCCGGTCAGACCGAGGAGCGTGCCGCCCACCACGAGCGCGGCGGCTTCGCCCAGACCGCCGCCGACCTCTACCTGAGGGCGGCGGTGATGTGGGGCCGGGCCCAGTACTCGATCTTCGACGCCGCGGACCCGCGCAAGACGGCCATGCGTGCGCGCGCCAACCACTGCGTGGAGCGCCTGGGCGCACTGCGCGACGGCCGGGTGCGGCGGGTGGAGCTGGACTTCGAGGGCTCGCGGATCCACGCCCTGCTGCACCTGCCGGCCCGGCCGGTCGAGAACGCGCCGGCCGTCATCCTCGGCCCCGGGATGGACATGATCAAGGAGGACTACATCTGGGCCGCCGAACGCTACTACACCTCGCGCGGCATGGTCGCGCTCTCCATCGAGGGGCCCGGCCAGGGCGAGAGCCGCGCCGGCGGACTGACCGTCGACCTCGGCAACTACGAGCGGGCGATAGGCCGTTACCTCGACCACCTGGCCGCGCTCCCGGAGGTCGACTCCGAGCGGATCGGCATGTTCGGCATCTCGATGAGCGGCTACTGGGGATCCCGGGCCGCCGCCGTCGACGGACGCCTGGCCGCGCTCGCCGCCTTCGAGGCCGTCACCGGCGACTTCGCGACCATCTTCGAGCGCGCCCAGCCGACCTTCAAGAACAACTACATGTACATGGCCGGGTACACCGACGAAGCGGCCTTCGACCGCGACCTGGCCCACCGGATGCCACTGGGCGACCTGGTGGCCGACATCACCTGCCCGGTGCTCTACGGGATCGGCGAGTTCGACGAGCTCACCGACCTCGGCCAGGCGCTGGAGAGCTTCGAGCGCGTCCGGGCGCCGAAGGAACTGCGGGTCTACGAGGACGAGTTCCACCCGCTCGGGGGCGTGGCCGCCGAGGTCTTCCGGTTCGGCGCGGAGTGGCTGCAGCGGGCCCTCGCCGGCGAGTTCGCCGAGCCCGGGCGGGATGTGCGCCACTACGTCCACCGAGACGGCCGCACCACCGACGGCAGTGCCGACCCCACCTGGTGGCTCGGCGGCGCCCCGACCGCGCTCACCGACGTCCGGCTCGCCCGGCGCCCCCGGAGCTGACGCCCGGTCCCCCTGGGAGCCGGCCCGCGAGAGCCGGCCACCGCCGGGCGGGAGGACCGCGTGGGCCCGGGACGGCCTGGTCCGGCGGAAGGCGGGGCCGACGACGCCGCCCCGGGTCGCCTACGGCTCTCCGAGTTCGGCCGGGACGTCAGCGAGGCGCTGACGGACCTGTTCGACCGGATCACCCGGCGGCCACCGCCCCGCCGCGCGGGACCGTGCGATGGTGGTCGGCCTCGACGGCGGGTCCGGCGTGACCGGGTGGTCCGGGCGGTGTCACGGCTCCTGGCGGGCGCGTTCGGTGATGTTGCGGGCCATTCCTCCGAACACCACCGTGTGGAACGGCGCGACCGACCACCAGTAGGCGTGGCCGGCCAGGCCGTGCGGGTGGAAGAGCGCCCGCTGGCGGTAGCGCGTGCGGTGCTCACCGTCCGGTGTGACGGACAGTTCGAGCCAGGCCAGGCCGGGCAGCCGCATCTCGGCGCGCAGCCGGAGCAGCCGGCCCGGCTGGATCTCCTCGACCCGCCAGAAGTCGAGCGAGTCGCCGACCCGCAGCCGGGCGGGGTCGCGCCGGCCCCGGCGCAGGCCGACGCCGCCGGCCAGCCGGTCGAGCCAGCCGCGCAGGGCCCAGGCGAGCGGGAAGGAGTACCACCCGTTGTCGCCGCCGATGCCTTCGATCACCCGCCAGACGGCGGCGGGTGACGCGGTCACGGTGCGTTCCCGGAGGTCCTGGTAGAGGCTGCCGCCGGCCCAGTCGGGGTCGGTGGGCAGCGGGTCGCTGGGGGCGCCGGGCAGGGAGGCCGAGGACCAGCGGGTGGCGACGTCGGCGTCCTTGATCCGGCGCAGGGCGAGGGCCACGGCCCGGTCGAAACCGGTCAGGCCCTCCGGCGGGTCGGGCACCCACCGGGCGATGTCGTGTTCGCCGCAGACGACCTCATGGCGCAGGGACTCGACGAGCGGACGGGCAATGGAGTTCGGCACCGGGGTCACGAGGCCGACCCAGTGGCTGGAGAGGCGGGGGGTGAGGACCGGCACGGGGACGATGAGACGCCGTCGCAGTCCGGCGAGCCGAGCGTAGCGGTGCATCATCTGCGCGTACGTCAGGACGTCGGGGCCGCCGATGTCGAAGGTGCGGTTCACTCCGGGTGGCAGACCGGCGGCGCCGGCCAGGTATCGCAGGACGTCCCGGACGGCGATCGGCTGGATCCGGGTGGAGACCCACCGCGGCGTGACCATCACGGGCAGGCGTTCGGTGAGGTGTCGGAGCATCTCGAACGAGGCGCTGCCGGAGCCGATGATCACGGCCGCACGCAGTTCGGCCGTGGGCACACCGCTGCCGCGCAGGATCCGACCGACCTCGGCGCGGGACCGCAGATGGGGCGAGAGGTCCGCTTCGGGCACCCCGGCGGGGACGAGACCGCCCAGGTAGACCATCCGGGTGACGCCCGCGGCCGCGGCGGCGGCTCCGAACGCACGGGCCGCCGCCCGGTCGGTGGCCTCGAAGGCCGGTCCGGTGCCGAGGGAGTGCACCAGGTAGTAGGCCACGTCGACGCCCTCGAAGGCCGCTGCGAGGGTCTCGGGCCGGCTCACGTCGCCGGGGGCGATGTCGACGTCCGCCCGCCACGGCTGGTCCCGCAGCCGGGCGGGGTTGCGCACCAAGCAGCGGACGCGGTGTCCCCGGGCGAGCAGCTCGGGCACCAGGCGGCCGCCGATGTAGCCGCTCGCACCGGTCACCAGGCAGTGCCTCGCCACGGCCCGCTCTGTGTCCATCTCGACTCCTCGTCCGAAGGCCGGCCCGGCCCGCCGGGTCCTGTAGTGGACCGGAGCAACAGGATCACCCGTCCTCTTCGGAGCCCGCGACCCGGCCGGCATCGCCGAAGCGTGTCGTGGCGGGCGTCAAGGACTCGGCGGCCGAGGCCACGGCGTGGCGTGGCCTCGGCCGAGGACCCGGGCGGCGCTGCCACCGGGCACGCAAGGGCGCGGGGGACTCCGACAGGGCCGCCAGCGCTGATCACCACGCTGCGGACGGCCCGGACCCACGCCGCCGAGAACGCCGACGGGACGACGGGACTCGTCGCGGTCGCGCGACGGCCTCAGGACCGGGCAGGCGCCGGCACCGGCGTTTCGGCGGTCCGCGATTCACCGGCGGGCCCGTGCCCGGCAGCTCCGCCGCGGTCAGCCCGTCGCGCCGCTTGCCGCCCGTGCCCGGAGGGCGTCGACGGCGAGGCGGGCGGTGGTTCCGATGGCGGCGTCGGCGGCGGGCAGCGTGATGGCGGTGGCGGCGGCGCGGGTGAAGACGGCGAGCGCGTAGCGGCCGCCGTCGGGGTACTCGACGACACCGACCTCGTGGCGCAGCGTGCGAAGGGTGCCGGTCTTGCCGTGGACGCGGACGTCGTCGAAGGGGAAACCGGAGGCCAGGCGGTGCGGCCAGACCTGGAGGCCGAGGAGACGTCGCAGCGCGGCGCCGTGGTCGCCGGGGCAGGCGTCGCCGTGCCAGAGGGCGGCGAGCAGTGTGGTCATGTCGCGGGGGGTGCTGTGGTTGGTGAAGGCGGGGTCGAGGACCCTGAGGCGGGCGACGACCGCGGGGTCGACCGGGGAGTCCGGGCCGGTGTCCTCGGCGAGGGCGGCGATCAGGTCGCGGAGCTTGTGGACGGCGACGGTGCGGCTCAGGCCGAGGTCGGCCATGGTGCGGTTGACGGTGTCGAGGCCGATCTCGTCCCACAGGGTGTCGGCGGCGGTGTTGTCGCTGACGGCCGCGGTGAGGTAGGCGAGGTCGCGCAGGGAGAGGCGGGCCGGGTCGAGCATGGCGCCGAGGCCGGTCCCCCCGGGGGTGCGGCCGGCGGCGGGCACGTCGACCTGCCGGGTCAGGTCGATCCGTCCGGCGGCGGCCTCGCGGTACAGCGTCACGAGCAGGCAGACCTTGTGGACGCTGGCGGTGCTGACGACGGTGTCCGCGCCGAGGGCGATCTCGGCGCCGGTGTCGAGGTCGCGCGCATGCAGCCAGCCGGTGACGCCCGCGTCGGCGAAGGCCGCGGCGATGCGGGTGCGCGCGGCCCGGCTGTGCGGGGCCCGGTCGGCTCGGGTCCGGTCGGCTGCGGTGCGGTCGGCAGCCGTGCGGTCGGCTGCGGTGCGGTCGCTGGTCACAGCGGGAACTCCATTGCGGGCCGGGGGTAGAGCGGGCGGTTGGGCGGCTGGGGCAGCAGGCCGCCGGGTCCGGTCAGCGCCTCGTGGGCGGCCTGGGCGAACAGCCGGACGGCGGGCCCGCCCCGCCCGGCCGGCCAGGCCGTGGAGGTCCGCCAGGCCAGCGGGGTGCCGGTGAGCGGACGCCAGACCGTACCCGGTGGTGGTGTGGTGCGCGGCACCAGGGCGATGGCGCTGCCGGTCAGCACGAACGCGCCCGCGACGTCCGGTCCCGGCGGATCGACGACGGCCTCGGGGGTGCAGCCGTGCCTGGTCAGCGTGGTGAGGACCTCGTCGTACAGGGCCGGGGCCGCGGCGCGTGGGAAGAGGACCAGGCGCAGGCCGGTCAGTTCGGCCACCGCGAGCTCCGGGCGGTCGGCGTGCGGACTGCGGGCGGCGAGCAGGACGCCGAGCGGCTGGTGCAGGACGGGGCCGAAGGCCAGTCCGTCGGCCGGGCAGGGGTGGCGGACGACGGCGACGTCGACGGTGTGCTGGGCGAGTTCGCGCACCACGGCCGCGACCGGCAGTTCCCGCAGTTCGAGCCGGGTGCCCGGGGAGGCGGTCTCGAAGCCGGTGAGCAGCGCGGCCAGGGCGGCCGGCCCGAGTTCGGGCGGGACGGCCGCGCGCAGGGTGCCGGCCCGTCCGCTGCGCAGGTCGGCGGCGGTGGCGAGGAGGCGGGCGGCGCTGTCCAGCGTCTCCTCGGCCTCGGCGAGCAGCAACCGGCCCGCCGGGGTGAGGTCGACGCCGCGCGGGCCGCGGTCGAACAGGGTCACACCGAGTTCGCGTTCGAGGCGCTGGATCCGCTGGGAGAGCGAGGGCTGGGCGATCCGCAGGCGCTCGGCGGCGCGGCCGAAGTGCCGTTCCTCGGCGACGGCGCGGAAGTGGCGGAGGTGCCCCAGCAGGTCCATGGCCAGCAATCATAGGTGTTTTCCTATCGTCCGCTTCACGATTGCGGTCTTGGACTAGGGGGTCGGCGGCCTGTTTAGCTGAGCGCGACGGCGCGACGGCAACGTGACCGCGACGGCACGAACCACCTGGGAGACCACCGATGACGCACGCCCTCCACCGCCCCCGCACCGCGCTGCCCGCGGTGGCCCTGCTCGTGGCCGCGCTGATCGGCGGGTGCGGCCCGGCGGGCAGCGCCTCGACTGCGTCGGCCCCCGGCACGACGGCCCCGAGCGCGACGGCCCCGAGCGCGGCGGTGGCGAGCGCGCCCGCGACCGACTCGGCGGAAGCCTCCTTCGCGGCACTGGAGCAGCAGTTCGGCGCCCGGCTCGGCGTGTTCGCGGTGGACACCGGCAGCGGCCGGGAGATCACCCACCGGGCCGACGAGCGGTTCGCGTTCGCGTCCACGATCAAGTCGCTCGCCGCCGGGGCCCTGCTACGGAAGGCATCCGACGCGGACCTGGACAAGGTCGTCCCCTACCGCCAGGAGGACGTGCTGGCGTGGGCGCCGGTCACCTCGCAGCACGTGGCGACCGGCATGAAGCTGCGCGACCTGGCCGCCGCCTCCATCCAGTACAGCGACAACACCGCGGCCAACCTCGTCACCGCCGAACTCGGCGGCCCGGCCGCCGTCCAGCGGTCCCTGCGCGACCTGGGCGACTCGACCACCAACGTCGACCGCACCGAACCCACCCTCAACGAAGCCACCCCGGGCGACACCCGCGACACCAGCACGCCGCGCGTCCTCGCCGCCGACCTGCGCCGCTACGTGCTCGGCGACGCCCTCCCGGAGGACCGGCGCGGACTGCTGACGGACTGGCTGGTCGGCAACACGACCGGCGGCCCGTACGTCCGCGCGGGGGTGCCCGCCGACTGGAGGATCGGCGACAAGACCGGCAACGCGGGCTACGGCACCCGCAACGACGTCGCCGTGGCGTGGCCATCGGGCGGGCGCAGCCCGATCGTGATCGTCGTTCTGTCCGACCGCGGCAAGGCGGGCGCCACCTCCGACGACGCCCTGATCGCCCAGGCGACGAAGACCGTCGTCAGCGCCCTCGGCTGACCCTCCCCGACCGACCAGGAGCCCCGACCCCCGCACCGGCGTCGGGCCGTCCGCGACCGAAGCACGAGGTGTCTCGTTGTGGGGGCATGAAACTGGATGACCGGTACCGAGCGTTCCTCTCGCGCCAGGGGCGCGGCTCGCCGGGTCCGCCGGCCGGTGGCACGCGCCGGGACCGTCCGCGGTACCGGCGACACCGCGGCCGCCACCGAACCCGCGGCCAAGCCGCCGGACGACCGGAGCAAGGCGTTCCTGGAGAAGGCCGCCTACGTCGTGGCCCCGGGATCGGTCGTCGTGGGCCTGCTGTGCTACATCGGCAGCACCTACACGTCGTCGTACTACGGCCACCTCCCTGGCGCACTACGCGGACGAAGCCGGGGACGGCCAGGCCGTTCGCGACTCGGAAGCCGGATTCGCGGGACGGGTCAGCGTCCTGATCTACTCCCGTTCCCTCATCACCCACGATGCCAGCGGCATCTACTTCACGGACCTCGGCGATTCGGGCGGGCCGTACCGCTACCAGTACCGGGGGTTCATCCTGCTCGCCAAGTCCAACGCCCGCTACTACCTCGTCTCGTACGACCGCCGCCAGCCCGAGGACGTGACCGTGGTCCTGCGGGACGACGACGACATCCGCATCGAGACGCTCGGCTGACGCCTCAGCTCTCCGTTGCTACGGCCGAGGGCGACGTGGCGTGCGGCGACGTGGCCGCCGGCGACGTGGCGCGGGGCGACACAGCCGGGGGCGACGCAGCCGAGGACGTGCTCTCGTGCGTGGGCGAGTTCTCCGATGGCGAAGGTGAAAGCGAAGGCTCCAGCCCCTCACCGACCAGCTCGACGCGGTAGACCGCGTCGGCCGTCGTGTAGACGGTGAGTTCGGCGCTCTGCGTGCCGACGGTCGTCGGACGGAACGCGACCGTCAGAGTGCAGGTGTCCCCGGAGTGAAGAGTCCTTCCGGTACACGGGTTGTCGGCCACCGAGAAGCTTCCCGCCGACAGATGCACGGCCCCGATCGTCGTGCCGGCGGCGGAGGCGGCGGCGGCGGCCGTCGTGCCCGCGGCGGAGGCGGAGGCGGCGGCGGTGCCGCTTTCAGGGGTGCTGGGACGTCCGGCGAGCACCACGGGTTCGACGGTGTGCCCGCCGAGCTGCGTGGCGGGGAGTTGCGCCTTGGTCACCGCCGGGGCGCCATTGCTGCCGGGAAAGAGCGTGGCGATCGCGTTCGGACTCGGATTCGAGCCGGACGACGCCGTCGGCGCGGGCGTCTCCGCGGTCGACTGGGTCGACGCGGGCGTCGTGCCGGAGGACGAGCCACCGCCACCGCCGCACCCCGTCGCCAGCGCCAGCAGCACAACCGGCGCGGCCACCCGAACCAGCCACCCCACACCAACATTCCGTCCGGCAGTCACGATCGCCTCCGCGTCCGCAAGAAAAAGTCGTGGCCGAACCCTTGCGCACTGGCGCGTCAGGACAGCCTCAGCTCGCTTCCACGCCACGAGTCGTCACTCGCACGAGCGTCGAGGGGGACCCGTTCGGAGTCGCCGGGCGTCGGAAGCGATCGACAGCGCGTGCCTGTATAGGCTGCGCCGTCATGGGTGGCGATTGGCGGGACGACAGGATCGGCAGCGCCCTGAAAGGCGTGAACCCCACTGTGCTCCGGCGGCTTGACGCCGGGTTCGCGGTGATCGGTGACGTGCAGTTCCTGCCCGGGTACTCCGTTCTCCTGGTGGACGAGCCCGCTGTGCGGCGTCTGTCCGATCTTCCCCGGACCAAGCGGATGGCCTTCCTGTCGGACATGGACCGGCTGGGTGAGGCCGTGGAGCGGGCCTGCCGGCGACTGGACCCGGAGTTCCGGCGCGTGAACCTGGAGATCCTCGGAAACACCGACGACTTCCTCCACGCACATGTCTGGCCCCGGTTCGAGTGGGAGAGCCCGGACCTCGTCGGCCACCCGGTGTGGCGGTATCCCCCGGAGAACTGGCGCGATCCCGCGAGCGTGCTCGGACCGGAGCACGACGCCTTGCGCGAGGCGATCGGCCACGAACTCGACGTGCTGTCCGCGCCGGCCGCCGGGGCGGCCGGCGCGGGGTGAGACACGTCGGGGAGGGCGACCTGACGGTCGACGGAGGACAGCCTGCTCGCCCGGTCCCGTCACAGCCCCGGGATCCCGGCTGGTGGCCGTACGTCGGGTGGGCCGGCCGTCGGTCACTCCCGGTGGATGACGGCCGCGAGGGCGCGCTCGCGGACGTCCGCCGAGGGGTGGCTGCGCAGTTCGCGCAGCAGGGCCCGCCATTCCCGGGGCCAGCCGAGGCGGTCCCCGAACGCCTCGGTCAGCGCCGTTGCGAACAGTCCGGCGGCCGGGTCGGTGTCGTCGCGGCGGGCGGTGTGCGCCAGCGCGTCGAGTGTCCCGGGCGGCGGCAGCGGGCCGGAGGCGTGCTCCCGCAGCAGCGTCAGCGCGGTGAGCGCGGCCGCCGCCGGGCGGCCCCGGTGGGCGTCGGCGAGGGTGCCGAGCGCGTCTGCCAGTGCCTGGGGGCCGGCCGCCGGGTCCACCAGGCGGCGCAGCGCGGCCGCTCGGACGCCCGCCAGGCCGGGTTCGGCCGCGAGCAGGTCGGCGGTGCCGGCGAGCAGTGGCCGGTAGTGGTCGTCGGCGGGGAGGTCGGCGAGGTGGGTGAGCCTCCGGCGGGCCGGGAGGTCCCGGTCGTCGGCGGCGTGGAGGTCGTCCGTCCGTGTGGCGGCGGCGAGTTCGGTGAGGGTGCGGTGCAGCAGGCTGCCGGGGGCGGCGCCGCCGAGCGGGTGCGGCAGGCCGGAGGCGGCGAGCGCGCGGACGGCGCCCGCGGCCTGCTGCCAGCCGCCGCGGTTCGCCGGATCGGTGACGGCCCGTCGGGCCACGTCGGCGGTCTCCGGGGCCCAGACGGCCCACCGCGGCAGTGCGGCCAGGGCCGGCGCCGCGACCTCCGGGTCGGCCGCGGCGGCGACGGAGGCCACCAGGCGGGCGTAGCGGGCGCGGTGGGCCTCGGGCAGGTGCGCCGGGTCGGCCCGCAGGACGGCGCGGCGCACGGGCGGCGGGGCCTGTTCGGCGGCTTCGGCGAGCAGGTCCCAGACCGGTTCGGCGTCCAGCAGGCCGGCCGCGAAGGCGACCGCGGCGGCGCGCACGTCGTGGTGCTGGCCCTCGACGCGGCACGCGGCCACCAGTAGGTCGGCGGCGGTCCGCGGCGGCAGGTGCTCGGCAGCGAGCCGCACCGCCTCCTTGCGGCTGGTCACCTTGCTGCCGTGGGTTCCGGACAGCAGGGCGCCGAGTTGCTCGGCGAGCTCGTGGGGCGGGGCGAACCGGGCGGCTCGGGTGGCCGCGTACATCGCGACCCGGGCGCGGTCGCCGCCCGCGTGGGCGAGCAGGTCGCGCAGCGCGTCGGCGGGCCGGTCCGTCCAGACCAGTGCGGCGAGCGCCGCCTCGGCGAGCACCACCTCGGCGGAGTCCAGCTGGGCGCGGACGACCGCCTCGCCGTACTCGGGTATCGCGGCGGCGGCGCGGACGGCCGCGGCCCGTGCGTGCAGCGGCAGGGTCGGGTCGCCGGCCGCCGTGGCGGCGAGCAGGGCGGTGGCCCGCCACTGGCGCGGGGTCCAGCGGCTCGCCGACCAGGTGGGGGGCAGGGCCGCCCGCTGCGGGTGCTTCAGGAACCTCCCGTACGGCGGTTCGGGGGCGAGGAGCGGGTCGAGGAGGTCGGTGCGCTGTTCGACCAGCACCTCGCACACCGGCGACAGGACGGCGGCGGAGGGCTCGAGTTCGAGGATCTCGGCGACCCGGGCGCCGCGGGTGCGCGGGTCGTCCAGCCACAGGCCGGCGGCCTTCGTGAACGCGGCGTCCGACCCGAACTGCAGGGCGTGCAGGAGGAGTTCCTGCAGCTCGGGGATGCCCCGGGCGCGGCGGCCGAGCGAGCGGGTCAGGGTGAACAGCAGCCAGTACTCCGCGGTGTCGGCCATGGTGTCCAGCCATGGCCGCAGGGTCGCGAACACGGAGTGTTCCTGGCCCCGGCGCAGCCGGTGCTCCAGTGGGCCGAGTTCGACCGTGCCGCTCTGCCCGGCGATCCGCCGCAGGCTCCGCAGTGCCCAGTCGACCAGTTCGGACCCGTCGGCGAGGGCGTGCTCGCGCAGCACCTCGGCGACCAGCCGCTGCAGGGCGGCCCGGGTGGCGTACGAGCAGTCACGGGCGTCCACCGCGTCCTGCACGGCGGCGTCGAGGTGGGGCACCGCCGCCGGGGTCAGCAACCGGGCGGGCACCTGGACCAGTGCGGTCAGCGCCGCGCAGCGCACCGGGTCCTGCTCGTGGCGCAGCCGCGGGAGCAGTGCGAGCGCGTCCTGGACGGCGGCCCGGTCGTCGGAGGCGGCCGCGTTGGCGAGCAGGCCCGTCCAGGCGGCGGCGCGGTCGTCGGCGTCCGGGCGGGACAGGGCCGCCCGCAGCTGCGGCTGGGCCTCCTCGGTGGGCAGGTAGGCCAGGACGGGGGCGATCCGGGCCCAGGGGCGGCCCTCGGCGAGGCGCGCGGCGGCCTGCCGCCGCGCCTCGGCGTGGCGGCGGGCGTGCGGGAACAGCGGTAGCAGGGCGGGCAGTTCGCCCTCCCGCGGCAGGGCACCGTCGTACACGAGGTCGAGGAACGCGTCGCGCCGGCCCGGCGGAAGGGTGCGCAGCAGGGCGACGAAGCAGCGGGGCGCGGCCAGCCAGTGGCGGCCGAGGGCGGGCAGCGAGGGCGGGTCGGCGCGCACCAGTCGGCGCAGTGTGCCGCTCGTGGGCGGTGCGGTGTACGGCCCGAGTGCGCCGCGCCGCGGGTCGGCGAGGATGCGGACGGTGCGTTCGGCGTCCGCGGCGGCCAGTGCCGGCAGGTGGTGGCGGCGCAGCGGGAGGTCCGGGCCGAACCGCTCCAGGAGGCCGAGGAGCCGTTCGGGGCGGGTTCGCGCGATCGTGCCGAGGACGTCGGCGAGCGCGGGCCACTGACCGAGCCGCAGCGTCTCGGGGCGCTCGGCGATCACCTGCTCCAGGTGGTCGAGGACCTCGTCCGGGAAGCGTGCGGCCAGCGGTGCGAGCGGCGCGGCGTGCGCGAGGTCGGGCAGCGTCCGGGCGACGAACGCGGGGCTGCAGGCGGAGAGCAGCCGGGCGGCCTCGGCGTCGCCCCACTCGGCGCGCAGACGGCCCACCAGCCGCTCGGCGAGCCGGTGCCGGCGGCCCTGCCGCACCACCCGGGCCAGCTGCCGGCGCAGGGTGCAGGAGGCCCCGGTGAAGGCCGCCTCGATCGCCTCGTCCGGGATGCCGTGGGTGCGGGCGGCACGCAGGGCGTACCCGCGGACCACCGGGTCGGGGTCGGTCAGCCGCTCGGTGAGGTAGCCGGTGGCGCGACCGGCCGACGCGGCGAGCGCGGCCAGCCGACGGCCGTACACGCCGGAGCGTTCTAGGTCGGACAGCAGCCCGGGGAGCTCGCCGTCGGAGGCGAGCTGCCGGGCCGTGCGGGCGACGAGCTGTTGGCGTTCCGGGTGCGAGAGCAGGTCGAGGTCGGCGAGGAACTGATCGGCTTCGTGCGGCATGCGGTCAGTGTGGCTGCTCGGGGCGGGTGTCTCCCAATGGATTTCCGCTGCCGTGGTCGGACGTGGCCGCGGGCCGGTTCGCCCGGCAGCTCGACGGCTCGGCAGCTCCACAGCTCGACGGCCCGGCGGCTCCACGGCGAGCCGCCCGGCGGCCCTTGGATAGGGTGCGGGGATGGTCCCCGACGCTCCCCGGCTGCTGCGCGCCGACGCCGCCCGCAACGCTGAGAAGATCATCCGGGCTGCCCGGGAGGTCTTCACCGAACAGGGCCCCGAAGCCCACCTCGACGAGGTGGCGCGCCGGGCCGGTGTCGGGCCCGCGACGCTCTTCCGACGCTTCCCCGACAAGGCCGCGCTCCTGCGGGCCGTGCTGGAGCAGCGCTTCGGCGAGAACGTCCGTCCCGTCATCCAGGCCGCCGCCCACGACCCCGACCCCGCGTCCGGGCTGGCCCGCGTGCTGGCGGCGGCCCTGGAGTCGGTGGCCGGCGACTTCAACGTCCTGGCCGCCGCCCGGGCCGCCGGCGTCCTGACCCCGGCGACCGGCGAGGAGTTCTTCGCCGCCCTCGACGACCTGCTGGCGCGCGGTCAGGGCGCGGGCGCGATCCGCGCCGACCTCGTACCCGACGACCTGCACCGCATCGTCGTCATGCTGGTCTCGGTGCTGTGGACGATCGGCCCGGGCGAGGACGGCTGGCGCCGGTACCTGGCCCTGGTCCTCGACGGCCTCTCCCCCGCCGGGGCCCGTCCACTGCCCTGTCCCGCCCCCGCGCTGCGCCCCCGCACGCCCTGACGTCGAGGCAGGTGCCGGCCGCCCCGCCGGGCGGCCGGCACCGCCGCCGCTCAGCCCGCCGGATGCCACCGGAGCGCCGTGACCGGGCACCTGGCGGCCGCCTCGCGGGCCTGTTCCGCCGCCCGCCCGACGGGCTCGGCGGCCAGCACCACGACCTGCCCGGCCTCGTCCTGGTCGAACACCGACGGCGCGGTCACCGCGCACTGCCCCGACGACACGCACCGCGAGGCGTCCGCCGTCACCCGCGCGGCCGGCCGCTCTCGCGGCTGATCCCCGTTCACCACAGGACCGGCACCTCGCCGATGCCGCCCGCCAGCCGTTCGGAGTGGTCGCGCAGGCTGCGCGCGTCCACCGCGAGCCGCAGGCCGGGGAAGCGCCGGAACAGCCCGGTCAGCGCGATCTGCATCTCGGTACGGGCCAGCGCGTTGCCGATGCAGTAGTGGCCGCCGTACCCGAAGGCGAGGTGCGCGTTGGGGGAACGCGACGGGTCGAAGGCGTCCGGCTCCTCGAACGCCCGCCCGTCCCGGTTCGCGGCGTTGATCGACACCAGCAGCGCCTCGCCCCGAGCGATCGCCGCCCCGCCGACGGTGACGTCCTCGCGGGCGTAGCGGGTCAGGCCCAGGGCGCCGGGCGCGGCCATCCGCAGGACCTCCTCCACCGTGGCGCGGGCCGACCCGTCGGGGTCGGCGGCGAAGCGGTCGCGGCGGCCGGTGTCGCTGAGCAGGAACAGGACCCCCAGGTCGATCCGGGTCGACGTGGTCTCGTGGCCCGCGAACAGCAGCCCCACCGCCAGGCGGGTCATCTCCTCCTCGGTGAACGAGGGGTCCTGCGCCTGCACGGCCAGGATGTCGCTGATCACGTCCTGCCCCGGGTGCCGGCGCTTCTCCTCGGCGATCGCGGCCACGTACTCCTCGAACTCGGCCATGGCGGCGGCCCCGTCGGCGCCGCCGTACAGCGCGGCGATCCGCTCCGACCAGCCGCGCAGCAGGCCCCGGTCCTCCACCGGCACGCCCAGCAGCTCGCAGATCACCATGACCGGCAGCGGGAACGACAGGTGGTCGTGCAGGTTGACGGCGCGTCGCGGATCCCGGGAACGCTCCTCCTCCATCGTGTCCAGGCAGGATGCGGCGAGTTCCGCGATCCTCTCCCCCATCCGGCGCATCCGCGGCGCGCTGAACGCGGGCGCCAGCATCCGGCGCATCCGCGCGTGCTCGCGGTCCTCCTCCTCGGGGGTGGGGGCGGGGCGGGTGTGCAGCGCCGAGGCGGAGATCCTCGGGGCGCCCTCGACGTCGGGGCGCAACCGGGAGAACCGGGTGTCGCTCAGGATCTCCCGGGCTTCCTCGTAGCGGGTCACCAGCCAGGCCGGGTCGCCGGCGGGCGTCGTCACCCGCGTGATCGGGCCTGCCTCGCGCAGGCGCGCGAACAGCGGCGCCAGGTCCAGGGCGTTGGGACGCTCGAAGGGTAACTGCGGTGCGGGGGCGGTCATGGTCTCTCCTCACCGGCCGAAGGGCCGCAAGAGCAGCGAACGCTGGGCGGAACCGTTCTCCCCTGCGGGCCCGGGCCAGGACGGGCGCCATGGCGTCCGGCCGACAAGTGAGAGTCAGCTCTCTCTTAGGAGAGTAACACCACCGGCACGCACAGTCAGCTGATCCTGTCCGTGCCCGCACCGGTACTCGAAGTGGGCACGTCCAGGCAGGAGCCGCTGCGGGCCGCATGTCCGAGGCGCGGTGCGGAGCCGATCGGGTGAGCTGCGTGCGGCTCACCCGCGTGGGCCCGCCCGGGCCGGGGATCACTTCGTTCCGGCCGGGTGCGGACCCGGCCACGACGAGAGGCGGAAACACGATGGGGCACGACGGAAACGTGATCGAGGAGCTGAAGGCCGACCACCGGGAGGTGGAGGAGATGTTCGGCCGGATCCGGGTGATGCCCGGGCACGGACAGGAGCTGCGGGACCTGGTGGACCAGGTCACCATCGAGCTGGTGCGGCACTCGGTGGCCGAGGAGCAGTACCTCTACCCGGCGGTGCGCGAGCACATCCAGGGCGGGGACGGGCTCGCGGACAAGGAGCTCGAGGACCACGCCCGGGTCGAGAAGATCCTCAAGAAGCTGGAGCGGATGGATACGGCCGACGCGCAGATGAGCCCCGTACTGCGGCAGCTCATGGACGAGGTGTCCGCCCACGTCCAGGACGAGGAGGACAATCTGTTCCCCAGGCTGGCCCAGGCCTGTACGCCCGAGCAGCTGAACGACCTCGGGGACAAGATCCGCCGCGCGAAGGCGATGGCCCCCACCCGCCCGCACCCGGCCGCCCCGAGCAGCCCGGGCGCCAGCAAGCTGCTCGCCCCGGGCGCGGGGCTGGTCGACCGGGCCCGCGACTTCGTCACCGGCCGCGGCAAGTCCTGAGCCGCACCGCCCGACCGCCCGACCGGACGGCCCCGCACCGTCCGGTGGGGTAGGGCGTGACGCCGGTCATGCCGCCGGCCGCGCCGTCCCGCCTACACTGGTCGGCGAGCAGCAGGGCAGCGAAGCCCCGCACACCGAGCAGCTCGCTTCGGCCCCGACCCACGGACACCGGCGAGCCCGCCCCCGAGGGACCGATCGCCGTGCCCACCGACCTCGCCCCCGTCATAGCCGCCTCCAGCCGCTGGCTACTGATCGCCTACCCGCCACCGGCAGGCGCGCTCAACGCCGCGCTGGCCGAGGCCCAGGCCGTTCAGGCCACCACCGTCGCGGCCCACCTGCGCTACCCCGGCGACCTCGACGTACAACTGCTGCACCTGCTCGGCCCCGGCGGGTCGGACCGGCTGGACTGGCTCACCGGCAACGACGCCGAACCTGCGGACGCCGCCTGGCGCACCTGGGTGGACGAGACCGTCGTCAGCTGGGCCGCATGCCTCCTGGCCGAACCGGCCCTCGCCGCCCGCGCCCACCGGATGCTGACCGCTGCCATGCTCCCCGCCCAGGCCCGGGCCCACGACCAGGGCCTGCGGCGCCTGATCGACCCCGGAGTCGACGACGGCGAAGCCGCCGTGCTGCTGCGCCATCCCGACCTGCTCGAACCCGTCACGGCCCTGCACCGGGCGTCGCTCACCGAGCTGCTGGACGCCGAAGGCGCCACGGCGGCGTAGCTCCCGGTCGGTGCGCCGTCCAGTGGGCGGCGGCTCCGGGTGACGGGCCCGTGGGCGAGTGGTTCCGCACGCGGGGGTGTGGCGATCGGCGCCGGAAGCCCCGCGACCGGCGCGCCCACGGGAGCGTGTCAGCCTGCGGCGTCGCTCGCGTCGTGGAAGCGCACCGGCAGGCTCGTCAGTCCCCTCAGCATGGTGCTCGGCCGCCGCACGAGGTCTGCCGGGTCGGCGTCGAGGGCGAGGTGCGGGCGACGCTCGATCAGGGTGCGCAGGGCGATGGCGGCTTCGAGCCGGGCGAGGGGGGCGCCGAGACAGTGGTGGATGCCGTGGCCGAACGCGAGGTGGCCGGCGGGCTTGCGGTGGACGTCGAACCTGTCCGGATCGGGGAAGTGGCGCGGGTCGCGTGAGGCCGCGGCCAGGGAGACGAGGACGCTGTCGCCTGCCGGGATGGTGGTGTCGCCGACCCGTACCGGTTCGGTGGCGTAGCGGAAGGCCGCGGACTCCACCGGGCCGTCATGCCGGAGGGTCTCCTCGATCGCGCCGTCGACGAGGCCGGGATCGGCGCGCAGGGCGGCGAGCTGCTCGGGGTGGGTGAGCAGGGAGAGGACCGTCCCCGAGATGAGGTTCACGGTGGTCTCGTGCCCCGCGACGAGGAGGAGGAAGGCCATCCCGAGCAGTTCCTCGGCGGAGAGCCCGTCGGCGGCCGGGGTGACGAGCGCGCTGAGCAGGTCCTGGCGCGGGCTGGTCCGGCGTTCCTCGATGAGGGCCGTGAGGTGGCCGGTCATGGCGCCGGCCGCCGCGCCGGCGGCCTGCGGGGAGCTGGGCGCGACCAGTTCGGTGGACCAGGCGTGGAAGTCGGCGCGGTCCGCCTCCGGTACGCCGAGCAGTTCACAGATGACGGTCATCGGCAGCGGCAGGGCGTAGGAGGCGACGAGGTCCACGGAACCCGCTTCGGGCAGGGCGTCGATCAGGGTGTCGGCGATCTCCCGAATGCGGGGGCGCAGCGCCCGGATCCGACCGGCCGTGAACGTGCCGGCGACCAGTTCGCGCAGCCGGGTGTGCTGGGGCGGGTCACTCTGGAGCATGTTGACCCCGAGGGCGTGGCCCCCGTCGTCGGTCCAGGAGGAGGAGTGCCGGATGTCGTTGCTCAGCCGGGGATCCGTGAGGGCGGCGCGGGCCTCGTCACGGGCGACGACGAGCCACGCTTCGCCGGATCCCGGGACGAGCACCCGGTGGACCGGCCCTTTCTCGCGCAGTGCCGCGTAGGCGGGGTACGGGTCGATGGTGACGTCGAGGTCTGCGGGAGACAGGTCCTGAAGCGTCGGAGCAAGTGTCGGAGCCGGCACGTTCTTCCCCCCTGGAAAACGGGGACTACCCCCCGGTGGTGGTCCGACCCTACCAAACCGGGGACATCACCCCACTTTGGCCGTGTTGCTGGGGCGTACCGGCCGGGGCGACGGGCAGGGCGGCGGAGCTGCCGGGCCGCCCCCGGTCAGAGGGCGAGGTGCTCGATGTCCCGTACCGCGGCCTCGTCGGGGTGCAGAGATGTGTTGTCGACCACGATCGTGACCGCCCGGCGCCCAAGGAGCCGGGCCGGCCGGGCCGTCACGACGGTCCAGGCGGGCCGGGCCGCGACAGCCCGGCCCGCCTGGAGGAGCAGGTCCGCCTGCGGACCTGCTCCAGCGGCTGACCCCCTGCGAGCCCGGGCCGGCTGTGACGGCGCCCCGCGGCGTCACCGCCCGGCCCGCTCCTCCAGCGCGGGCAGGACCTTGTCCAGCGTGATCGGCAGGTCCCGCACCCGCACCCCGCAGGCGTGCCACACCGCGTTCGACACCGCGGCGGCCGTCCCGACGATCCCGATCTCCCCGATGCCCTTGGACCCCACGGCGTTGACGTGGGGATCGTGCTCGGCGAGCCAGTGCGCCTCGATCCCGTCGACGTCCGCGTTGGTCGTGATGTGGTAATCGGCGAGGTCGTGGTTGACCACGTGGCCGGTTCGCGGGTCGAGCACTCCGTTCTCGTGCAGGGCCATGGACAGCCCCATCGTCATCCCGCCGACGAACTGCGAACGCGCCGTGCGGGGGTTGATGATCCGGCCGGCCGCGAACACTCCCAGCAGGCGCGGCACCCGCACCTCGCCGGTGTCCGCATGGACGCGCGCCTCGGCGAACTGCGCCCCGAAGGCGTGCATCGCGTAGCGCTCGTCCGGCGGTCCGACGCTGCCGGAGGCCCGCGCCCCGTCCGGCGGCTCGGCCCCGTACCGGCTGCGCAGGGCGCGCGCGGCCTCGACCACGGCCGAGCCCCACGTCGTCATGCCCGAGGAGCCCCCGGCCACCGACGCCACCGGGTAGTCCGTGTCGCCGATCCGCACCTCCACCCGGGCCACCGGCACGCCGAGCGCGTCCGCGGCGATCTGCGCCAGCGTGGTCCAGGTGCCGGTACCGAGGTCGGCCGCACCGATCTCGGCCACGTAGCCCCCGCCCTCCCGCCGGATCGTCGCCGTCGACTTCGGCATCCGGCTGACCGGGTAGGTGGAGGCCGCCACGCCCGTACCGACCAGCCAGTCACCCCGACGGCGCACGCCCGGCCGGGGATCGCGCCGCGACCAGCCGAACCGCGCCGCGCCCTCCCGCAGGCAGCCGACCAGGCCGCGACTGGAGAACGGCTTGCCCGAGCCGGGTTCGACGGCGGGCTCGTTGCGGATCCGCAGGTCGACCGGGTCCAGGCCGAGGCGCTCGGCCAGCTCGTCCATCGCCACCTCGGGGCCGAACATCCCGGGGCACTCGCCCGGGGCGCGCATCCAGGACGGCACCGGCACGTCGAGGGCGGCCAGCCGGTGCGTGGTGCGCCGGTTCGGCGAGGCGTACATCATGCGCGCGGGGACGCCGGTCTGCTCGGCGAACTCCTTGATGCGCGACGTCTGTTCGACGGCGTCGACCGCGACGGCGGTGAGCCTGCCGTCCCGGTCAGCCGCGAGCCGGCAGCGCTGGATGGTCGGGGTGCGGTAGCCGGTCAGGGCGAACATCTGCTGCCGGGTCAGCGCCAGCCGCACCGCCCGGCCGGGCACTGCCCGCGCGGCCAGCGCGGCGAGCACCACGTTGACGTGAGGCTGCCCCTTGGAACCGAACCCGCCCCCGACGTACGGGCAGACCACCCGCACCCGTGCCTCGTCGAGACCGAACAGCGATGCCAGCGCGGACCGCGTCGGATGGACCCCCTGGGTGGAGTCCCACAGGGTGAGGAAGCCCTCACCCGCCGGATCCCACAGGGCCGACGTGGCGTGCGGTTCCATCGGGTTGTTGTGGTACATCGCGGTGCTGTACGTCTCGTCGACGCTCACCTGCGCGGCCGCCATCGCGGCGTCCACGTCGCCCTCGACGGTGTCGGTGGGAAGATCCGGGTTCACCTTCCGCGGTGCGTACAGGTCCTCGCGGTCGGCCCGCAGTTCGGCGTCGTGCGCCTGCTGCGCGTAGCCGACCCGGACGAGCGCGGCCGCGTGCCTCGCCACCTCGGAGCTGTCCGCGACGACGAGCGCGACGACCTGGCCGCGGAAGGCGACCTCCGCGTCCTGCAGGACCGCCAGCTCCCGGTCCGCGGTGGACGCCAGGCGCTCCGCGTTGTCGTGGGTGAGCACCGCGACCACCCCGTCGAGCGCCTCGGCCGCGGCGGTGTCCAGCTCCGTGACGCGTCCCCGGGCGACGGTGGCCTGGACGGCGTGCAGGTGGGCGGCGTCCGCCAACGGAGTCTCGTGGGCGTAGGTGGCGGTGCCCAGGACCTTGACGGCCCCGTCCCGGCGGGGCAGGTCGCGGCCGACGGCGGCCGGCTCGTGGGGGAACGTCACGGGGTGTCCTCTCCGGCCAGGCCGCGCAGAGTCGCGGCGAGGGTGCGGCGCAGCAGCGGGATCTTGAACGCGTTGCCGCCGCCCAGTCCTTCGGCCGGCCGGGCGGCGGCGAGCTCGGCGTCCGCGGCGGCCCGGAAGGCGTCTTCCGAGGCGGGAGCGCCCCGCAGCACCTCCTCCGCCCGGTACGCGCGCCACGGCACGTGTGCCACGCCGCCGAAGGCGACCCGCGCGTCCACCACCACCCCGTCCCGGACGTCGAGCGCGGCGGCCACGCTGACCAGGGCGAACGCGTACGAGGCCCGGTCGCGCACCTTGCGGTAGGCCGAGCGGCGGGCGATCGGCTGCGCCGGCAGGTCGATCGCGGTGATCAGCTGACCGTGCTCGAGCACCGTGTCGCGCTCGGGGGTGTCGCCGGGCAGCCGGTGCAGGTCGACGAACGGGATCGTGCGCTCGCCGTCCGGCCCGAGCACCCGTACCCGTGCCCCGAGCGCGGCCAGCGCCACCGCCATGTCGGAGGGATGGACCGCGACGCAGTGCTCGGACGCGCCGAGGATCGCGTGGTGGCGGGTCCACCCCCGGATCGCGGAACAGCCCGAGCCCGGCTCCCGCTTGTTGCACGGGGTGGTGACGTCCTGGAAGTAGACGCAGCGGGTGCGCTGCAGCGGATTGCCGCCGGTGGTGGCCATGTTGCGCAACTGCCCCGATGCCCCTGACAGCAGCGCCTGCGACAGCACCGGGAACCACTCACGGACCCGGGGATGCGCGGCGAGCGCGCTGTTGCTCATTCCCGCACCGATCCTCAGGGCTCCCCCGCCGAGTTCCTCGACCCCGGCCGGCAGGACACCGGCGAGGTCGACGACCAGGGCGGGCCGCACGACCCCCAGCTTGAGGTGGTCCACCAGGTTCGTCCCACCGCCGAGGAACACCGCGTCCGGGTCGCCGGCGACGCTGCGCACGGCGGCTGCGGCGTCGGCGGGGCGGTGGTGGTCGAACGGTCTCATCCGGACACCTCCGGCTCGGTGGCCCGCCGGGCCGGGGACTGCCCCGTCGGAAGCTGCCCGGCCGCCTGCAGCACGGCGGTGACGATGTTGACGTAGGCGGCGCAGCGGCACAGGTTGCCGCTCATCCGCTCGGCCACCTCGGCGCGCTCCAGCCGCGGTGCGCCCGGGCCCCGGGTGACGGCGCTCGGCCAGCCCCGCGCGAACTCCTCCAGCGCCCCGACCGCGGAGACCACCTGCCCGGGGGTGCAGTAACCGCACTGGAGCGCGTCGCAGTCGATGAAGGCCTGCTGCACCGGGTGCAGGCCACCGTCGGCGAGCCCCTGCGCGGTGACCACCTCGGCGCCGTCCTGGGTGACCGCGAGCGTGAGGCAGCCCAGTACGCGACGTCCTTCGGACAGAACCGTGCACGCGCCGCACTGTCCGTGGTCGCACCCTTTCTTCGGGCTCGTCACTCCGAGCCGTTCCCGCAGCGCGTCGAGCAGCGTCGTACGCGTGTCGACGGTCAGCCGGTGCACGGCGCCGTCGACCCGTACGGTGATGTCCTTCTCCATCGCACGAGGCTCCCCCGGTCCGGCCGCCCCCACACGGCGCGCGGCGCTCCGTCACCCCCGTGGTGGCAGCCCGACGCTCCGGGAGGCCTGCCCGCCGAGGGTGCCCCGCGGTCCGGGCGGGCGCGGCGGCGCCGTAACGTTCGGCGGGCCGCCGTCGGCCGGGGGGCCGGCCACCGGATCCGACCTGGGGGGTTGCCCCCGGGGAAGACGGCAGTTCTCCCCAGCGCGCCGCGGCCCCGGCGACGCGAGGATCGACTCACCGAACGCCGAGGTCGGGCGTGAGGCCACGCACGGCTCGCACGAGTTCTTCGCGATGAAGCCCCACCCCCGTCACACCGAGTCAACGCCGACCGGGCCGACACCGAGACCGCCACCACACCGTGCCGACGCGGTGACGACAGCTATCGGCGGGTCCGGGCCCCGCCGGAACGTCCGGCCGGCGGAGCTTGCTCCGCACGGCCCACGCCGCCGTGCCCGCGGCCGGACCCACCCGCAGGCTGGGGTCCATGACGAGGAGCCTGTTCACCTGCGTCGGCGACACCGCCGACCACCGTTCCCGGGGCGCCACCGAGCGCCTGCTGAAGGCGATCGACGCGCTCGCGGAAGCCGACGGACTCGACTCCGTGACCCAGCCGCTGAGACGGATCATCCGGGCGCTGCCGCTGGGCCGGGCACGCGACGTGCTGCACGGGCTCCCGCTCGGCCATCCCCTGCACCCCGCCCTGGTCCAGATCCCCATCGGCGCCTGGACCTGCGCGGCCGTCCTCGACCTGACACCCGGCGCCCGCCGGCCGGCCCACCTCCTGGTGGCGCTCGGTGTGATCACCGCCGTCCCCGCCGCCTGGTGCGGCTGGGTCGACTGGGCCGAACAGCACGAACAGCAGATGCGCACCGGCCTGGTGCACGCCCTCGGCGTCGGCGCGGCGATCGCCCTGTACGGCGGCTCGTGGGCCGCCCGGGGGCGGGGCCACCACGGGCTCGGCCGAGTGCTCGGCTTCACCGGCGCCGCCGCCGCGACCGCCGGGGCCTACCTCGGCGGCCACGTCGCCTACCGGCAGGGCGCGGGAACGAACAAGACCGAACCCGTCGCCCACCTGGTCGGGCCCGGCTGGCACCCGCTCGGCCGCCTGGCCGACCTCCAGGTGGGCCTGCCCGTCCGGCGCACCATCGGCGACGTCCCCCTGCTCGTGGTGCGCGAGTCCGAGGACACCGTCCACGTCCTGGCGGCCCGGTGCAGCCACATGGCCGGACCGCTCACCGAGGGCGAGGTCGTCGACGGGTGCGTGCGCTGCCCCTGGCACGGCAGCCTGTTCCGGCTCACCGACGGCTGGAACGTCGGCGGGCCCGCCACCGCCCCGCAGCCCCGCTTCGAGACCCGCACCGACGGTGACGGCGTCCTGCACGTCCGCCTGCCCGAGGCCGGCTGACCGGGTGCGTCGGTGTCCGCCGCGGCCTCGCAGGACCGGGGTGGTGGAGCGCCCGGCGGCGTACCCGAATCCCACTGCCCGGGGCAGGAAGAGCGGGGACTGCTGGAAGCGGGAGCTCTCACACTCGCAGCCGTGCCGGGAGCCTGCTCGCCGAGCACCTGCGCCACCGGATCAGCGCCTCTACGGGGAGGACACCGGTCCGGTGAAGGCCGCCGCCCGGTCCTCAATTGCTGAGCAGTCGGTCGAAGAAGGCGCGGTACTGCTTCAGCGCCACCCTCAGCTCCTCCGTGTCGGCCTCCCCGTCACGGTTCCACTGGCTCTCCAGCCCGTGCTTGCGGCCGGCGAAGTATTCGGCCAGACGGCGCATCAGATCGGCGACCAGCTCGTCCGCGTCGCGAACGGCCTCGCGGGGCGCGTCGACGAAGCGCGTCTGGACCTCCTGCCAGCGCGAACGCAGCTCGTCCGCCTCGTCCGGCGGCAGGAGGGACTCGCGCTCCTCCCGCTTGTGCTCCTCCCGCTCGCCCCCACCGTCGGTGGGCACCTCGCCCTCGGCCGTCCGGCCGGTCGTTCCTCCGGCTGCCCCCGCCCCTGCCGTCTCCGTTCCACCGGCCGTGTCGTCCGTGCCCGGCTCCTTCCCCGTCGCCTCGCCGGGGTATACGGCCCGCTCCTGCGTCTCCCGCGTCTGCGGCTGCTCGTCGGCCGTCGTGCCCGCGAGGATGTCCTCGGTCGACGTCCGTCGCTCGTCGTCGTGTTCCATCGGAGTCATCTCGGTCGCTCCGTTCCGTCTCGTTCCGTCCCGCCCCGTTCCGTCCCGCCCCGTTCCGGCTCGCCGTCGAGGAGCTCGTCGAACAGCGCGCGGTAGTGCACCATCGCCCCCCGCAGCTCCTCGGTGGTGGCCTCGCCGCGGCCGGCGTGGGTGTTGACGGCGTGCGCGGCGCGGTAGTGCTCCAGGGTGCGGCCGTGCTCGACCGACAGATCACGCAGCCGCTGTTCGTAGTCCTCCGTCGGGTAGCCGCGGTCCCGCATCAGCGTCGTGACCAGGCGGTCGGCGTCCTGGACCGCCGTACCCGGCCGGTCGACGAACTCCTGCTGCACCTGGATCCAGTCCCGGCTGTAGCGCTGCCTCGCCTCGGTCGGCAGCGGTCTGATGTCCAGCTCCCGGTGGCGCGTCTCGCGCTCCCGCAGCTCGCGTTCAGCCGCGATCCGGCTGTCCGACCGGTTCACGGTCCGTTCGTACTCGGGGCCGAATCGTTCCCGCAGCCGGCGGCGGCGGTTGACGAACCACAGCACCGCGGCAACGAGGACCACCACGACGGCGATCGGCACGATGATCGCGACGAGTTCTCCTGTCGACATCGGGCCCTCCTTACTTCTCCGTTGCCGAGCCGCTGCCCAGAACCCCGGAGTCGAAACGCCCGTCGACCTCGGAGTCCGCGACCGGACGAGGTGGCGGGCCGGGCCCGGGAAGGTCCCGTCCACCTCGCCGAACGACAACGCTTTCGCGCTTCCCGTCGCGTACACCGGGTGAACGTCCGGGACGCCGCGCAGCCCCTCGGGGGCCAGGCCGTGCGGGTCTGCGCGGCGGCCCGGACCGACTCCCCCGCGCCGGATCCACATCGAGCAGCTCCACCGCAAGCTCGGCGTGCGTGCCTACAGGGGTGGATGGACAAGCCGAACCACCGTTACTACTGAGGCGGGTCCCTGCGGACCGCCGTCGCCGGGCATCGCCGAAGAGCCGGGCGCTCTCGCGGCGGACCACGCTGAGCGCACACCGGAACCGCACCCGGGCGCTTCTTCGGGATGGTGTCGATCCCGCCCGGGGCTACGCGGGCATCACCCCGTGGATGCGGGAGATGGTGAACATCCGCTCGTCGTTCCGCAGGTGGCACCAGGCGTGCAGGTAGGGGGCGTCCAGTTCGAGTCGGCTGAGGGTGCGGACCGTCGCGCTGCCCGAGGTCGCGACGTACTCGATCGTGACGGCCTGGCCGTCGTTGACGGCATGGGCCAACTGGCGGACGTCGGTGAAGGACAGATTGCGCGCGTGCCCCGCGATGATCTCCTCGGTGTCGCTGTCGTAGGGGCGGTCGTCCCACGGGTCCGGCTCCGGGATGTCCTGCGGGGCGCCCCGAAGCCGGACGGCGAGGGAGGGCAGGTCGACGGCCGTCCGGGCGTCCGTGGTGCGGGCGTCCGCCCGCTGGGTGCGGGACCCGCCACCGGACGGGCGCGGGGTTGGGAGGGTGCCCGCCGCGCGGGGGCGTTGGGCCCGCTCGATGCGGACGGACCCGTCGGGCTTCTCGGCGACGGGGGCGTAGCCCGCGGACCGTAGTGCCGCGAGCGTCTTGTCGAGCGGGGTCCGGCTGATCAGCACCGTCGGCGCCAACAGCCGCAGGCCCAGCTGGGTGAGCTTGCGGTGCGCTGCCAGTTCGGCCAGGAGAGCGGGCTCCTCACCGTGGATCACACAGGCCGCGGAGACGATGCGCACTCGACCGTGGCTGCGCGCGGTGTCGTGGATCAGGTACGAGAGCGGCTGGGGAAGCGAGTCGACGGCGATGGCGGCCAGGTCGGCTGTGAGGGAGTCGGGGGTGAGGCCGGCGTCGAGGGCGCGGCGGACGCTTCCCGGACTGAACCGCCATACGGACGCCGCACCGGCGGTCTCCCGGTCCGCGACGGAGTCCAGCAGCGCGAGGAGGGACGCCGACGGCGTGCCGGCGACCACTGCCGTGAGATCGCTGCCGAAGCGGGCGGTCCCGCTGGCGGCGGGCAACAGTCGCCGGCAGGCGTCGGTCAGGGCCTGGGTGTCGTCGGCGAGCAGGGCGGCCCCGATCGGGGACACGGCCCCGAGGGCGAGTGCGCCGAGCAGTTCCGCCTCCCGGATCAGGGTGGCGAACGGCGTGGTGTCCTGGGGGAGTTCGTCGACGAGCGGGCGGAGCCACCCGAGGAGCACTCCCAGGTCCGCCGAGTCCGCCGCGCCTTCACCGACCGGGAGCTGCGACGCGGCCGTGAGCAGCCCGTGCCGGGCCTGCACGCAGCCTCCGCAGGGCGGAGCCGCGGCGAGCGCCGGTAGAGCCTTCCCGTCCTCGTCGCGGCTCCCGCCGGGGGTCAGCGGGAGCGCCCACCACGCCTGGAGCAGCACGGCGAGTTGGTCGGCCGGTTCCTGCTCGGCCCAGTTGTCGTAGGACGCGGTCGCCGCGACCCGGTCGCCGTCCCGGGCCAGTAGTCCGGCCGCGCTCGCCGCCTCCAGCACGACGCGTACCAGGATCTCGTCGCACTTCGCCGCTCTGCCGATCCGGGACAGCTCGCGGGCGCCGATCCCGCCGGCCTTGAGCCGGGCCGGCGGAGCGGCGGCGCACACCCCGAGGACGGACACGGCGTGGGCGGCGAACGCCATCGAGGCGGCTGCGGTTTCCCGGTCGATGTCCGAGACGGTGGCGGGCACCGACCGCACGCTGGGCGGGGCGGGTGTGAACGGGGCGTGCCAGTCGGAGCCGCGCAGTGCGAGTGCCACCTCCGCGGGCATGCGGGCCGGCCCGTACCGGTGCCGGTCCCGGATCAGCAGCCCCCGCTCCACCGCCCACTGTTCGCCGGGCTCGGAGCCGGCCCGCGGAGCCCCGAACACGATGAATCCGGGTCGCTCCGGTGCCTCATGTGCCCACCGCTCCAGGAGCTTTCGGACGGCCGCGGGCGCCTCGGCCACCAGCGCGGCGACCCGGGCCGGATCGCTGTGATGGTCGATCAGCGCCGCCAGGCGCATCTCCTTCCTGTTGGCGGCGGGTTTGATGCCCAGCTTCGCCAACATGCGGCCCAGCTCGTCGGAGTTCGAGCCCGCGAGCAGTTGTACGAGCGGTGCGTCGAGTCCCAGCGGCGCGCCCCACGCGTTCCGCAGCGGCGCGGCCATGTGCAGCAGCCCGTTGCCGGCCGGCCACACCAGAGCGCGATCCGCCAGCGCCTCCAGGACGGCGTCCAAGGCGTGGGCGCGGTCACCGTGCGTGGCGTCCAGGAGGACCGCCAGATCGTCCCGTTTCACGGCCGTCAGTGCGGCGACGGCCTCCGCGACCTGGAGGCACGGCAGCGCGAGCCGGGGCAGGACCAGCGCCACGGACGCCGGGCGCTGGAGCCGGTCCGCCAGTTCCCCTACCGACCGCGGTTCCGGACGCGACACGGCGTCCGGACGCGCCGCCAGGACCCGCTCCAACTCGGCCGCATCGAGACCGCGAAGCCATACGGCCAGCGTCGATCCGTTCTTCTTACTGATGGGACACCTCGCCGCGCAGAAGGATGACTGCCCTGCCGAAAGCAGGCCCGGTGCACAAGGATGGCCCACCAGAGGGGGTGAGTGCGACAAAGGCCCCGACGGAGGGGCCGAGATCACCACGCCGATCGCGAGCAGCCCGTAAGTCTGCGCGGCCTCGGGGAGGTACCGGTAGCCGCGGCCGGCGCCCTACTTGCCGACCAGCACCCGGGCGACGATCCCGCTGAGCGCCCCGGGCGCCAGGCGACGGGCCGTCCACAGGGCCCGGGTCCCACGCCCCGGGAACGCCCACGACCGGCCACGCGCCAGCGCCCGGTCCATCGAGTCCAGCACCGCCTCGGCACTCAATCCCCGGCGTGGGCCGAGGAGTTGCGGGGTCTCGACGCGGATCCGGTCCAGCATCGGAGTCTCCACGGCCGGCGGGCAGACGCACAGGACCCGGATGCCGTCCGCACGGTGTTCCGCCGCGACGATCTCGGCGAGGAAGTGCACCGCCGCCTTCGCCGCGCCGTACCCGCCGCCCAGCGGTACCGGCACCCAGCCACCGATCGACCCGAACAGCACCACCTCACCGCCACCCCGGGCCACCATCGACGGCACCACCGCGCGCACCACACGCAGTGTGCCGCCGTACACGACATCCATCACACGGAGGGTGTCCGCCGGATCCCGGTCGAGCAACCGCCCCATCACGGCGACACCCGCGCAGTGCACCAGCCGACGCGGCGGGCCCAACTCCCGCCCCACGTCGAGGACCACAGCGGCGACGGCAGCCCCGTCGGTGACGTCGCAGACGAACGGGCGCACCCCCGACGCCGCCGCGGCCAGGCGGTCGAGACCCGCCTCGTCCACGTCGACCGCCGCGACCACCCAGCCCGCCCGGGCCAGCCGCAGGGCCGCCGCCCGGCCGATACCGCCGGCAGCGCCGGTGACGACGGCGACATCTCCTCGCGAGAACGCCATACTCCTGCTCCTGGGCTCACATCGGGTCGGACACATCACCTCGGCCCGTACCCCGCACCGGAATTCGGGCCGTACCCCTGAGGATCCCTACCCGTCCCGCACCGCCCGCAAGTGTCGCCACGGCGACGGGTACGTCCTCGGGCCGCCGCGCATTCCGGCGGCGCCTGTCACCGTCCGGCCGCGTAGGCCTGCATGCCCCTCGGGTCCGCGGCGGCCGACAGGAGCCCGGTGCGCGGATCGCGGGCCACCGCGCAGACGCGGCCCTCGCTCCACGGCCCGGCGACCCGCACCCGGTGCCGGCGTCGGCGCAGCTCGGCGATGGCGGCGTCGCCGATCCGCGCCTCGACGACGACCCGGGCCGGGTCCATGGCGTGGGGGTGGAAGGAGGACGGGAAGCTCTCCTGGTGCCAGTTCGGGGCGTCGACGGCGCCCTGGAGGTCGAGGCCGCCGCGCACGGCCGGGCGGAGGGCGACGGCCAGGAAGAAGTGCAGGGTCCACTGGTCCTGGGCGTCGCCGCCCGGTGTGCCGAAGGCCAGCACCGGCTCGCCGTCCCTCAGTGCCAGCGAGGGGGACAGCGTCGTGCGCGGACGGCGGCCCGGGGTGAGGGAGTTGGGCAGTCCCGGTTCGAGCCGCGCCATCTGGAGTCGCGTCCCGAGCGGGAAACCCAGGTCCGGGACGACGGGGCTGGACTGCAGCCAGCCGCCGCTGGGTGTGGCGGAGACCATGTTGCCCCAGCGGTCGACCACGTCGACGTGGCAGGTGTCGCCGTTGGTGGCCCCGTCGGCTGCGGTGGTCAAACCACCCTGGCCCCGCAGATCGCCGGGGCCGCCAGGGCCGCCGGGGCCGGAGACGGTCGGCTCGCCGGGACCGCCGGGGCCGGAGACGGTCGGCTCGCCGCCGCCGAGCGCCATCGCCCAGTCACCGGCCCCCGGGGCGGAGACGGCGCGTCGGCCGATTCGTGGCGGCCGACCGCCGGGCCGGCCGGGGCGAAGCTCGGCGGAGGCGAACTCGCCGATCAGCGAGCGGCGTTCGGCGTTGTAGACGGGATCGAGCAGGTCGGCCACGGTGACGCCGGCGCGTTCGGGGTTGTCGCCGTACCAGGCCTCCCGGTCGGCCATGGCCAGCTTGCCGCCCTCGATCAGCGTGTGGAGGTACTCCGCCCCGCCGTACTGCGGTCCTTTCGACCCGAAGTCGTCCGGCAGCAGGGCGAGTTGCTGGAGGAAGACCGGCCCCTGGCTCCACAGCCCGGGCTTGCAGACCGTCCAGCCGCCCCACTCGTGGCTGACCGGCTCCTCGTACGTCGCCTCGAAGGCCGCGAGATCGTCGCCCGTGAGCACCCCTGCGTGCGGCACGCCGGAGGTGTCCATCGCCGGGCGCGCGGCGAACTCGGCCAGCGCGGCCGCGATGAACCCCTCTCGCCAGACCCGCCGCGCCGCGTCGATCTGCTGCTCCCGCCCCGCCCCGGCGGCCTCCGCCTCCGCCAGCAGCCGCCTCCAGGTATCGGCGAGACGGACGTTGCGCAGCAGCGTGCCCGCGGCCGGCGGACGGCCGTCCGGCAGGTAGAGCGCGGCCGAGCTCGGCCAGTGCTGCTCGAACTGCCCGCAGACCGCCGTGACCGCCGCCCCGATGGCCGGCAGCGCCGGGTAGCCGTGTTCCGCATGGCCGATGGCGTACCGGAGCACCTCGGACAGCCGCTTGGTGCCGTGGTCGCGGAGCAGCAGCAGCCAGGCGTCGAAGGCGCCGGGGACGGTGGCGGCCAGCGGCCCGGTACCGGGCACCTCGTCCAGGCCGAGCGCGGTGTAGTGCCCGATGGTGGCCGCGGCGGGCGCTCCGCCCTGGCCGCAGAGCACCTGCGGACGTCCCCCGGCCGGCGCGAGGATGATCGGCACCTCGCCGGCCGGGCCGTTCATGTGCGGTTCGACGACCTGGAGCGTGAACCCCGCGGCCACGGCGGCGTCGAAGGCGTTCCCGCCGTCCTCCAGCACCGCCGTCGCCGCCGCGGTGGCCAGCCAGTGGGACGAGGCCGCCATGCCGAAGGTGCCCTGCAGGGTCGGACGGGTGGTGAACATGCGAGTCCTCCTTGGCTTCGGCCCGGCTGTCAGGAATCCCTACCCGGCGGCCGCCCCCTCGACAAGGGCCACTACTTCCACACCTCCGCCACCAGGGCCTGACCAGCCACGGAGACGCCGCCTGTGCGAAGCCGGGACCGCGGACTCGTCAGGGCCGTCACCGCGCGTACGAGTTCGGCCCGGCCCGGATCCGCCGGAGAACCTCCCGGCGCCCGGCACGGTCGGCGGGGAGTCGGAGGCAGCACTTGATCGAGCCGGCCTGCCAGTGGGCCCCTCGCTGGAGCGACTCGGCGAGCTGGAGGCCGTGCACGGCCGAGGAGTCGATCTCGGCGTTCAGACGGGCCAACCGGACGGGTGGCCCGGGTGCGCGCGCGGGTCGGTCAGGCGGAAGCGAACTCCACGTACTCGATGATCGCGCCGCCCGGGTGCCGGAGGGTCGCGTTGCGGCCGGTGGGTACGGCGTTGGGGCCGTCGAGCAGGGTGCCGCTGCCGAGGACCTCGTCGAGCGAGTCGACCAGCACGGTGGCGTGGGTGTCCCGGTACGGCGCGAGCGCCTCGGGTGTGCCGGCGATCAGCAGGAAGCCGCCGACGCTGGCCAGTTCCAGGTCGCGGTACTCGAACCGCAACCGGGGCGGCTCGCCGGCGAGGGCGACGAAGGTGGGCAGGGCGGTGTCCAGGTCGTCCACGTAGACGCGGGCGAGGGTGTCGAGTGCAGGCATGACGAACGCTCCGGAGGGCAGACGTGATGGGCCACTGAAGATCGTTTCGACTTTCCCGAAATATCGAAACGATCGGCATACTACTGCCATGACAGACGATCTGGAACTGGCCGCCGTGCTGCACGCGCTCGGTGACCCGGTGCGCCTCGCGCTGGTCCGCTGGATGGCGGCCCAGGGCGAGAGCGCCTGCAGCCCCGACTGGCTCACGGTGCCGCGGTCCACCCTCTCCAACCACTGGCGCATCCTCCGCGAGGCCGGCGTCACCACCACTCGCCAGGAGGGCAAGAACCGCATCATGGCGCTGCGCCGCCCGGAACTGGATGCCAGCTTCCCGGGGCTGCTGGCCTCGGTACTGAGGGAGCACTGAGCCACTGGCTCGGTGCTCGGGGCTTGCTGAGTCACCGGCAAAGCCGCGGAGCCACACCCGATGCCGACGTGATCGAGCAGTACCTTCGTGTCGAGCCGATCCTCGGCGAAGCGATGACCCCCGGGGGCGGGTTCGGCGCAGCGGACATTCGCCGAAAAGCCGTGGGCGACCGTGCAGGCTGCGATCATGGATGCGTCGTCCATGTCTTCGCACGTGATCCGGAGTGGTGCTGCCGTGAGTTCCGTCCCGCCGGACCCTTCGACTCTTCATCCGATGCCGGAGCAGCCGCGCGTGGTCCTCCTGAAGCCGTTGGTGACATCGCCTCTGATCGAGGTCGGTGAGTACTCCTACTACGACGACCCGGACGGGGCGACCGAGTTCGAGACGCGTAACGTGCTCTACCACTACGGTCCGGAGAAACTGATCATCGGGAAGTTCTGCGCGCTGGGGACCGGGGTGCGGTTCATCATGAACGGGGCCAACCACCGCATGGACGGCCCGTCGACCTTCCCGTTCCCCATCATGGGCGGCGGCTGGGCCGAACACTTCGACCTCATCACCGGCTTGCCCGGCCGCGGAGACACGGTGGTCGGCAACGACGTCTGGGTCGGCCATGGCGCCGTGGTGATGCCCGGAGTCCGCATCGGCCACGGCGCCATCGTCGCGTCCGCCGCTGTCGTCGTCGACGACGTCCCCGACTACGGCATCGTCGGCGGCAACCCCGCCAGGCTCATCCGCACCCGCTACAGCGCGCCCGACGTCACCCGCCTGCTCGCGCTGGCCTGGTGGGACTGGCCGACCGAGCACCTCACACAGCACCTGCGCACCGTCATGTCCGGCACCATCGAGGAACTCGAAGCCGCAGCGCCCGGCGGGTGACGGTCCAAGGCTCACGGCAACAGCGCTGATCCCCTGACGCGGCCGGGCCGGCGGTACCCCCGCCGGCCCGGCCGCCCGAGATCCCGTCGGCCGCGGGTACGGGTCACCGGCCGGCGGTCGGCCCGTCAGCTTGCTCGTCACGCCCGGCCTGCTCGGTCTGCTCGGTGTCCCGGACGACGACGACCGGGCAGGAGGCGTGCTGGACGCAGTGCTGACTGACCGAGCCGAGCAGCGCCCCGACGAAGCCCCCGTGGCCGCGGTTGCCGAGGACCAGGAGTTCGGCGCCCTCGGCGACCTCCAGGAGGACCTGGGCGGGGTTGCCGTACTCCACCCGTTCGCGCACCTCGACCGGGTACTGCGGGCCCGTCTCCTCCGCGACGGCCTCGGCGAGCGTCTTTCCGGCGTACCCCGCGACGACGCCGTCGTCCACGTCGGCCACGGGCACGCCCCAGTGGTAGACGGCCGGGTACTCCCAGGTGATCACCGCCTCGACCGCGGCTCCGACCAGGGCGGCCTGACGTGCCGCCCACCGCAGGGCGGCGCGGGAGGAAGCCGATCCGTCGACGCCCACCACGATCCGCCGCTGTTCCACCGTCTCGTTCATGTCGTTCCCTTCCTGTTCCCCCGGGTTGTGGATCGCGGACCGGGCCTCGGTCAGCGCAGGTCGAAGACCAGGCGGGCGGAGACCCTGCCGCTGAGGACCTCGTCGAAGCAGGTGTTGACGTCCTCCAGCCGGCGGGTTTCGCGGATGACCCGGGTGCGGCCGAGGGCGTGCAGGCGGAAGACCTCGGCGAGGTCCTCGCGGGTGCCGACGATCGAGCCGATCACCCTGGTGCCGTTCAGCACGGTCTCGAAGACGGGGAGTTCGAGCTTGCCGCCGGCCGGGAGGGCGACCAGGACGAGGGTGCCGCCGCGGCGCAGGGCGCCGTAGGCGGCCTGGAAGGAGGCGTTGCTGACGGCGAGGGCGATCGCGGCGTGGGCGCCGCCGAGGGCCTGGACCTCGGCGGCGACGTCCTGGGTGCGGGCGTCCAGGACGTGGTCGGCGCCGAGCTCGCGGGCCAGGGCGAGCTTGTCGTCGGTGACGTCGACGGCGATGGTCTCGGCGCCGCAGAGTCGGGCGTACTGGAGGGCGAGGTGGCCGAGGCCGCCGATGCCGGAGACCAGGACGCGGGTGCCGGGGCGGGCGCCGGAGACCTTGAGGGCCTTGTAGGTGGTGACGCCGGCGCAGGAGAGCGGGGCGGCGTCCAGCGGGTCGATGCCGTCGGGCACGGGGACGACGTAGTCGCCGTGGGCGAGCGCGTACTCGGCGTAGGCGCCGTCGACGGAGTAGCCGCTGTTGTGCTGTTGGAGGCAGAGGGTCTCCCAGCCGGAGACGCACTGGTCGCAGCGCCCGCAGGCGTCGGCGAGCCAGGGGATGGCGACCCGCTCGCCCACCCGGACATGGCGGACCTGCGCGCCGACGGCCTCGACGATGCCGACGCCCTCGTGCCCGGGAACGAACGGCGGGCCGGGCTTCACCGGCCAGTCGCCGTGGGCGGCGTGGATGTCGGTGTGGCACAGGCCCGAGGCCTCGATCCGCACCCGGACCTGGTGCGCGGCCGGCTCCGGCACCGGACGCTCCTCGACGACCAACGGTGCGGTGAAATCACGGACGACGGCGGCCTTCATGCGCTGCTCCCTCGGACGGTGGCGAACGCGGTTCCGATGTCCACCGGTACCGCGCTGCCTTCATCCCAGCGTCTCGGCCCGGTGTCCGCTGGGGCCGGGAGGTACCTGTCTTCCAGGCCGAAGGTCCCCGGTCGCTGTGGTCGGCCGACGCGGTGTCCGGTCACCACGTCCGCGACCGGGGTGCGGTGGTCGAAGAGGAGAAGAGCACGAAGGCGTCCAGCGGGCGTTCGCCCAGCAATTCGTCCAGGTGCGCGGCGCCCAGTGCCTTCGCGCCCAGCAGGGCGGCGACGTCCGTCTCGGTGGTGTCCGCGAGCATCGCGGGCGCGCCGCCCACTCCGGCGGCGTGCACCACGGCGCTCAGCGGCGCCAGGTCGTCCAGCGTGGCCACCAGTTCGGCGACCGCCGCCCGGTCGGCCAGGTCGCACGCGGTGATCGTCACCTTGGCGCCCAGCGCCTCCAGTTCGCCGCGCAGCTGCTCGGCGCCCTCGGCGGCGGCGCCGGCGCGACTGGCCAGCACCAGGTGTTCGGCACCGTCGGCCGCGAGCGCGCGGGCCACCCGGCCGCCGATGAAGCCGGTGCCGCCGGTGACCAGCACGGTGCCGCGCACCTGCCAGGGCCGCGGCGCGGCGCCGGCCGGGCGCGGGGCCCGCACCATCCGCCGGGCGTAGGTGCCCCCGGCCCGCACCGCGACCTGGTCCTCGGCCGTGGCGCCGCAGAGCACCGCGGCCAGGCGGCGGGCGATCCGGCCGTCCGCGGCCGACACGCCGTCGGGCAGGTCGACCAGGCCGCTCCAGCGGGCGGGCAGTTCCAGGGCGGCGACCCGCCCCAGGGCCCAGACCTGCGCCTGCGCGGTGCCGCGCAGCGGGTCCTGGGCGCCGGTGGAGACCGCCGCCCGGGTGGCGCACCACAGCGGGGCGGCGATTCCGGCGTCGCCGAGCGCCTGCACCAGGGTCAGGGTCCGGCCGAGGCCCAGCGGCAGGCCCGGGTGCTCGGGGTGGGGCCGCTCGTCGAGCGCGAGCAGCGACAGCACGCCGCCGGGGCCGACCTCGCCGAGGCCGGCGAGGGCCTCGGCCAGCCGCCCGGCCAGCGCCTGCCGGTCCTCGCCGTCGGACACGGTCAGCCGGACGACGTCGGCTCCGTGCGTCGCCAGGGCGTCCAGCGCCAGTTCGACGGCGGGGTCGGCGGACGGCTCCTGCGGCAGGACCACCAGCCAGGTGCCGGCCAGGACGGGCGCCGCGGGGTCCGGGACGGACTGCCAGGTGATCCGGTAGCGCCAGCCGTCCGCCACGGACTCCTCACGGCGGCGCCGGTGCCAGGAGGAGAGCGCGGGCAGGGCCGAGCGCAGCGTGGCGTCCTGCGCCAGGCACAGGTCCCCGGTCAGCGCCGTCAGGTCCTCGCGTTCGACGGCCGCCCGGAACTCGGCGTCCACTTCCGAAGCCGCCACCGGCCCGGCGGGCCGCTCGGCCGTCTCCAGCCAGTACCGCCGGCGCTGGAACGGGTAGGTCGGCAGGTCGACCTCCCGGGCGTCCCGACCGGCGAAGACCGCCGGCTGGAGAGCATGTTCCGTGCTCTCGGGCCGCACACTCGGTCCCGTCATCAGCTGTCTGGAAGCCGAACACGCTCTACCTGCACGGCTCCACCGGCTCACGGTCGTTGCACACCGGCGGCGAGGTCTGCGGGACGGTCACGCACCTGGACGGGATCGTGCTGGCCCGCTCCGTGTTCCACCACTCGGTCAACTACCGGTGCGCCATGGTCTACGGCACCCCCCCGGTCACCGACCCGCAGGAGCGCCTGGCCGGCCTGCGGGCCATCACCGAGCAGCTGGCCCCCGGCCAGTGGGACTCCGCCCGGCTCCCCACCGCCAAGGAACTCGCGGCCACCACCGTGCTCGCCCTGCCGCTCGCGGAAGCCTCCGTGAAGATCCGCACCGGGCCGCCCGGGGACGACGAGGAGGACTACGCCCTTCCCGTCTGGGCCGGCGTTCAGCCCCTGTCCGTGGTCTGGGGAGCCCCCGGGCCCGACCCCCGGATGCAGCCGCCGAGGGCCGTCCCCGACCACATCGCTCTCCGGGGACGTTCCCGGGAGTCCGCCACCACCGCCCACCAGGAACGGAACTCATCGTCATGACTGTGTCCGCCGCCATCTTCGGCTTCGACGGCACTCTGGTCGACTCCCACGAGGCGCACTTCCTCGCCCGCCGCCAGACCCTCGGCGAGCTCGGCCTGACCCTGGACCAGGCGTGGTACGACGCCCACGCCGGCGCCTCGTTCGACGAGGCCGTCGCCATGCTCGCCGCCGAACAGCAGGTCGTCGTGACCACCCCGTTCCAGGAGATCGACAACCGCTGCAGCGCGGCCTACCTCGAACACCTCGACCGGGTGAAGCCGATCCACTGGGTCAAGCAGCTCGTCGAGTCCTTCAGCGGGCACCTGCCCCTCGCCCTGGCCTCCGGGGCGTCCGCGGACACCGTCCTGCCCACGATGAAGGCGACCGGCCTCGACGGGATCTTCTCCGCGGTCATCACCCGCGAGGACGTGTCGCGCGGAAAGCCCTCCCCCGAGCTGTTCCTGACCGCTGCCCGGCGGCTCGCCGTACCCGCAACCGAATGCCTCGTCTTCGACTACAGCGCCGAAGGCATCGAAGCCGCTCACCGGGCCCAAATGCCGGTCGTCAACGTCCGCGGACGCTGACCCGCCCAACCCGTGGTGGATGACCGGCGCCGACCGGCGATTCGCTCCGGCACGACAGCTGAGCCCGCCCGGCACTCCCCGAAGCACGGAGCCTCCCGACCCGGCGTCCTGCGGGTCAGGAGGCTCTGCGCATGCGCCCGGGCCGAGGACCGACCGCTCGGATCCCCGCCGCCGGTGCCGCGGTGCGGGATGTCGGGGTGGTCACAGCGGGGCGTCCGGGGTGCCGGTGCCGGCGGGGTCGGTGGGCAGGGACGAGATGTCGATCGCGAAGTAGCCCGACCGGGTGCCCGCGATGAGCAGCCCGTGGCCCACCGCCAGTGCCTCGACTCCGTCCGCCAGGGACAGCGTCTGCCCGGTCCGGGTGTTCGGGTCCCAGATCCGCACCGTCTTGTCGATGCTGCAGCTGGCCACCCGCGCCGTGCCGTCTGGCGCGTCGAACGCCACCACCGCGCTCACCCAGTGGTCGTGGCAGGTGAGGGGTGCGCCTTCCAGGGCGCCGGTGGCCGGGTTCCAGACCCGCACCGTCCCGTCACCGCCGCCGACGGCCAGGCGCGCAGTGCCGTCGGCCGCGGCGAACACCGCCGCTTTCCGCGCCCCGCTGGTGCTCCCGGTGAGGGGGCCGCCCTCCTGGGTGCAGGTGACCGGGTTCCAGACCCGCACGTTCCCGTCGCCGTCACCGACGGCCAGGCGCGGCGTGCCGTCGGCCGGGGTGACCACCATCAGCGAATCCACCCCCCTGCCGTTCCCGGTGAGGGGCACGCCTTCCTGGGCGCGGGTGGCGGGGTTCCAGATCCGCACCGTCCCGTCGCCGTCGCCGGCGGCCAGGCGCGGGGTGCCGTCGGGGGCGGTGAACACCGCCACCGCACGCAGCCAGCTGGTGTGGCCGGTGAGGGGCGCGCCTTCCTGCCTGCCGGTCGTCAGGTTCCAGATCCGCACCGCCTTGTCGTGGCTGCCGGTGGCCAGGCGCGGGGTGCCGTCGGGCGCGGTGAACACCGCCACCGCCATCACTCCGTAGATGCCGTCGTCGACGGGTTCGCCGTTCTGGGGGCGGACGGCCGGGTCCCAGATCCGCACCGAGTGGTCCTCGCCGCCGGTGGCCAGGCGCGGAGTGCCGTCGGCCGCGGTGAACTGGACCACCGCGCTCACCCAGTGGTCGTCGCTGGTGGCGGGTACGGCTTCCAGGGTGCCGGTGGCCGGGTTCCAGACCCGCACCGCCCCGTCGTAGCTGCCGGTGGCCACGCGCGGCGTGCCGTCGGCCGCGGTGAGCACCATCATCGCCGCCACTCCGAAGCTGTGGCCGGTGATGGTGTCGCCCTCCTGGGCTCCGGTGGCCGGGTTCCAGATCCGCACCGTCCCGTCGCCGCCGCTCGTGGCCACGCGCGCGGTGCCGTCGGGCGCGGTGAACGCCACCACGGCGAGCACGACGCCGCTGTGGCCGGTGAGGGTCCGGCCCTCCTGGGCGCCGGTGGCCGGGTTCCAGATCCGCACCGTCTTGTCGTCGCTGCCCGTGGCCACGCGCGCGGTGCCGTCGGGCGCGGTGAACACCGCCACCGCGTTCACCTCGTCGGTGTGGCCGGTGAGGGTCCGGCCCTCCTGGGCGCGGGTGGCCGGGTCCCAGATCCGCACCGTCCGGTCCGCGCCGCCCGAGGCCAGCCGCGGAGTGCCGTCGGGCGCGGTGAACACCGCCACCGCGGCGACTGCGCTGCCATGGCCGGTGAGGGGTACTCCGTCCTGGGTTCCGATGGTCGGGTCCCAGATCCGCACCGCCCCGTCGTCGCCGCCCGTGGCCAGCCGCACGGTGCCGTCAGGCGCGGTGAACGCGGCCACCGCACGCACCTTGTCGGTGTGGCCGGTGAGGGAGGGGCCGTCCTGGGCGCGGGTCGCCGGGTCCCAGATCCGCACCGTCCGGTCCGCGCCGGCCGAGGCCAGCCGCGGAGTGCCGTCGGGCGCGGTGAACACCGCCACCGCGGTCACCTTGTCGGTGTGGCCGGTGAGTTGCAGGTGGAGTTGACGTTGCCGGACTTCGCCGACGGTCAGTTCCGGAGGCCATCCGCGCGGGTTGCGGAGAGGTGCTTCGGGCGGGGGCGGGGCGCCTTGGATGTAGCTGGTGCCGAGCCGGCGCCACCAACGCCGCCAGCCGGCCGTACTGCCCGCCGACTGCTCGGTGGCGGCGGTGTCGCGGGCGCGGTGCTGGAGCAGGACGGTTCCGGCGATGGCCGGGGGCAGTTCGTGGGAGGGCAGGCCGTGGTCGAAGGCCGCGGCGGTGATGCTCGTGAGGTCGAGGGCGTCCAGGACCTCGGTGTGGTCGGCGAGGGCGTGGAGGGCCCCGGCGGCGTGGCCCAGGCGGGCGTGGGCGGCGAGGTGGTGGTGGATGTAAGGGCTGACGACCGCGGCCGGCGGGGCGGTGGCGTCCTCCTGTGCGCCCAGGCTCTGCCGGCCGTGCCGGGCGAGGGCGGCGGTGAGGAGGGCGTGGCCACGAGCCGTGTCCGGGGCGGCGGTGAAGTGTTCGGTGAAGGTGCGGTGGGCGAGGCGGTAGACGCTCTGCTCGTGTTCGTGGTCGACGGTGAGGTAGGGAGCGGCGTCCCGTAGCAGTTCGGGGATGCCGGCGCCGGTGTCGGTGCGGCCGTCGAGGGCGTCGGCGGCGAGGGCTTCTGCGGCAAGGGCGGCGGCGGCGAGGGCTTCTGCGGCAAGGGCGTCGGCGGCGAGGGCCCAGATGCCGTCCTGGGCGGGCAGGCCGCGGCCCTGGGCGAGGCCGAGGGCGCGCAGGAGCGGGGCGTAGTCCGGGTTGGTGCGGTGGAGTCGCTGGAGGGCGCGGGTGAACAGGTGGCGGTGGGTGCGGCCGATCAGGGGGGTGGGGTCGGCGAGCAGGCCCGGGTCGTTGAGGAGTTCGTGGGCGGCAAGGCGGACGTAGAGGAACTGCTGTGGTTCGGCGCCGTGTTGCCGGTGGTCGGTGACGAGCCGGTGGACGACGTCCTCGATGGTCGTGTCGTCGGCGTCGAGGGCGCCGCGCTGTCTGGCGGCGGCGAGCTTGGCGCGCAGGTATCCGGCGAGGGCCTTCGGGTCCTGCTTCACCTCGACGCGTTCGACGTCGGCCCACGGTTCGACGTCAGCCCACGGTCCGGCCTCGCGACGGGTCGGCCGGGGGCGGAGCGCGTCGAGGATGTCGGTGTCGGTGGGGGCGGGCTGGTCGGGGCCTTCGTGGGTGGAGCGGCGGGTGCCGATGACGACCCGGACGGCGGGCAGGGCGGCGAGGGGGCGCAGGAGGAGGTCGGCGATGAGCAGCGGCTGCTCGGCTTCGTCGAGGGCGTCGAACAGCAGCGTCAGCCGGGTCGGCCGGGCGCGCAGCCGGGCGACGAGTCGGGCGGCGAGGACGGCGGGTGGCTGGCCGTCGTCGGCCTGCCGGGCGAGGTCGGGCAGGCCGGCGGCTTCGGCGAGGAGCCGGACGGTGCGGGCGAGGCTGAGGCCGGAGAGGTGGGCGACGAGGTCGAACGGGTCGTCCGGGCACGGCACTTCGGCGGGCAGCGCGGTCAGGTGGCCGTGGCGGACGAGGACGTCGCGCAGCCGGGCACGGGTGTGCAGCAGGACGTGGCCGAGGAGGGCCGACTTGCCGGAGCCGGCGGGACCGGTGACGACGAGGGCGCCACGGGTGGCGGTGGCCAACCAGCGCAGGATGTGGTCGCGTTCCTCGGTGCGTCCGTGGAAGTACCAGGCGAGTTCGCCGAGTTCGGCGCCGGACGCCTTGGGGAGGAAGTGGCGTTGCTCGTCGGTGGGCAACCGGTCGATGACGGCCTGGAGTTCGGCGAGCTGGTCCAGCGGCGCGGACACGGAGGTGGCGGCATCGGGGGTGAGCCGCACCAGCCGGTCGCCGGGCACGGCCCGGTCGCCGCGGTAGCCGCCGCGGAGTTCGCGGTTGAGTTCGACACCCAGTTCGGCGAGGCCGATGTCGGGCTTCCCGCGGAAGGTGACGGTCAGGACGCGGCGGAGGGCGCCGGTGAAGGCGCCGAGTTCGGTGTAGCCCTCGGCCGCGGTGGACAGCAGCAGGTAGCGGCCGGCGTCGCGGTACTTCCTGTCGAGGAGGATCCGGTGCACCTCCTGGGCGAAGTCCCGGGAGAAGCAGGCGTCGATGACGACGATCGCCCAACTGTCCTCGTTCTCGGGGTGGATCTGGCGGCTGCCGATGGCGCGGGCGACCTCCTCCGGGGAGATCCCGTCGTCGATGGGGGCCGGGGTGCGGTGATGGGCGAGGTGTTCGGCGCTGCCGTGGCCGACCCAGTAGAGCACCGTGTTGCCGCCGCGGGAGGCGGCGGGCCGCTTCCACTCGCCGAGCCGGTCCTCGACGGCCTGCCGGTCCCGTTCGTCCTCGGGGGTGGTCCAGCTGTTGACGCGCGGACCATAGGGGGCGAGCAGGTCGGCGATCGCCCGGACGTGGGCCTCGGTGTCCAGGGCGGGGTGCTGCCGGTAGGCGGTGAAGTTCACCGGGAACAGCTCGATCCCGCCGCCCTCGGGGGGCGGTTCGGTCGGGTTCCGGTCGGTGCCGACGGGTGTGGCCAAGGCGGGGTTTCCGATTCAGGCGTCGGGCGGGGTCGGGCGTCGGGCGGGGTTTGCGGCTCAGGCGTCGGGTGGGCTGACGAGGACGAGCTGGGTGATCGGTACGTGGTCCTCGACGTCCAGGGTCACGCGGTACAGGTCGGGCGCGTCGGCGGTGAAGCGGGCGGCGAGGGCGCCGTCCGTGCGGTCGGGGTCGCGGCGGAGGGTGAGGGGGTGGCCCATGCGGCCGGTGGTGGCGCTGCGGACGGTGAGGCTCCCCCTGGCCGGGGTGTCGAGGCCGGTCGCGTGGAGGGTGAGCGGCTGCCCGAACGTCCCGCCGAGCTGCGGGGTCTCCAGGCCCGGCCCGGCGCTGGTGCCGGAGAGGCGAGGCCCCTGGGGGCGTTCCAGCGCGATGTTGCGGAGCTGGCGCAGGACGTCGTCGTGGCGCATCAGGGTGCCGTGCTGGCCGAAGACGTAGGTGCGAGCCTCGGTGCCGCCGGCCTGGGCGGACGGCGTGTGGACGGTGCCGTCGCCGCGGGAGTCTCGGCGGGCGGGGATGCCGGTGGCCGGGTCGCGGACGAGTTCGCCGTCCTCGCCGGCGTCGAAGGAGTGGTGCCGTCCGACGGCGACCGCCTGCCCGGCGCGCTGCTGTTCGTCGAGGGTCTGCACGGTGGCCTGCGCCTCGCCGACGATCGCGCGGTGCCCGGGCATCGCGAACGGGTGCTCCCAGCGGCGGGTGTGCTCGTCGAGCGAGCGGGCGGCCAGGTGTTCGTCGCCGCCGAGCCGGGCGACATCGGAGGGGGTGAGGCGGTCGACGTCCAGTCCGCGGTCCAGGCAGCGGTAGCCGGGCAGCAGGTCATGGACGCCCGGCAGGGTCGCCGCCATCGCCTGCACCTGTCGCAGCAGCCTGGCCGGTTTCGCCCCGGCGTGCAGGAGGTTGAGGGTGAGGACGGACTTCACGGATCCGAGGAACGGGGTCCCGACGGTGACCACCGCCCGGGTGTCGGCCGCGAGTTCGGGGTCCTGCTCCATCGCGGCCCGCACCACCAGCCCGCCCATCGAGTGCGCGGCGAACAGCAGCCGCGGCTGCCGCCCACCGGCGGCCCGCCACTCGGGCCGGGCGGCGACCCGCTCCCGCCAACCGGTCAGGTGCGCGCGGGCCGCGCGGGCGAGCACCGCCCCGTTGTAGGCGACGGTGAGGCGCCAGTCGTACGGGAACGGCGCCACCGCCTCCGGCGCCAGCGTGACCTGCCGCAGGCTCTTGACGGCCTCGCCGTAGGGGTCCAGGCCCTCCAGGACGGGCAGCCACCACGGCTTCGCCAGCAGCCCGGTCGCCCGAACGCGGGTCAGCGGCGCCCGCCGGAAGGTGTCCGCGTCGGCGGCCCGCTCCGACTCGTCCGCCCGCAGCGCACCGAACAGCCCCTCACCGGCCGACGCACCCGTCAGCATCCCGAGGTCCACACCCCACAGCGGGCGGCCCGTCGCGGCGTCCTCCAGGACGCTGCCCATGATGCCCGGCACCACGACGCACGCGTCCGGCGTCCGGTCCTCGAACACCGGCGGCACGCCCGAGTAGGGCACCGCACCGCCGAACCCGCCGTCCCCCAAGCTCCCCATGCCACCCGACGATAGGGGAGCAGACCCGCCACGCGTGCGGCTTCGTCAAGAACGGCCGCGAGCCGTGGACGACCGCTGCCGGGCGTGCGGAGCCGGTGTCGTGGCTCGTCCCGGTGTCGCAAGCTCCCACAACTGCACCGTGGTTCCGTCCTTCGACACCGGGTACCAGGCGCCGCCTCCGGCCGCGCGTGCAAGCCCCCGGACGGGGACCGGGCAGGAGAGCCGGCCCGGGGAGGCGGGGCCTGTCGTCCGGACCTGTGGCTGGGGTGATCGTCGTCAGTCCGGTTCGTGCGGGTTGACGGCGACGAGTTCGACCTCGAAGCCGTCGGTGTTCTCCAGGTAGGCGGCGTAGCTCTGTTCGCCGCCGGCGTGCGGGTGGCGGTCGGGGAACATCAGGTTCCAGCCGTGCCGCGGCGCCTCGGCGGCCAGTGCCTCCACGGTGTGGTGGTCTTCGACGTGGAACGCCAGATGGTTCAGCCCGGGCCGGCACCGGTCGTGCCGGCCGGCGGTGAGGGCGGGAGACTGCTCGAAGACCAGGTACGTCGCTCCGAGCTTCCAACTGCGGCCGTTGCTCCAGCTCTGGAAGAGCGTGTAGCCCAGGGCCTCCAACAGCCAGCCGAAGGAGACGACGGCCCGCTCCAGGTCCGGCACCCAGATCTCGACGTGGTGCAGTGCCCCGTTGGTCGGCCTGTTCATGCCGCCACCGCCGGGGCCGCCACGGCCGGGCGGCCCGCACCGGCGAACGTCGACCCGATCGGACGGGTCGAGCGCGGGTGGGCCCGGCACTCGGCCGGGAAGTCATGGAACGTCAGCAACTCGTCCTCGTCGTGGGTGTTCTCGCAACGGCTTCGGGGGACATCGCCCATACTGCCTGACGAACGCCTTGACGGCCCCGGTCGCGTGCTCGCGGAGCCCCGACGACTCCCCGACCCAGACCTCGACCACGCTCGCCACCTCGCTCACAACCTCGCTCACCACGTCCGCCGAGACACCGCCCCGAGCTTGGCAAGCCACCGCGGACCGGCCGGAGCACCGGCGTGCCCTCGGGCACGCAGGGTCCCGCAACCGACCCAACGGCCGCCGAGACTGGCCTCCTCCGGTTTCTTCCTCCGATCGCCGGCCCGGTTCTCCCCCACGGCTGTCGTCACAGGCTCAGCAGCAGGTCCCGGACCGCCGCGGGCTGGGACAGGAACGGGTGGTGGCCGGCATCGAGCTCGACGACGCGGCCGGCGCGGCGGGCGAACTCGCGTTGCAGCCGCGGCGGGGTGCCCCGGTCCTGAGCGCAGACGAGGTAGGTGGAGGGCAGTTGCCGCCATGCGGCCGCGCCGACCGGCTGCCCGGTCGCCTGGAGACTCTGCCGGGCGAGGTGGTCGGCCGCCTGCTCCTGGACCTCCGGGTCGCAGTCCTGCAGGAAGGTGCCCGCGAGCGACTCCGGGCGGACCCCGAACGTGCCGCTGTCGGGGTCGACGTCGAGGTAGGGGGCGGGGTGGCCGTCGCCGAACTGCGACAGGCTCTGCCCGACCTCGGGCAGGTAGCTGGAGACCAGCAGCAGGTGGCGCACCGACCCGACTCCTGCGGCGGCTTCGGCGGTGACGATACCGCCGTAGCTGTGGGCGACCACGACGGTCGGCTCGTCGCTCGCCCTCAGCATCTCCCGCACCGCGGCGACGTCCTCCGGGAGACCCGGCCCGCCGAGGCCGCCGGGCACGCCCGTCTCACCGCAGCTGGGCAGCGCCGGGGCCGCGCTGGGCACTCCCCGTTCCCGCAGCAGCCCGGCGGTGCGGTGCCACCACCACGACCCGTCCCGAACGCACGCCCCGTGCACGAACACAACTCTCATCGCCACCTCCACGTCGGCCTCGACAGATCACGTTCACCATCCGGGCCGGCGGACGCCGCACGACGCGCCGGTGGCGACCGGACCTGCTCGCCGCGGCACTTCGGCTTCCTCATCGAGTGCGCTCGGGGCTCCGTTCAGCGGCCCCGGGAACGCGCAAGTTGCGATCACCCACACGGGGTAACAGGCTGAAAGCGGAAGCAGGACGGGTGTCGATCCCCGCCGTGCTCGCCGCACACGGTGCGGGCAGGGGGCACGCGGGGCGGGCCGGGGATGCGACCACGAACGGCTCGTCCCGGATCGGCCCCGCCGTTCGGCACCGAGCCCGGCTCGGCCACTCGGTTACCCGGTTGCTCGACCACTCGGCCACTCGGTTACCCGGCCACTCGGCCACTCGGCCACTTGCGCCGCGCCGACGTCCCCGTACCGGGGCCGGTGCCGCATTGGACGCGGATGAGGTTTTCCCATGCCCACACCCACACCCTTCACCCTGCGCGGCCTTCGTCGAGGTCGTCTGCCGCACTCCTTCCGGGCGGGCGCGCCGGCCGCGGCGCTCCCCGGGGTCGTCACGGAGTACGCCCTGTCCACCCCGGGCAGCTCCTCCTACCCCTGGGACCTGGCGGTCGGGCCGGACGGCAATCTGTGGTTCACCGAGTACGACCGGGGGTTGGTCGGGCGGATCACCCCGGGTGGGGCCGTCACCGAGTACCCCCTGCCCACTCCGGACGGCGGGCCGACCGGGATCACGGCCGGCCCGGACGGGAACCTGTGGTTCACCGAGTACGACGGCGGCATGATCGGACGGATCACCCCGGCCGGTGCCGTCACCGAGTACCGCGTCCCCGGCCCGAACAGCTTCCCGTGGGGCATCACGGCCGGGCCGGACGGCAACGTGTGGTTCACCGAGTACAACAACGGTGTGATCGGGCAGATCACCCCGGACGGGTCCATCACCGAACACCCGCTGACCGACGCGGGCAGCGGCCCGACGGGGATCACGGCCGGGCCGGACGGGAGCCTGTGGTTCGTCGAGTCCACCGGCAACCGGATCGGACGGATCACCACCGGCGGGAACATCACGGAACACCCCGTCCCCACCTCGGACAGCTCCCCGTGGGACATCACGGCAGGGCCGGACGGCAACCTGTGGTTCGTCGAGGGCGCCGGGAACCAGATCGGACGGATCACCCTGGGCGGGGACATCGCCGAGCACCCCGTGCTCACCGCGGGCGGCCAGCCCTCGGGGATCGTGGCGGGACCGGACGGGAACCTGTGGTTCACCGAGTACCTCAGCGGCAAGATCGGGCAGATCACCCCGGACGGGTCCGTCACCGAATTCCATCTGCCCCCCGCGGACAGCGGGCCGACCGGGATCGTCGTGGGGCCGGACGGCAACCTGTGGTTCAGCGAATACGACAACGGTGTGATCGGGCAGATCACCCCGGGCGGGTCCATCACCGAATACCCCTTGCCCGTACAGAACAGCCATCCGCTCGGGATCGCGGCCGGGCCGGACGGCAACCTGTGGTTCACCGAGTCCACCGGCAGCCGCATCGGACGGATCACCCCGACGGGATCCGTCACCGAGTACCCGCTGCCCACCCCGGTCAGCCTCCCGTTCGGCATCACGGCCGGGCTCGACGGCAACCTGTGGTTCACCGAGTACTTCGGCGGTGCGGTCGGGCGGATCACCCCGGCCGGGGACATCGCCGAATTCCGCGTGCCCCATTCGGATGCCTTCCCGTTCGGCATCACGGCCGGGCCCGACGGCAATCTCTGGTTCACCGAGTACTGGGACGGCACGATCGGGCGCATCACCCCGGCCGGGGACATCGCCGAATTCACCCTGCCCACCGAGGGCGGTCGCCCGCTGGGGATCGTGGCGGGACCGGGCGGAAACCTCTGGTTCACCGACTACTGGAGTGGCACGATCGGGCAGATCACCCCGACGGGATCCGTCACCGAATTCTCCCTGCCGACCCCCGACAGCGGGCCGACCGGCATCGCGGCCGCCCCGGACGGAAGCCTGTGGTTCACCGAGTCCAGGGCCGACCGGATCGGGCGGATCACATCGAAGGGATCCGTCACCGAACACCCACTGCCCAACCCGGGCAGTTCCCCGTACGCCATCGCGTTCGGCTCCGACGGGAACATGTGGTTCACCGAGTCCACGGGCAACCGGATCGGGCGCATCACCTCGACGGGATCCGTCACCGAGTACCCGCTGCCCACCGCGGACGGCCACCCGTACGCCATCGCGTCCGGACCGGACGGGAACCTGTGGTTCGCCGAGTACTTCAGCGGCATGATCGGACAGATCACCTCGGGCGCCGCTCCCGCGCCGGATCCGCTGGAGCAGGAGCTCTTCGACCTCGTCAACCGGGCACGGACCCACCCGGAGTTGTACCCCCTTCTCGAACCGGACCCGCAGGGAGAGGCGAAGACGAGCGCCTGCCCCAGCCCCTTCCAGTTCTCCCAGCAGCTCAGGAACACCGCGTACGACCACAGCAGTTACCTGTCCACCGTTCCCAGCGCCCAGGTCCAGCTGGACACGAACATGCATCGGGGGCCCGACGGGAAACTGGTGTGGGACGACGGCGAACCCATGGACCTCGCGGGCTACCACACCTACCGCGGGGAGAACGTCTACTTCCAGCAGGGGCAGCCCGAGCCCGCCCCCAGTCCCGCCCAGGCCGTGGAGTACTGGATGCAGCGGGACTCGACATGGCACTGGGCGCACCGCAACCTCATCCTCAACTGCGCGGCCCTGGAAGCCGGCGTGGGCTACTACCACCAGGCCCGGCCGACGGGCAGCACCGAGTTCCAGCACTACTGGACGCTGGACGTGGGGACCCGCTGAAACGCGCTGAAACGCGCTGACTCGACGCGGCGTCGCCGGGTACGCCACCCAGGTGGCCGTCGGCGTCCCGCTCGCGGCACCGGCCGCCCGACGCCGTGGGGCGTCGGGCGGCCGGGACGGTTCGCATGGTTCAGAAGGTTCAGACGGTTCAGGCGGTTCAGAAGGTGAGGTTCCAGGCGTCGATCGTGCCGGTGTCGCCGGCGGCGCCGTCCTTCACCCGGAGCTTCCAGGTGCCGTTCGCCGCGCTCGCGGCGGCGTTGACGGTGTAGGCCTTGGCGACGTTGTCGGTGCTGTCGCTGTCGACGAAGTCCTCCAGGAGGTAGACCGTGCCGTTCGGGGCGACGAGGGAGAGGACGAGGTCACCTCGATAGGTGTGCTTGATGTCCACGCCGACCTTGAGCGTCGCGGGCGCGTTGCCGGTGACGCCGGTGACGGTGATCGGGCTCTCCACCGTGGTGTTGTCGGGGATCGCCACGTCGGCGGTGTTCTCGAAGTACGTGCCGGTGGGCGGGGTGGCGCCGCCGACGGCCTTCAGCGCGTCGACCTGGCCCTCGCCGAAGAAGCCGTTGTTGGCGGTGGTGCCGGTGCAGCGGCTGTCGGAGGCGGGGCAGGCCAGGTCGTTGGCCTGGCTCGCGAGGCGGGCACGGATGTCGGCCGGGGTGAGCGTCGGGTCGGCGCTGGCGATCAGCGCGGCGACGCCGGTGACGTGCGGGGAGGCCATCGAAGTGCCGCTCTTGGTGCCGTACTTGCCGCCGGGCAGGGTCGAGTAGACGCCGGTGGCGCCGTCGCCGCCGGGCGCAGCGACGTCGATGACGCCCCGGCCGAAGTTGGAGTAGGAGGCCTTGCCGCTGCCGCTGCCCGTGGCAGCGACGGTCACCACGCCGGGGAGTTCGGTGGGGATGTCGAGGCAGGCGTTGCTGATGGTCCGGGTGGTCGGGGTGGAGTCGTTCGGGCTCGCGGTGTCGGTGGTCTTGTTGGCCAGGTCGTAGTTGGAGTTGCCGGCCGCCGCGACCTGCAGCGAGCCCTTGCCCTCGGCGTACTCCTGGGCGCGCTTGACGCCCTCGATGAGGGCCGCCTGGTCGAGGTCGTTCGGGCAGTTGAACTGCCACGGGTCGGTGTAGTAGCTGTTGTTGGTGACCTTGAAGCCGTGGTCACCTGCCCAGACGAAGCCGCAGACGGTGTTCTCGGCGAAGAAGAGGGTGCTGGTCGGCTCGGCGATCCGGACCGAGGCGATCTTCACGCCCGGCGCGACGCCGATGACGCCCTTGCCGTTCTTCGCGGCCGCGATGGTGCCGGCGACGTGGGTGCCGTGGGTGTCCACGTCGCGCCAGGCGCCGCTGCGGGTGTCGGGCTTGCCGTAGGCGCAGGAGACCGAGTCGGCGGCGTCGAAGTTCGGCGCGAGGTCCTGGTGCTGGTCGTCCACGCCGGTGTCGAGCACGCCGACCTTGACGGACGGCGAGCCGGTGGTGACGTTCCAGGCCTGGTCGGCCTTGATCTGGGTCATGTCCCAGCGGTTGGACTCGGTGAGCGTGGTGACCGCCTGGGCGGGGTTGGCGGGCAGGGCCGGGCTGTAGGCATCGGCCGGCACGTCGGAGGTGCGGGTCGCGCCGACCTGCTGGATGCCGGTGACCGTCCGCAGCGCGGCGGCGAAGCCGGTGCTGGTGGAGTGGGCGACGATGACGCCGATCTGGTCGTAACTCGCGAAGACGGTACCGCCCTTGGCCGCGACGGCGGCCTTGGCGGCGGCGACGTCGGCCGGGGCGCTGATCACCAGGTAGGCGCGGGTGCCGACGGCCCAACCGGCCGCGGTGCCCGCGACGGCGGGGGTCTGGGCGCCGGGGGCCTGGGCGCCGGACGCTTGGGCTCCGGACGCTTGGGCGCCGGGTGCGGAGACCGCGCCGGGGACGGTGGGGGTGGTGGTCGCGGTGGCGGCGGTCGCGAACGCGGTGGGGGTGGCGAGCGCCATGGCCGAGAGTACGGCGAGGGCCGCGGCCGGGCGGCCGAGCCGCCGGGATATCAGGGGTGACACGTGTCCTCCGATTCGACCCGTGCGTGAGGGGGATCGCGCGGGATTTGAAGGAAACATGCCAGATTGAACAGGAGTTGGGGAAGGCTTTACGCCTGACGACTTTTCACGGAAGCGTTACGTTTTGATGTCATGGCATCCCGGCGCCCCGAGCGGGGCGCTTGCGGCAGCCGGCGGGGATGCTGCGAGCCGGCCACCGGTTCGCCGGCGGTCGGCGAATGCCGGCAGTAGAGCATGATGCGCCCGGACGGCTGCGTCCCGGCCGGTCGGGAACGGGGCGAGGGCCCGTGTCGCGCGGTTGCGCGGCACGGGCCCTCGTGGGTCACTCCGGTGGTCCCTGTCCGGCCCCCGGGG